>NZ_JBFAJV010000005.1:0-412808 GCF_040655415.1 Actinosynnema sp. NPDC050436 | reverse complement strand
GAGCCGGACCCGCACGACGCGCCGTTCCGCTTCCCGGTGCAGTACGTGATCCGGCCGCGCACCGCCGAGTACCCCGACTACCGGGGCTACGCCGGGCAGGTCGCGGCGGGCACGGTCCGGGTCGGCGACGAGGTCCGCGTGCTGCCCTCGGGGCTGCGCAGCGCGGTCACCGGCATCGACACCGCCGACGGCCCGCTGGACGAGGCGGCGGCGGGCCAGTCGGTGACGCTGCTGCTCGCGCACGACCTGGACATCGCACGCGGCGAGCTGATCGCGGCCGGCGAGCTGCCCACGGTCACCGACGAGTTCGAGGCCACCGTGTGCTGGCTGGCCGAGAAGCCGCTCACCCCGGGCGCGCGGGTGCTGGTCAAGCACGGCACCCGCACGGTCCAGGCAGTGGTCACCGAGCTGCGCACCCGGTTCGACGAGCAGCGCCTCGCGGGCTCCGACAACCCCGCGTCGCTCACCCTCAACGACATCGGCCAGGTCGCCCTGCGCACGGCGGAACCCGTCCCCGTGGACGACTACACCCACAACCGCCGCACCGGCGCGTTCCTGGTCATCGACGCCGCCGACGGCAGCACCCTCGCGGCGGGCCTCGTCGGTGCCCCGCTGCCCGTGCTGGACGGCGTCGAGAGCTGCACCGAAGACGAGAACACCTCCCCGACCGACAGCCACGCCCTCGTTTCCCCCGGTCCCTGACCCCCAGAAAGGCCGCGCCGCCGTGAGCACCAGACGCAGCACCCTGACCAAGTCCCTGGCTTTACTGACCGCGCTCGTCGCGCTCGCCGCCTGCACGCGGGCGGGCAGTGACACCGGCTCCGCCTCCGACGCACCCGCGCAGGACAAGGGGCCGGCCGCCGAGGTCCGCCTCGGCTACTTCCCGAACGTGACCCACGCCGCCGCCCTGATCGGCGTCGACAAGGGCCTGTTCGCGAAGGAGCTGGGCGGCACCAAGCTGACCACGCAGACGTTCAACGCCGGTCCCGAGGCGGTCAACGCGCTGCTCGGCGAGTCGCTGGACGCCACGTTCATCGGCTCCGGCCCGGCGATCAACGCGTTCGCGAAGTCCAAGGGCGAGGCGGTCCGGCTGGTGGCGGGTGCGACCTCCGGCGGCGCGCAGCTGGTGGTGAAGCCCGAGATCGGGTCGGCGGCGGACCTCAAGGGCAAGGTCATCACCACCCCGCAGCTGGGCAACACCCAAGACGTGTCGCTCAAGAAGTGGCTGTCGGACCAGAAGCTGGGCGTGGGCGCGGGTGCCGACCAGGTGAACGTGACCAACACGGAGAACGCGCAGTCGCTCGACCTGTTCAAGAAGGGCGACGTGCAGGGCGCGTGGGCGCCGGAGCCGTGGTCGTCGCGGCTGGTGCTGGACGCGGGCGCGAAGGTGCTGCTGGACGAGAAGGCCCTGTGGGAGGGCGGCAAGTTCCCGACCACGGTGCTGCTGGTGCGGACCCAGTTCCTCAAGGAGCACCCGCAGACGGTCGAGGCGCTGCTCAAGGGCCACCTCGCGGCCACCGAGCTGGCGCAGGGCAACAAGGCCGAGGCCAAGCAGGTGGTCAACAACGCGCTCAAGGCGCTGACCGGCAAGTCGCTGGGCGAGCCGGTGCTGGACCGCGCGTTCGACAACATCGAGCTGACGCTCGACCCGCAGGCGAAGGCGTTCCCGCAGCTCGCGGAGGACGCGGTCACGGCGGGCGTGGCCAAGGAGGCGGCCGACGTCGCCGGGCTGGCCGACTTCACGCTGCTGAACAAGGTGCTCACCGCCGCGGGCAAACCGTCCGTGGACACCGCCGGGTTGGACAAGAAGTAACCAGGGCTCAGGGGAAGGCAGGCAACCATGACCGCCACGCTTGAGAGCACCGCCCAGTCCACAGTGGACTCCGCGGTGACCTTGTCCGCCGTGCGCAAGTCGTTCGGGCACGGCTCGAACTCCGTCCTCGCCCTCGACGGCGTCGACCTCCGGGTCGTGCCCGGCGAGTTCGTGTGCCTGCTGGGCGCGTCCGGCTGCGGCAAGTCGACCTTGCTGAACCTGGTCGCCGGGCTGGACGCGCCCACCTCCGGCTCGATCGAGCTGTCCACCTCGCGGCCCGCCGTGATGTTCCAGGAAGCCGCGCTGATGCCGTGGCTGACCGCCGCCCGCAACGTGGAGCTGCCGCTGCGCCTGGCCGGCCTCAAGCGCGGCGAGCGCCGGGAGAAGGCCAGCGAGCTGCTGTCGCTGGTGCGGCTGGGCGAGGCCGGCCACAAGCGCCCGCACGAGCTGTCCGGCGGGATGCGGCAGCGGGTGGCGCTGGCCCGCGCGCTGGCCTCCACGCTGGGCAGCGCCGAGGAGGGCACGCCCGGCCTGCTGCTGATGGACGAGCCGTTCGCGGCGCTGGACGCCATCACCCGCGACGTGCTCCAGGCGGAGCTGGTGCGGGTGTGGCGGGAGACCAACACCGCGATCCTGTTCGTCACCCACGACGTGCGCGAGGCCGTGCGGCTGGCGCAGCGGGTCGTCCTGCTGTCCTCCCGCCCCGGCCGCGTGGTCCGCGAGTGGTCGACGGTGGACGGTGACGAGCCGGCGCTGATCGACGACATCACCGCCCACCTGCGAGAGGTGATCAGTGGCCACGCCGCAGCTTGAGAACGACCTCGCCAAGGTCGGCGCGGGCCTGGACGCGCTGGACGCGCCGTCGCAGGAGCAGCGGCCGTCGCTGGGCAGGCGGTTCGTGCGCACCGGGGTGCCGCCGCTGATCGCCTTCGGGCTGCTGCTGGGCGCGTGGCAGGCGCTGTGGGCCGCCGCGTTCTGGCCGGAGTACCAGCTGCCCTCGCCCGCGTCGGTGTGGGCGGCGGTGGCCGAGGCGATCGAGACCGGCCGCGCGTTCGACGTGCTGTGGACGTCGGTGAGCCGGGCCGTGCTGGGCTTCCTGACCGCCGTGGTGATCGCCACCCCGCTGGGGCTGCTGATCGCCAAGGTGCGGGTGGTGCGCGCGGCGATCGGCTCGCTGATCACCGGCCTCCAGTCGCTGCCGTCGGTGGCCTGGGTGCCGGCCGGCATCCTGTGGTTCGGCGCGACCCCGTCGACCATCTACTTCGTGGTGCTGATGGGCTCGGTGCCGTCCATCGCCAACGGCCTGGTGTCGGGCGTCGACCAGATCCCGCCGCTGCTGCCCCGGGTCGGCCAGGCGCTGGGCGCGGGCCGGCTGGCGGCGGCCCGGCACATCCTGCTGCCCGCCGCGCTGCCCGGCTACCTGGCCGGGCTGAAGCAGGGGTGGGCGTTCTCGTGGCGCTCGCTGATGGCGGCCGAGATCATCGCCACCTCGCCGCAGCTCGGCGAGGGCCTCGGGCAGTACCTGCACAACGGGTCGTCGCTCAACGACATCTCGATGGTGATCGCGGCGATCTTCCTGATCCTGCTGGTCGGTGTCGGCATCGAGCTGCTGGTGTTCCGGCCGCTGGAGCGGGCGGTGCTGCGCGCCCGTGGTCTGACGAGCGCGCTGTGACCGCGCTCGTCGCCGTGGCGCACGGCAGCCGCGACCCGCGTTCCGCGACCACCGTGCACGCGCTGCTCGAAGTGGTCCGGGGGCTGCGGCCCGAGCTGGACGTGCGCGGGTCGTTCCTGGACCTGTCCGCGCCCCGGCTCGGGGACGTGCTGCGGGCCGTGCACGGGGACGGCCACCGCACGGCGGTGGTCGTGCCCCTGCTGCTGGGCAAGGCGTTCCACGCGCGGGTCGACGTGCCGGGCGCGGTGGCCGAGGCGCGGCTGCCGTCGCTGGACGTGACCATCGCGGACGTGCTCGGTCCCGACCCGAGGTTGGAGTCGGCGGCGCTGCGCCGGCTGGCCTCGGCCGGGGTCACGACCGGCGACCGCTCGGTGGGCGTGGTGCTGGCGGGCGCGGGCTCCTCGCACGCGCCGGCCAACGCCGCCGTCGACGCGATCGCGCGGCGGTGGGCGGCGGAGTCCGGCTGGGCGGGCGTGGCGGCGGCGTTCGCCTCCACCGCGTCGCCGGACGTGCCGACCGCCGTGGCGCGGCTGCGGGAGCGGGGTGCCCGGCGGATCGCCGTGGCGTCCTGGTTCCTCGCGCCGGGCCTGCTGCCCGACCGGGTGGCCGACCTGGCGGGCGACGCCGTGGTCGCCGCGCCGCTGGGCGCGGACCCGGAGGTGGCGGAGGTGGTGCTGCACCGGTTCGACGCGGCGGCCCGCACCCGCGCCAGCCGTTCCGCCTGACCGGCCGGACTGCCGTGCGCGGCGACCGGCCCGGAACCGCGAGCCGGTCGGACGGGCCGCGTACTGCCCGCGGCTCAGTCCGCGTCGAGCGCGGCGATCAGGCGCTGCATGACGGCCGCCGTGGTGCGCAGCTCCTCCACGTCCACCTGGGCCGAGATCCGGTCGGCCCACGCGTGCTGCGCCTCGCGCAAGCCCTCGATCGCCCGGTACCCCGCCTCCGTCGGCCGGAAGAGCTTGGCGCGGCGGTGGGCGGGGTTGGGCAGGTACTCGGCCAACCCCCGGTCCACCAGCAGGTCCGCGATCCGCTGCACGCTCTGCCGTGCCAACCCGACCTCCCGGGCGATGCCGGAGACCGGCAGCGGCTGCTTGAGCACCACGCCCAGCACCTGCCACCACGCGGCGGTGAGCCCGACCGGTTTCGTCATCACCTCGGCGGCCTCCAGGAAGCCGCCGTAGAGGCGGAACGTGCGCATCACGACGTCGGTCAGCACGTCACCCGCCGCCGAACGCGGTGCGACCGCGCCGGCGGACCGCTGCTCCGTCACGAGACCGCCGCCCGCAGCTTCCCGAACCACACCGGGTCGGCGGTGTGGAACAGGCCGTACCACGCCTCCAGCACGGCCGGGTCGTAGAGGTCGAGTTCGGCGAGCACCTCGCGGGCGAACTCCAGCGCGCTCGCGCCCCCTGCCGTGACCAGGCCGCCGGCACGCACCGCGCGGTCGGCGCGGTAGTGCTCCGCGCCCGTGTAGCCGGCGACGCCCGCCAGCTCCTCCGGGGCGTTGCCGGTGTGCGGGCGGTCGTCGAGCAGCCCCTCGGCCGCGAGGCCGACCGTGGCGCCGCAGATCGCCGCCACCGGCACGCCCGCCTCCAGCCAGCGCCGGGCCGCGCGGGCGAACTCGGCGTTGCCGCCGTCCCAGGTGTCCGCGCCGGGCAGGACCAGCATCGCGCTGTCCGCCGGGTCGACGTCGGCCAGCGCCAGCTCCGGCAGGACGCGCAGGCCGCCCATCGTGGTGATCGGGTCGAGCGTGGCGCCGACGGTCCGCACCCGGTGGCTGCCGGGGTTCTTCTGGAACGCCGGGTTGTTGATCCGCGCGGTGGCGAAGCCGATCTCCCAGTCCGCGAGCGTGTCGTAGAGGGCGAGGTGGACCGTCTTCGTCGTCATGACAGCATCCTGTCATTTTGACAGCACGCTGTCAAACATCGGGCCTCGTAGAGTGCAGCCCATGGCAGACGAGCTGGTCCACTACGAGGTGCGGCGCGGCATCGCGACGATCACGCTGGACTCCCCTCACAACCGCAACGCCCTCTCCGCCCGGCTGCGCTCCGAGCTGACCGGGCACCTGGAGGCCGCGCAGGCCGACGACGACGTGCGCGTCCTCGTGCTGACCCACACCGGGCCGGTGTTCTGCTCGGGCATGGACCTCAAGGAGGCGGGCGGCGCGAGCGCCGACAAGCAGGGGGTCAACGAGTTCCCGGCCATCCTGGAAGCGCTGTGGACCAGCCCGAAGCCGGTCGTGGCGCGGCTCGCCGGCCCGGCCCGCGCGGGCGGGGTCGGGATCGTCGCGGCGTGCGACATCGCCATCGCCGTCGAGACCGCCACGTTCGCGTTCAGCGAGGTCCGCATCGGCGTCGTGCCGGCCGTCATCTCGGTGACCGTGCTGCCCCGGCTGCTCCCCCGCGCCGCGCACGAGCTGTTCCTGACCGGCGAGACCTTCGACGCGAGCCGCGCGCAGGCCATCGGCCTGGTCAACGTCGCGGTGCCCGCCGACGACCTCGACGCCGAGGTCGCCCGCTACACCGACATGCTCGCCCTGGGTGCGCCCCAGGCGCTGGCCGCCACCAAGCGGATGCTCCAAGAGCCCCGGCCCAGCGGCCTGGGCGAGGTGTTCGCCGACATGCTGGAACTGTCCGCGCGGCACTTCGGCGGCCCCGAGGGCCAGGAGGGCATCGCCGCGTTCGTCGCCAAGCGCAAGCCGTCCTGGGTGCCCGTCCAGGACTGACGGCGCAACGCCGGCCCGGCCCTCAGGAGGGGTCGGGCCGGTCCGGGTAGTGGACGGAGAACCGGCGCGCGCCGTCTGCGGTCTCCGCCTCGGCGTCGGCGAGCACGGCCTCCACGTCCGCGTCGCCGCCCTCCCACACCAGCACGTGGTCGCCCGCAGGCAGCCACGACAGGTCGGTGAGGCAGTCGTAGAGCGCGTCCAGGTTCTGCCCGTAGTAGTCGGGGAAGTCCAGGGCCAGCCCGATCGCGGCCAGCGCCGCCGACTTCGACCGCGCGCCGGGGCGCACCACGTGCCGGAACGCCGTCACCGGGTCACGTCCACGACGACGAAGGTCGAGTAGTGGTCACCGGTGTAGTAGACCTCGGACGACGACCCGGTGACGATCCGCCGCGCGCCCCGGTCGGGGCTGCCCGGTGTCGGGACCGTGTACTCCCGGTAGTAGTCGCCGGGCTTCGCGGGCAGCCGCTTCTCCCGGTTCTGGAACGTCACGCCGTCGTTGCGCGGGTACGGGAACGGCCCGCCTCCCTCGATCAGCCGCCAGGTCGCCAGCGCCTCGGCGGGCAGCGCGGACAGCTTCTCCACGGCCAGCCCGGACCCGCTGCCGGGCACCTCGGCCACCCGGCCGGTGGCCTGCCCCGCCGACGACGAGCCGCCGGTGGCGAGCACGCGGGTGGACGCGGGCGACGTGGTCGGCGCGGGGTCGGGCGAGCCGCCCAGGTCCTTGGCGAAGTAGCCGACCACGACCAGCGCGAGCAGGCCCAGGAGCGCGGCGGTGAGCCGCCTGGCGGGAGTCACGGCCGCCAGCCTACGAAGGCGGCGCGGCGTCCGCCTTGTCGGGTTCGGCCGGCGCGTCGGCGGCGGCGGGCGGGTTGAACCGCGAGGACGCGTTGTCCACGACCCGGTCGATGAGCCGCGCGGCGCCCAGGCTCAGCGGCAGCAGGATCGCCATGAGCAGGGCGAACTGGAACGGGAACGGGAGCTGCGCCATCCACAGCTCGACGCCGTCCCACCACTGCGCGATCGCGTCCACCACGGAGTGGAGCCTACTGCCGTGACGTGGTTCACCGCACCAGCGTCCTTACCACTCGGTAAGTTCCGGGGCATGTTCGCCGTCTACGCAGCCGAGCCGAGCCCGCAGGACCCCGTCGCCGCCCTGCGCGTCGGCGACCGCCCCGACCCCGAGGTGCCGGCCGGCTGGGTCCGGGTCGGCGTGCGGGCGGCCAGCCTGAACATGCACGACCTGTGGACGTTGCGGGGCGTGGGCATCAGGGCCGACCGGTTCCCGATGACCCTGGGCTGCGACGGCGCGGGCGTCCTCGACGACGGGACCGAGGTCGTCCTGCACTCCGTGGTCGGCGACCCGGCGTGGTCCGGTGACGAGACCCTCGACCCCGGGCGCACCCTGCTCACCGAGGAGCACCAGGGCACGTTCGCCGACTACGTGGTGGTGCCGGCGCGCAACGCGCTGCCCAAGCCCGCCGACCTGTCCTTCGCCGAGGCGGCGTGCATGGGCACGGCGTGGCTGACCGCGTACCGGATGCTGTTCGTGAAGTCGGGGCTGCGGCCGGGTCAGACCATGCTGGTGCAGGGCGCGTCCGGCGGCGTCGCCACGGCGCTGGTCCAGCTCGGCCGGGCGGCGGGCTTCCGGGTGTGGGCGACCGGCCGCACCGAGGAGAAGCGGGCGCTGGCCGAGGAGCTGGGCGCGCACGCGTCGTTCGAGTCCGGCGCGCGGCTGCCGGAGCGCGTCGACGCGGTGTTCGAGACGGTCGGCAAGGCCACCTGGTCGCACTCGATGAAGTCGCTCAAGCCCGGCGGGGTCGTGGTCGTCTCCGGCGCGACCAGCGGCGACGCCTCGGCGGCCGAGTTGCAGCGGCTGTTCTTCCTCCAGTTGCGGGTGGTCGGGTCGACCATGGGCACCCGCGCCGAGCTGGGCGACCTGCTGGCGTTCTGCGCGCTGAACGGCCTGCGCCCGCGCATCGGCCGCGAACTGCCGCTGGAGCGGGCCGAGGAGGGCTTCCGGGCCATGCTCGACGGCGACACCGCCGGCAAGATCGTCTTCACCCGCTAGCCCCGGCGCGCGACCCGGCGTCGCCGACCGAGGCGACCAGCGCGGCCACCGCCGGGTGCCACTCGCGGCCCGGCGGTCCGCCCACCACGAGCCGCCGGGTCACCCGGCGGGTCAGCGGCACCAGCACCAGGCCCGGCGTGAGCATGGCCGACAGCAGGCCCGGCACGATCGACACGCCGATCCCGGCCCGCACCATCGCCAGCAGCGTGCCCAGCTCGCGCACCCGGTGCACGGGCGTGATCGGCAGACCCCGGCACACCTTGCGCACGTGCCGCTCGCACCCGCCGCAGGACAGCAGGAACGGGTCGTCCACCAGGTGCGCCACGTCCACCTCCGGCTCCCCCGCCAGCGGGTGGTCGTCGCGCAGCAGCGCGTGGAACGCGTCCTCGCCGACCAGCGCGCCCGCACCCGGCGGCGGGTCGACCAGGACCGCGACCTCCACCGTCCCGTTGCCCAGCCAGTCCGCGACCTCGTCGTCCTCGCCCTCGAATACCCGCACCCGCACGTGCGGGAACTCGTCGCGCCAGCGGGCCAGCAGGTCCGGCAGCAGCCCCTGGCACACCGTGGGCGGCGCGGCCAGCTTGACCGTGCCCTGCGCCAGGCCCCGGCTGCGCGCGGCCAGGTCGGTCATGGCCACCGACGCGGCCACCGCCGACCGGGCGTGGGCGAGCACGTCCTGCCCGAACGCCGTCGGCCGGACCGCGCCCCGGCGGTGCAGCACGGGCTGGCCGAGGGTGCGCTCCAGGGCTGCCACCGCGTGCGACACGGCGGACTGGGTGAGGCCCAGCGCTTCGGCGGCCGTGCCGAAGCCGCCCTCGTCGACCACCGCGAGGAACGCGCGGAGCTGCGCGAAGTTCAGCGTCATGAGCTGCTCTCATACCCGTTCGGTGCCTGCTTGTTGGACTCATTGTGCGCGGTGAGGTGATCCTCCTGCGGTGCGCAGACCGTGGGTGGGGAAGTTCGTGCTGTTGTCGGCGATCTGGGGCGGCAGCTTCGCGCTGATCAAGGTGGCGGTGGACGCGGGCGTGCCCGCCGTGTGGGTGGCGTTCGCGCGGTGCCTGTTCGGCGCGCTGGCGCTGTGGGCGTTCTGCGCGGTGCAGCGGCAGGGCGTACCGCGCGACCGGGCGGTGTGGGGGCACGCGCTGGTGGTGGCCGCGCTGCTCAACGCGGTGCCGTTCACGCTGCTGGCGTACGGGGAGACGAAGGTCAGCTCGGTGCTCGCCGGGGTCTTCAACGCGACGACTCCGTTGACGACGCTGGTGTTCGTGCTGCTGATCGTGCCGCAGGAGAAGGTCACCGGCGCGAAGCTGGCCGGCCTGCTGGTGGGGTTCACCGGGGTGCTCGTGGTGCTCGGGGTGTGGCAGGGCCTGGGCGACGACGTGCTGGTGGGCAGCGCGGCCTGCCTGGGCGCGACCACCTGCTACGGCGCGGGGTTCGCCTACACCCGGCGGTTCTTCTCCGGCGGTCCGCACTCGGCCGGCGCGCTGTCCGCCGTGCAGATCACGTGCGGCGCGGCGCAACTCGCGGTGGCCGCGCCGCTGCTGGGCGGGGTGCCCGCGTGGCCGGGGTGGCCCGCTGCGGCGGCGCTGGTGGTGCTGGGCGCTGCGGGGACCGGGCTGGCGTACGTGCTGAACCTGGACGTGATCCGGCAGGCGGGCCCGACGGTGGCGGCCACCGTCACCTACGTCACGCCGCTGTGGTCGACGGCGCTGGGCGTGCTGTTCCTGGCCGAACCCGCCGGGTGGAACGCGGTGGCCGGTGGTGTGATCGTGGTGGCGGGCGTGCTGCTGGCCCGCAAGCCCGCTAATCGTCCGGTAGGACAAGAAAGGACCCAACCCCTAGTCCGAGCGGACAAACCCGGTCCTGGTCGACGGGCGTACGGTTCGCCGCACACAACCACGAGGAGCAGGCAATGACCTCCGCGCAGGGCGGCTTCGGCCGGGGCTCGGGCGTGTTCCGCCGCAAGCCCATCGAGCAGATCTCCGAGGACCGGGGCACGGGCCTGACCCGCACCCTGGGTCTGTGGCAGCTCACCGCCATCGGCATCGGCGGCATCATCGGCGCGGGCATCTTCTCCCTCGCCGGGGCGGTCGCCAACCAGACGGCCGGCCCCGCCGTGCTGATCTCGTTCCTCATCGCGGGCATCGCCAGCGCGGCGGCGGCGTTCTCCTACGCCGAGTTCGCCGGCATGATCCCCAAGGCCGGTTCCGCCTACACCTACGGCTACGCGGTGCTGGGCGAGATCGTCGGCTGGTTCATCGGCTGGGACCTGCTGCTGGAGTACACCGCGATCGTGGCGGTGGTCGCCATCGGCATCTCCGGCTACTTCAACGAGCTGCTCAACCTGCTCGGGCTCGACCTGCCGGTGTGGATGCTCGGCGCACCCGGCACGGAGACCGGCGGCGTCGCCGAGGGCAGCTACAAGGTCAACCTGTTCGCGGTCGTGCTGTGCCTGCTCATCGCCTACGTGCTGAACCTCGGCATGAAGAACGCGGCCCGCTTCGAAACCGTGCTGGTCTACCTCAAGGTCGCCATCGTCCTGCTGGTGATCGTGGTCGGCGTGTTCCACATCGACACCCAGAACTACAACCCGTTCTTCCCATTCGGGCTGTCCGGCGCGTTCACCGGCGCGGCCACGGTGTTCTTCGCGGTGTTCGGCTACGACGCGATGAGCACGGCCGCCGAGGAGTCCAAGGACTCGCAGCGGCACATGCCCAAGGCGATCATCTACTCGCTGGCAATCTCGATGGTGCTCTACGTGCTGGCCTGCCTGGTGCTCACCGGCATGGTCAACTACAAGGACGTCGACACCGAGAGCGCGTTCGCCACCGCGTTCGCCGACATCGGCCTGCCCGCGCTGGGCATCGTCATCTCCGTCGGCGCGGTGCTGGGCATCACGACCGTGCTGTTCACCTTCCTCATGGGCGCGGCCCGCGTCGGCTACTCGATGTCCCGCGACGGCCTGCTGCCCCGGTGGTTCGCCAAGACCCACCCGGTCAAGCACGTGCCCACCCGGACCACCTGGGTGCTGGGTGCGGCGTCCGCGCTGATCGCGGGCTTCCTGCCGATCGGCGAGGCCGCCGAGCTGACCAACATCGGCATCCTGCTGGCGTTCGTCGTGGTCTGCGTCGCGGTCATCGTGCTGCGGTACAAGCAGCCGGACCTGCCGCGCACGTTCAAGACGCCGGGGATGCCGGTCGTGCCGGCCCTCGGCGTGATCTTCTCGCTGTGGCTGATCACCTTCCTGGCACCCGAGACGTGGCTGCGGTTCGCGGTCTGGTTCGCCCTCGGCCTGATCGTCTACTTCGCCTACAGCAGGCGGAACTCCGTGCTGGAGGAGCGGTCAGGCGACTGAGCCGCACCACGCGTCGACCACGTCGGCGAGCACGGCCATCGGCAGCGGACCGCCGCCGAGCACCAGGTCGTGGAACGCCCGGATGTCGAAGCGGTCGCCCAGCCGGCGCTCCGCCTCGCCGCGCAGGCGCTGGATCTCCAGCCGCCCCACCATGTAGGACAGCGCCTGCGCGGGGTTCTCGCAGTACCGGTCCACTTCGGAGAAGATGTCCACGTCCGGCATGACCGCGTGGGCGCGCAGGTAGTCCACCGCCTGCTGCCGGCTCCAGCCCAGCGCGTGGATGCCGGTGTCCACGACCAGCCGCGCGGCGCGCAGCGAGTCGCCCGACAGCATCCCCAGCCGGGCCGTGTCGTCGCTGTAGAGCCCCATCTCGTCGGCCAGCCGCTCGGTGTAGAGCGCCCACCCCTCCAGGTACGCCTCGATGGAGGCGAACCGGCGCAGCAGCGGCAGGTCGGTGAGCTGCTGGGCCAGCGCGATCTGGAAGTGGTGGCCGGGCACGCCCTCGTGGAACGCGGTCGCCTCGGCGCTGAACCGGTCGCGCTGCTCGGCCTGGTGGGTGTTCACGAAGTACGTGCCCGGCCGCGACCCGTCCATCGCCGGGTCCATGTAGTACGCCAGCGGCGCGTTCGGGGCGTCCGCCTCGGGCACGACGTCCACCGCGCACCGCGCCGCCGGCAGCGTGCCGAACCAGTCGCCCGCGACCGCCTCGGCCCGCGCGATGGTCTCCTCGGCCAGCACCACCATCTCCTCGGCGTCGCGCCACCGCAGCGCCGGGTCGTCCAGCAGCCGGCGGCGCACCTCGGCCGGCGGGATCGGGCCGAACACCCGCGCGCCGATCTCCGCGTACTCGCGGTCCAGCGCCTCGATCAGGTCCAGCCCCACCTGGTGCAACTGCTGCGGGGTGTGGTCGGTGGTGGTGTAGGAGCGCACCAGGCCCGCGTACAGCTCGCCCCCGCCGGGCAGCCAGCACAGCCCCGGCTCGGCCTCCGACCGGCCGCGCGGCTCGATCTCGGCCCGCAGGAAGTCCCGGTAGCGGGCGAACGCCGGCCGCACCGCCGTGGCGAGCAACTCCTCGCAGGCCGGTGCGGATCCGGTGCCCTGCAACGGGGTCGCCAGCGGGTCGGCGTCCTCGGCGAGGTGGCGGTCCAGCCGGGCGGCGGCAGCGGCGACCAGGTGCGCGATCGGTCTGCGGTCCGAAGCGCGCTGCCGGGCCGCGAGCTTTTCCAGGTAGCCCGGCAGCTCCGCCAGCCGGGCCAGGTAGTCCCGCCGCCCCCGCTCGTCCGAGGGCCTGGTCAGCGGCAGCGCCACCAGCAGCAGGGCGATCGGCGCGTTGAGGCCCTCGGCGTGGGTGTGCTCGACCAGGTTCGAGCCGAGCTTGCGCGCCAGCGCGCCGGCCTGCTGCTCCACCACCGCGCGGGTCACCGGGTCGTCGTCCCCGGCGCGGGCCCGGACCGCGATCTCCTCGGCCCGCAGGCGCAGCGCGCGGTCCGCCGCCGCGCTCGGGTCGGGCAGCCTGTCGTGCCTGCCGGGCAGGCCCATCAGGGTCGCGGTGACCGGATCGGCGTCCAGGGTCACGGCCAGCAGTTCGTCGGCGAGCTCGCGCGCTGTCGTCACCCGCACATTCTCACCCCCGCAAGCGTTGCTAGAGCGGCGGAATTCGCATGATCGCCGTGGAAAGCGCCTCGCGCGCCTCGTCCCGCAACCGCGCCACGACCTGCGCCGCCGGGGCCGGTCGGACCAGCGCGTAGGTCTGCCCGGCCCACAGCGACATCAGCTCCGGGTCGCCGGTCGCGCGCACCGGCTTGGTCAGGTGGTGCACCTGCGGGTACGCCGCCGGCGCGACCGGGCCGTTGTCGGTGAGGAACCGGTTCACCAGACCGCGCGCCGGACGCCCGCTGAACGCCCTGGTCAACGCCGTCCGCCGGGTCCCCTCGGCGAGTTCCCGGCGGTGCGCGGGGCTGGTGCCCGCCTCCGGGCAGGACAGGAACGCCGTGCCGAGCTGGGCCGCGACCGCGCCCGCCGCGAGCACCGCCGCCACGTCCGCGCCGTGCACCAGGCCGCCGGTGGCGATCAGCGGCAGGTCCACCCGGGCGCGGACCAGGCGCAGGGCCGCCAGTACGCCGAACAGCTCGCCGCCGCCCGGCGACACCCCGTCGTCCGCGAACGTGCCCCGGTGCCCGCCGGCGTCGCACCCCTGCACGCACAGGGCGTCCACCCCGACCTGCGCGGCCTGACGCGCCTCGGCGGGCGTGGTGACGGTGACGACGACGGTGGAGCCGGCGGCGTGCAGCCGCGCCACGTCCCGCGCATCGGGCAGGCCGAAGGTGAACGAGACCACCGGCACCCGCATGGCCGTCACCAGCTCCAGCTTGGCCGCGTACCCGTCGTCGTCCCAGCGCGGCTCGCCCGGCTCGGTCGGCGACTGGGCGCGCACCCGCTCCCGGTACTCACCGAGGTCCACAGTGGACTTGGGTCCGGGCACGAACAGGTTGACGCCGAACGGCTGCCCGGTCAGCGCGGCGGTGGCCTTGAGCTGGTCCGCGAGCGCCTCCACGGACAGGTAGCCGGCCGCCAGGAAGCCGAGGCCGCCCGCCCGGCCCACCTCGGCGACCAGTTCCGGCGTGGACGCGCCGCCCGCCATCGGCGCGGCGATCACCGGCACTTCGAGTCGATCCAGCATGACGACGACGATAACCCGCCATTTGGCGGAATTGACGACGAGGCGGTGTCGGTTCGGGTACGGGTGGCGTGGTGAACCGAACACACCCCAGGAGGGACGCGCTGCGCCTCGGCGCTTCGCGGATGTCGCGGTGCTCGCGTCCAGGACACCCGCAGGCGCTTCCTCCGGCACGGCGTCACGTCCGGCAACCCCGCGTTCGGCCGGGTCGTGGCACGCGGTCGAGCCCGCACCGGGACCACGTGGTCAAGCTCGACGTGGCCGGGCTGCGCCCCGACCGCCGGTACTTCTACCGCTTCCCGCTCGACGGCGTCCGCACGAGACGGTGACCCTGGTCGACTACCTCCGGCGGCACGCCCGGTACAAGACCGACCCGGACCTCCAGGGATTGCACGCCGCATACCCTGGGTGATCACCTGGGACGACCATGAGTTCGCCGACAGCGCGTGGTCCGGCGGGTCGCCCAGCCAAAACGAGGGCGAGGAGAGCACGTGGGCCGACCGCACGATGACCGGCGCTGAGCAGATGGACTTCCATCACGGTCGAGTCCGGCTCGCAGCGCCTGTCCTGACCGGGCGGGACGCTCCTCCGGCACGCCGCAGGGCGTGCCGGAGGAGCGTCCCCCCGAACTACGGCAGCGTGTCGAGGTGGGGCGCCACCGTGTTGGAGAAGCCCCAGCCGCTGGACGCGTCCCAGTTGATCGACCAGGTCATCGCGCCCCGGATCGACGGCCACGTCTGCGACGGCTTGAACGAGCCGCAGTTCGTGCCCTTGGCCAGGCAGTCGAGGGCCTTGTTCACGTTGGCAGCGGACTGGTAACCGCCACCGGCGCCCGACGGCGACGCGGGCAGGCCCAGGCCCACCTGGTCGGGGCGCAGGCCGTTCTGGAGCTGGATGCAGGCCAGCGCCACCAGGAAGTCCACGGTGCCCTGCGAGTAGACCTTCTGGTCGCAGCCCAGCATCGTGCCCGAGTTGTAGAACTGCATGTTGACGACCGTGAGGATGTCCTTCACGGCCAGTGCCAGCTTGAAGTACTCCTGGCCGGTCGACTGCATGTCGATGGTCTGCGGGGCCATCGTGATGATCTTGCCGCCGCCCGCGTGGATGGTGCGCAGCGCCTGCGCCATGTAGGTGGAGTTGACGCCGTTCTCCAGGTCGATGTCCACGCCGTCGAAGCCGTAGTTGGCGATCAGCGACTTCACGCTGTTGGCGAACGCCGTCGCCGACGCGCTGTCACCGGCCCAGATCGTGCCCTTCTCGCCACCGACCGAGATGATCACCTTCTGGCCGCGGGACTGGAGGGTCTTGACGTCGGCCTTGAACTGGGCGTCGGTGTAGCCGCCGAGCTTGCTCGACAGGACCGGGTCCAGGTTGAACGCCACCGCACCGCGCGTGGCGGGCACCGCGTCGGCGAACGCCACCGCGACGATGTCGTACGTGGTGGGCACGTCGGCCAGCTTCAGCAGGCGCGACCCGTTGTCGAAGTTGTGCCAGTAGCCGGTCAGCACGTGCTTCGGCAGGTTCGGGTTCGGGTTGCCGGTCGTGGTCGTCGTCGTGGTGGTCGTGGTGGTCGTCGTCGTGGTGGTCGACGTGCTCGTGCTCGTCGTGGGGCTGGTGGTGGACGTCGGCGGGGTGCCGGGTCCGTCCAGGATCACGTCGTCCACGAAGTAGGCGGGCTGCCCGTACCAGCCGTGCACGTAGACCGTGACGCTGGACGCGGAGGCACCCGTGGTGAAGTCGATGTTGAGCTGGCTGAAGCTCGTCGTGCCCGGCGTCCAGGTGCTCTTGTCGCCGCTGCCCGTGCCGGTGACGCCGAGGTAGACGTAGCTGCCCTGCGCCCACGCGGAGAGCTTGTACGCGGTGTTGGGCTTCACCGCGATGGTCTGGGAGCACCGGGCGTTGTCCGCACCGGCCGGGGTGCCCGACAGGGCGTGCGAGCCGCTGCGCTTGGGCGAGGTGACGGCGGTCGCGTTGGAGCACGTCCAGCCGCTGGTGTTCCCGGCGTCGAAACCGGGGTTGGCGACCAGGTTGGCGGCCGAGGCGTTGCCCGCCACCACCAGGGTCAGGCCCGCCATGGCCAGCAAGCCGACCACCACGGCGACCAGAGCGCGTCTAGTCCTCGAAGCCACGTCCACCTCCACGAAGTCCAATCGGCGGCCTTGCCCAGCAGGTGACGTGGGCCACTGGCAAAATGGACTAGACCACTGGGGCTTGTCAAGGGTGTGACCATGAGCGGCATGACGTTCACCGTTGATGACGCCATCAGAATCGCGCGCGCCGCGCACGACGGGCAGGTCGACAAGTCGGGCGAACCCTACATCGGCCACCCGCTGAGGGTGATGGGCCGAGTGGCCGGTGAGCACGCCAGGATGGCCGCCGTGCTGCACGACGTCGTGGAGGACACCGGCGTCACGGCCGAGGACCTGACCGCCGCGGGCTGCCCGGAGGCGGTGGTGGGGACGGTGCTGGCGCTGACCCACCGGTCCGGCGAGTCCCAGGACGACTACCTGCGAAGGGTCGCGGCGGACCCGGTCGCGGTCGTGGTCAAGCGGGCCGACATCGCCGACAACACGTCACCGCCCCGGATCGCCGTGCTCGACCACCCCACCCAGGACCGGCTGCTGGCGAAGTACGCCCGTGCGTTGACCCTGCTCGACGAGTACGCATAGCGGGACCCCACCGCCGCGAACGACCGCACCGACTGCACTGCGAGGGCCTCCTGGGAAACCCCGGAGGCCCTTTTCGTCAATTCAGCCGACCCAGCAGCTCGGCCGGCACGATCCGGACCGGGAACGGCCGCACGGCGTCGAACGCCTCTTCGCCCTTCACCACGGTCACCAATTCGTAGCGGCCTTCGGCGTTCAGCTCGTACACGTCCAGCACCGGCACCTTGGGGTCGACCACCCAGTAGCTCTCGACGCCCATTCGTTCGTAGAGTGATTTCTTCAGGTTGGTGTCGGTCACGTACGAACTAGGGGACAGCACCTCGACGGCGAGCAGCGGCGCCACCGGCAGCAGCTTGTCCGTCAGGTCCTCCTCCCGCGCGACCAGCACGTCCGGCTGCACCTCCGTGACCTTGGAGAACCGCACCGCGAACGGCGCGGGCACGACCACCCGCCCGTCGGGGCACGCCGCCTCCAGCGCCACTGCCATCAGGAAGGCCATCCGCTGGTGGTGCAGCCCCGGCGCCGGACTCACGAGGAGCACCCCGTCGACGAGTTCGTAGCGCTCGCCGTCATCGGGCATGTCCTCCAGGTCTTCGACCGTGTAGGCACGCCCGCCGAGGTCTTGTCGCATGACGGTCATGGTGCCCCCTTTCCGCTCGGTTCGCCAACCATGGCAGAGCGGGAGAACGATTCCACCATTGATTTCGAACATTCCCCCGAAAAGGGGAAATCAAGAAGTAGGGCATTCCTGCCGATCAATGAGCGGAATTCCGCCGGTCAGCGCCCGACCTCCTGCACGGCACCGCCGGAGAGCCGGTGCACCAGCCGCAGGATCCGCTGCTGGACCTGGTCGAACGACCGCACCTCGGCCGTCTCCGACGTCCACAGCACCACCGAGAACGTCTGCTCCCCCGCCGTCACATCGATCCGCGTCTCGGCCCCGCCGTCCACCGACCCCACGTGCGCTGCGCGCCAGAGACCGGCGCGCAGCGCCACCAGGGCGAGTTCGCGCACGTCGTGCGCCCCCACCCGCCCGATGAACGAGCGCGGCCGGTGGTCGGCCGTCACGGTCGAGCTGAGCCGGTACTCGCCGGTGCCCGCGAAGCTCGCCTCCGTCGTGCCCGACGGCCCGTGGATGACGTACCGCATGGCGAACCGGTCCGGGGCCAGCCGCCCGTCCAGGTAGCCCTTCAACGCGTACTCCACACCGTCCCCCTGAGACCCGGTACCGCCCACCATGGTGAGCGTCCCCGACCGGCCCGCGCCGCCGGTCGGGTGAGAGTTCGGTGAAGCGTTACTTCTTCTTGTCCTTGCCCGAGTCGTCGGTCGACAGCGCGGCGACGAAGGCTTCCTGGGGCACCTCGACGCGCCCCACCATCTTCATCCGCTTCTTGCCTTCCTTCTGCTTCTCCAGCAGCTTGCGCTTGCGGGTGATGTCACCGCCGTAGCACTTGGCGAGGACGTCCTTGCGGATCGCGCGGATCGTCTCGCGGGCGATCACCCGGGACCCGACGGCCGCCTGGATCGGCACCTCGAACTGCTGGCGCGGGATCAGCTCGCGCAGCTTGGTCGCCATCCTGGTGCCGTAGCCGTAGGCGTGGTCCTTGTGGACGATCGCGCTGAACGCGTCCACCGGCTCGCCCTGCAGCAGGATGTCGACCTTGACCAGCTCCGCGTCCTGCTCGCCCGCCTCCTCGTAGTCCAGCGACGCGTAACCGCGCGTGCGGGACTTCAGCGCGTCGAAGAAGTCGAAGATGATCTCGCCGAGCGGCATGGTGTAGCGCAGCTCGACGCGGTCCTCGGACAGGTAGTCCATGCCGCCCAGCTGGCCGCGCTTGGCCTGGCACAGCTCCATGATCGCGCCGATGTAGTCGCTGGGCGCGATGATCGTGCACTTGGTGACCGGCTCGTACACCTCGGCCCGCTTGCCGTCGGGCCAGTCGGACGGGTTGGTCACCACGTGCTCGGTGCCGTCCTCCATCACGACCCGGTAGACGACGTTCGGCGCGGTGGAGATCAGGTCGAGCCCGAACTCGCGCTCCAGCCGGTCGCGGGTGATCTCCAGGTGCAGCAGGCCGAGGAAGCCGCAGCGGAAGCCGAAGCCCAGGGCCGCCGACGTCTCCGGCTCGAAGGTCAGCGCGGCGTCGTTGAGCTGGAGCTTCTCCAGGGCCTCGCGCAGCAGCGGGTAGTCGGACCCGTCCACCGGGTACAGGCCGGAGTAGACCATCGGGCGGGGCTCGCGGTACCCGGCCAGCGGCTCGGTCGCGCCCTTCTTCTCCCAGGTGACGGTGTCGCCGACCTTGGACTGGCGGACGTCCTTCACGCCGGTGATCAGGTAGCCGACCTCGCCGACGCCCAGGCCCCGGCTGGGCTTGGGCTCCGGCGAGATGATCCCGACTTCCAGCAGCTCGTGGGTCGCGCCGGTGGACATCATCCGGATCCGCTCGCGCGGGGTGATCCGGCCGTCCACGACCCGGATGTAGGTGACCACGCCCCGGTAGGTGTCGTACACCGAGTCGAAGATCATCGCGCGGGCCGGTGCCTCGGCGTCGCCGACCGGCACGGGCACCTTGCGCACGACCTCGTCCAGCAGGTCGCCGACGCCCAGCCCGGTCTTCGCGGAGACCCGCAGCACCTCCTCGGGCTCGCACCCGACGATGTGGGCGAGCTCCTTGGCGTACTTGTCCGGGTCGGCGGCGGGCAGGTCGATCTTGTTGAGCACCGGGATGATGGTGAGGTCGTTCTCCATCGCCAGGTACAGGTTGGCCAGCGTCTGCGCCTCGATGCCCTGCGCCGCGTCGACCAGCAGCACGGCGCCCTCGCACGCCTCCAGCGCCCGGGAGACCTCGTAGGTGAAGTCGACGTGGCCCGGGGTGTCGATCATGTGCAGGACGTGGTCCTGCCCGTCGAGCTGCCACGGCAGGCGCACGTTCTGCGCCTTGATCGTGATGCCGCGCTCCCGCTCGATGTCCATGCGGTCGAGGTACTGCGCGCGCATCGCCCGCTCCTCGACCACGCCGGTGAGCTGCAACATGCGGTCGGCCAGGGTCGACTTGCCGTGGTCGATGTGCGCGATGATGCAGAAGTTCCGGATGAGCTCCGGAGGCGTGAACGTCTGATCGGCGAACGTGCTCACTCAGGTTCCTCGCACGGGACGGACAAAGGGGATCGGTTCATCATCTCACGTCCCGCCGACCTGCCGTTCCACCCGGGCGTGACCGAGGCCATAGGCTGACCCGCCGTGTACACGAACGGTGAGGACCCCCGCCCCGCCAGGGGCGCGGTGCGCGAGGTCCACTCGGCCGCCGCCGCCGCGTCCCTGGAGTACTCCCCCGACCTGGACGGCCTGGCCGACCCGGGCGAGGTCGTCTGGGCCTGGGTGCCCTACGAGGAGGACGCCGCCCGGGGCAAGGACCGCCCGCTGCTGGTCGTGGGCCGGCACCGCCGCGCCCTGCTGGCGCTCATGCTGACCAGCAAGGCCCCCGACCCGCACGAGGAGGACGAGTTCCTGCCGCTGGGGTCGGGCCGCTGGGACCGCGACGGCCGCGAGTCGTACCTGCGCCTGGACCGGGTCTTCGAGCTGGACGAGGACGACATCCGCCGCGAGGGCTCGGTGCTGGAGCCCGAGCGGTTCTCGCTGGTGGTGGACGCGCTGCGCGCGCTCGGCTGGCGTTAGACGCGTCCGGCCCGGCGGAACACCGCTTCGGGGTCGCACCGGGGTGATCCCCGATGCCGGGCGCTCCGGGCGCAACGAACCTGGGCGCATGGCATCCAAGTTGATGAAGGCGCTCGACGTGGCGTTCGGCCACCCGCGCGGCAAGGTGGGCGAGTTCGGCGGTCGGGTCATGGCCAAGGTGAACGCGAAAGCCGAGGTGCACGCGCTGGACGTGCTGCGCCCGCGCCCGGACGAGGCGGTGCTGGTCGTCGGCCCGGGTCCGGGCGTCGGGCTGCGGCTGGCGGGCGAGCGGGCGGCCAGGGCGATCGGCGTGGACCCGTCGCAGGTGATGCTGGACGAGGCCCGCACCCGGTGCGCGGACCTGATCCTGGCGGGCAAGGTGGAGCTGCGGGAGGGCACGGCCGCGCGGACGGGTCAAGAGCCGGCGTCCGTGGACGCCGTCGTCGCGGTGGACAACCTCCAGCTGTGGGACAACCGGCCGGCGGCGTTCCACGAGCTGTTCCGGGTGCTCAAGCCCGGTGGTCGACTGGTGGTGTCGGTGCAGCGGTGGGCGCTGGCGGTGTCCGAGTCCGACCTGATCGCGGAAGCCGGGGCGGCCGGCTTCACCGACGTGCGGACGTCGTTGCAGCAGCACGGCGGGGTGCTGCCGGCCGCCGTGCTGCTACTGGCGGACGTCCCGGCGTAGCGGGTGCTCGGGCGGGATCTCGACCAGCGCGATCCGCACCCCGTCCGGGTCCGCGATCCACATCTCGTCCAGGCCCCACGGCTCCCGGCGCGGCTCGCGCACGACGTGGGCGGCCAGCTCGTCGGCTGCCGCGCGCAGGTCGCGGACCTGGAGCCAGAGCTGGACGGCGTCCGTCGGGGCGTCGTCGGAGCGCCCGGACACCTCCAGCAACCCGTTGCCGAGGAAGAACACCGTGCCGCCGGGGAACTCCCGGTGGACGGCGAGCCCCAGCACGTCCCGGTAGAACGCGCGGGCCCGTTCGGGGTCCCGCGACCTCAACAACACACGACTGCTCAGCACCTCCATGCGTCGAGCGGATCACGCCACGGCGTCGGCCGCCACTCCGGCGACCACGTCCCGGCCACGTCATCGGGTGCGCGGCGGCGGGACCCAGGGGGAACCCGGCACGTCGAGGGTCATCCGCACGTGCGGGTGGGGACCCTCGCCCACGTGCTGTTCCCGCCACCCCTTGGCGGCGTAGAAGCGGCGGGCGCGGGTGTTGGGCTCGAACACGTCGAGCCGGGCGGTGGTGACGCCGGCACCCTGCCAGACCGCGACGCACGCGCCGTGCAGCGCGCTGCCCACCCCTCGCCCCCACTGCGCGGGATCGACCTGCACTTGGAGCAGCTCGTCCCCTTTGACCAGCGCGAACCCGGCCACCGCCCCGTCGAGGTCCGCGCACAGCCACACCCGGCCGGGCCCGGTGAAGCGGTAGCCGGAGGCGCGGACGGCCGCCTCCCACTCGGCCAGCTCCGACTCCGGCAGGTGGCCTTCGTAGTAGCTGCGGCGGGCTTTGACGTGCAGCTCGACGATGTCGGGTGAGTCGGCCTCGACGGGCGTGCGAATGGTGATCGTCCCCATGTGAACAGGACGCGCCGGCGTGCCGGGAGGTTCGCCTCCGGGACCGGGGTGCCACCGACTTGCCCACCCCGCCGCAAAAGTGATATCACTTTGCTAAGAAAGCGATAGACGAGCGAGGGGTGGAGCGATGAACGCGACGACCGATGTGATCGTGCGGATGCCCGCACCGGCCGTGCGTGAGCGCCAGGCGTCGGAGGTGTCCGGCTGGGCCGCGCTGGGCATCTCGGTGGTGCTGGTGCTGGGAGGGGCGGCGGTGGCCGTGCTCGGGTTCGCGTTCGGGTCGGGCGACCCCAACGTCGTGCTGATCATCGGTGGCGCGCTGATCGCCGTGGCGGGCGTCATCACCGGCGGCGGGCTGTTCACCGTCGCGCCCGGTGAGGCGCGGGTCCTCCAGTTCCTGGGCCGCTACACCGGCACGGTCCGCGAGGACGGCCTGCGCTGGGCGAACCCGTTCACCACGAGGGTGAAGGTGTCGACCAGGATCCGCAACCACGAGACGGCCGCCCTGAAGGTCAACGACGCCGACGGCAACCCGATCGAGATCGCGGCGGTCGTGGTGTGGCAGGTGGACGACACCGCGCGGGCGAAGTTCGAGGTGGACGACTTCGTGCGGTTCGTCGGCATCCAGACCGAGACGGCCGTGCGGCACATCGCCACCAGCTACCCGTACGACAACCACGACGAGGCCGGCCTGTCGCTGCGGGAGAACGCGGACGAGATCACCGAGACCCTGTCGGTGGAGATCGCGGCCCGCGTGCAGGCGGCCGGCGTCAAGGTGATCGAATCGAGGCTGACGCACCTCGCGTACGCCCCGGAGATCGCCCACGCGATGCTCCAGCGCCAGCAGGCGGGCGCGGTCATCGCGGCCCGGCAGCGGATCGTGGAGGGCGCGGTCGGCATGGTGGAGATGGCGCTGGACAAGCTGGCCGAGAAGGACGTGGTGGAGCTGGACGAGGAGCGCAAGGCGGCCATGGTGTCGAACCTGCTGGTGGTCCTGTGCGGTGACCGGTCGACGCAGCCCGTCGTGAACACCGGTTCGCTGTACCACTGACGTGGGCGAGCGCAAGAGCGTCCTGCTGCGCCTCGACCCAGCCGTGCACGACGCGCTGACCAGGTGGGCGAACGACGAGCTGCGCAGCACCAACGCGCAGATGGAGTTCCTGCTCCGCCGGGCGCTGGCCGAGGCGGGCCGCCTCCCGGCCGGGACAGCCGCCCCGACCCGGCGCGGCAGACCCCGCAAGGACGCCCGGCCCAGCGACCCGGAAGACGACGAGCCACCGAGCGCCTGACCTAGCAGCCGCCCGACCGTTCCGCGAGGAACGATCGGGCGGCTGTCTCGCCACCCGGTGATCGACTCGCGGCCCATCGCACCCGGTGCGACCGTTGACGGGGTGAGCGAGCTGAACGCCCCGTACGCGCCGGGCACCCCCGCCTGGGTGGACATGATGACCACCGACCGCGTAGCCACCATGGAGTTCTACGGCGCGCTGTTCGGCTGGGACTTCGAGATCGGCGGCCCCGAGACCGGGCGCTACACGATGGCCCTGGTGCGCGGCCGTCCGGTCGCGGGCTTCGGCGAGATGCCCCGCGACGCGATGTTCCCGGTCGTCTGGACGACGTACCTGGCCACCGACGACCTGGACGAGTCCCTGGAGCGGATCGCGGCGACCGGCGGCAAGGTCCTGGTGCCGGAGTTCGACACCGGCGGTCCGGGTCGGGGCGCGATCGCGGTCGACCCGACCGGCGCGGCGTTCGGGCTGTGGGAAGCGGGCGAGCACATCGGCGCGTACGTGGTGAACGAGCCGGGCGCGGTGGTGTGGAACGAGCTGGCCACCCGCGACCCCGACGGGGCGACCGGGTTCTACCGCGAGGTGTTCGAGTTCGACCTGGAGCCGCTACCGGACTTCCCCTACACCCAGCTCCAGGTGGCCGGCCACACGGTGGGCGGGGTGTTCGGCATGGACGACGGCATCCCGGCGGAGATCCCGGCGCACTGGATGACCTACTTCCAGGTGTCCGACGTGGACGGCACCCTGGACCGGGCGCGGGACCTGGGCGGCATCCCGGTCGGCGCGGTCGCCGATTCGCTGTTCGGCCGGTTCGCCACCGTGGGCGACCCGATGGGCGCGACGTTCAAGGTCATCCAACCGCCGCCTTCCACCCCAGGCTGACCACCAGCGCCACGACCACGGTCAGGAACACCCGCCGGACGAACGCGGACCCGCGCCGCACCGCCAGCCGCGCCCCGAACACCGCACCGCCGAGGTTGCACACCGCCAGGACCAGACCGAGCCCCCACAGCACCTTGCCGGTCGGGACGAAGTAGAGCAGCGCGCCCAGGTTCGTCGCCACGTTCACGATCTTGGCCGTCGCCGACGCCCGCAGGAACGCGAAGCCCACCAGGCCCACCAGCAGGAACACCAGGAACGCCCCGGTACCCGGCCCGGCCAGCCCGTCGTAGAAGCCGACCACCGCGCCACCCGCCGCCATCACGCAGACCTGGGCGACCCGGCCGAACCTCGGCGTCTCGGCCACGCCGAGGTCGGGCTTGCGCCACGTGTAGAGCCCGACACCGACCAACGCGACCAGCACCACACCGTTGAGCACCCCGGGTTCGAGCGCGCCCGCAAAGGCCGCCCCACCCGTGGCCCCGGCGAACGCCGCGACCGCCATCGGGATCGCCGACGCCCAGTCGATCGTCGTCTGCCGCGCGTACGCACCGACTGCGGAAGCCGTGCCGACGACCGCCGCGACCTTGTTCGTGGCCAGCGCGTAGAGCGGCTGCCCACCTGGCCCGACCAGCAACAACGCCGGGAGCTGGATCAGCCCGCCCCCACCCACCACCGCGTCCACCGCGCCGGCGAGGGCGGCGGCCACGCAGAGGAAGAGGAGGCCGGCGAGCGTCACCTGCCCGAACCCGGGCCAGTCCAGAGCGGTCATCACCCGATCAGGGTAACCGGACGCGTGTACTGTTTTTCCGCCGAGGACCGGTGCGCGCTGCCCCGAGCAGCCCTGATAACCTCGGCAGCCGTATCGCGCGGCATTCCGCAATGGAGGAAGCCCACTCCGGTGGGGCCGATCACAGCGCGATGCGACCCCAAGACCGAGGAAACGGTGGCTTTCGCGTGGCGAACATCAAGTCCCAGCTCAAGCGGATCAAGACGAACGAGAAGGCGCGGCTGCGCAACAAGGCCGTCAAGTCGTCGCTGAAGACCGCGATCCGCAAGTTCCGTGAGGCCGCCGAGGCGGGCGACAAGGACAAGGCCGTCGCCCTCGCCCGCGAGGCTTCCCGCAAGCTCGACAAGGCCGTCACCAAGGGCGTGATCCACGCCAACCAGGCCGCCAACAAGAAGTCGGCCCTGGCCCGACGCGCCAACCAGATCTGATCACCCGGATCTGAGCAGAGCTCCCGAAGCGCCGCCCCTCTCCGGAGGGCGCGGCGCTTCGCTTTTCCCGGCACCCGGCACCCGTCCCACGTGCCGCGCCGCACCACACCACGCCGTCGGTCCCGCGTGCCGCACCGTCCGTGCCGCACCGTCCCACCGCAACGCCGCTCCGGGCTCAGCGCCGCCCGTACGCCGCGACGATCCTGAGCACCGCCCGCTCCAGGGCGTAGCCCGAGTCGGCGGCCACCCCCTTCACGTCGGCGTTGAGCCCCGCGACCACCGACATGGCCGCCGCCAACCCGTCACCGTCCCAGCCGCGCGCCTGCCCCTGCGCCTTCTTCACCTTCCACGGCGGCATCCCCAACTCGCCGGCCAGCTTGAAAGGATCGCCCCGCCCCACCGCCGAGACCCGCGCGATGGTCCGCACCGCGTCGGCCAGCGCGTCGGCCACCAGCACGTGCGGCACACCGGTCTGGGTCGCCCAGCGCAGGGCCTCCAGCGCGCCGCCCCGGTCGCCCATCACGGCCTTCTCGGCCACCGCGAAGCCGGTCACCTCGGCCCGCCCCCGGTGGTAGCGGTGGACGGCGTCCGCGTCGACCTTGCCGCCCGTGTCGGACACCAGTTGCGAGGCCGCCGCCGCCAGCTCCCGCAGGTCCGACCCGATCGCCTCGATCAACGCCCCAACCGCCTCCGGGTCGGCCTTGCCGCCCGCCGAGCGGATCTCGTTGCGCACGAACGCCTCGCGCTCGGCCGCCTTGGTGATCTTGGGGCACTCGGTCACCGCCGCCCCGGCCTTGCGCAGCGCGGCGGGCAGCTCCTTGGCCACCTTGCTGCGCCCGCCGCCGGTGTGCACGACGACCAGGGTCACCCCGTCGGCCGGCGCCTTGGCGTAGGCGATGACCGCCTCGGCGATCTCCTTGCCCGCCTCCTGGGCGGCGTCCAGCGCGATCACCCGCCCCTCTGCGAACAGCGAGGGGCTCACCAGTTCGGCCAGCTCAGGAGGGGTGAGTTCAGTCACCTTCACCCTGGTCAGGTCGGCCTGCGGATCGACCTGGCGAGCCACGGCCAGCGCACCGCGCACCGCGCGCTCGACCAGCAACTCTTCCTCGCCGACGACCAGGTGCACGGGGTCTGGAGTAACTGCGGACGCGCTCACGGACCCGATCCTCCCACGCCCCGGAACGCGTCCGGATGGTGGACGGATCTGGCTGCCGGTCGGGATCGTGCCGTAAGTTGGACGCCACAACTGAATACCGCTCATCCAGAGGGGCAGAGGGATCGGCCCGAAGAAGCCCCGGCAACCCGTCGCGCAGCGTCCGCTGCGACGACCACGGTGCCAATTCCGACCCGCGACGCGGGAAAGATGAGGAGATACCTCGCGATGACTGCTGTCAGTGTGCCCTCGGCCACCACCTCCTTCGACCTCGGCCCGGCTCGTGCCCTGTCGTGTCGTGAATGCGGCCACGAGACCCCGCTCGCGCCGGAATACGCCTGTCTGGAGTGCTTCGGGCCGCTGGAGGTCGCCTACGACTTCGGCCGCGTCCGCCGCGAGGACATCGAGGCGGGCCCCCGGTCGATCTGGCGCTACCGCGGCCTGCTCCCGGTCCCCGCCGACGTCGAGTCGCACCCCAACACCAACCCCGGCGCCACCCGCCTGGTCGAGGCCGACCGCCTCGCCAAGGCCCTGGGCGTGCGCAAGGTCTGGGTCAAGGACGACACCGGCAACCCCACCCACTCGTTCAAGGACCGCGTCGTCGGCGTCGCCCTCGCCGCCGCCCGTGAACTGGGCTTCAAGGTCCTGGCCTGCCCCTCGACCGGCAACCTGGCCAACGCCGTGGCCGCCGCCGCCGCCCGCGCCGGCTGGCAGTCGGTCGTGCTGGTGCCCTCCTCCCTGGAGCAGGCCAAGATCCTCATGACCGCCGTCTACGACGGCAACCTGATCACCGTCGACGGCAACTACGACGACGTGAACCGCCTCGCGCAGGAGCTGGCCGCCGAGCACGAGGACTGGGCGTTCGTCAACGTCAACGTCCGCCCCTACTACGCCGAGGGCTCCAAGACCCTGGGCTACGAGGTGGCCGAGCAGCTCGGCTGGCGGCTGCCCGACCAGGTCGTGGTGCCCATCGCGTCCGGCTCGCAGCTGACCAAGGTCGACAAGGCGTTCCGCGAGTTCGGCGAACTCGGCCTGGTCGAGGCCACCCCGTACAAGGTCTTCGGCGCCCAGGCGACCGGCTGCTCCCCGGTCGCGGCGGCGTTCAAGTCCGGCCAGGACGTGGTGTCCCCGGTCCGCCCGGACACGATCGCCCGCTCGCTGGCGATCGGCGCCCCGGCGGACGGCCCGTACGTGCTGGACGCGGTCCGCCGCACCAACGGCGCGATCGAGGACGTCACCGACGAGGAAGTGGTCGAGGGCATCCGCCTGCTGGCCCGCACCGAGGGCATCTTCGCCGAGACGGCCGGCGGCGTGACCGTCGCCACGGCGAAGAAGCTCATCGAGACCGGTCAGCTCGACCCGGACGCCGAAACGGTGCTGCTGATCACCGGCGACGGCCTGAAGACCCTCGACGCCCTCGGCAACCGCGTCGGTCCCCGCGCCAACGTCCCGCCCTCGGCCGAGGCCGTGCTGAACGCGCTGAAGGACTGATTCCGCCCGACCGGCTCGCGCGCCACGCCCCCGCCCAGGAGGTGCCCGGCGCGCGGGCCGAACGCGCCACCGGACCGGTCACAAGACGATGTCCGGAACCCGCAGCCACCCGGTGCGCGGGAACGACGAGAGTTCGGGCAGCAGGTACGGCCCGACCTCCTCGGTCTCGGCCCGCCACGCGGTGAGCTGCTGCGGCCACGGTGACGCCGTCTTGTGCCCGTTGTACCGGTTCGCGCGCCAGTCCTCGGGCGCTATCGACAGGTCGTCGTCGAACAGCGCGTCGGCGATCTCCTGGTACGCCTCCTGCGGCGAAGCCACCTCCACGGTGCCCACGGTCCTCGTGACCTTCGCCCGCGCCACGATCCCCCGGCTGCCTGTCGGCAGGTCCTCGCACAGGTAGAACTCGAACGACGGCCTCAGGTCCGCCGTGGGCCACGGGTGCGCGGAGTAGCCGGGCTGCCACAGCGCCCAGCCGAGTTCGCGCGGCGACCAGCCGGTGTGCAGCCGGACCCAGGTGTTGCGGTCGCTCATGGTCGTGCTCCTCTCGTCGGCCCGGTCGCTCGACCGGGCAGCGTTCTGGTCTTCCGGCGGCCGGTTCAGCCGCCGTTGTTCAGCGGGTCGCCACGGCGGACGACCCGAGGCCCTCCCGGGCCGGGCAGGACGGCGGTGTCACCGTCCCGGTCGGTGCGCAGCACCAACGCCCCGCAGCGCGCCAGGGCGTCCACCACCACCCCGCTGGGGTGGCCGTAGCGGTTGCCCGCCCCGACGCTGACCAGCGCGACCCGGGGCCGCACCGCCGCCAGGAACTCCGGCGACGAATAGCGCGACCCGTGGTGCGGCACCTTGAGCACGTCGGCCCGCAGGTCGACGTGCCCGCCGAGCAGCGCCGCCTGCCCGGCCAGCTCGACGTCGCCGGTCAACAGCACCCGGCCGAGCGGGGTGGTCGCCCGCACCACCACGGACGCGTCGTTGACCGCCGTGTTCTCCTCGCCGCGCGGCACCGCCCGGGGTCCCAGCACGTCGAGCTCCAGCCCCGGCCAGCTCAAACGCTGCCCGACCGCCAGCTCCACCACCTCGACCCCGGCACCGCGCGCCAGCGCGACGACCTGCCTCCACGCCCACTCCGGCTGCCGCGACGGCCCCACGGCCACCGCGCCGACCTCCCGCTCCGCCAACACCGCCGCCAGCCCGCCCACGTGGTCGGCGTGGAGGTGGCTCAGCACCACCAGCGGCACTCTCCGCACGCCCAGCCGGTGCAGGCAGGCCAGCACCGCCGCCGGCTCCGGCCCGGTGTCGACCAGGACCGCCTGGTCGCGCTCGGCGGTGGCCAGGACGACCGCGTCGCCCTGTCCCACGTCGCACGCCACCACGCCCCACCCGGGGACCGGCCAGCGCGGCGCGACCACGCCGACCGGCACCAGCACGACGACCGCCCCGGCGGCCACCGCGAGGAGCACCGCCCGCAGCCTCCGCAGCCGGAACACGCCCGAGGCCACCAGCACCGCGCCGACCAGCAGCAGCCCGCCCGTCCAGCCGTCCGGCCACGCCACCGCCGCACCGGGCACCGCCGCCGCGTGCCGGCCGACCGTGATCAGCCACCACGTGGCAGGCCCGGCCACCTCGACCACGAACCGCGCCGTGTCGAGGTGGACCTGCGCCACCACGGCCGCCAGCACCCCGAGCACCGTCGCCGGTGCCACCACCGGACCCACCAGCAGGTTCGCCACGACCGCGACCAGGCTGACCTGGCCCGAGATCCCGGCGACCAGCGGAGCAGTGGCGAGGTGCGCCGCCGCCGGCACCGCGAGTGCCTCCGCCACCCCGACCGGCACGCCCCGGTCGCGCAGCCGGCCCGACCACCGGGGAGCGAGCAGCACCAGCGCCGCCGTGGCGACGACGGACAGCCCGAACCCCGGATCGACCGCGAGCTGGGGATCGTGCAGCACCAGCACGACCACCCCGGCCGCCAACGCGGGCAACGCCGACTTCTCCCGCCCCAGCACCAACGCGAGCAGCGCCACCGCACCCATCACCGCCGCCCGCAGCACACTCGGCTCCGGACCGGCCAGCACCACGAACCCGACCAGCGCCGCCATCCCGCCCACCGCACACCCGCGAGGGCCGAAGCCCAGCAGCCGCAACAGCAACAGCACGGCGCCGCACAGGATCGCCAGGTTCGCCCCGCTGACCGCCAGCACGTGCGCCAAGCCCGAGGTGCGGAACTCGTCCACCACCCTGGACGACAGGCCCGACGTGTCGCCGACGACCAGCGCGGGCAGCAACCCCGCAGACTCCGGGTCGAGCGTGCCGCTCGACTCCCGCAGCCCTGCCCGCAACGCCTCTGCCGCCCGCTGCCACACGGGTGCCGGCGTGACGTCGCGCGGCGGACCACGGACCCTGAGCATGGCGACGGTCAGCTCACCGGCCTTCGCCGGCGCGAGCGTCCCGCGCGCGAGAACCCGTTGTCCCGGAAGCAGTTCCCGCCACGCCGCAACCGGAGCGAGCACCACCACCCGCCCGCCGTCGTCCACCACCTCCGCCCGGATGAGGACGAGGTCGACCCCGCCGGCCCGCGACCCGAACCCCTCGGACCGCAGACCGCGCGGTCGGTCGGACAGTTCGAGGCGCAGCGACGCCAGGCCGCCCTGCCCGGCCGCAGACCGGAGCGGGTGGTGGGCGGACTCGTGGAGCTGCGCGCCGATCCAGCACGCCGCCACCGGCCCGACCACGGCGACCGCCACGGCGGCCGGCCGCCACCGGCGAAGGGCGACGCCACCCACCGCCGCGAAGACGAGACCGAGGGCGACGCCCGCCCACCACGTCCAGAGCAGCCCGGCCAGAGCGGTCGACCAGACCGCCAAGGCGGCGGGTACCAGGTGGGCGCGAGAGCTCACGGCCCGGTGCGCCGGTCAGGGCTGTGATCGACGCCCCGGGACCGGTGATGGGTCCGCCGGACGCCACGGGCGCGTGGCAGATGTCGTGTCATGAATACCTCCGAAGTTCTTGTCCTTTGTGGACAGCAGCGGTCAACAGGCATCGTTGCCGGACGGGGTTCATCCGTCGGCTGGTGCGGAGCGGTGGCCGGGATGCGGTGACGAGGTCGGGTGTTGCGTGCGAAACGGTCGGAGTGGTGCGGAGTCCGAGGAACTGGCTGGGTACAGGAGGTTCCGGGTCAGAGGCGGACCAAGTCGCCGAGTTTGGCCAGTTTGGCTTCACCTATCCCTTCGATCTCGCCGAGTTGTTCGATGGCCGTGAACGGGCCGCGTTTCAAGCGGCGCTCCACGATCCGCTGGGCGGTCACCGGACCTACGCCGGGTAGTGCGTCCAACTGCTCCTTCGTCGCGGTGTTGAGGTTGATCGGTTCGCGGTGGGTCTCCGGGTCCTGGGGTGGGATGCCGACGGCGATCTGCTCGCCGTCGGAGACCCGGCGGGCCAGGTTGAGGCTGCGGAGGTCGGCGTTCGGGTTGGGACCGCCGGCCGCCTGGACGGCCTCGGCGACGCGGGCACCGCTGGTGACCGTCACCAGGCCGGGTTTCGGGACCTCGCCCACGACGTTGACGATCACGTGCTCCGGGAGCTTGGTCACCTCGGCCGCGAGCGGCAGGGACGGCGGCGCCTCGGGCTCGGGCGGCTGCCACCAGAGGCTGAGCGCGACGGCCAGCGCCACGCCGGCCAGCACGCCGCTGAAGATGATCGGGCGCCGGGGTAACGCGAAGTTCGGCCACCGGCCGCGCAGCAAGGCGCGCAACCGGCCGGGCGGCTCGGCCCCGCCGGACGAGGTGGCGAAGACGACCAGCGGGGTGTCGTCCGCGCGGTGCTTGCCCTGGTTCTGGGTGATCAGGGCGTCGAGGCGGGCTGCGGTGGTATCCGGTTTCTCGTCGAACATGTGATCGACACTAGGCTGATCGGAGCAGCGCGCCCAGCGTCGACCTCAGATCTGTGGACAGAGATCCGGGGCTGTGGACAACCGGCTACTCGTAGCCGCCGGGGAGGACCACGACCCCCAGCACGCCGGGGCCGGTGTGGGCCCCGATCACCGCTCCCACCTCGGAGATCAGGCAGCCGGCCGAGCCGGGCACCCGCTCGTCCAGGCTGGTGGCCAGCTCGGCCGCCCGCTCCGGAGCGGCGAGGTGGTGCACGGCCAGGCCCACCGGACCGGGACCGGCGGCAGCCGCTGCCAGGTCGACCAGCCGCCCGATCGCCCGGCTCGTGGTGCGGACCTTCTCCAGCGGCACGATCCGCCCGTCGTCCACGTGCAGCAGGGGCTTGACCGCCAGGGCGGTGCCGACCAGGGCCGCCGCCGCGCCGATCCGGCCACCCCGCCGCAGGTGGTCGAGGGTTTCCACGCAGAAGAACATCCGGGTCCGCGCCGCCGCGTCCGCCGCGGCCTTCTCGGCGAGCACGCCGTCCGGGGTCGAGGACGCGGCCAGCGCCGCGAACCCCAGGCCCATCCCGGTGGCCCGCGAGTCCACCACCCGGATCCGGTCCGGGGCGACCTCCTCGGCGGCCAGCCGCGCCGCTTCCCAGGTTCCCGACAGCTCGCGGGACAGGTGCACCGACACGATCTCGTCCGCGCCGTCGGCGAGCACCGAGCGGTACACCTCGGCCATTTCGCCCGGCGTGGGTCTCGAAGTGGTGACCCTGCGGTGCTCCCCCAGGGCCGAGGCGAGTTCCGCCGGACCGAAGTCGACACCGTCCAACATGCTCCGGCCGTCCACCGCGACGTGCAGCGGGACGACCCGGATGCCGTGCCGCTCGGCGAACCCCTCGGGCAGGTACGCCGTGGAGTCGGTGACGATCGTGGTGGACACGAGTGCCGAGACTACGGCTCGACCGCCCCCGAGTGGCCGACCGCCACGGAAGCGATGAGATCCGCCATCGCCGCGCCGACCAGCGCGTGGCCCTCCCAACCCCAGTGCATACCGTCCGGGTTGCCGTGCCGTGACCGCACGTGGTCACCGACGAGCGCAGGCACGTCCAGCAGCGGCACGTCCACGCGCGAGGACCACGCCCGCATGGCGCGCTCCGCAGCCGGACGCCCCGTGTGCACGCTCGCGTACGCCGGGGACACGTGGACGGACGGCGTCATCCCGACCGCCGGCACCTCCGGCTCGAACGCGTGCACGGACCGGACGCACGAATCCAGGTAGCGCACCGTCAGGTGCGGCGGCAACGCCACCGGATGCCCGCCGAGCAGCCGGGAAAGCCCCGGTTGGAGAGCCCGGTACGCGCTCCGGGCACGCCGCCGCAGGCCGTCCGGACGGAGGTAGCGCAAGCCTTGCCGCAAAAACGTCGGCAACGGCGACGGCAACGTGTCCATGTGTCCCACGGCGAGCACAAGCACGTCCGTGTGCGGCAACAACGACCACACGCGCGGATCACCCGTCAACGCCCACCAGGCGTCACGAGCCGTCCAGCCGAACCCCGCCACCAACTCCGCGCGCCCACCGAGCGCCGTTGCTGCCACGTTGGGCCACAGGCGCGGGTTGTCGGCGGGCAAAGGCCCCTCAGGGCCGTGGAACGTCAGCGAATCACCGAGTACGAGCAGCCTCACCGGGTGGTTCCGGCGTTGTACGACGACAGCCGCCAACGCCCGTCACCCCGGGGACGCCGGGTGAACACCGTCCAGTGGCAGTTGCCGATACCGCCGAGCAGCGACCACCGGTCCACCGGCAGGTCCAGCAGCTGCCCGGTCAACGCGCTGATCAGCCCGCCGTGCGCGCACAGCAGCACGGTGCCGGAGAACTCCCGGTCGACCTCCTCGACCACGGCCAGCGCCCGCTCGGCGACCTCCGTCCGGTTCTCGCCGTCCGGCGGCGCGAGCGTGGCGTCCGCACGCCACGCGTCGAGCACACCCGGCCACTCGACCTCGATCTCGTCCGAGGTCAGGCCCTGCCACTTGCCGAGGTTGGTCTCCCGGAGCCGCTCGTCGACCCGCAGCCCGATGCCGGTGGCGGTGGTGAACACGGTCGCCGTGTCGCGCGCCCGCCGCAGGTCGGAGGCGACCACCAGCTCCGGCGCGAAGCCGGCCAGGACCGGCACGGCGAACCGCGCCTGGTTCCAGCCGGTCTCGGTCAGCCCCACGTCCAGGTGACCCTGCATCCGACCGGTCGCGTTGTAGTCGGTCTCACCGTGCCGCCACAGCACGAGCCGGTTCAGGGTCATGCCTCGGCGACCTCGTCGGTGACCGGGCCTGCGTCGAACTCGATCCGGGGGCAGTCCTTCCACAGCCGTTCGAGGCCGTAGAAGCTGCGCTCGTCCACGTGCTGGACGTGCACCACGACGTCCACGAAGTCCAACAGGACCCAGCGGCCTTCGCGCGCGCCCTCACGGCGGACCGGTTTGCGGCCCGCTTCGCGCAGCTTCTCCTCGATGTTGTCCACGATCGCGCCGACCTGCCGCTCGTTGGGAGCGGACGCGATCACGAACACGTCCGTGATCACCAACTGGTCGGACACGTCGAGCACGATCACGTCGTGCGCCTTCTTGTCGGCCGCCGCGCTCGCGGCGACCAGCGCCGACCGTCGTGCCTCGTCGGTGGCTGCCACGTTTCTCCTCATCACCTCGGCAGGCGCTGATACGCCCGCACGAGTCAATGAGGGTACCGGCGTCCGCCGTCAGTCCGGCACCGAGTAAAGCGCGCGCTTGGAAATATATTGAACGACACCATCCGGGACCAGGTACCAGACCGGCAGGCCGGAGGCGGTTCGCGCGCGCACGGCGGTGGACGATATGGCCATCGCGGGCACTTCCACGAGCGACACCGAGCCCTTCGGCAGGTGGGTGTCGTCCAGGTCGTAGCCGGGCCGCGTGACGCCGATGAAGTGGGCGAGCTCGAACACCTCGTCGGCGCGGCGCCAGGACAGGATCTGCTCCAGGGCGTCCGCGCCGGTGATGAAGAACAGGTCCGCGTCCGGGTGCGTGGCTTTGAGGTCTTTGAGCGTGTCGTAGGTGTAGGTCGGCCCGGCCCGGTCGATGTCCACCCGGCTGACCGAGAACCTGGGGTTGGACGCGGTGGCGACCACCGTCATCAGGTAGCGGTCCTCGGCGGGGCTGACCTCGTGGTCGATCTTCTGCCAGGGCTGGCCGGTCGGCACGAAGATCACCTCATCGAGGTCGAACCTGGCCTGGACCTCGCTGGCTGCGACGAGGTGGCCATGGTGCACCGGGTCGAAGGTGCCACCCATGACGCCGATCCGGCGGTTGGACATGGGACGTGAGCCTAGTTCGGTCGGCGCGCGGACGGCCGGTCGCTCCCCGAACAGCCGCCCGCGCGTCTCGACTCCCCGTCTGCGGCCCAGGGGGAGGGGGCCGCCTCCGGAGCGCGGCCCACCCCGAAGCAGGGCCACGCGGCAGTGGGACACCTCAGGCAGCCGGGTATGACGCGATCGACTGAAGATATGTTCGACCACTTAGGGTGACACCGGTCACGACGGGTGACGGTGCCACGGTCGGATGTGTCCCTCGCTGCTTCCGCTGGGTCGCCCTGGATCGTCCGGTCAGGACGACGGCCGGACGTGCCCTTCGCCCCAGGCGACCCACTTCGAGGAGGTCAGCTCGGACAGCCCCATCGGGCCGCGTGCGTGCAGCTTCTGGGTGGAGATGCCGATCTCCGCGCCCATGCCGAACTCACCGCCGTCGGTGAAGGCGGTCGAGGCGTTGACCATGACGGCCGCCGCGTCGACCCGGGCGGTGAATCGGCGAGCCGAGGCGACGTCGCTGGTCACGATGGCCTCGGTGTGCCCGGAGCCGTGGGCCGCGATGTGCCGGACCGCCTCGTCCAACGAGTCGACCACGCGGGCCGCGATGTCGAGGGACAGGTATTCGGTGTCCCAGTCCTCGTCGGTGGCCTGCTGCACGCCGTCCAGGCGCGCGAACGCGTCGTCGCCGTGCACGGTCACCTGCTGCGCCTGCAACGCCGCCGTGATGCGCGGCACGAAGTCGTCGGCGACGGCGGCGTGCACCAGCAGCGACTCCGCCGCGTTGCAGACGCTCGTGCGGCGGGTCTTGGAGTTCAGGACGATCCGCTCGGCCACGTCCAAGTCGGCGGACGCGTCGACGTACACGTGGCAGTTGCCCACGCCGGTCTCGATGGTCGGCACGGTGGCCTGCTGCACCACGGCGTTGATCAGCCCGGCCCCGCCGCGCGGGATCACCAGGTCGACCAGGCCGCGCGCGGTGATCAGGTGGGAGACCGACGCGCGGTCGTGGCACGGCAGCAGTTGCACGCTGTCGGCGGGCAGGCCGGCGGTTTCCAGCGCGTCGCGCAGGATGGCGACCAGCGCGATGTTCGAGTGCTCGGCGGACGAGGAGCCGCGCAGCAGGGCGGCGTTCCCGGACTTCAGCGCCAGGCCGGCGGCGTCGACGGTGACGTTCGGGCGGGCCTCGTAGACCATGCCGACGACGCCCATCGGGACGCGCACCTGCCGCAGCTCCAGCCCGTTCGGCAGGATCGAGCCGCGCAGCACCTCGCCCACCGGGTCGGCGAGCCCGGCCACGGTCTCCAGGCCCTGCGCCACCGCGTCGATCCGCTGCTCGGTCAGCGTCAGCCGATCCACCAGGCCGTCGGACAGACCCGCCGCGCGACCGGCTTCGACGTCCTTGGCGTTCGCCTCCAGGACCTCCCGGCCCCGGGTGCGCAGGGCCGAGGCCATCTCGTGCAGCGCGGCGTCCTTGCGCTCGCGGGTGGCCAGGACGAGTTCGTCGGCGGCGACTCGTGCGCGCCGGGCGGCGGCGTGCACCTGTTCGCGCAGGTCATCAGTCACGAGAAGCAGACTACGGTCACCCGGTCGTGGATGTCGCGGAGGTTCCCAGTGCCCGGGAGCACGCCGGCGATTCCGCGTTGTCGTGCCCCTCTGCCATGGTGGTCGGGTGGACGAGATGGCATTGCGCGAACAGGCCGAAGAACGGTTGAGGGCATTGGCGGGCCCTCAGGCGGCGCTGCGCGAGGACCAGTGGACAGCCATCCGGGCGCTGGTCGCGGAACGGCGGCGGGCGTTGGTGGTGCAGCGGACCGGGTGGGGCAAATCCGCTGTCTACTTCATCGCCACCGCGTTGTTGCGCTCGCTCGGCGAGGGGCCGACGGTGATCGTGTCCCCGCTGCTCGCGCTGATGCGCAACCAGGTCGACGCGGCGGCGCGTGCGGGCGTCCACGCGGCCACCATCAATTCGGCCAACACGGATGAATGGCAAGATGTACAAGATCGGGTGACGTCTGGCGAAATCGACGTATTGTTGGTGTCACCGGAAAGGTTGAACAACCCGGATTTCCGCGACTCGGTGCTGCCCTCGCTGACATCATCGGCAGGGTTGCTGGTGGTGGACGAGGCGCATTGCATCTCGGACTGGGGTCACGACTTCCGGCCCGACTACCGGCGGCTGCGGACGTTGCTCACCGAACTCCCGGCCGGGGTGCCGGTGCTGGCGACGACCGCGACGGCGAACGACCGCGTGGTGCGGGACGTGGCCGACCAGCTCGGGTTGGGGGCCGGTTCGGACACGCTGGTGCTGCGCGGGCCGTTGGACCGGGCGAGCCTGCGGCTGGCGGCGGTGCGGCTGCCCACTGCGGAGGCCCGGCTGGGGTGGCTGGCCGAGCAGCTCGACCGGCTGCCGGGTTCGGGGATCATCTACACGCTGACCGTGGCGTCCGCCGACGACGTGGCCGCGTTCCTCCGGGAGCGCGGGTACCCGGTGGCGGCGTACTCGGGCCGCACCGACCCGGCGGAGCGGCAGCGGGCGGAGGAGGACCTGCTGGCGAACCGCGTCAAGGCGCTGGTGGCGACATCGGCGCTGGGCATGGGGTTCGACAAGCCGGACTTGGGGTTCGTGGTGCACCTGGGCGCACCGCCCTCCCCCATCGCCTACTACCAGCAGATCGGGCGTGCGGGTCGCGGGGTGGAGCGGGCCGAGGTGCTGCTGCTGCCAGGGCCGGAGGACCGGGACATCTGGGCGTACTTCGCGTCGCTGGCGTTCCCGCCGGAGCGCGTCGTGCGGCAGGTGCTGGAGGCGCTGGCCGAGGCGGGGCGGACGTTGTCGACCGCTGCGCTGGAGCCGATGGTCGAGCTGTCGCGCACCCGGCTGGAAGTGGTGCTGAAGGTCCTCGACGTGGACGGCGCGGTGCGCCGGGTGCGCGGGGGCTGGGAGTCGACCGGGCGGGCGTGGTCCTACGACGAGGAGCGGTACGGGCGGATCGAGGCGGCCCGAAAGGTCGAGCAGCAGGCGGTGCTGGACTACCTCGCCACCACGGGGTGCCGGATGGAGTTCCTGCTGCGGCAACTCGACGATCCGCACGCCGCGCCGTGCGGCCGGTGCGACAACTGCACCGGGAGCGGGTGGTCGGCGGAGGTCTCGCCGGACGCCGCGTCGGCGGCGCGGGAACGGCTGCTGCGCCCCGGCGTGGAGGTCGAGCCGCGCAAGCAGTGGCCGACGGGGATGGCGGCGGTGGGCGTCGGCCTGTCCGGGCGCATCCCGGCGGGCGAGGCCGCCGGGACGGGGCGGGCGTTGGGCCGGCTGACGGACATCGGCTGGGGCAACCGGTTGCGGTCGCTGTTCGCCGCAGAGGACCAGGAGGTGCCGGAGGACGTGTTCGCCGCCTGCGTAAAGGTGCTGGCGGCGTGGGGGTGGGACGAGCGCCCGGTGGGCGTCGTGACGGTCGGGTCGCGCAGCAGGCCACGGCTCGTGGGCAGCTTCGGGCACCAGCTGTCCACGATCGGCCGGCTGCCGCTGCTCGGCCAGGTCTGGCTGGGCGAGGCGGCGCGGCGGGCCAACAGCGCGCAGCGGCTGGCCGGGCTGGTGCAGTCCGCCGACGTGCCAGACCTGTCCACAGTGGAAGGACCGGTGCTGCTGGTGGACGACCGGATCGACACCGGCTGGACGATGACGGTCGCGGCGCGGCTGTTGCGCCGGGCGGGGGCACCGGCCGTGCTGCCGTTCGCGCTGGCGGTCACGGCGTGACGGCGGCCGAGGCCCTGCTGAGCGCGAAACGGTTGGTGCTGCGCAGGTTCCGGTCGGAGGATGCCCGCGCGTTCGCGGCCTACCGGTCGGAGCCGGAGGTGGCGAGGTACCAGACGTGGGAACCGCCGTTCTCCTTGGCGGCAGCCGAGGAGTTCGTGCGGGAGGTGGGATCGCTGGACCCGGCCGAACCGGGCTGGTTCCAGTACGCCGTCGAAGCGGGCGGGGTGCTGATCGGTGACGTGGGCGTGCACCTGCACCACAACAGGAGACAGGCCGACATCGGCTACACGATCGCAACCGCTCATCAGGGAAACGGGTACGCGACCGAGGCCGTGGGGCGGGTGCTGGAGCACCTGGTGGTGGAGCGCGGCTTGCACAAGGTGTCCGCCGAGTGCGACGCACGCAACGAACGATCGGCGAAGTTGTTGCAGCGACTGGGTTTCCGGCTTGAGGGACACCTGGTCGAACACACCTGGACCAAGGGCGAGTGGACGGACGACCTGCTGTTCGGCCTGCTCGCCCGGGAATGGAGGACTATCCGACACGAGAGGTGAGAGACCTGCCGGCTACAAACGCAGTGTGGCGGCCTCAAGCCTCATCGGCAGCCGGACGGTGCAGACGCGTGCGCATCTGTCGTGGACGTGTGCGCATGGCCCGGTTCCCTGTCGGCCGGTTGACTCGGTGGGGCGGCCATCGGGTGATGGTGCGGCAGGTGAAGGGGTGGGGCATGTCTGTGATGAGCGCGGCACAGCGTGAGGAGTTCCTGGCCGAGGTCCACGTCGGGGTCATCGCCATCGCGCGTCCTTCGGGGCCGCCGTTGACCGTGCCGGTCTGGTACAGCTACGAGCCGGGTGGGGACGTGACGGTGCAGATGGGGCCGGAGTCGCTGAAGTACCGGCTGCTGGACGCGGCTCGGGAGTTCAGCCTGGCGGTGCAGGTGGAAACGCCGCCGTACCGGTACGTGAGCGTGTCCGGGCCGGTGGTGGCCATCGATTCGGAGACCCCGCACGAGAATCTCCTGTCGATGGCCCAGCGCTACTACGACGCCGACTTGGCTGCGGACTACCTGCGGCAGGTGGAGAACGCGCCGGTGGCGACCGTGCACATGCGGCCTGAGCGGTGGTACTCCGGCGACTACAGCTGACGGCCCGTCCGGCGGCCGACCGTGCTGCACCACAAGCGGTGGTCGGGTGGCCAGCGGTGGGATCGGGCGCGCGGGCTGTCGAGGCGGGCCGTGAACGGTCAGGCGGTCGGTAGGGGGACCAGGTCGTCGGCGTGGACCACTTCTCGGCGTTGTTCGGCGGGGAGGTCGTGGCTTGAGCGGCCGATCAGGGCCGGGAGTTCGCCGGCGTCGAAGGCGACCACGCCGCGTGCCACGACGTGCCCGGTCAGGTCGACCAGGTCGACCACGTCGCCCGCGTCGAACGTGCCCTCCACCGACGTGATGCCGGCTGCCAGCAACGAACGTCGGCGGCCGACGACGGCGGCGACCGCGCCGTCGTCCAGGGTGAGCGTGCCGGTCGCGTCCGCCGCGTGGCCGAGCCAGAAGCGCCGGGCCGTCAGGCGGGGGCCGGTCACCGCGAAGGCGGTCCCGACGTCCGCCGGGCCGAGTGCCCGCACGGCGTCCGCCGCGCCCGCCAGCAGCACCGGTATCCCCGCCGACGCCGCCAGGCGCGCAGCGGCCAGCTTGGACGCCATTCCGCCGGTCCCCAGACCGGACGCGCCCACCGCGCCGGCTCGCACCCCGTCGACGTCGGCCGCGCCGGCGACCTCGGTGACGCGCTGGGCACCGGACAGGCGGGGGTCGCCGTCGTACAGGGCGTCGACGTCCGACAGCAGGAACAGGGCGTCGGCGCCGACCAGGTGCGCCACCAGGGCGGCCAGGCGGTCGTTGTCGCCGAAGCGGATCTCTTCGGTGGCGACCGTGTCGTTTTCGTTCACGACCGGGACCGCGCCGAAGGCCAGCAAGCGGGAGAACGTGCGCTGCGCGTTGCGGTAGTGCGCGCGGCGGACCACGTCGTCGGCGGTCAGCAGGACCTGGCCTACGGTCAGCGAGTAGCGGCCGAACGAGTTCGCGTAGGCATGGGCCAGGGTGAGCTGACCGACGCTGGCCGCCGCCTGCTGGGTGGCCAGGTCACGGGGCCTGCGGGTCACGCCCAGCGGGGCCAGGCCCGCCGCGATCGCGCCGGACGACACCAGCACCACCTGGCTGCCGGTCGCGCACCGGGCCGCCACCGCGTCCACCAGGGCGTCCAGCCGGGAGCGGTCCAGCCCGCCCTCGGCGGTGGTGAGCGACGACGAGCCGACCTTGACCACGACCCGGCCCGCCGCCGAGACGGCCTGGCGGGCCGGGGACAGCTCCGATCCGATCACTCGTCCTCTTCGAAGTCCTCGTCGTAGACGCCGGGCAGCCGCCGCGCCTTCTTCGCCGCGAGGCGCTCCGACGCGCCGACGCGGTTGTTGGCCTCCAGCCGGGCGTCGGTGCCGCGACCGGTCATGGTCATGGCGATGCCCGCCGGCGTGGTCGGCTCCCAGTCGAACACCAGGTCGCCGATGGTCACCTGACAGCCGGGCTGTGCGCCCCGCTTGACCAGCACGTCTTCCACGCCCAGCCGGGCCAGGCGGTCGGCCAGGTAGCCGACGGCCTCGTCGTTGTTGAAGTCCGTCTGGCGGATCCAGCGCTCGGGGCGCTCGCCGCGCACGATGAAGCCGCCGGGCTCCTGCGGGTCGTCAACGACGGTGAAGCCGGCGTCGTCCACGGCGGTCGGTCGCAGCACGACCCGGGTCGACTCCTGCTTGGGGCGCGACGCCCGGTACTCCTCGACAACGCGGGCCAGGGCGAAGGTCAGCTCGCGCAGGCCCTCCCGGCTGGCCGTGGACACCTCGAACACCGGCAGGCCCCGGGCCTCGATGTCCGGGCGGACCATCTCCGCGAGGTCACGCGCTTCCGGCACGTCGATCTTGTTCAGCACCACCACGCGCGGCCGTTCGGCCAGGTCGTCGGCCAGCGACGGGGTGTACCGGGCGAGTTCGGCTTCCAGCGCGTCGATGTCGGACAGCGGGTCGCGGTCGGCCTCGTAGGTGGCGCAGTCCACCACGTGCACGAGCACCGCGCAGCGCTCGATGTGGCGCAGGAAGTCCAGGCCGAGGCCCTTGCCCTCGGACGCGCCGGGGATCAGGCCGGGCACGTCGGCCATGGTGAAGATCGTCTCGCCGCCGGTGATCACGCCGAGGTTGGGCACCAGCGTGGTGAACGGGTAGTCGGCGATCTTCGGCTTGGCCGCCGACAGCACCGAGATCAGCGACGACTTGCCCGCCGACGGGAAGCCGAGCAGGCCCACGTCGGCGACGGACTTCAGCTCCAGCACCAGGTCGTGCTGCTCACCCGGCTCGCCGAGCAGGGCGAACCCAGGTGCCTTGCGGGCCTTGGACGCCAGCGACGCGTTGCCGAGGCCGCCGCGACCGCCCTGGGCCGCGATGAGCCGGGTGCCCTCACCGGTGAGGTCGGCGACCACCTCGCCCTCGGGGGTGAGCACGACGGTGCCGTCCGGGACGCGCAGCTCCAGGTCCGCGCCGTTCGCGCCGTCCCGGTTGCCGCCCTGGCCGCCCTTGCCGTTGCCGGCGTCAGCGTGCGGGCGGAAGTGGAAGTCCAGCAGGGTGTGCACCTGGGAGTCCACGACCAGGACGACGTCGCCGCCCTTGCCCCCGTTGCCGCCGTCGGGGCCGCCCAGCGGCTTGAACTTCTCGCGGTGCACGGAGGCGACCCCGTTGCCCCCGTCACCGGCGGCGACGTGGATCACCACCCGGTCGACAAAACGGGACACGGGAAACCACTTCCAAGTGCTAGGTGTGGATGTTCTCTACACAGACAACTGAGCGCCGTGGTCCGCGCATTCCCGCGGACACACGGCGCTCAGAGGAAACTCGATCAGGCAGCGGCCTCGACCGGAACGATGTTCACGGTCTTGCGGCCGCGCTTGGTGCCGAACTCGACCGCGCCGGGCGCGAGCGCGAACAGCGTGTCGTCCTTGCCGCGACCCACGTTCACACCGGGGTGGAACTTGGTGCCGCGCTGGCGGATCAGGATCTCGCCGGCCTTGACGACCTGACCGCCGAACCGCTTGACCCCGAGGTACTGGGGGTTCGAGTCACGGCCGTTGCGGGAGCTGGATGCACCCTTCTTGTGTGCCATGGCTAGTCAGATCCTCACTTACCGGTGATGCCGGTGACCTCGACGCGGGTCAGCTTCTGGCGGTGACCCTGGCGCTTGTGGTAACCAGTCTTGTTCTTGAACTTGTGGATGCGGATCTTGGGACCCTTGGTCTGCTCGACGACCTTGCCGGTCACCGAGATCTTCCCCAAGGCGTCGGCGTCGGCGGTGACGTCGGAGCCGTCCACGACGAGAAGCGGCGCCGGGAAGTTGATTTCGGTGCCCGGTTCGCCTTCGAGCTTCTCGACCTCGACGATGTCGCCGACAGCCACCTTGTACTGCTTGCCGCCGGTCTTGACGATCGCGTACATCGGGACGGAAGTCTCCTGCTACTCGACGGACAGGGCCGCGCGCCACAGTGCCACTTGAAGTTCGGAGCGGCTTGGGCTTCGCACGACTGGGCCCACCGGACGGCGGACCGTGCATCAGGTTACGTGGCGGTGGACCACAGGGTCAAACCGGGGTCGGTGTGACGTGATCGGCCTGGTCACCGCCGGTATGACCCCGGTCTCCCGGGGCCATACCGATACTGGCGGCGAGCCGCTCAGCCCTCCTTGACCGCGCCCAGGGGCGGGCCGGCCGGGCGGGAGGCGGCACGGCGGGTGCGGCGGCGGGTGGCCACCACGGGCTCGCCGTGGCCGTTGAGCGACTGGTCGGCGGCGTTCGCCTCGGCCGTGCCGACCTGGGTCGGCGGCTGGACGGGTGCCGGCTCGTCCTCGCGGACGGGCTCGGCCGCGACCGGCTCGGCGACGACCGGCGCGGTCTCGGGCTCGACGGCCACCGGCTCGGCGGCAGCGGGCGCGACAGCGACGGGCTCGGCGGTGGCCGACTCGGCGACGACGGGCTCCTCGGCAGCAGGCTCGGCGACCACGGGCTCGGCGACCACGGGCTCGACCGCAGCAGGCTCGACCGCAGCGGATTCCGCGACGACGGGCTCCGCAGCGGGTTCGACCGCTGCGGGCTCCGACACCGCCGGCTCGGCCGCGTCGACGTGCTCGGCGGAACCGGGGTCACCGGCCTCGGCCTGCGCGGCTTCCTGGCGGCTCGCCGCACCGGCCTCACGACGGGCACGACGGCGCTGCCGGCGTTCCCGCTTGGGCTCGACGGCCTCGCCTGCGGGCGCGTCCGGAGTGGACGGCTCGGCGACGACCTCGGGCTCCCGCACGGGCTCCGGGACCGCTTCGGCGACCGGCTCCGGCGTCTCCCCGCCCTTGCCGCGCCGCGACTTGCGGCCCTGCTGTTGCTGCTGCTGGCCCTGGCCGTTGGACGGACCGTGCGAGTGCACCGGTTCGGTGGACACGATCACGCCGCGCCCCCGGCAGTGCTCGCAGGTCGCGGAGAACGCCTCCAGCAGGCCCGTGCCGACCCGCTTGCGGGTCATCTGCACCAGGCCCAGCGACGTCACCTCGGCCACCTGGTGGCGCGTGCGGTCCCGGCCCAGGCACTCGGTCAGCCGGCGCAGCACCAGGTCGCGGTTCGACTCCAGGACCATGTCGATGAAGTCGATGACGATGATGCCGCCGACGTCGCGCAACCGGAGCTGGCGGACGATCTCCTCGGCCGCCTCCAGGTTGTTCCGGGTCACCGTCTCTTCCAGGTTTCCACCCGAACCGGTGAACTTGCCGGTGTTGACGTCGATGACCGTCATGGCCTCGGTGCGGTCCACGACCAGGTAGCCGCCCGACGGCAGCCACACCTTGCGGTCCAGCGCCTTGAGCAGCTGCTCGTCGATGCGGTGCTCGACGAACACGTCGTTGTTGCCGACGTGCCGGCGCACCCGCTCCTGGAGGTCGGGCGCGACGTGCCGCACGTAGGCGTCGATGGTGTCCCAGGCGTCCGAGCCCTGGACGATCAGCGCGGAGAAGTCCTCGGTGAACAGGTCGCGGACGACCTTGACCAGCAGGTCGGGCTCTTCGTAGAGCAGCTGCGGCGCCTGGGCGCGGGGCGTGTCCTTGTCCTTGATGACCTGCCACGTCGCCTGGAGGCGGGTGACGTCGCGCGCCAGCTCCTCCTCGGCGATGCCCTCGGACGCGGTGCGGATGATGACGCCGGCGTCTTCGGGGACGACCCTCTTCAGGATGTCCTTGAGGCGCTTGCGCTCGTTGTCGGGCAGCTTGCGGCTGATGCCCGTCGCGCCGCCGCCCGGCACGTACACCAGGAACCGGCCGGGCAGGCTGATCTGGGTGGTCAGGCGGGCGCCCTTGTGGCCGACCGGGTCCTTGGTGACCTGCACCAGGACGCTGTCGCCGGTGGACAGGGCCTGCTCGATCCTGCGCGCCTTGCCCTCCAGGCCGGCCGCGTCCCAGTCGACCTCGCCGGCGTAGAGCACCGCGTTGCGGCCCCGGCCGATGTCGATGAACGCCGCCTCCATGGACGGCAGCACGTTCTGCACGCGGCCCAGGTAGACGTTGCCGACCAGCGAGCCGGAGCCCGACGACGTGACGAAATGCTCCACGAGCACGCCGTCCTCCAGCACGCCGATCTGCGTGCGGTCGCCGCGCTCGCGGACCACCATGGTGCGCTCGACGGCTTCGCGGCGGGCCAGGAACTCGGCCTCGGACAGCACCGGGGCGCGGCGGCGGCCGGCTTCCCGACCGTCCCGGCGGCGCTGGCGCTTGGCCTCCAGCCGGGTCGAGCCGCGCACGCTGCGCACCTCGTTCTGCGCGGCCTCGGAGTCGGCCTTGTCGTCGCGCGCGTCCCGCGTCTCGCGGACGTGCACGACCGTGTTGGGCGGGTCGTCCTCGTTCGGGGCGGCCTCGTCGTCCGCGCCGACCTTGCGGCGGCGGCGACGCCGGCGGCGACGGCTGCCGCCACCTTCGGAGTCGTCGTCGGCCGGGGTCTCGGCGGCCTCGGCCTCCTCGGCTTCGGCGGCGGCGGGCTCCTCGCCGGACTCCTCGTCGCCGCCCTCCTCGCCGACGCCCTTGCCCCGGCCACGGCCACGGCGGCCACGGCGGCGGCGACGGCGGCCGTCGGCCTCGTCACCGGAGTCGTCGGCAGACGCGTCGTCGGCGGCGTCGTCCTCCTGGGCCTCCTCCTCGACCACCACGACGGCCGGCGGAGCGGCGACGGGGGCGGGCGGCAGGAAGACGGCGGACGGCGGCGCGAACAGCGGTGTGAGCGCGGCCACCTCCCGGGCGGGCAGCGCGGGCTCCTCGGTGGCCTCGTCCACGTCACCGGTGACGATGTCGTCCCAGTTCAGCAGGCTCTCGGCGACCTTGAGCGCCAGGTCGCGGGCAACGCTGGACTGGGCGCCCTTGACGGTCTCCCCCAGGTCGGCCAGCGCGGCCACGACGTCCTTGCTGCTGGTGCCCAGCAGCTTCGCCAGCGCGTGCACCCGCAGCTTCTCCGGCAGGTCCGCCAGCGCTGGGTGCGCGGATGTGGCGTTACCCCCGCCGGCACCGGCGGGCTTGTTCGTGTTCGACATGCAGCTCCTCCGCCCCCGGGCGCGTCTTGGGAGACGCGGGCCGCGCAGGGGCCTCTCTTGTCCACTCACCGCCGCGTCTGGCGGCGGGAATCCTTTGTTTTTCGCCTCGCGCTGTGCGCGGTGGCACAGCAGGTCCTCTTCACTACCGCGACGACGCCGTCAGCGCCGCTCCGGCGAGGGGCCCGGTCAGACCTCCGCCACCCGGTCAAGGGCGAGCGGGTCGACCAGCCCACCTTCGTCGTCGAGCCGCCCCTGCGCCATCCGGGTCGCCTTTGCGGGCACCGGCGGAACCAGGTCGGCGACGACTCGGAGCGCGCTCAGCACGTCGTCGGGTCGGACGGTAGGGGTTGTCTGCCATACGACCGTCATGAGTATCCCACACGGTTGTGACAAATCCCGTGCATCGTGTCCCGCGTCGCTCGAATGCGCCTGGACCTGCGCCGACTCGGCGGGTCCCGGGGTGGCGGACCGCACGTCGGCGGACACCACGGCCGGGCGGACGTCGATCACCCTCTTGCCGTCCTTGGTCAGCCGCTCGACCTCGACGGACTCGGCCGCGAGGAACGCCGCCACCGCCTCCGCCAGCCGTTCGGGTGATATCCCGGCCAGCTCCACCTGCCAGGCGCTGGCCTCGATCCGCTCGGGCAGCGTGCCGCCTACGGCCTGCACGACCTCCACGACGTCCAGGCCGGGTGGCAGCACCGCGTCCAGGGCGGTCCGCAGCGCGTCCGGGTCGACCCGCTCCACGACTTGGACCTCGACGTACTCGGCCTCGCTGGCCACGCCGGTCGGCGCGGCACCCACCCACGACACCTTCGGGTGCGGGCTGAAGCCCTGGGAGTAGGCCATCGGCACGCCCGCGCGCCGCAACGCGCGCTCGAAGGTGCGGGCGATGTCACGGTGCGACGTGAACCGCAACCGACCGCGTTTGGCGTAACGCAGCCGGAGCTTCTGCACGGGCGCGGCCGACGGGTTGGGCTGCTGCTGGCGGCTCAGTGCTACTCCCCTGGGGTGCGGGTGGGGTTCCGACGGGGTAAGCATCCCAACGGTCCACGCTTCTACTCCAGCAGGACGGTACCTTGGTGGCGTTCCGCACCGTTGAGCTTGTCTGGTCGGTCCCTCCTGGCTACCGTCCGGCACCAGAGGTCAACCCGGCAGCCCAGCACTGGAGGTCCCCCGTGCCTCTGCTCCGCCGCGCCCGAGCGGTCGCGGTCAGCGCAGCGCTGCTCGCGTCCGGTGTGCTCGTGGCCGCCGGACCCGCTTCGGCGCACGCCACGGTGCCCGCCGACGAGCTGCCGGCCGCCACGGACTGCATCCAGCCCGGACCGGTCCTGCGCTACCTGGTCGTGCTCGACCCCGGCACCAGCGAGCCGCTGGCCAACGCCCTGGTGGCGGGTGCGTGCGGCACGACCACGGGCTACTACCCGCAGATCGGCGTGGCGGTCGCGGTGTCCGGCGACCCCGGTTTCGCCCGGCGGATCGGCGTGGACCGCGCGTACAGCGCGCAGGCGGACGGCATGTCCAAGAAGACCGGGGCGCCGGCCCGCCGGAAGTTCGACGACGAGGCGCTGAGCGGCCGGTCGTCGTCGGGCCCGGCGGACCGCACCGCCGAGCAGTGGGACATGGACCTCATCCGGGCCGCCGAGGCCCGCGCGATCAGCAAGGGCAGCCCGGACGTGGTGGTCGGCGTGCTCGACTCGGGCATCGACCCGACGCACCCGGACCTGGTCAGGGCGCTGGACCCGGCGCTGTCGGCGGGGTGCACGACGGGCGTGGCAGACCCTGCGCAGGCCGCCTGGTCGCCGACGACATCCGCCCACGGCACGCACGTCGCGGGCACGATCGCCGCAGCCGACGACGGCGCGGGCACGACGGGTGTCGCGCCGGGCGTGCGGCTGGCGTCGGTGAAGGTGGTCGACGACGCCGGGTTCATCTACCCCGAGTACGCGGTGTGCGGGTTCATGTGGGCGGCAGCTCACGGCATGACCGTGACCAATAACAGCTACTTCATCGACCCGTGGGTGTTCACCTGCCAGAACAAGACGGGCCAGTCGGTGGTCTACGAGGCCGTGCGGCGCGCGGTGGACTACGCGACCGGGCACGGCGTGCTGACGGTGGCAGCGACGGGCAACGGGGCTGCCGACGTGACCAGGCCCGGTTCGGACGCGCAGAGCCCCACCAACGCGGCCCCCGAGGACGTGAAACCGCGCCCGGTGGACAACTCGTGCCTGGTCCTGCCCGCGCAACTGCCCAAGGTGGTGGGCGTGTCGTCGGTGGGTGCGGCGAAGCTGAAGGCGGGGTACTCGTCGTACGGGCTGGGCGCGGTCGACCTGACCGCACCGGGTGGCGACCGCAAGCAGCCGCCGGCGGAGACCGGCCAGGGTTGCGTGCTGTCGACCGTGCCGGCGGGCTACGACTACTCGTGCGGCACGTCGATGGCCGCGCCGCACGTCACGGGGGTGGCGGCGCTGCTCGCGTCGACGCACCCGAGCGCGTCGCCCACCGAGCTGACCAGGTTGTTGAACACGCAGGCGGAGACGCTGCCCTGCCCCGCCGACTACGACCTCAACGGGACGGGCGCGCAGGACGCGTACTGCACCGGGTACTCGGAGTACAACGGCTTCTACGGCCACGGCCTGGTGGACGCCGCAGCCGCCGTGGAGGGCGCGCAGACCGAGGACGGCGGACGTGGCGGCACCCAGCCGCCGACGTCACCCGCCGTCACTTCGGCTTCCCGCTGACCACTCGACAAACTTCACCCGATCGAGCCACTCGATCGGGTGAAGAGCGCCGCCCGGTCAGGACTGGGTGAGCGCCGGGTTGCGGACGGGGCTGCCCTTGCCGACCGGGGAGATCGGGAGCAGGGTCCGGCCGGTGGGGCCCACCTCGATGTCGGTGCCCATCGCGGGGCACACGCCGCAGTCGAAGCAGGGCGTCCAGCGGCAGTCGTCCTGCTCGCGCTCGTCCAGGGCGTCCTGCCAGTCCGCCCACAGCCACTCCTTGTCCAGGCCCGAGTCCAGGTGGTCCCAGGGCAGGACTTCGAGCTCCTCGCGCTCGCGGGTGGTGAACCAGGCCAGGTCCACGCCCAGCGGCGGGAGCTCGCGCGCCGCCGCCTCGACCCAGCGGTCGTAGGAGAAGTGCTCGGACCAGCCGTCGAAACGGCCGCCCTCGCGCCACACGCGCTCGATCACGTGACCGATCCGGCGGTCGCCCCGGGAGAGCAGGCCCTCGATCAGCGACGGCTGCCCGTCGTGGTAGCGCATCCCGATGTTGCGGCCCAGCGCCCGGTCCGAGTTCACCGCCTCGCGGAGCTTCCTCAGGCGGCCGTCCACCGTCACCGGGTCGCACTGCGCGGCCCACTGGAACGGCGTGTGCGGCTTGGGCACGAACCCGCCGATGGAGATCGTGCAGCGGATGTCCTTGCGCCCGCTGACCTCCCGACCGGCCCGGATGACGTTCTTGGCCATCTCCGCGATCTGGAGCACGTCGTCGTCGGTCTCGGTCGGCAGCCCGCACATGAAGTACAGCTTCACCTGCCGCCAGCCCGCGCCGAAGGCCGCGCTCACCGTGCGGATCAGGTCCTCTTCGGACACCATCTTGTTGATCACGCGGCGGATCCGCTCGCTGCCGCCCTCGGGCGCGAACGTGAGGCCCGAGCGGCGGCCGTTGCGGGACAGCTCGTTGGCCAGGTCGATGTTGAACGCGTCCACCCGCGTGCTGGGCAGCGACAGGCTGGTGTTGGTGCCCTCGTAGCGGTCCGCGAGGCCCTTGGTCACCTCGGCGATCTCCGAGTGGTCGGCGCTGGACAGCGACAGCAGGCCGACCTCCTCGAAACCGGTCGCCTCCAGGCCGCGCTGGACCATCGCGCCGATGCCCTCGATGGAGCGCTCGCGCACCGGCCGGGTGATCATCCCGGCCTGGCAGAAGCGGCAGCCCCGGGTGCAGCCCCGGAAGATCTCGACGCTCATCCGCTCGTGCACGGACTCGGCGAGCGGCACCAGCGGCTGCTTCGGGTACGGCCACGCGTCGAGGTCCATGGTGGTCCGCTTGAACACCCGGTACGGCACGCGCTCGCGGTTGGGCACGACCCGCTGGATGCGGCCGTCGGGCAGGTACTCGACGTCGTAGAACCGGGGCACGTAGATGCCGCCGGTCTCGGCCAGGCGGGTCAGGATCTCGTCCCGGCCGCCGGGCCGGCCCTCGGCCTTCCACGCCCGCACCAGGTCGGTGATCTCCAGGACGGCTTCCTCGCCGTCGCCGAGCACGGCCGCGTCGACGAACCGCGAGATCGGCTCCGGGTTGAACGCCGCGTGCCCGCCGGCGACCACGATCGGGTCGTCGTCGGTGCGGTCGGCGGCGTGCAGCGGGATGCCGGCCAGGTCCAGGGCGGTGAGCAGGTTGGTGTAGCCGAGTTCGGTGGCGAAGCTGACGCCGAGCAGGTCGAACGCCTTCACCGGCCGGTGGGCGTCCACGGTGAACTGGGGCACGCCGTGCTCGCGCATCAGCCGTTCGAGGTCCGGCCACACCGCGTAGGTCCGCTCGGCGAGCACGTCCGGCTGCTCGTTGAGCACCTCGTAGAGGATCATGACGCCCTGGTTGGGCAGCCCGACCTCGTAGGCGTCCGGGTACATCAAGGACCACCGCACGGTCGTGGAGTCCCAGTCCTTGACGGTCGCGTTGAGCTCCCCGCCGACGTACTGCACCGGCTTCGACACCTGCGGCAGCAGGGGTTCCAACGCGGGGAAAACCGACTCGACACTCACGCAGTCCAGGGTAACGGCACCCCTTGGACCGGTCAGAACAGCGGTCCGGTGAGGGTGAGGCCGAGACCTTCGCCCGCCCCCGCGTAGACGCCGAAGAACATCAGCGCCGCGCCGGCCAGGGCGACGTCCTTGTTGAACTGGATCATCTCCGACTGCCGGGCCTGCGGGTCGGTCTGGGTCCAGAAGTTGTGCATGAGGAACGCGGTGGGCAGCAGGAACAGCACGAGCAGCAGCGCGCCGAGGTCGGCCCACACTCCGAGCAGCACCATGAGCCCGCCGACGGCCATCAGCACGCCGCTGGCCTGGGTGGCCGGCCTGGGCGACGGGACGCCCTTCGAGGCGGCGTAACCCGCCATGGCGTCGGCCTGGGTGAGGTGCCCGACCGCCGAGCCGAAGAACAGGATGCGGCCGATGAGTGCGATCACGTCCACGACGACCTCCAGGGGTGAGGTCCGTCCAGTGTTCAGCCGGGTCAGGAGGTGAGCAACCGGCCGAGCCGCCGCGCCGCGACCATTACCCCGATCGTGGCCATCACCACGAAGTAGCCGACGTGCACCAGCAGGCTCCAGCCGACGAAACCCTTGGTCAGCGCCCTGATCAGTTCGACGGCGTGGTAGAGCGGGGTGAACTGGACGACCACCTGGAGCGCGGGCGGGTAGACCGTCAGCGGGAAGAACGTCGTGGAGAACAGGAACAGCGGCAGCACGAACAGCTGGACGAGGTCGAAGTCCTGCCAGGACCGCATGAACGTGGTGGCGGCCATGCCGACGGCGGCGAACGCGACCGCCACGAGCAGGCACGCGGGCAGCGCGAGCAGCGCCCACGCCGAGGAGACCAGGCCGAACCCGAGCATCACGACGAGGAACCCGGCGGAGTAGAGGCCGCCGCGCAGCAGCGCCCAGGTCGCCTCGCCGAGCGCGATGTCGACCGGCCCCATCGGGGTGGCGAGCATCGCCTCGTACACCCTGGCGTACTTGATCTTGAAGAACAGGTTGTAGGTCGCGTCGAAGACCGCGCCGTTCATCGCGGACGCGGCGAGCAGCGCCGGCGCGACGAACTCCGCGTACGGGATCGGCCCGCCGGGACCGGCCACGGTGGTGACCAGCCGCCCGAAGCCGAACCCGAGCGAGAGCAGGAACAGCACCGGCTCGAAGAACCCGGACACCACGGACAGCCACGCCCGCCGGTTGACCAGGAACGCGCGCTGCACCAGCACGTGCGAGCGGCCCGCGTACAGGCCCGGCGGCACGATCCGGAACAGCAGGCCGGCGCGGGAGCGCGGGGCGGCGCGGTCGAGGAGTCCGGTCACGGTCACACCGCCAGTCGTCGGTGGAAGTGGCGCCGGCCCAGCACGACGCCCACGGCGACCACGGCCGCCAGGTACGCGACGTGGCCGAGCGCCGGGAGGGGGTCCAGCGAGCCGAACGACGCGCCGCGCGCGAGTTCGATGCCGTGCCACGCGGGGGTGGCCCAGGCGAGCGGGTGCAGCCACCCCGGGAGCTGGCTGAGCGGGAAGAACGCGCCGGTGAACAGGGTCATCGGGATCAGCACGAAGCGGTAGAGGCCGTTGAACGAGTCGGGCTTCTCCCTGGTCGCGGTGAACGCGACGACCGGCGCGCTGAACGCCATGCCCGCCAGCACCGCGACCGGCACCGCCAGCACCGCCGCCGGGCTGGTCACCGCGCCCAGCGCGGACGCGACCGCCAGGAACACCGCCGAGCCCGCCGCCAGCTTCGCCGCGATCCAGAGCAGCTGGCCGGACAGCACCTGGGCGGGCGTGATCGGGGTCGACACGATGCCGACGTAGGTCTTCTGCCACTTGAACGCCGAGAACACCGCGTACGTGGACTCGAACATGGCGCTCTGCACGGCGGCCGTCACGATCAGCGCAGGTGCCAGGAACTGCACGTACGGCAGGCCGCCGGTGGCCTCGCCGGGCTGCACCTGGGAGCCGAAGCCGACCCCCATGGCCAGCAGGAACAGCACCGGCTGGACGAAGCTGGAGATCGCGGTGGCACGCCAGTTGCGGCGGTACCAGGCCCACAGGCCCTCCACCACGAGCAGTGCGGGGAGCGGCGCCATCAGTCCACCAGCGTCCGGCCGGTGAGGCGGAGGAACACGTCCTCCAGGGAGCTGCGGCGCACCAGGCTCGACGTGGGCCGCACGCCGCGCGCGTGCACGGCGGACAGCGCCGCCTCGCCGTCGGCGGTGTAGAGCAGCAGCCGGTCGGGCAGCACCTCGACGCGGTCCGCGATGCCCTCGACCGGGACCGGGTCCTGCCCGCCGGGTGGGAAGCGCAGTTCGAGCACCTCGCGGGTGGAGTAGCGGCGGATCAGCTCGGCCGGCGAGCCCTCGGCGGCGATCCGGCCGCCGTCCATCACCACGAGCCGGTCGCACAGCTGCTCGGCCTCGTCCATGTAGTGCGTGGTGACGATCAGCGTCACGCCGTTCTGCTTGAGCCGGAACAGCCGGTCCCACAGCAGGTGGCGGGCCTGCGGGTCCAGGCCCGTGGTCGGCTCGTCGAGCACGACCAGCTCGGGGTCGTTGACCAGCGAGCGGGCGATGGTCAGCCGGCGCTTCATGCCGCCGGACAGCGGCTCGACCTCGTCGTCGGCGCGGTCGGTGAGCTGGGCGAACTCCAGCAGCTCGACGGCCTTCGCGCGGACGTGCGCCTTGGACAGGCCGAAGTACCGGCCGTAGACCTCCAGGTTCTGCCGCACGGTCAGCTCGGTGTCGAGGTTGTCGAGCTGCGGCACGACGCCGAGGCGGGCCCGGATCCTGGGGCCGTCCCGGTCCGGGTCCATGCCGAGCACGGTCAGCTCGCCGCCCGTGCGCGGGGACACGCACGACACCATCCGCATGGTGGACGACTTGCCCGCGCCGTTCGGGCCGAGGAAGCCGAACGCCTCGCCGCGGCCGACCTCCACGTCGATGCCCCGGACCGCTTCGAACGAGCCGAAGTGCTTCGTCAGGTTGCGCGCTTCGACGAGGGTGGTGGTCACCTGCGTCACGGTAGCGGCGGGGTACGACATCGTCCCGGCGGACTTAGGGTCGGCGGCATGGGGATCGAGCTGGCCTGGCCCTCCGCCGCCGACGAGCGGCTGCGGGCCGAGGTGCACGAGGTGCTGCACGCGGTCGTCGCGGCGGGCGGGGCCATCGGCTGGCCTGAGCCGCCGGAGCGCGCGGAGACCGACGCGTGGGTCGGGTCAGTGCTGGAGCGGACCCGGGCCGGTGACGCGGCGCTGGTGGTCGCGCGCGTGGACGGCGTGGTGCGCGGGACGGCGTGCTGGGTGCGCTCCCCCGGCCAGGTCTTCGCGCACACGGCCGAACTGGGCCGGGTGACCGCCCACCCGTCGGCCCGGGGGCTGGGGCTGGGGGCGCTGCTGGTGTCCGCCGTGGTGGACCACGCGCGTGCGGCGGGGTTGGAGCACTTGACGTTGGGCGTGCGCGGCAACAATCACGGGGCCATCGAGCTGTACGAACGGCTCGGGTTCCGGGAGTGGGGCAGGTTGCCTTTCGCGATCGCGGTGGGCGACGTGCGGTACGACGAAGTGCGGATGGCGTTGTCGCTGGGGTTCCGCGAGGGCGTCGTGCTGCACGGGTCGGCGACCGGCGGGCTGGGTTCGTCGCCGCGTCGCGGCCGGTGAACTCGTGATCTGGCGTCGAACGCCGAACGGCCCGGACCTTGGTCGGTCCGGGCCGTTCGGCGGGTTCGCTCAGAGGTTCGGGAACCAGAGCTTGATCTCGCGCTCGGCGGACTCCGGCGAGTCGGAGCCGTGGACCAGGTTGAACTGGACCTCCAGGCCGAAGTCGCCGCGGATCGTGCCCGGCGTCGCCTTCTCCACCGGGTCGGTGCCGCCGGCGAGCTGGCGGAACGCCGGGATCGCCCGGGTGCCCTCCACGACCAGCGCCACGAGCGGGCCGCCGGTGATGAACTCGACCAGGTCGTTGAAGAACGGCTTGCCGTCGTGTTCCGCGTAGTGCTGCTCGGCGGTCGCGCGGTCCACGGTGCGCAGTTCGAGCGCGGCCAGGGTCAGACCCTTGCGCTCGATGCGGGAGATGACCTCGCCGACCAGGCCACGGCTGACGCCGTCGGGCTTGACCAGGACCAGGGTGCGCTCGCTCACGGCCGTCAGTACTCCTTCGTACGGGTTCATGCAGGTGGGTGAAGGGTAGCCGGAGGCACCACAGCGCCGACCGTGACCACCGGCAACTCCCGCAGCAGGCGCTCCCGCGCCCGGTCAGCTCTGGTGGATCAACCGATCCGGTGCCGAACCGGCGCTCAGCCAGGCCCTGGCCACCGTGCCGGCAGCAGCCCGGAACACGCCGTCGCGGTCACCGTCCTCGGGGGTGATGACCTCCGACCGCTTGTCCAGCACGAGGTGCCGGTGCGTTCCACCACCGGTGTGGAATCGGTAGCGCACCTCAACCTCAGTGTCGCTCTCCTTGTCCAAGTACACCAACATCGCCACAGCAACCACCCTCCGCACTCGCTCGGTTCCCAACGGGTGGATCACCGCCGACGCCGTCGTCCACCGCAGGTGGAATCCGGTCCGAGGTGCGATAGTGCCGGCCGTGACCACCGAGAAACCCGACACCGGGCACAAGCTGAACGGCCCCGGGCTCACCACCGCAGCCGTGATGTTCGTGCTCCTCCGGCTGCTCGCGGTGTCCTCCTACGACTGGCACACCACGTTCGCGCTGCTGCACACGCTCGACCTGGAGGACGCGCCCGGCTTGTTCCTCGGCACGTTCATGGCCGACGAACGGATCAGCACGGTGTTGTTGGTGTTGAGCGTGCCGTTGGCGTCGTTCTACGCGGCGGCCACCCGCTCCCAGGCCGCGCCGCTCATCGTGACCGTGTTGGTGGCGTTCCTGGTCGCCTACGTGCGCAGCTACCACCGCTGGTGGGTGCCCGCGCTGGCGGTCGTGTTGGCGTTGGTGGTGGCCGGGTTGGCGGCTCGGCGCAGGGATGACGAGCCCGGTCCGGCGCGATTCGTGTTGCAGCGGATCCGGGGGATCGTGGTGGTGACCGGGTTGGTGGTGGCGGCGGTCGTGGCCACGCCGTGGGTGCCGTTGGAGCGGATCGAAACCACGACCGGCACGTTCGAGGCGTACGTGGCCGAAACCAGTCCGGGGTTCCTCAAGGTGCTCGTCGCACACGGCCGGGAGTTCCGCATCCTCCGCGACGACGAGGTCATCTCACGGATCGAGTTGACCGATCATTAGGTCCGCGTCCGGCCGTCAGGGTCACCGTGACGCCGTCCGCGCCCAAGGTGCCTCCGGAGTCCTTCGCCACGACGCGGATTTCGACGTTCTTGCCGGCCGCCGCGTCCGGTAGTGCCGTGAGGTCGGCGAACACCCGGTAGGGCGCGGTGTCGTCGGTGCCGAGCACGGTCCAGCCCTTGCCCTCGACCCGTGCGGCGAACGTGGCCTGCGCGAACGATGACGTCACCCCGTCCGCCCGCACCTCTACGCGGTCGTCCAGCACGGTACCGACGGGTGGCGCGACCAGCGTGGGCGTCGGACGGGCGGTGGGCAGGCGAGTCGTTCCCTTGAACACCAGTGCCGACAGCGGCGGCACCGTCACGCGGACCTTGCCGTCGACGGCCGACACTTCGGGTCCCCCGGCGGGCCACGAGGGGCGGAGCGCGGCACTGCCCACCGGCGCGTCGACGGTCGCCGATGACGTGCCCGCGTTGGCCACGACGAGGTGTTCCACGTCCCTCCCGGCGCGCACCCGGCTGAACGCGATCACGTCCCCCGTCGCCAAGCGGAGGGTCTGGTTGCCGTCACGCCACACCGGGTCCCGGTCGACGAACGCCGCCAAGTCGCGCAACTGCCGGTACAGCGGGTGGTCGGGGACGTGGTTGTCCACCGCCCCGGTCCGGTTGCTGCCGATCAGGTCTTCCGACCGGTACTCGGGGGTGGCGGAGGCGAACAGGTCCTGCCGGGCCGCTTTGTCGCCGCCGCTGCCCGCGAAGCCCTGCTCGTCGCCGTAGTAGACGACGGGGTTGCCGCGCCACAGGTACATCAGGGCGTTGCCGAGTTCCACCCGCTCCAGGAGTTCGGGTTCGGTGATGCCGGGCCGGTTCTGCCGCAGCGCCCAGGCGAGCCGGCCCAGGTCGTGGTTGCCGAGGAACGTGGGCAGCGAGGCCGCGTTCGAGTCGGCGTCGGTGTACCGGTCGTCGTCCACGAGCACTTGGCCCAGCTTGGCCGACCCGAGCCCGGACAGGAACGTCGCCGCGCCGTTCTGGAACGGGAAGTCCAGCGCCGCCTGCATCTTCCCGGTCGTCGTGTAGTGGGAGGTGACTGCGGGGTCGGCGTCGAACACCTCGCCGAACACGAAGAAGTCGTCCTTGCCGCGCCGCTGCGCGTACTTCCGCACGTGCGGCGCGAGCGCCTGCCAGAACTCGATGTTCACGTGCTTGACGGTGTCGACGCGGTACCCGTCGATGTCGAGCACGTCGATCCACCTCGTGAAGATCCGCTTCATGCCCGCGACGACGGTCGGGTGCTCGGTCATCAGGTCGTCCAGGCCGAAGAAGTCGCCGTACTGGCTCGACTCCCCGGAGAACGTCGAGTCGCCCCGGTTGTGGTAGAGCGACGGGTCGTTCAGCCACGCCGGTTCTTTCCGACCGAGCACGACGGGCGTGTAAGGCGCGGTCAACTTCGGGAAGTCCGGGCGGCCCGCGATGGCTGCGATGTCCACGGGTCTGCCGGACGGGTCCAGATAGGGCACGGCGCTGGTGGGCACGTAGTCATAGCGGCCCTCGGCGTAGCCGATGAGGTCTGCGGTGTGGTTGGCGACGATGTCGAAGAACACCTTGATGCCACGCCGGTGCGCGTCGCGGATCAGCCGGCGCATGTCGTCGGTCGAGCCGAAGTGCGGGTCCAGCTCGGTGTAGTCGGTGGTCCAGTAGCCGTGGTAACCGGCCGACGCGTCCGCGCCGGAGCCCTGCACCCAGCGGTTGCGGAACACCGGGGTCAGCCAGATCGCGGTGATTCCCAGCCCGTCGAGGTAGTCGAGGCCGTCGTGCAGGCCCTTGAGGTCGCCGCCGTGGTAGAAGCCCCTGTCGGTCGGGTCGAAGCCGGTCGTGAGCCGGTCGGTCCCGCCGGAGAGCCCGTGGTCGTTGCCGGGGTCGCCGTTGGCGAACCGGTCGGGCAGCACGAAGTAGAACCGCTCGCCGGTGACGCCGCGCAGCGCGTCGCGGGCCAGCGCCCGGTCGCCGGCCCGGACGCCGGGCGCGATGTCGGCGACCCCGCCCACGACGAGCCGGCCCGTGGCCGCGACGGCGGGCGCGACCGGAACCACGAGCCCGAAGAGCAGCAAGGCGACCAGACCCAGGCGGCGCACGGCGACCTCCTCGTCGCGGAAGGGCGGCAAGCCCCCGCCCGGTGCGGGACCGGACGAGGACTCACGCAACCACGACGATCTTGGTCCAACAAGAGCCCCTCACCCGGCGGGGGCCTAGCGGCGCTGCGGCTGCAACGTCTTCGACCACAGCGACGTGCCCTTGATGTCACGCAGCCACACGGTCAGTTCGCCGTCACGGGACACCTCGACCTCGCCGAAGTGCTGGAACCCGTCCAGCGGCGTGGTGTTCGCCGCCGGCGGGGCGTGCACGAACACCGCTTCCGGTCCGAACGTCGGATCCAGCACGTTCGGGCCGAACGCTCCCGCGTGCAGCGGCCCGGACACGAACTCCCAGAACGGGTCGAAGTCCGCGAACGCCGCCCGCTGCGGCGAGTAGTGGTGCGCGGCCGTGTAGTGGACGTCGGCGGTCAACCACACGGTGTTGCGCACCTTGCGCTTCTTGATCTCCCGCAGCACCCACGCCAACTCGGTCTCACGCCCGCCCGGCTTGCCCGGCAGGCCGTTCGCCACGCCTTCGATGCCCCCGCCGTCCGGCACGGTCAAGCCGATCGGCAGGTCGGCGGCGATGATCTTCCACGTGGCGCGCGAGCAGTCCAGCGACTCCACCAGCCACTTCGCCTGCTTCTCGCCCAGGATGTGCCCGACGCCGTCGCGTGGCGCGTCGTTGGCGTCCTTGTAGGTGCGCATGTCGAGGATGAACACCTCCACGTGCTGCCCGTAGGAGAACTTCCGGTACACGCGCCCGTCCACGGCCTTGCGCGGGTCGATCGGCTGCCACTCGTGGAACGCCCGGAACGCCCGCGCGGCCAGCACGTCGACGCGCTTCTCGGTGTAGGCGGGCGAGTCGAGGATCTCCCCCGGGTACCAGTTGTTGACCACCTCGTGGTCGTCCCACTGCACGTAGGCGGGCACGTCGGCGGCGAACGAGCGGAACTTCTCGTCCAGCAGGTTGTAGGCGAACTGGCCCCGGTACTCGTCGAGGGTCTCGGCGACCTTCAGCTTCTCCGGGGTCACCGCGTTGCGCCAGACCCGGCCGTCGGCCAGGGTCACGGTCTCCTGCATCGGGCCGTCGGCGTAGACCGTGTCGCCGCTGTGGATGAAGAAGTCGGGCCGGCGCGCGGCCATCGCGCCGAAGATCGGCATCCCGCCCAGGTCGGGGTTGCTGCCCCAGCCCTGGCCCGCGACGTCGCCGGACCACACGAACCGCACGCCGTCCCGGCCGAGCGGCGCGGTGCGGAAGCTGCCGGTCACGGCCTGGCTGCGGGTGCGGCCGTCCAGGTCCTCGGCGACCACCCGGTAGTGCGCGCGGCGGCCGGGTGGCAGGCCGCGCAGCCGCAGCCGGCCCGTGCCGCCGGTCTCCGGCGTCAGCACGGGGCCGCGCAGCACGCGGGCGCGGCGGAACGACGGGTCCGCCGACACCTCGACGAGCATCCGCGCCGGCCGGTCAGCCCGCGTCCACACCAGGCCGCTGTCGAACGTCACGTCACCGGACTGCACGCCGTGCGTCAGCACCGGGCGCCCCGACGCCGCCAGCGCGATCCCGGGCACGAACGCCGCAGCCGTGCCGATCGCTCCGGCGCGCAGCAGCGTCCGCCGGTTCACCACACCTTCGGTCATGGCCGGTTTGTAGCCCCCGAACCCGAACCCCCGGTGAACTCCGGCTGGTCACCGGGCGACGACCGCCGGTACGCGGCGGCCGTCAGAGGCCGTACCGGCGCTCGTACTTGTCCAGGATCTCGTGCGCCCGCCCCTGCATCCGCACCTGCGCCCGGGTGCGCGCGAACTCCGCCACGTCCTCCGGCCGGTAGCCCATCCAGCGCAGCGTGTTCAGCGCCAGGCTGATGATGTCGACCGCCTCCCGGGCGGCGGCTGCCCGGTCGCCCCGCGCCAGGTGCTCCTCCAGCTCGTCGAACTGGAGGCCGGTGGCCAGGCGGTAGTGCGAGAGGGGTTTCGCCATCAGGTCGTCGTGCGCCGCGTCCCACGCGTCCCACAGGGCCTGGAAGGGCCCGAGTTGGTCCGAATCCTGGTCGTCGCCGACCCCCGGCGGGTTGCCGGCCGGTACGTCAGAGGCCACCGGGACTCGACTCCGACGACCGCCCGTCCGCCGGGCTCGCCGGAACCGCCCGGACGGAACTGTGACCCATCACGTCACCGAGTGTAGTGCGCCACCACGCCGGGTGGCCGGATCCGTTCCAGTGAACCGCACATCCCAGGACGGGACACCGGAGCCCGACCGCGAACGGGGTTCAGCCCTGCGCCGACTGCTGCTGGCTGGGCAGCCGGCCCTCGGCCATGCGCTTGGCCACGTCGCGGCGCAGCCACAGGAGGTAGAACCACACCAGGCTGAACAACACGCCGATCACGCCCAGGGCGGTCAGCAGCGGCCAGGAGGCGATCATCACCGCGTGCAGCACGGCGATCACGGCCACCACCCACGGCCGCTTCAGCAGCGCGCACGTCCCGATCAGCGCCACGATCAGCCCCAGCACCAGGTACCCGGTGCCGGTCCCGATGCCGCCGCCGAGCTTCGCCACCACCGGCAGCGCCAGGGCGACCACGATCACTTCCAGGATGAGCGTCCCGGCCATGATGCCCCGGAACGACTTCATCGGGTCCTTCTTCGGCGCGGGCACGCCGGCGGGGGTCGTCATGAGGGCTCCTTGCCGAACAGGGCGCGGGCCTCGCCGGCGGTCACCACGGAGCCCGTCACGATCACGCCGCCACCGGACACCACGTCGCCGCCGTCGTCCTCCTCGGCCAGGCGCACGGCTTCCTCCAGCGCGTCGACCAGGTGCGGCTGCACCACCATCCGGTCCTCGCCGAAGATCGGGATCGCCACGCCCGCGAGCAGGTCCGGGTCCATGGCGCGCGGCGACGAGTTCGCGGTCAGCACGACCTCGTGCACCACGGGCTCCAGTTCGCTGAGGATGCCCACGGCGTCCTTGTCGTCCATCACGCCGACGACGGCGACCAGCTTGCGGAAGCCGAACTCCTCGTCCAGCGCCTTGGCCAGGGCCTTCGCGCCGTGCGGGTTGTGCGCGGCGTCGACCAGCACGGTCGGCGCGGAGCGCACCCGCTCCAGCCGGCCCGGCGACGCGACGGTGGCGAACGCCTCGCGCACCGCGTCCACGTCGATCTGACGGTCCGCGCCCGCGCCGAAGAACGCCTCCACGGCGGCCAGCGCGAGCGCCGCGTTGGCGGCCTGGTGCGCGCCGTGCAGCGGCAGGAACACCTCGTCGTACACGCCGCCGAGGCCCTGCAACCGGAGCAGCTGCCCGCCGACGGCCACGTCGCGCTGCAGCACGCCGAACTCGGAGCCCTGCCGGGCGACCATGGCGTCGACCTCGGCGATGCGGCGCAGCAGCACCCGTTCCACCGCCGGGTCCTGCTCGGCGAGCAGGGCCACCGCGCCGGGCTTGATGATCCCGGCCTTCTCCTCGGCGATGCCCTCCAGCGACGTGCCCAGGTACTCGACGTGGTCGACGCCCACGGGCGTGATCACCGCGATCCGGCCGTCGGCGACGTTCGTCGCGTCCCACCGGCCGCCGAGGCCGACCTCGACCACGGCGGCGTCGACCGGGGCGTCCGCGAACGCCGCGAACGCCATCCCGGTCAACACCTCGAACTTGCTCAGCGGCACCTCGCTGCGGCTGTCCACGATGGACACCAGCGGCTCGATGTCGCGGTAGACCTCGACGTAGCGCTGCGGGCTGATCGGCGCGTTGTCGACGTTGATCCGCTCGGTCACCAGTTGCAGGTGCGGGCTGGTGTACCGGCCGGTGCGCAGGCCGACGCGGGTCAGCAGCGCGTCGACCATCCGCGAGGTCGACGTCTTGCCGTTGGTGCCGGTGATGTGCACGACCGGGTAGGACGTCTGCGGGTCGCCCATCAGCTCGACCAGCGCCCGGATGCGGTCGAGGCTCGGTTCGAGCTTGGTCTCCGGCCAGCGCTGGTTCAGCTCCGCCTCGACCTGGCGGAGCTCGTCGAGCGAGTCGGGCCCGGTCACGACTGCGGCAGCGCGTCGAGGCGGGCGTGGATGCGGTCGATGTCGGCGTTCGCCGCCGCCAGCCGGGCCTGGATCTTGGCGACCACCTCGGCGGGCGCCTTGTCGGTGAACGCCGGGTTGTTCAGCTTGCCCTCGCACTGGGCGCGTTCCTTCTCCGCCACGGCGAGGTCCTTGGCCAGCCGCTTGCGCTCGGCGACCAGGTCGACCGCGCCGGACAGGTCCAGCTCGACCTTGACCGCGCCCTTGGGCAGGCCCACCTCGATCTGCGCCGAGACGGTGTAGTCGTCGCCCGGCTCGGTCATCCGGGTCAGCGCGCGCACGGCGGGCACCTGGTCGATCAGGTCGACGCAGCACGCGCCCCGGACCTTGCCGGCCACCTTCTGCGCGGGCTTGAGGCCCTGGTCGGAGCGGAACCGGCGGATCTCGGTGACCAGCTTCTTGAGGCCCTCGACGCGGGTCGCGGCGACCTCGTCGCGCGCGCCGCCGCCCGACTTCGGCCACGGCGCGACGACCAGCGACTCACCGCCGGTGAGCGTCGTCCAGAGGGTCTCGGTGATGAACGGCGTGAGCGGGTGCAGCAGGCGCAGCACGACGTCGAGGACGTGGCCCAGGACGGCCTGGGTCGCCTCGGCCCGCGCGCCGCCCTCGGCGAGCTGCACCTTGGCCAGCTCCAGGTACCAGTCGCAGAACTCGTCCCAGGTGAAGTGGTAGAGCCCTTCGGCGAGCTTGCCGAACTGGAACGCCTCGAACTGCCCGTCCACCTGCTCGACCAGCTCGTCGAGCAGGTCGAGGATCCAGCGGTCGGCGTCGGTCAGCTCCTCGCGCGGCGGCACGGGGCGGTCGACGGTCGCGCCGTTGCCCAGCGCGAACCGGGTGGCGTTCCACAGCTTCGTGGTGAAGTTGCGGGACCCGGCCGCCCACTCCTCGGCGATCGCCAGGTCGGAACCGGGGTTCGCGCCGCGCAGCAGGGTGAACCGGGTGGCGTCCGCGCCGTAGGAGTCCACCCAGTCCAGCGGGTCGATGCCGTTGCCGCGCGACTTGGACATCTTCTTGCCGTGCTGGTCGCGGATCAGGCCGTGCAGGAACACGTGGTCGAACGGCTGCTTGCCGTCCAGGGCGTACAGGCCGAACATCATCATCCGGACGACCCAGAAGAACAGGATGTCGTAGCCGGTGGACAGCACGCTGGTCGGGTAGAACTTGGCCAGGTCGCTGGTCTGCGCGGGCCAGCCCAGGGTGGAGAACGGCCACAGGCCCGAGGAGAACCACGTGTCGAGCACGTCCTCGTCCTGGGTCCAGCCCTCGCCGGGGGGCTCGTCGTCGGGGCCGACGCACATCACCTTGTCGTCGGGGCCGTACCAGACCGGGATGCGGTGGCCCCACCAGAGCTGGCGCGAGATGCACCAGTCGTTGAGGTTGTCGACCCAGTCGAAGTAGCGCTTGGCCAGCTCCGGCGGGTGGATCGTGGTGCGGCCGTCGCGCACGGCGGCGGCCGCCTCGCGGGCCAGCGGCTCGACCTTGACCCACCACTGCAACGACAGGCGCGGCTCGATGACCGTGTCGCACCGCGAGCAGTGGCCGACGGAGTGCTTGTACGGGCGCTTCTCGGCCACGATCCGACCCTGCTCGCGCAGCGCGGCGACGACGGCGGGCCGCGCCTCGAACCGGTCCAGCCCCTCGAACGGGCCGTGCGCGGTGATCACGCCGCGCCCGTCCATCACGGTCAGCGCGGGCAGGTCGTGCCGGCGGCCGATCTCGAAGTCGTTCGGGTCGTGCGCCGGGGTCACCTTGACCGCGCCGGTGCCGAACTTCGGGTCGACGTGCTCGTCGGCGACGATCGGCACGTACCGGCCGGTCAGGGGGACCTCGACCTCGGTGCCGATCAGGTGCCGGTAGCGCTCGTCCTCGGGGTGCACGGCGATCGCCGTGTCGCCCAGCATGGTCTCCGCGCGGGTGGTGGCGACGACGATCGAGGACGCGCCGGAGCCGTAGCGGATGGAGACCAGCTCGCCGTCGTCCTCGGAGTGGTCGACCTCGATGTCGGACAGCGCGGTCTGGCAGCGCGGGCACCAGTTGATGATCCGCTCGGCGCGGTAGATCAGGCCGTCGTCGAACAGCCGCTTGAAGATCGTCTGGACCGAGCGGGACAGCCCCTCGTCCATGGTGAACCGGACGCGGTCCCAGTCCACGCCGTCGCCGAGCCGGCGCATCTGGCCGAGGATGCGCCCGCCGACCTCCTCGCGCCACTGCCAGACGCGCTCGACGAACTTGTCGCGGCCCAGGTCGTGGCGGGACAGGCCCTCGGACGCCAACGCGCGCTCGACCGCCGTCTGGGTGGCGATGCCCGCGTGGTCCGTGCCCGGCAGCCACAGCACCTCGTAGCCCTGCATCCGCCGGCGGCGGGTGAGGGCGTCCATGACGCTGTGGTTGAGGGCGTGGCCCATGTGCAGGCTGCCGTTGACGTTCGGCGGGGGCAGCACGATGGAGAACGGCGGCTTGTCGCTGCCCGCGTCCGCCGTGAAGTAGCCGCGATCCACCCACCGCTGGTACAGCCCGGCTTCTACCTCGGCCGGGTTCCAGGCCGGCGGGAGTTCGGAGCGCTGGGGTGCGGTGGGCGTTTCAGTCACGTGGGAAGTCTACGGAGTTCGCGCTATCGACTTCGAACCAGATAGCTGGTAACGCCCTCACGTGGCATACCCCGGCGTCTTCGGGATCGGGAACGGGCGCGGGGAGGAGCGCGAAAGGCACGCGCCGCCTGTCGGGGTGGCCTGCTAACGTCCGCCGGCCGTCACCTGATCGAGTGAACGGCGTCGTGATTCCACCTGCTGGGGGGCAAGTGCACACCGACGGTCTCGACGACCACCCCGACCTGCGCCACGAGAAGTGGATCGCGGAGGCGAAGAAGCGCGCCCGGCGGGAGTTCCGCAAGCAGCGGCGGGCGGCCCGGTGGAAGGCGGGCAACGGCCGCGCCGTCACCGCCGCCGCCGTGGTGGCGATCGCAGTTTTGCTGTTCGCGCTGTACCGGGAGGGCGAGTTCCCCGGCGTCCGGGACGCGCTGGACGCGCCCGCCGCGCAGGACTTCCGGATCGACCCCGAGCGGCCGTTCCGCAACACCCCCGCCGACACCTGGGCGGACGGCGACGCCGGGATCGCGCCGCCGCCCGCCGCGCCGGTCGGCGAGTTCACCGCCGACCAGGTCGCCGAGGCGTACCGGCTGGTCAAGCACGCCGTGGTGGCCTCGCGGCTGGACCGCGCGGTGATCCAGGACCACGACGTGGATCGGTACATCGGCCTGCTCGCCTACGACCTGCAGGACCAGATGCGCCAGCTCTACGACGGCCGCCACGACGGCGAGGCGTCGATGGTGGTGACCCGGATCGCCAAGGGCCAGCGGCTGCTGCCGGCCGCGCCCAAGGTCAACGGCACGATGAGCGCCGAGGCCGGTCAGCCCGGCGAGATCGTGGTCCGCACCAACTACGTGTTCGCCTACGCGTTCGAGAGCGACCGGGAGCCGACGGACCCGATGGACATCGTGGCCGTGCGGCGGATCGCCATGACCTACGTGGTCCGCAGCGGCGACTCGTTCGCGCCGGAGAGCAACGGCCTGTGGACCGACGCCATGGCCGGCTACGACTACGCGATCGGCTGCGCGGCGGCCAAGCAGGGCTTCCTCGCGCCCGGCATCAGCGAGCGGCCCGTGCCCGGCGCGCACACCGGCGAGGACGTCGACGACGGGCCGTCCGAGGGCTACTTCGACCCGAACCGGTCGCTGGAGATCCGCGACAGCTGCGGGTGACCCAGTCACCCGATCGGTCGATTCGGCGACAGAGTGGTGCCGCTCACAATTGACGGTGATCGCCGGTCGTCACGGGGATCCGGCACCGGGTTCACGGACCGTTCTCAACCCCTTGGGGCCCGTGACAGCGGACCGGTGCCACCTCGTCGCCGACGGTCGATCGTGGTACCGCTGGCGCGCTCGCGCGGGGCGTGCCAGCGCACAATGGTCCCCATGAGCAAGCCACCCCAGCACGACATCGACGAGTCGCAGCTCGACGTGACCGGACCCAAGCGGTGGGCGGCCGGCATCCCCGGCGTGGCCGTGTCGCTCAAGCGCGGCGTGGAGCAGATGGGCGTGGCGCGCACCGTGACCACGTTGCGGCTGCTCAACCAGCGCGAGGGGTTCGACTGCCCGGGGTGCGCGTGGCCCGAGCCGCAGGGGCACCGCAAGCTGGCGGAGTTCTGCGAGAACGGCGCGAAGGCGGTCGCCGAGGAGGCCACCCGCCGCCGGGTCGGCCCGGACTTCTTCGCCGCGCACCCGGTCGCCGAGCTGGCCGGGCGGACCGACTACTGGCTGGGTCAGCAGGGCCGGATCACCGACCCGGTCGTGCTGCGCGAGGGTGGCACGCACTACGAGCCGATCTCGTGGAGCGACGCGTTCGCGCTGGTCGCGGAGAAGCTCACCGGCCTGGCCGACCCGGACGAGGCGGTGTTCTACACCTCCGGCCGGACCAGCAACGAGGCCGCGTTCCTCTACCAGCTGCTGGTCCGCTCGTTCGGCACGAACAACCTGCCGGACTGCTCGAACATGTGCCACGAGTCGTCCGGTGCGGCGCTGTCCGAGACCACCGGCATCGGCAAGGGCTCGGTGAGCATCGACGACTTCGCCCGCGCCGACCTGATCGTGGTCGTCGGCCAGAACCCGGGCACCAACCACCCCCGGATGCTCTCCGCGCTGGAGGAGGCCAAGAAGACCGGGGCGAAGATCGTCGCGGTCAACCCGCTGCCCGAGGCCGGCCTGCTGCGGTTCAAGAACCCGCAGAACGTCCGGGGCGTGGTCGGCGCGGGCACCCAGCTCGCGGACGAGTTCCTCCAGATCCGGCTGGGCGGCGACCAGGCGCTGTTCCAGGCGGTCGGCAACCTGCTGCTGTCCTGGGACGCGGCCGACGACGAGTTCGTCGCCCGCTACACCGACGGGTTCGCCGAGTACGCCGCGAACGTGCGCGACCTGGACTGGGAGGCGGTCGACACCGCCACCGGGCTGCCGCGCCGGGAGGTGGAGCTGCTGGCCCGGATGCTGGCCGACTCGCAGCGCACGATCTTCTGCTGGGCGATGGGCCTGACCCAGCACAAGCACTCGGTGGCGACGATCCGCGAGATCGCCAACGTGGCGCTGCTGCGCGGCATGATCGGCAAGCCCGGCGCGGGGCTGTGCCCGGTGCGCGGCCACTCGAACGTGCAGGGCGACCGGACCATGGGCATCTGGGAGAAGATGCCGGAGAAGTTCATGTCCGCGCTGGAGACCGAGTTCGGCATCACCGTGCCGCGCGAGCACGGGATGGACACGGTCGCCTCGATCCGCGCGATGCGGGACGGCAAGGCGCGCGTGTTCTTCGCGGTGGGCGGCAACTTCGCGTCCGCCACGCCGGACACGGAGGTCACCGAACGCGCGCTGCGGTCGTGCGAGCTGACCGTGCAGGTGTCGACCAAGTTGAACCGGTCGCACGTCGTGCACGGGGCGACCGCGCTGATCCTGCCCACGCTGGGCCGCACGGAGAGCGACCTCCAGCACAGCGGCGAGCAGTTCGTGACGGTCGAGGACTCGATGTCGGTGGTGCACCGCTCGCGCGGCCGGCTGGAGCCGGCGAGCGACCGGCTGCTGTCCGAGGTGTCCATCGTGTGCCGGCTGGCGCGGGCCGTGCTCGGGCCGGACCACCCGGTGCCGTGGGAGGAGTTCGAGAAGGACTACGACCTGATCCGGGACCGGATCTCCCGGGTCGTGCCGGGGTGCGCGGACTACAACGAGCGGGTGCGGCGGCCGGACGGGTTCGTGCTGCCGCACGCGCCGCGCGACGCCCGCGAGTTCACCGGGACGCGCACCGGAAAGGCGAACTTCGCGGCGCACGAGCTGACCGTGCTGCGGGTGCCGGTCGGCCGCCTGCTGTTGCAGACGCTGCGCAGCCACGACCAGTACAACACCACGATCTACGGCCTGGACGACCGCTACCGGGGTGTGAAGGACGGCCGCCGGGTGGTGTTCGTCAGCCCCGCCGACCTGGACGAGCTGGACCTGCTGGACGGGCAGTTCGTCGACCTGGTCAGCGAGTGGCCGGAGGACCCGACCGGGGTGACCGAGCGCCGCGCCGAGCGGTTCCGGGTGGTGTCCTACCCGACCGCGCGGGGCTGCGCGGCGGCGTACTTCCCGGAGGCGAACCCGTTGGTGCCGCTGGACTCGACCGCCCTGGAGTCGGGGACGCCGACCTCCAAGTCGATCGTGGTCCGGCTGGAGCGGCTGGTCGACTGAGGCGGTGACCAGCCGCCCGTCCCCTCGTCGGGCGGCTGGTCACCGAGCCCCTCGCGTCAGCCGGCCGACCGCTGCCAGGAGAACCCGACGCTCGCCACCAGCGAGCGGCGCTCCCGGACGACCTGCCAGTCGAGCTTGAGCAGGCCGGAGAAGGATCTGAGCCGGGTCCGGCCGAGTCGGTAGCGCTGTGCGGCGGCCACGTCCTCGCGTCCGCGTTGGCGGGCTATGTCGTACAAGGCGTCGTAAACGGGCATGGCGAATCCCCCTCGAATCGCTTGGCCGTGATCGGAGAAATGAGCGGACGGGCACGCTACCGAGGGCGACCGGGTGGTCACCACCGAAATAGCCCGCGCTAGTCCCGCCGGGGCGCCACGGTCGTGGCCTGGAAGATGCGCACCGGGCGTGCGCCCTCGGGCCGCGCCGCCGGGTCCTGCCGGCGGTCGGCGTACTTGTCGAGCACGGCGAACATCGCCGCGTGCACCTCGTCCAGCTCCTCGGCGGTGAGGAACTCCAGGTGCGCGCGGATGCCGGTCGCCCTCCGCCACTCGGGTGGTTCGAGGCCCTTGCCGCGCAAACGTTCGCGCATGGTGGCGAACTCCTGCTCCACCAGGGCGTCGCCCGCCGCCTCGGCGGCGAGGGCCATCTCGTCGTCCACGCCTTCGGAGGACCAGCTCTGGTGGTGCCGGAGCATCCGCCACGGCTTCTGCCGGCCCTTGACGTCCGGCACCTCCTCCACGAACCCGTACTTGGCCAGCACGTTCAGGTGGTAGGAGCAGCTCGGCACGCTCTCGCCGAGGGCGCGGGCGCACTGGGTCGCCGTCCGCTCGCCCTCGCTCGCCAGCAGGTCGATCAGCTTCCAGCGGAACGGGTGCGCGAGCGCGCGCAGCTCCCTCGGGTCCCGGATGAGGTCCTCGCGCGGCTCGGCCATGCCACTACGGTACGCATAGCAAGAACCCTTTAGCAAGGAATCTTGATATAGCGCTCGGGTAACGTCGGCGCTCGTCCGGACGACCCCCGGACGACGGGACTGGAGGATCTGTGGTCATCAAGTACGCACTCGCGGTCTCGGTCGGGCTGGTCGTGCTCGCCGGCTGCACCTCCACGCCCGAGAGCGCGCCGACGACCGGGGGCTCGACCCCGCAGACCACCGGCACGACGCAGCCCGCCGACGGCATCGACTGCACCAAGGCACCCGCCGACGTCGTGGGCGCGGCCTTGCAGCTCAACCTCAAGCACCCCCGGCAGGAGGTCGACGGCAGGCTGATCACCTGCCACTACGAGGGCGGCGGCGCGGTGACCACCGTCCGGTTCGCCACCGGCTCGGACGCCGCCTCGTTCGCCAGGGGCAAGGAGGGCTTCGGCTCCGGCAGCCGGCGGGCCAAGGACCTGCCGGGCTTCTTCGACGAGGCGTGGACCGGCTCCCTGGGGACCGGCGAAGTGCTGGTGAACACGCTGGCGGCGCGCAAGGGCGCGGTGGAGGTCGTCCTCACCTCCGGCGCCAACTTCGAGCAGGAGAAGAAGGCCGTCACCAAGATCTTCGAAGGGCTCTGACGCCCGGTCCCGAGAGCCCGACCGGTGGGGGTCAGCGCTCCAGCACGGCCATCGCGGCGTTGTGCCCGCCGATGCCGCTGACCCCGCCACCGCGTCGCGCACCCGCCCCGCACACGAACAGGTTCGGCACGTCGGTCTCCACGCCCCAGCGCCCGACCTCGTCCTCCTCCTCGGCGAACGGCCACGCCAGCCCGCCGTGGAAGATGTTGCCGCGCGGGAGTCCGAGTTCGGCCTCCAGGTCCAGCGGCGACCGGGCCTCCAGGCACGGCCGGCCCTCGGCGTCGCGCGCCAGGCAGTCCTGCACCGGCTCGTCCAGGTGCGCGTTCAACGCCTCCAGGTACCGGTCGACCAGGTGCGCGCGCAGGCCGTCGTTGTCCGCCTCGAACAGCACGGCCGGGGTGTGCAAGCCGAACAGGGTCAGCGTGTGCCAACCCCGGCCGACCAGGTCAGGGGACAGGATCGACGGGTCGGTCAGCGTGTGGCAGTACATCTCGGCGGGCAGCACGCTCGGCACCTGCCCGGCCGCGCTCTCCCGGTAGGCCGTCTCCACCTGCGAGTAGGACTCGTCCAGGTGCAGCGTGCCGGCGAACGCCAGCTTCGGGTCGATCCCGCCGCGCACCTTCGGCAGCCGCTCCAGCAGCATGTTGACCTTGAGCTGGCAGCCCTCCGCGACCGGGCCGGCCTCCTTGCCGCGCAACGCGTCCAGCACGTGCGGCGCGACCCCGGACAGCACGAACCGCGCGCCGACCACCCGCCCGTCGTACTCGACCTCGGCGGTCCTGCCGTCGGCGTCCACCCGGGACACCTCCGCGCCGGTCACGATCTCCGCGCCGGCGTCGCGGGCCGCCCGCACCAGTTCGGCGGTCACCGCGCCCATCCCGCCGACCGGCACCTTCCACTCCCCCGTGCCGTTGCCGATCACGTGGTAGAGGAAGCACCGGTTGGCGGCCAGGTCGTGCAGCGACGCGTGCGTGCCGATCAGGCCGTCGGTCGCCACCACGCCGCGCACGACGTCGTCGGTGAACAGCTCCTCCAGCGTCACGCCGAGGGGGCGCTCGAAGACCTGCTCCCACAACCGCATCCGGGCCACCGCGTCCACCCTGATCCGGGCGTGCTCGCGGGACACCAGCGGCTCCAGCAGGGTCGGGGCGAGGGCCGAGGCCAGCGCCTCCAGGTCGTCGTACCAGCGCTGCCAGCGCTCGAACTCCGCGTCCGACCCGGTCCACGCGCGGAACGACTCCGCCGTGGCCTCACCGGGCGTGCGTTCCACCAGCAGGTCGGCCGCGGGCGTGTAGGAGGACGCGGCACGGGACTTCAGCTCGACCCGGAGTCCGAGTTCCGACACGATCCGGTCGGGCAGCAGGCTGACCAGGTAGGAGTAGCGGGACAGCCGCGCGTCCACGCCGGCGAACGCCCGCTCGCTCACCGCCGCGCCGCCGACGTGGTCCAGCTTCTCCAGCACCAGCACGGAGCGCCCGGCGCGCGCCAGGTAGGCCGCCGCGACCAGGGCGTTGTGCCCGCCGCCGACCACCACCACGTCGTAGGAATCCACCCTCCGACACTAGCCCGGCACCAGCGGTTACGCCGTCATAGCACTGCGGAGGCCCCCGGGTCCTCTGTGGACGCTCGGCGACGGCCGGGGAAATCGCTTCCCGGGCCGGCACCTCCGTAACCTGGACGGTGACCGACCAGCAGACCTGGCGTCGGGAAGGAGTCCACGATGGGGCGAGTCACCGTCCGTCGCCCAGTGGTCACGTACACGGGGCGGAACCACCGCTCCCGGGTCGACGTGCTGGCCGCTGAGGAGCCGTTGGAGCTGCGCGTGGCCGGGCGGGCACTGGCCGTGACCATGCGCACGCCCGGCCACGACGTGGAACTGGCGCACGGGTTCCTGCTCAGCGAAGGCGTCGTCGGCGGGCTCGCCGACGTGTCCTCGGCCCGGTTCTGCGAGGGAACCGGCCCGGACGGGCTCAACACCTACAACGTGCTGGACGTCACGCTGGCCGAGCACGTGCCGCCGCCGGACGCCGGCGTGGAGCGCAACTTCTACACCACCTCGTCGTGCGGCGTGTGCGGCAAGGCCGCGTTGGACGCGGTCCGGCTCAAGACCCGCTTCTCCCCCGCCCAGGACGCGGTCCGGGTCGGCGTCGACGTCCTGTCGGAGCTGCCCGGCTCGCTGCGCGCGAGGCAGAAGGCGTTCGCCTCGACCGGCGGCCTGCACGCCGCCGGACTTTTCACCTCATCAGGTGACGCGCTGGTGGTCCGCGAGGACGTCGGGCGGCACAACGCGGTGGACAAGGTGCTCGGCTGGGCGGTGCTCCAGGACCGGGTGCCGCTGGCCGGCGCGGTCCTCATGGTCTCCGGGCGGGCCTCGTTCGAGCTGGTGCAGAAGGCCGCGATGGCCGGTGTGCCGGTGCTAGCGGCCGTGTCCGCGCCGTCCTCGCTGGCCGTCGAGCTGGCCGAGGAGCAGGGCGTGACCCTGGTCGGGTTCCTGCGCGGCGACTCGATGAACGTGTACTCGGGCGCGGATCGGATCACCGCTTGAGACCCGCGAGACCTCTGGACGGCGTTCTCGTCGTCAGCGTCGAACAAGCCGTGGCGGTGCCTTACGCGACCAAGCTGCTGGCCGACCTGGGCGCGCGGGTGGTCAAGGTGGAACGCCCGGACGGCGGCGACTTCGCGCGCCACTACGACCACGCGTGCGGCGAGGTGTCCTCGTACTTCGCGTGGACCAACGCCGGCAAGGAGTCGCTGACCCTCGACCTCAAGCACCCCGACGGCCGTACCGTGCTGTTCGACCTGGTCGCGCGGGCCGACGTGGTGCTGTGCAACCTGTCACCGGGCGCGGCACGTCGGATAGGTGTGGACGCCGACGCACTGCACGCCCGACACCCGTCGCTGGTGGTCGGCGAGCTGACCGGGTACGGCCCGACCGGGCCCTACGCCGGGCGCAAGGCGTTCGACGCGCTCGTGCAGTCCGAAGCGGGCCTGGTCGAGCTGACCGGCGAGGGCGAGGTGACCGCGCGGGCGGGCATCTCGGTCGCCGACATCGCCGCCGGCGTGCAGTTGCAGTCCGCCGTGCTCGCGGCCCTGCTGCACCGGCAGCGCACCGGCGAGGGCGTCGCGCTGCGGCTGACCCTGTTCGAGGCGCTGGCCGAGTGGATGCACCAGCCCGCGCTGTACGCGGCGGGCACCGGCTCCGCCGCGCCGCGCACCGGGGCCCACCACCCGAGCATCGCGCCGTACGGGCCGTTCCGGTGCCGGGACGGCGCGGTGCACCTGGCCGTGCAGAACGACCCGCAGTGGCGGCGGCTGTGCGGGGTGCTCGGCCGGCCCGAGCTGGCCGACGACGCGCGGTTCGGCACGGTGAGCACCCGGGTCGCGCACCGGTCCGAGCTGCACGCCGAACTCGACTTCACCGGCTGGGCCTCGGCCGACCTGCTGAACGCCCTCGACGCCGCCGACGTGCCCGCCGCCCGCACCCGCCCGGTCACCGAGCTGGCCGGGCACCCGCAGCTCGTCGCGCGGGAGCGGTGGGCGGAGGTGGCCGTGCCGGGCGGCGGGGCGGCCGTGCTGCGGCCACCCGTGGACTCCACCGGCTGGGGCTGGCAACCCGGGCGGGTGCCCGCCCTCGGCGAGCACACCGACCACGTGCTGGGGTCGCTCGGCTACCCGCCGGAACGCATAGCCGAACTTCGGGCGAACTCGGTGGTCTAGGCGAAACACCCGGGACGGCCGGCGCGATGCAACCGGGGGATTCGCAGGAGGGGGACATGGTCAGCAGGCGGACGGTGCTCGGCGCGCTCGGCGCGACCGGGCTGGCCGCGGTGGGGGTGACCTCGGCGCTCAGCGGCCACGGGCCGGGCGGCGACGTGCTGCGCCACGTCCTGGGCGTCGCCGGCCCGGTGCCGGCCGGCAAGCGGCCCGTGGTGCGCGTGGACCGGGTGTACTCCCGGTACCGCCGCCGCGAGGTCGAGGTGGTGACGATCGTGCCGCCGGGCGTGCCGACCGCAACCCTGCCGATGTCGCTGCTGCTGCACGGCCTGCACGGCGGTGCCCGGTTCGCGGCCGTCGGCGGCCTGCCGGAAGCCCTGGTCGCAGCCGTGGGCCGGCGGTCGGTGCCGCCGTTCGGGTTCATCGCGGTGGACGGCGGCGACAACTACTGGCACGAGAACGCGCCCGGCGACGACCCGATGGCGATGCTGCTCGAAGAGGTGCCCCAGTGGCTCGCCGAGCGCGGCTGCGGGCCGCTGTTCGCGTGCACCGGGGTGTCCATGGGCGGTTTCGGGGCGCTGGTCTACGCGCGCCGGCGGGCGGAGCGCCGGGAACCGCTCAAGGCGGTGGCGGCGATCTCCCCCGGCCTGCTGCTGAACTGGCCGGAGATGGCCAAGCGGCGGGCGTTCGCCAGCCAGGAGCAGTGGGCCGCGCTGGACCCGCTCAAGCACCTCGACAAGCTCGGCCCGGCCCCGGTCGGCGTGTGGATCGGCGACCACGACCGGTTCATCGAGGGCACCCGCCGGTTCATCGCCGCCGCGAAGCCGGCCGTGGCGTCGGTGACACCCGGCGGCCACGACGACGTCTTCTACCGCAAGATCGTGCCGGACGTGGTCCGCTTCCTGGGCAAGCGCGCCGCCGCCCCGGACAAGCCGCCCGGCTGACCACCGGACCCCGCGCCCCGGGCGGCCACCGGCGTCGAGGGTCTCAGCGCGGGGTGAGCGGCGTGCGGTCGCTGCGGACCCACTTCAGGACCGCGTTCCACGGCCCGTAGTCCGCCGCCACGTTCAGGTGCGCGCCGCCGGGGATGACGTCCAGGTCCAGCCGGAGCGCCTCGGCCAGCTCCTTGGCCTGCGGGACCGTGCAGTACGGGTCGCCCTCGCCGACCACCAGCCGGGTGCTCGCGCCCGCCCGGCGCACGGCCGCCGGGTCCAGCGGGACGCCCAGGAACTCGGTGATCAGCGGGTCGTCGGTGAACTCCGGGCTGACCGGGGCGACCAGCAGGACCCGGTCGACCCGCAGGGCCGGGTCGAACTCCCCGGCCGCGTGGTGCAGCCACAGCAGGCACGCCAGCGAGTGCGCGACCACCACCCGCTCGCCCGCCGTGGGCGCGGCGGCCAGGTGCTCGCGCAGCTCGGCCAGCCACACGTGCAGCCGGGGTTCATCCGGGAGGGTGAACTGCGGCAGGTCCACCTGCCCACCTCGGTGGGCGAGTTCGCCTGCCAGCCAGTTCTGCCAGTGCGTCGGCCCGGAACCGCCCAGGCCGTGCAGGACCAGCGCGTAGGGGAGGCTCACGCCGACTTCTCGCGCCGCTCCCGCCGGGACGGCTGCCGCGCGACGATGGTCGGGTTCACGTTCTCCTTGACCGTCTGCTCGGTGATGACGACCTTGGCGACGTCCGTGCGGCTGGGGATGTCGTACATCACCGGCAGCAGGACCTCCTCCATGATCGCCCGCAGGCCGCGCGCGCCGGTGCCCCGCAGGATCGCCTGGTCGGCCACGGCCTCCATCGCGGTCTTGGTGAACTCCAGCTCCACGCCGTCCATCTCGAACAGCTTCTGGTACTGCTTGACCAGGGCGTTCTTCGGCTCGGTGAGGATGCGGACCAGCGAGTCCTTGTCCAGGTTCGTGACGCTGGCCACCATCGGCAGGCGGCCGATGAACTCGGGGATCAGGCCGAACTTGATCAGGTCCTCGGGCATCGAGTCGGCGAAGTAGTCCGCCGCGTCGACCTCGGCCTTGGTGCGGACCTCGGCGCCGAAGCCCAGGCCGCGCTTGCCGACCCGGTCCTGGATGATCTTCTCCAGGCCCGCGAACGCGCCCGCCACGATGAACAGCACGTTCGTCGTGTCGATCTGGATGAACTCCTGGTGGGGGTGCTTGCGACCGCCCTGCGGCGGCACCGACGCGGTGGTCCCCTCCAGGATCTTGAGCAGGGCCTGCTGCACGCCCTCGCCGGAGACGTCCCGGGTGATCGACGGGTTTTCACTCTTTCGAGCGATCTTGTCGACCTCGTCGATGTAGATGATGCCGGTCTCGGCGCGCTTGACGTCGTAGTCCGCCGCCTGGATCAGCTTGAGCAGGATGTTCTCGACATCCTCGCCCACGTAGCCCGCCTCGGTCAGCGCCGTGGCGTCCGCGATGGCGAACGGCACGTTCAGCATCTTCGCCAAGGTCTGGGCCAGGTAGGTCTTGCCGCACCCGGTGGGCCCGAGCATGAGGATGTTCGACTTGGCGAGCTCAACGCCGTCGTCGCGCCCCTCGCGCCCTCGGTCACCCGCCTGGATGCGCTTGTAGTGGTTGTAGACCGCCACCGAGAGCGTCCGCTTGGCCTCGTTCTGGCCGATCACGTACTGGTCGAGGAACTCGTGGATCTCGGCGGGCTTGGGCAGCTCGTCGAGCTTGACGTCCCCCGCCTCCGCGAGCTCTTCCTCGATGATCTCGTTGCAGAGGTCGATGCACTCATCGCAGATGTAGACACCGGGGCCGGCGATGAGTTTTTTCACCTGCTTCTGGCTCTTCCCGCAGAAAGAGCACTTCAGCAGGTCGCCGCCGTCACCGATACGCGCCATGACCGCTGACCTCTGTCCCCTCCGGCGCACGACCTGGTGAGGTGCGCCTGACTGCTTGTGTGGCATCCGCCCGCCGGCTGCGGGGTCCGCCCGTTCCCCTCGACGGTACCTGGCCTACCCACCTGTGTGGGAGGACCAGCGTCCCCCCGACACCCCGAACCGGGCAGGAACCCCGGCCGGCTCGGCGTGTCGGGCGTCACGCGGCACTACTTGGCCGACAGCTTCCGGTACGGCAGGACCGTGTCGACGATCCCGTAGTCCTTGGCCTCGTCGGCGGTCAGGATCTTGTCGCGCTCGATGTCGGTGCGCACCTGCTCCGGCGTCTTGCTCGTGTGCCGGGCCAGCGTGGTCTCCAGCAGCCGGCGCACCCGCTGGATCTCGTTCGACTGGATCTCCAGGTCCGACACCTGGCCGTAGACGCCCTCGGTCGCCGGCTGGTGGATCAGGATCCGCGAGTTGGGCAGCGCGTGCCGCTTGCCGGGCGTGCCCGCCGCCAGCAGGACGGCGGCGGCCGACGCCGCCTGGCCCAGGCAGTAGGTCTGGATGTCCGGGCGGACGAACTGCATCGTGTCGTAGATGGCCATCAGCGAGGTGAACGAGCCACCCGGCGAGTTGATGTACATCAGGATGTCGCGGTCGGGGTCCTCCGACTCCAGCACGAGCAGCTGGGCCATCACGTCGTTGGCCGACGCGTCGTCCACCTGCACGCCGAGGAAGATGATGCGCTCCTCGAACAGCTTGTTGTACGGGTTGGACTCCTTGATGCCGTAGCTCGTGCGCTCGACGAACGAGGGAAGCACGTACCGGGACTGCGGCGCGTGGAACTGGCTCACTGGTTCTCTCCTGGTCCTCTGCTGCCCGGTCAGTTGGTGTTCGCCTGGCTGGCGCGGGTGATCACCTTGTCCACGAAGCCGTACTCCAGGGCCTCCTGGGCGGTGAACCAGCGGTCGCGGTCGGAGTCGGCGATGATGCGCTCCACCGGCTGACCGGTGTGCTGCGCGATGAGCTCCGCCATCTCCTGCTTCGTCCGGGTGAGCATGTCCGCCTGGATGGCGATGTCGGCCGCCGTGCCGCCGACCCCCGCCGAGGGCTGGTGCATGAGGATGCGGGCGTGCGGCAGCGCGTGCCGCTTGCCGGGCGTGCCCGCGGAGAGCAGGAACTGGCCCATCGACGCCGCGAGGCCCATCGCGTAGGTGGCCACGTCGGGCTCGATGAGCTGCATCGTGTCGAAGATCGCCATGCCCGCGGTCACCGAGCCGCCGGGCGAGTTGATGTAGAGGGTGATGTCCTTCTCGGGGTCCTCGGCCGCGAGGAGGAGCAGCTGCGCGGTGATCTGGTTGGCGATGCCCTCTTCGACCTGCGACCCCAGCACGATGATCCGCTCGCGGAGCAGGCGCTCGTAGACCGAGTCGTTGAGGTTCATCCCCGTGGCCGACCGCATCTCGGGCGTCGGGAAGTGCTGCGTCACGTCTGCCTGCCTAACTTTGCCGAAAAGAGTCTCGTACCAACGACCTTAACGAAGGCGGGCGGCGTCGCCTTCCCGACACCGCCCGCGTTCGCTCAGGGCTTCAACTCCGGTGGAGGTCCGACCGGCTACGCGGTCGGCTCGGCCGCGGTTTCCTCAGTGGACTTCGCCTCGCCGAACAGCTCGTCCAGGTCGAGGGCGTTGCCCGCCTCGTCGGTGACGGTCGCCTGGCGGACCACCGAGGCCAGCGCCTTGCCCCGGCGCACGTCGGCGAAGATCGCGCCGAGCTGGCCGGACTGCTGCGCGCGCTTGACGTACTCGTCCGGGCTGATGCCGAACCGCTGCGCCTGGTAGATGATCCGCTCGGTCAGCTCGCCGTCGGTGACCGAGAGCTGCTCGGCGTCCGCGATCGCGTCGAGCACGAGCTGCGTCTTGACCGCCTGCTCGGCGGCGGTGCGCACCTCGGCGTCGAACTCCTCCTGGGTCTGGCCCTGCTCGACCAGCCACTCGGCGAAGCGGTTCTCGTCGTGGTCGAAGGCGTGCACGGCGTCGTGCGCACGGGCCTCGACCTCCCCCTGGACGACGGCCTCGGGCAGCGGCACCTCGACGGCGGCCAGCAGCGCCTCCAGGACCTTGTCCCGGGCCTGCACGCCCTGCTGCATCTTCTTCACCCGGCCGAGGCGCACCCGCAGGTCGTCCTTCAGCTCGTCCAGGGTGTCGAACTCGCTGGCGAGCTGCGCGAAATCGTCGTCCAGCTCGGGGAGCCGGCGCTCCTTCACGGTGCTGAGCACCACGGTGACCTCGGCGTCGCGGCCGGCGTGCTCGCCCGCCACCAGGTTCGTGGTGAAGACCTTGGACTCACCCTCGGAGGCACCCACCAGGGCCTCGTCGATGCCCTCCACGAGCTGGCCGGAGCCGATCTCGTAGGACAGGCCGGTGGTCTTGGCCTCCTCGACCTCCGTGCCGTCGACGGTCGCGGAGAGGTCGACTACCACGAAGTCGCCCTCCTGGGCCGGGCGCTGGACGCCGGTCAGGGTGCCGAAGCGGGCGCGCAACTCTTCGAGCTGGGTCGCCACGTCCTCGTCGGTGACCTCCTGCTCGTCCACGCTCACGGACAGCTCGCCGAACGCGGGGACGGTGATCTCCGGGCGGACGTCGACCTCGGCGGTGAATGCCAGCGACTCGCCGTCCTCGATCTTCGTGACCTCGAAGTCCGGGCGGCCCAGGGTGCGGATCTCGCCGGAGTTGACCGCCTCCAGGTACTTGGCCGGGATCGCCTCCTGGACGACCTCGTCCAGGACCGGGGCGCGGCCGATGCGGCTCTCCAGCACGCGGGCAGGGGCCTTGCCGGGGCGGAAGCCGGGGATGCGGACCTGCTTGGCCAGCTTGCGGTACGCGCGGTCGAAGTCCGACTTGAGCTCGTCGAACGGCACCTCGACGTTGATCCGGACCCGCGTCGGGCTCAGGTGCTCGACGGTGCTCTTCAACGTGGTCTCCTCGTAACGGGCAGGACGTGCGGAACATCCCGGAAACGCTCTGATCGGGCGCCGGGATTCCGCATGAGTCTAGGCGGTGGGGGCCGACCGGGGTCCGGCACCCCGGAACTCGCGCGCAGGCACCCGAGCCCCCGAGGGCGTCCAACGGGCTTCGGGATCGCGTACAGACCGCTTCGGGAACGGACGGCGGCACGTCGTCGTCTCCTGTCCATGCGGTCGCTCACGGCGTGCGCGCACTCGTTCGCGCACCGTCACCGATGGGACGTGAGGAACGCATGAAAGCCACCCCTATAGGCGTGCCGGTGATTCCACGCCTGCCTCCAGCGACCATCCGGACGCCTTCGACACGGGGCTTCGATCACTATTAACGGAGATTGTTCTTCGTTTTCACCTCAGCGAGGGAGACGGGCCGACACCCGCTCCGACGTGCGACGACCGGCCCGAGCGGTGCCGGCCTGGATCTTGGACGCCTGCGGGCCTGCGACGCAGTCCGCACTACTGCGGATTAACTGGAAAGTGCGCGATGCCGGGCGTCGGGGCCACAGTTACGCCTGTTCGGACGCCGGGGTTGCGCCTTAAGGTCGAGTGGACGACTTCCGTAGTGGGCCGTTCGAGTGAACGCGCCGTTTGTTGACGCAGCGAGACGCTCCATCACGGTGTGCAGTCGGCCCACTGCGCTGTAACGCGGATGCCGTAGCGACGACTAACGGTCCGCAACCAACATGGAAGGGAGGTTCGGCGCATGGGGTGAATTGCGGCCGTTTGGAGTAGTGGTCGACGGAAAACTTTCACTTGTCGAGATGACTCCACTCGCCGTAGTCCATTAGTGTGGGTTTCAGGTAGCGTGACGCCCGGACCCGCATCGCTGGACCACGAAACAATTCACGTTGCCGGGCGTTCTGGGGGGCCAGCAGCGGACGTCACCGGCAACCGGGACCAGAGGAACGAGCGAAACAATGTCATCGAGCTCTTTAACCACCTACCAGACAAGGTGCCGATGACCCGATGAGAGCCTTTCCGCCGCTGCCGAACAGTAACCCACGACCCGCCCCGGACGCCGGCTCCGACCACCATCGCGTCGGCCCACGGGGGGTCCCGGCAGGAACACGAGACCATCGGGCACCGCTCCTCACGGTGGAGCGGCGATGTTGACCAGCACGACGCAGCGTCCGGCCACCCGGCGCAGCTAGGTCGACCGCCGCCACGCAACGAACCCGCGCCGCGCCGTCCTACACCGGCCGCTCGCGGATCACTTTCACGCACCGTTGGGGAGCTCCATGGAGACGCGTCAGCTTTTGGCGTTCACAACTGTGGTTCAAACGGGCAGTTTCACCAAGGCAGCCGCCACGCTGAATTGCTCGCAACCCACCATAACCACCCGGATCAAGGCACTCGAAGAGACCCTCGGGGTGCCCCTGTTCCGCCGACTCCCGCGCGGGATCCAGATGACCTCCGCCGGGGTCGAGCTGCTGCCTTTCGCGCGCAACATCATCACGTTGACGGACAAGGCGCGGAAAGCCATCACGATGAACGGCGAGCCGCACGGCAAACTGGTCATCGGCAGCGCGCAGAGCCTGACCGACTACCGACTGCTACCACTGATCGAGTACATGTGCTGGCGCTACCCGAGCGTCCAGATCTCGCTGCACTCGCGCAACACCCAGACGAACCTGGCGTCGGTGCGCGAAGGACGGCTGGACTGCGCGTTCTTCATCGGCTCCGTGGAACCCCGCGAGGGGTTGGAGACGACCGTGCTCTGCCCGGAGCCGCTGGTGATGGTCGCCGGGCCGACGCACGCGCTGACGCGGCGCTCCGTGATCACCGAGGATGAGCTGCGCGGGAGCACCCTCATCCGGGCCGAGAACGGGGCCAGCTACTACGAGCAGTTCGAGCAGGCACTGGGCCTCCAGGAAGCGGAGGCCAAGTCGCCGGTGCTGGCGCTGGACTCGATCGACGCCGCCAAGCGCGCGGTCGCCTCGGGACTGGGGATCAGTTTGGTCCCCGAGGTGACGGTCGCGGCGGAGTTGGCCGACGGACGGCTGTGCCGACTGCCCTGGGTCCCGCCGTTCCGGGTGTACACCCAGTTCGCGTGGCGGCAGGACAACTCCAGCAACCCGTCGGTGACGGCGCTGGTGTCGGCCGCGGCACAGGTGGTGAGCGAGCAGGTGGCAACGCCGGCCTGACCCCTGGGACCGCCGTTCTTGAGCGCCCGATGGCGCGGGTGTGCTCAAGAACGGCACATACCGGCACCCAGCGGCCCCGGGTCTTCCCCCCGGGCGCCCGCCCCTGCCCGAACACGTCCGCACGAACGCCAGGAGCCCCACCCTCCCGGAGGAGGACAGGGCCCCTGACCTGGTCGGGGCGACAGGATTTGAACCTGCGACCCCCCGCTCCCAAAGCGGGTGCGCTACCAAACTGCGCCACGCCCCGGTCACCAACACCCTATCGCGACAGGCTAAGCTGTCCCCGCGCCCACCCCGTGGGCGCGATGCGGGTGTAGCTCAATGGTAGAGCCCCAGCCTTCCAAGCTGGTCATGCGGGTTCGATTCCCGTCACCCGCTCTCGTACTCCCCTTGCAGGTCAACGGCGGTGCCAACCCCGTGAGGCCGACACCGCAGCAGCACCCCGTGACCCCGTCGTGCGATTAACGTGCGATTAGGTCCTGCGCTTCCGCGCCGCCTTCACCCTCCTGCTGAGCTTCGCGGCGATCTCCCGATCACGCTCGCTGGTCGCGTGCTGGTAGATCAGCGCCGCCCTCATGCTCCCGTGGCCCATGCGGTGCATCAGCTCCCGCGTGCTCGCCCCGGACGCCGCCGCGAGCGTGTTGCCCGTGTGCCGGAGGTCGTGGAAGTGGAAGCCCTCGGGCAGCCCCACCACCTTGACGGTCTTGATCCACTTCACCGACCGGTGCCAGTTCCCCCGCTTGAGCCCCGCCCCCTTCGGCCCGACGAACATCAACGCTTCCGGCCCCGCCCCCACGAACGCCATCAGGTGACGTCGGAAGTCGTCCACCAGGATGTCGGGCAGCGCGACGGTCCGGTAGCCGGCTTCGGACTTGGGAGGCCCGGCTACGAGCTTCCCCGAGTTGAGCTGAGCCAGCCGCCGGGGCACCTTGACCGTTGGCGCGTCCAAGTCGACATCGCCCCGCCGCAGTCCGATCAGCTCACCCCACCGCAGCCCGGTGAAGGCAGCCGCCAGGACCAGCAACCGGAACCGAGGTGGCATGGACTCCGCGAGCGTGAACACCTGCGGCACGGATGCGACGGGACGCTCAGGAGCCTTCTCCTGGTCCGCACCCTTGATGCGGCAAGGGTTGCGCTTGATGCGGTTGTCGTCCAACGCGGTGTTCAAGATCGCCCGAAGGAGTCGGTACGCCTTGGCGGTCGTAGTGGCCGATCGGCCGTTGTCGAGCAGGTGTTGACGCCAGCTCCGCACCGTCTCGGTGGAGATGTCGTTCAACGTCTTGCCATCGAGGAGCGGCACGACGTGCAGGCGGAAGATCCGGTTGTACTCCTCACGGGTCCGGACGCCCAAGCTCCGTTCCTTGATCCACCGCGTACCGAACTCCTCCAACTTGACCTTGCCGAGCAAGGGGTCGACCCACTCGCCACGAAGGAGATCCGCTTCCACAGTGGACAGCCAGGCGTTCGCATCCGTCTTGGTGACGAACGTTTCTGGCGCATACCGCCGCGTACCGTCCGGCCCGAGGTAGCTCGCCTGGTACCGGTTCGAGGGCAGCTTGCGGACGTGGCCGAAGTGCCGGTGGTTGTCCTTGTTCGCCATCAGGCAGCCCTCCAGACCGGCTCGACCCGACCAGCGTCAATGAACGCGTCGACGTCCACCCGCTTGAGCCGGACATGCCGCCCAAGGTGGTGAAACGCGATCCGCCGCTGAGCGATCAACCGCCGGACGAACCGCACGGTCGTGTTCATGTAGTCCGCCGCCTCTTCGACGGTGAAGTGCTCCGTCATGACCAACCCCCTGTTCATGCAGCTTGAGCAGTTGCGGAACTTCCTGGCGGACTGGCCGAGGCGAGCAATGCCGCCATGTACTCGGCCTTCCATCGACGCCGTTCCGCGACCGCCCGCAACAGCAGGTGTGGCCTTGGAGGCACGTTCGGGTCACCGGGCTGAACGCTGTTCCAGACGACCCGTTTGGGCTGGTCGTCCCCGGTGATCCCCACGTCGGCAAGCAGTTGCCGAACGAATTCCTTGCGGTCGTGCTTGTGGTCGGCGAGCGACTTGCCCGACCACTTCCGCGACACCAGCACCCGCCGCCCCGCGACGCCGAGCGTGGACCGCTTGTGAGCCTTCCCCTTGCACCGGCCGGGCTCCATCGACACCCGAGCCCCACGAGGCTGCACCCCGTACAGCAGCCACACCGGGCACTGCGGCGAACACGGCGTGACGGCCAGCTCCGCGCAGAGCCGATCGGCGTGCTCCTCCTGGCGGTGGGTCTTCGCGTCGAAGCACTCACCGATCGACTTGGTGAGGTACTTCGTCAGGTACCCGATGTGCCGCCCGGCCTCCTCCGAGCCGCCGAGGATGCCCTTGGAGTGCACCTGAACCCCGAACCGCGCGACGTGAGCCGGCGCGTCCACCTGGTCCAACGCCTCTTCCCAGGTGGGCAACGGTGCACGGGTCTGCGGGTCGACAAATCCCTTCGCCCGCACATCCCATACAGGCAGGTTGTCGCCGCTGTACTTGATCTCGTCATGAGCAGGCCACCACACCTGGTGGTACGTGGCCTCAGCCACCGCCCGCAGCTCCGCCCGCGGCACCGACCCACGCACCGCCGCGTGCCAATGCGGCGCCAGACGACGCTGCGGCTCGACCGTCGAGAAGTACTGGACATCCCACCCGACGCACCGCCGGAGGTTCTGCACGAACCGGTCCAGCAGTGCCGCGAAGTGCACCGCGTCCCGAGCCGCCCGCTGGTAGTCGTAGGTCTGCGGGTCGACCGGAGTGCCGTCCGAGCGCACCTTGCCGTAGCTGTCGAGCGTCAACGTGAGGAACGTCGAGGGCCGGTACTTGCCCCCGAACACCTGGCCCACGGTCCGCTTGCGAACCGGCCGCCGAGGAAGGTTCGGCGCATCCTGCCGCCGCCGCGTCGACCGCTTCCGCACAGCCCGCGAACGCGCCTCCAACGCCGGGAGCTTCCCGCGCACTCCCAGTTGCCGAAGTTCCTCATCGACCCCGGCAACCTCCTCCCGAACCTCATCAGCCCCGATCTCGTCACCCTCATCGAGCGCCTGGCGGTAAGCCACGACCAGATCCGCCCGGTACGCGGTTAAGGCCCGCTGATCATCGGTCGGAGCGTCCGGCGTGAAGTCAGGTTCCTCCGCCAGGTGCCACCCCTCCCGGCACTGCGCCATCCGCAGCCGCCGGTTCTTCTCCGCGCACGTAGGGCACACCGACGCCACCGTCGACCCACACGCCACAGGCACGATCTCCACCCGCCCCGTGTCCAGGTCGACCCGTTCCAAGGCCAGCGGCCGAATGCACACCCCGTGCTCTTCCGCGACCGCCCGAGCCACATCCAGCGCCGCCGGCTGCTTCATCCGATCGGCCCGAGTCAAGTACTCGCTCACGCCGCCACCTCCCCCGCGCCGTCCGGCCGAGTCGGGAAGTCATGCACAGTGGCGTCAGCCAGGAACACGCCGAGCTCCACCAGATCGGCGTCGGTGACGTGGAAGGCCCGAGCCCGCTCCGGCTCCCGCTGCCCGTCCTGCTTCACCCACGCGACACCGGGCGTGCCCTCGCCGATCTCGTGCGCCGCCGCACCCCGCTGACGGACACCGTCTCCCAGAACCATGTCCACCTGGCCCGGCTCATCCAGCCGCAACGCCACCCGCGTGCTGAACAGGTGCCGGAAACCGACCACTTCCTTGCGCGGGTCCTGAACCAACCCCACCACCGCGTACCCAGGCGCACGGCCCTGCGAGGTGACCGTCTGAATCGCCCGAGCCGCCCGCTCCCGCAGCCCCTTGTCCGGCTGGTAAGCGATCAGGTCCGCCAGCTCATCGACCACCAGAACCGTGAACGGCTCACCGCTGGACCGAGCCCACAACCGCCGCACACCCCGATAGCGCGAAGCCCGCGCCTTCACCTCAGCGGCGATTTCTTCAAGCAGGGCAACAGCTTCTGGCCCGTTGTCGTACACGACCCGATCGAACGCGTCCGGGCACTGCCCCAGCTCCATCCCGCCCTTCGGATCAATCCCCACCAAGCGCACGAGCCCGGCCCGGACCGCCGGCGCGAGCTGCCACACCAGCGACCACAACACCGACCCCTTGCCCGCACCGGGAACACCGACCACGAGCACCTGCGAACCGAGCAGCCGCACCCGCCACGGCTTGCCGGTCTCCAACCGCCCCACGACCACCCGCTTGAGATCCACCTCAGCCGAGTCCACCAACGGCGGCACAGCGACCGGCCGGGCCAACGGATCGGAGTGCACGAAATCCAGCTCAAGCAACCGTGGCTTCAGCACACGCACCCGGCATGACTTCGCGCCGAATGAGTGCGCCAAGCCCTCCCTACGCAGCTCCCACGACTCCGGCGACTGAGCGGGCACCATCCGCACCCGAACCCGATCCCGCCACCCCTCGGAACGTACCCGCCGCAACCGAGGCCGGTACTCCCGCCCACGGCTGACCTTGGTCAGCTCGGCGAGCCGCATCGTGGTCCGCCACCTCGGTACGTAAACCGTCGCCCGACGCAACTCTGTCACCAGCCTCAGCCAGGCGTGCCGCAGAAACGACTCCCGGTGCAACCCCGACCACATCACCAGAGCCGCCGTCACCGCCAAGCACGCCAGCAGAAGCGGCCACAGCCCGAACCTCGACGAGCACCAGGCCGCCAACGCAGGCACCACTGTGACCACCGGATAGCGGGCCACGACGAACACCAGGCGCACGACCGCCACCAGCACCAGCCAGACGAGAGCCAGAAACGCCGCCAACCACCTCAACCGGCCCGGCACCAACACCCACCACGGCACCCGAGGACGCGCGCCCTCGAACGGAGCCGGGTCCACCCACTTCCCGCCGTTCATCGGACACCGCCGAACCACCGGCGAGCCGAATTCCGTTTCGTTGCGCATACGCTCCGACTTGACGTGCACACCGAACGTTCCGCTACCCTGGACATGACCGGAAACCCCCGTCCCCGAAGATGTGGAAACCGGTCAGCGAATCGCAGGGGACAGACCAAGGCCCGCCAAGACTTTCGGTCCGTCCCCTGCGATCACACCAACCGACAACGCCAACCGCGCTCGCGGTCAGGCGAATTGAGCCGCGCCGACGCCGTCACCGGATCTCATCGCGCGCCATCCCAACAACCTCGAACAGCTCCTCAAACGCCCACGGCGCGAGAGCTTTCAAAGCACCACCGATGAACGCCGCACCAGGCCGCAGATCTCCACTCCGAACCCGCGTGACCGTCGACCTGTTGACCTTCATCGCCTTGGCCAACGCGTAGTCCGAGGGGAACCCTGCACTCCCCGCAGCCTTATCGAACACACCCGGACGAAGGCGGACCCCGTAATGCGCCACCGCCCCACCACCGCGACGCCGCTTCATCCGACCCGCCCGGCACGATCGCTCCCACCGGACGAACCAGCCCGAGCAACCTGCTCCGCCTTCGCCCGCTCGCGTGACACCCAGTACAGGGCCTCGTGGTGATGCCAGCGGTCAACGTCCGCGATCCGCTCGTACACCCCGACCGCACGACGGTGGAAGTCAAGCCACAACTCACGCGAGGCATTCGGCGCAGGCATCAGCCCCTCGACAGCCTCATGCGCTTCCTTCAGGGAGGTCGCGGCCATCGCCTTCGACCAGCGCTCATCCACCAGGCCACCGCGACGCTTCATCCCACCTCACCGCCCTTCCTGCCCGGCGAGGCGTCCAGCGCAACCTGCCCCTCAGCGATGGCGTCCAACAAACGGGGCACCGCGTCCCGGTCCACGACCAACACAGCCGGGAACGCATTTCCGAACCGCAACTCCACCCGCCCCGCGAACACCAACGGCTCAACCCGGATCGGCAGGTTCGCCGTCACGTGCAGCCGCACCAAGTCCTGAGCCACCCCGGTCACGCAGCCTTGGCCGAAGCCTTGACCACAACCGGTCCCATCCCCGAAGCCCGCAGGCTGTACCCGAGCTTCGCCCGGCACCGGTGCCGCTCACCCCCGTGCGCCCCACGGCACGCCTTGTCGTCAATCCACGGCGTGACCGTCAGTCCCTCGAACACCACCGGCCGCACGTCCGTCCCCGGAATCGCCTCCGGCGGCACCGGCTGATGTGACGCAGCGATCTTCACCGTCACCACAGCGTCGGCCTTCCGCTCCGCCGCCTGGTCGATCACCAACACCGACCACACCAGCAGCCCGGACTCCTTGTCCGTCTCCTGCTGAACCGGCAGCCCCTTCGCCCGCTCCTCAGCGGACTGGAACCTGAGCACCGGCTCCACACTCATCACCAGCGCCCCACGAGGGAACACGAAGTCGTGCGACGTGGGGAGCCTGCTCCCACCCGTGATCGCCATCGCCGTTCTCCTGTCATCAGCGTCGGCTGAGCACTCCGCCCAGCACATCGACGCCGACAACTCTCCGCAGAAAGCCGGGACGGCAGCACCACATAGCGGGACATCTAGAGACGTCCCGGGTAGAGTAGGACGTCCCTAGCCGTCACCTGGAGGGATCATGGCGAACGAGCGCCTACGAGATGCGTTGCTACGCAACGGCTTCAACTACGAGCACGTCTCCCAGGTTACCGGCGTCGACCAGAAGACTGTCGAACGCTGGATCACCAAGGGACGAACGCCCTACCCTCGCCACCGACACGCCATCGCGTCCATGGTCAAGGAGACCGAGGGCTACCTGTGGCCCGACGCCATCGCCCCCGACCGCAAGGTCGAGGTCACCGAATCCGAACTGGTCAAGGTCTACCCGCACCGCAACAACATCCCGGTCGACCTGTGGGACCACCTGATCACCAACGCCAGCGAGTACGTAGAGGTGCTGGTCCACGCAGGGATCTTCCTGATCGAACGACCAACCTTCGTCCGCGATCTGGCCAGGAAGGCCGAGCAGGGCGCGAAAATCCGACTCCTGTTCGGCGACCCCGCAAGCCGCGAAGTCACCCGCCGCAGCGAAGAGGAGCAGCTAGGCAAGAACACGCTCGGTTCGCGCATCCGCAACGCTCTCGCCTTCTACCGTCCGCTACAGGGAGTCGAGGGCATCGGACTGCGGTTCCACAAGACCACGCTTTATAACTCGATCTTCCGCTTCGATGACGAGATTATCGTGAACACGCACGTCTACGGGTTCCAGGGCGCACACGCCCCAGCCCTGCACCTACGCCGCCTCGCTGCGGGCGATCTCTTCGAGACCTACTCTGAGAGCTTCGAGCACGTCTGGAACCTGTCCAAGCCAGCGACGTTCTAGGGAGCCACCCACATGGCCCGCGTGGACTACTTCCACGACCCGAACGCCCCTAAGGCGAACAGCCTCCGCCCAGCAGTCAGCGCCTTTGTTCAAAACGACGAAGGCCGCATCCTCATGATCCGTCGAGTCGACAATGACAAATACGCAATTCCCGGGGGACAACAAGAGGTAGGGGAAACACTAACCCAAACAGCAGTCCGAGAGGTGTACGAAGAAACCGGCGTCAATATTGAGATTATAGGACTAATCGGCCTCTACTCGAACCCCGCGCACGTGATCGCCTATGACGATGGCGAGGTAAGGCAGGAATTCTCAATCTGTTTTCGGGCTCACCCCCTCAGTAACAACGTCCGCACCAGCGATGAATCCAAGGAGGTTAACTGGGTCCATCCATACCAAGTCAATGAACTCGACATACACCCGTCGATCAAACTCCGAATCACGCATGGACTGGCCAAAAGTGACTACGTATATTACACGTAGAACAATCACTGGCGCGGACGACTCAACCTCACGAACCGCCGTCTCCAGACTGCCCGAACTTGGGCAGGCCCTTCTTTACCGGCCTACGCGGAAACCCTCTCCACCGATCCGTGTACTCCGAATCAACCTGAAAATCGAACCTAAGCGGCTCACCTGAATCCCGAAGCGTCGCCCGAACCACAACAATATGGGGATCGGACGTTGGTGGCATTCCTGCGAGTTCGATCGGTGACGGACGCGTTAGAACTACCTTCGGCCCACCTCTGCTATCTAGAACAACCTTGCGCCGACCAGTACTGTCGGATTCGGCGCTCTCAAGCGTGTAAATAAGCGGGTACAATCCGTTACCGATTAGTTCAGCCAGCCTGGCATCAATTGCCTCTAACGCGGAACTGATTCTCGCAGTATCAGGAACTTCATCGCGATGGTGCAGAAATCCGTTTCGAACATCAAGAACCCCTGCTGCCTGGAGGCTCGACGGGACTTTTGCGACGAGATCTGAAATGAAACTTGCCGCCGTATTGTCGAGGTCAAGCAACGGAACTCGATACTGGAACGGGAACCGAAAAGGGCTGCTCGGATCGCGCATCGCACGCGGCCATTCCGACAAATCACGCCGATAGGATTCGCGGTTTGCAATCGCCTCTTTCATTGCTTTGGCAACCGTGCCGAAGCAAGACAATATCTCGCCCAAAGGGAGCTTATTGTCGAAGTGCTCCAGCGTAAAAGACGGATTGCGAGATGCCATCCAATCGACAAAATACTCCTTGGCTTCATTCTTGGAATAGCTCAGGTCATACGACTCTGCATAGTGGTCGCGCAAGGTAACCCATGCGATGAAGCAGATGATGCGCTTGAGAGACTCCTCAAGACTAACAAAAAGGTCGCTCGACAACTGTCGAATGCGACTGATGTCAGTTTTGTCGATGAACGCCGCCGGCAGACTCCCTATCAGTTTCCTCAGAGATCCCAGGTATTCAAGCAGCGTGTGGAGTTCGACGTCTCGCTTTAGGCTGTCGAAACCTAGATGCCAAGTGATAAGCTCAGCGATTTCGTCGTCCGTTGCACTCTGAAACGCCCCTGAGGGAAGCCCGAGTTTGTCTAGCGCAACCGTGCAGGCTCTCTCTTCGCCAACGATCAACCTCTTCACCAATGCCACTGGAGCTTCGGCAGCCAGAGCATTTGTCAGTTTTGCAGCAGCAGAATCGCCTTCGTACCCTCGCAGCGGCCACTTCAGGCGATCATCAACTTTACTCTCAGTCCCAGGGAAACAGGAGTATATCAACTGGCGAAGACGCACGGGAACGAAAGACGCTGGAGGCTTGCAGCGAACACCAAGCCTTGACCCTTCCATGCTGATATTCAAGCTCCCGAACCCTCGCCTGACTATTCGAGGGACTCTAGTTTCTCCAGGTTCAATTTTGATCTCATCATCCCAGATGAGACGATTGAGGCACTCATGTATTTCTGAGTCACGGGCCAGAAGAAAGATTTGCAGCAATTGCGCATCATTCACGCTCGACGCAAAGTTGCTAGCGTTCCCTATGGTCAAACCCAACTGTTCACATTCGCCTCGAAGGCTCCCCTTGCTAACCGCGAGAAGTCCAACTAAAAGCCTTCGAAGATCTTTTTCGCTTAGGCATTCAAACAAGAAGAACGGCAGGGATCCAGAATCCGACCACGAGAAAGTCGGGATGTGACTAGCCTGGAAGTCGGCAACTTCATCGAGAATATCGGTAGGCTCTCCTGTGACTTTCGACAGTTTCTTGCCAATGAGACTTCGAGCTTTTGAAACGCCGGTATCACCTGTAGTGAGAAGAACTCCATGTATTCTGTCGCAGTCAAGCTCGCTACAGTGGTGCCCAGGAATCTCAACCGTAGGCGGAATGTTTCGCCAAGTTCGAGACTCGACCAGGCCATATGGCCCGCACACATATGGGCCGAGTTGGAACACTCCTTGTGGAAGACCTCCAAGTAGCTGGAGCGTATCAGCGTGATTCAAGTGCCCCGAGCCATGGAAAGACGATTCTGCAATCTCGTCGTACAGCTTGCGACCATAAATCCAAGGGTATTTGATCCTTCCTCGTTTAACTTCGGCCGATATGTTATTACGGAAGCCATCTAGGTCGCTTTCAATTGGATCGACGAGCAGTTCAGCGCCAGCCCACATAGCCAGGAAGGAAGCCAATTGCGCCTCCATGAGCGCAATTCCATCCCCCTTCACTTGGCCAGCAATAGTCTTACCCCGACCAGTCAGCACAAGCGGAGTAACCATCGAAATTGGCGGCTTGTATTTGTCATCGACAATACAATTGCTAAGAAACTCCGCTAGATAGTAGGCCCGGAGAACAGCTTCAATCGTGGCCCGGTCCATAATTTGAGCATTTGCACCATCAACCATTTTTGGTCACCGGAACCTTCGGTCTACGCACGCCTGTAGCTGAAGCATCGGAATACACCGCATTCGCGTTACCGAACTATGCCGAGTCGTAACCTCGTTCGACAGATCAGGCTGCATCTTGCCGAATTGTGCTCTACAGGATCAAGGCGCGCGCCGCCTGCGGCCGAGCGTGGTGGCACCGACTCACGTTGGCACCGACTCCCCGCATCACGGCACGCCGGGCTCCCGCTCCGCTCCGCCCAGCGGCCGTGCGCGGAGTCGGTGCACGTGGCTGAGTGGCGGCGCGGAGCACAGGAGGGCGATCCGAGCTGCAAGAGCTTCCGGCGTCCGGTTGCCCTACGGATCGCGTGGTTACGGACCGGGCTGCACTGGGCACGGCGATCCGGCTGCCGCGACGGCTTCGCCGCCTTGCCATCGACAGGTGCGAACTAGCCACGGCGGCCAGGCCGACGATGCGGGGCTTGGACCGGCGTGGCTGGGTTGAGGGTGGCTAGCCGCAGTGACTGGCGTGCGATTAGCGTGCGATTAACCCAGGTCAACCAGGGTCAGTAGCGGTCACTCAGGACCGGTGTGAGTGCTGGTCAGGGGCGGTTTGGTGGGGTTGACGCCGCACTTCCAAGCTGGTCATGCGGGTTCGATTCCCGTCACCCGCTCTCTCCTCCCCTCGCAGGTAGACGCCTCGTTATCCGTCCCAAGTGGACGATCTTGTCGCCCTTTTTGATCTTCCGTGTCCCCCGCGTGCCCCTGGCGGCGGTCGACGTGCCCTTCCCGGCCTTGACCATGGCGTCGATCCCAGCCGCGATCTTCCGCCCGCGCTCCTCCCTCGCGTGGAGGTAGATCAGCGCCGCGCGGGTGGAGCTGTGCCCCATCCGGTCCATCAGCTCGCGGAGCGTCGCCCCCGTTTCGGCCGCCATCGTGTTGCCGGTGTGCCGGAGGTCGTGCAGGTGGACTTCAGGCATTCCGGCCTTGGCCCGCGCCGCGTTCCAGAGGTGCCAGAAGTTGCTCCGCTTCGGCCTGCCGCCCTTCGGCCCGATGAACACCCAGTCATCCGGGTCGTCGCCGACGAACAGGCTCAAGTGGGCCTGAATCTCCTCCGTGAGGAACGGCGGCAACGTCACCGGCCGCTTCCCCTTGGCCTTGGGATCGTCATCGAACAGCTCGCCCGAGTCCGGCTGAACGGTCTGCCGGTCGACCTTCACGACGTAGAACGTCACCCCTTCATCGGTCACCCGCGTGAAGTCCCGCCGCCGGAGCCCCACCATCTCGGCGAACCGCAGGCTCCCGAACGTGGCCAGCAACACGACAAGCCGGTACCGGTCGAGGATGGCGTCAGCCGCCGCGAACACCTGTTCCAGGCTCGCCGTGGGCCGCTCCGGGCTTTGCTCCTTGCCGCCGCCCTTGATGGTGCACGGGTTGTGCTTGAGCAGCCGTTCTTCCGGGGCGGAAGCCGTGTTGAGCACGGCTCGCAAGAACCGGTACGCCTTGGCCACCGTGACCTCACCGACGCCGTCCGTCAGCAGCTCTTTGCGCCACTGCCGAACACGCGCCGGGCTCAGGTCGGCCAACATCACCTTGCCGAGCTTCGGTCCCACGTGGTTGCGCAACAGGCCCTCGTACAGCTCGACCGTGCGAACTGCCAGGTCCCGCTCTTTGATCCAGACTTCGGCATAGACCCGCAGCTCGATCTTCCCGGCGTCCGGGTTCGTCCAGTCCCCTCGGACGATGTCCGTTTCAACCGTGTTGAGCCACCGATCCGCGTCCTTCTCCCGCTCGAACGTCTCGGGCGCAGGGTGGTACCTCCCGTCAGGCCCTTGGTACCGGGCCTGGAACCGCCCGGACGGCAACCGCCGGATCTTCCCGAACCGCCGCCTCTTGTCGCTCATGACGCGCTCCGGAAGTGGCGGAGAACCGCGCTGGGGTCGAACGCCTCGACCCGTCCGGCCTCGATGAACGCATCAAGGTCCGCCCGCTTGAACCGGATCAGTCGCCCAAGCCGGTGAAACGGCACCCGACGCTCCGCGATCAACCGGCGGATGAATCGCACGGTCGTGCTCATGTACTCGGCCGCCTCGGGCACGCTGAAGTGCTCCTTAACGCTCATATGTTCCCCCTGGTCAGGCCGCTGCGGACGCCACTGCTGAAACATCTGCCGGTGCCGGCCTCAGCCGGGCGAGCACGTCTTGCGCCTCGTCGTACTCGGCTCTCCACTTCAGGCGTTGGGCGATCATGTGCATGAGCAGTTCCACCCGTGACGGGGCGTGGGGGTCTCCGGCCTGGACCGGTGCCCACCTCAACCGGGCCTGGTCGGTGTCCGGCTTGGAGATTCCCGACGCTTCGAGGGCTTCGCGGACGAACGCGGCCCGGTCGCTCTTGTGTTCGGCGAGGGTCTTGCCCGACCAACGGCGGGAGACCAGGACCCGCCGACCGGGCAGGCCGAGGGTGTCGCGGCGGTGTGCTTTGCCCTTGCAGTGCCCTGGTGTGGTCCGGGAGGTGGCTCCCTTGGGTTGGACGCCGTAGAGCAGCCACACGGCGCAGCGTTCCGAGCACGGCGTGACGGCCAGCTCCGCCGCCAGGCGGTCCGCGTGGTCGGCCAGGCGCGCGGAGGTGTCGGTGTCGACCACTTCGGTGATGGACTTGGTCAGGTACTTGGTCAGGTAGCCGATGTGCCGTCCGGCTTCCTCGGAGCCGCCCAGGATGCCCTTGGAGTGCACCTGCGCCCCGAACTGCGCCACGTGCGACGGGGTGTCCAGGCCCGCGACCGCATCCGCCCAGGTGGTCAGGGCGGCACCGGTGTCAGGGTCCACGAAGCCCTTGGCGCGCATGTCCCACACCGGCAGTCGTCCGCCGCTGTACTTGATCTCATCGTGGTCGGGCCACCACACCTGGAGGTAGGTGGCCGCCGTGACGTCCCTGATCACCTTGTGCGGGATGGACCCGCGTACGGCGAAGTGCGCGTGCGGGGTGATCCGCCGCTGGGGTTCGACCGTGCCGAAGTACTGCGCGTCGAACCCGACCACGCGGCGGAGGTTCTGCCACCACCGGTCGACCAGCGACGCGAAGTGGACCGCGTCCCGAGCCGCCCGCCGGTAGTCGTACGCGTCAGGGTCGACCGGTGCGCCATCCGGCCGGACCTTGCCGTAGGTGTCCAGGGTGAGCGTGACGAACGTCGAGGGCCGGTACTTGCCGGCGAACTCCCGCCCCACGGTCCGCCTGTCGACCTTGCGGCGCGGCAGGTTGGGCGCGTCCTGCCGCCTCCTGGTGGACCGGACGGGAGTGGTCCGGGCCGGGCGTTCCACAGCGGGAAGGTTCCCCCGAACCCCCTCCCGCCGGAGGTCGGAGTCGGTCTCCCGGATGCCCTCCCGGTAGTCGTCGGCGTCGCCCAGCTCGCCGGCCGCAACGGCGTGCCGGTAGCCGGCGGTCAGGTCCGAGCGGTGGGTCACCAACGCCACCTGGTCGTCGGTCGGCGCGTGGCGTTCCGCCACGGGTTCGTGGTCGAGGTGCCAGCCTTCGCGGCACTGGGCCATGCGGGAGCGGCGGTTGCGGTCCGCGCACGCCGGGCACTTCGTGGCCTGGGTCGAGTTGCACCGGATACCCACAATCCGGACCTCACCGGCGTCCAAGTCCACGACTTCCCGCAGCACCGGCCGGGTGCACACGCCGTGCTGTTCGGCCGCCGCCTTGACCACGTCCAGCGTCAGCGGCATCCGTGCCCGCTCCGCCGACGTCATCCCCGCCACGTCGAGAGGGACCGCCGGAACCACCGAAACGTCAGCGCTGCCAATGGTCTTGCTCTTTGTGTCCTGTGTGGATTCGCTCATGCCGCAGCACCCCCAGCACTGTCGTTGTCGTCGGGTCCGGGTCGGTTCGGGAACTTGTGCACCGTCGCGTCGGTCACGGTCAGGAACACGCCCAGCTCGACCAGATCGGCGTCGGTGACGTGGAAGGCCCGTGCCCGCTCCGGTTCCCGCTGCCCGTCCTGCTTGACCCAGGCGACGCCGGGCGTGCTCTCGCTGATCTCGTGCGCCGCCGCACCCCGCTGACGAACCCCGTCCCCGAGGACCATGTCCACCTGCCCCGGTTCATCCAGCCGCAGCGCCACGCGGGTGGTGAACAGGTGCCGGAAAGACACGACTTCCTTGCGCGGGTCCTGGACCAGGCCCACGACCGCATAGCCGGGCGCACGGCCCTGTGAGGTGATCGTCTGGATCGCCCGCGCGGCCCGTTCCCGCAGTCCCTTGTCCGGCTGATAGGCGATCAGGTCCGCCAGCTCATCCACCACCAGCACGGTGAACGGCTCGCCGCTGGACCGGGCCCACAGCCGCCGCACACCCCGATACCGGGAAGCCCGCTCCTTGACCTCTGCGGCGATCTCCTCCAGCAGCGCGACGGCATCCGGCCCGTTGTCGTAGACGACCCGGTCGAAGGCGTCCGGGCACTGACCCAGCTCCATACCGCCCTTCGGGTCGACCCCGACCAGGCGCACCAGCCCGGCCCGGACCGCCGGCGCGAGCTGCCACACCAGCGACCACAACACCGACCCCTTGCCCGCCCCGGGCACCCCGACCACGAGCACTTGTGACCCGAGCAGCCGCAACCGCCACGGCCGACCCGACTCCGTCCGCCCGACGATCACCCGCTTGAGATCCACCTCAGTGTCCCGGGACAGCACCGGAACCGGCACCGGTCGCGCCAGCGGATCACGGTGCACGAAATCCAACTCGATCAGCCGAGGACGCAGCACCCGCACCCGACACGACCGCGCCCCGAAGGCGTGGGCCAACCCGTCGCGCCGCAGCTCCCAGGCTTCCGGCGACTGGGCGGGCACCATCCGCACCCGAACCCGGTCCCGCCACCCATCCGACCGGACGCGCTTGAGCGTGGGCCGGTGCTCCCGGCCGTGACTGTCCTTGGCCAGCTCCGCCAGGCGCATCGTGGTCCGCCACTTGGGCACGTAGACCGTCGCCCGACGCCACTCCGTCACCACCCGCAACCACGTGTGCCGCAGAAACGACGCCCGGTGCAGCCCCGACCAGATCAACAGCCCCGCCACCACCGACAGCACGGCCAGCACCAGCGGTACAGGCCCGAACCGCAACGAGCACCAGGCCGCCGATGCCGGCACCAGCGTGACCACCGGATAGCGGAGCACGACGAGCACCAGGCGCACGCCGCCGACGACCAGCAGCCACGCCAGGGCCAGCAGCGCCGCCAACCACTTCAACCGACCCGGCACCAACATCCACCACGGCACCCGAGGACGGGCACCCTCGAACGGAGTCGGATCAACCCACCGCCCGCCGCCGGTCACCACACACCCCCGCTCTGCGGGACCACCACGGGTGCGTCGAACACCAGCGGCAGCAACCCCAGGCAGGAGCAGCACACCCGCTCACGCGGCGTATACCGACCGAAGCGACGACACCGCACGCACCGGGTGCCGTCACGGAGCTTCCACAGCGTTGCGCGGACGCGCCGGCTTGACGACCGACCCCCACGCACAGATACCCTTGTCATGACTGGAATCCCTTGTGCCTCAACGAAGTGCAGGAGACGCCAGTCGGTGTGTCGCCGGGAACAGACCAAGGCCCGCCAAGACTGAGGGCTGTTCCCGGCGATCACACCCGCCGGCTCGAACTCTTCAGTTGTCGTCACACGCCGTATCCAGGGCGTGCGCCATCACCACGACGGCCCACCAGCACATCCGCCGCGCAACCACCCGATCAATCAGCCGTGCATCAGGCCGGCTCCCCTCACCGCCAGCCCACGACCCGCCGCGCCGCCCACGGTCGCTTCCTCACCGCGCACGCTTCCGGTGCCGAAGCACTTCCCGCAGCGCTCCTCACCACCGTTCGCGGCCGGAACGCGACCAAGCGAGCACTCCTCGACCGGGCAGGAGACCCAGATCCCCGAACACCCCCGCTCACGACCGTGCCGATCGGCGATCTCCTTGAGCCGCCGCCCGAGCACCGCCATGTCCTGACCGATCGACCGCTCGTCCTCCGGCCGGTACGCGTGCACCGGAAAGCTCCCCCGAGCAGCAGCCACGAACTCGACCAGCTCAGCACTCAACGCACGCAGGTCCTCCAACACGTTCCGCTCGTCCTCGGACACCACACCCATCACCCGAGCCTCCCCGTCCTCGTCTCACCCAAGTGCTCCCGCAACACGTCACCCAACCCCTGCTCGTGCAGCTCAGCGGCGATCTCGACCAACGACTGCCCCCGGGCCGTCCGACCCACCGCCTTCGGGTCCAGCAGATCCGCCAACGTCGCCGCCTGAAGCGCGACCCTCGTCATGTACGCGGCCAACTCCACCCCGCCGTCCACACGGCCCGGCGGAGCGATCAACACGGTCTGACCCGCGCCGAACCCCAACCGCATCGCGTGCAGCCTCGTGTCCGGCCACCGCACCACCTCGACCCGCGAACCCATGTCCGGGGCGAACATCAACCTCAACTCAGCAGCCATGACTACGCCGCCACCTGCCCCGCGCCGCCGTCTACCTTCGGCGACGACCCACCACGCCGGGACGCCTGCTGCGGCGACACCATCTCGACAGCCCACACCGTGTACGACACCCAGCCGTCCTTCACATACGGCGTCACCTTCAACCCCGTGAACACCGCCGGCCGAAACGGCGTGCTCTCCAACAGCCCAGGCGGAACCGGCTGCACCTCAGCCGCGATCTTCACCACCTGACCCGTGTTCTTCCCCTTCGCGGACGGGTCCGTGCCCTGCACGACCCACACCGGCCGCCCCGACACCTTGTCCACCGCGTCCCGCGACTTCCCGTCCACCCAGTCCTTCCCCCGCTCCACCGAGATCACGTAGAACCCCTGCGGAAACAACTCATCGAACGTGATCGGAACCCTGTGACCAGCAGGAATAGCCATGTTCTAGTCCTCTGTCCCGTCGTGCATGGTGTTGTGGCCCGTGGTGGCCTGGCCACCCGTGTTGTCGAGAGCGCGGAGCCCGGTGGCAATCGCGTCGGTGAGCCGAGGCGTGGCGTCGTGATCAATGACCAGGACCGCCGGGAACGCGTTGCCGAACCGCAGTTCGATGCGGCCCGCGAAAGCCAAGGGCGTGACCCTGATCGGCACGCCTGCCGTCACGTGCAGCCGCACGAGGTCTTGCACCACGCGGTCACGCAACCTTGGCGGTACGTCGACCCATGCCGGCCGCTGCTTCGTTCACCACCGGTCGTGCGTCGTGTGCCATGCTCGCCGTCCTTCCGGGTCCAGGGCTCTCCGGACCCGTCGCCCGAATTCCCACACTGATCACTTTCGGCTGAAAACGAGGACGCAAGCACCGCATAGCGGGACTTCTGAGGACGTCCTTGCTAGCCTCAAGACGTCCCAAGTCGTCTCAACGGGGGTGCGAGTGGCGAACGAGCGACTACGAGAAGCGTTGCTGCGCAACGGACTTGACCTCGACCACGTCGCACGCGCGACCGGCGTGGACCCGAAGACCGTCGAACGGTGGATCACCAAGGGTCGAGTTCCATACCCTCGGCACCGCCACGCAATCGCGTCGATGGTGAGGGAAACGGAGAATTACCTGTGGCCGGACGCCGTCGCCCTCGAACGCAAGGCCGAGATCGCGGAGTCAGAGGTCGTCAAGGTGTACCCGCACCGCAACAACGTTCCGGCGGAGGTGTGGGACCGCTTGCTCAACGACGCGACCGAGCACATCGACGTGCTATCCCTGGCGGCCCTGTTCCTGGTCGAGCGACCGACGTTCGCCAAGGAGCTGCGACGTAAGGCGGAGGTCGGCGCGAAGGTCCGCCTGCTGTTCGGCGACCCGGCAGCCCGTGAGGCGGCCAAGCGCAGCGAGGAGGAACAGTTGGGCAAGGGCACGGTCGCGGCCCGCATCCGCAACGCCTTGGCGTTCGTCCGCCCGCTGACCGACGTGCCAGGCATCGACGTGCGCCTGCACAAGACGACCCTCTATAACTCGGTGTTCCGCTTCGATGACGAGATGATCGTCAACACGCACGTGTACGGCTTCCCCGGTGCCCACGCCCCAGCCCTTCACCTGCGACGCCTGTCCGCCGGCGACTTGTTCGAGACGTACTCGGAGAGCATGGAGGCGGTCTGGTCATCAGCGAAGCGAGCAACGTTCTGACAGAGTCAGACCTGTGAGCCGCACCGACCACCTCAACGACCCGAACGCGCCGAAGGCCACCAGCATCCGAGTCGCCGTCAGCGCGGTAGTCCGCGACCAGGCCGGCCGCATCCTGATGATTCGGCGAACGGACAACGACAAGTACGCCATCCCCGGCGGCGGCCAGGAGCCAGGCGAGACCGTGGCGGAGGCAGTCGTCCGCGAGGTCGAGGAAGAGACCGGCATCCACGTCGAGGTCACGACGCTGGTCGGCATCTACTCCAACCCTGCCCACGTCATCGCCTACGACGACGGCGAGGTCCGCCAGGAATTCTCGCTCTGCTTCCGCGCCCGCCCCCTCAGCGGCGAACCGCGCACCAGCGACGAGTCCAAGGAAGTCCTCTGGGCGGAGCCCACCGACCTGGACGACCTCGACATCCACCCGTCCATCCGGCTGCGCATCGTTCACGGCCTGACCGACGACCGCGACCCTTACTTCACCTGAGCCTCGCGCAACCGAACCTCAGTCCGTTCAACAGCCGCTAGCAGCTCCGGCCGAGCCTCCCGGATGAACCGCGTAATCAGGTCATCCGGCCCGTACCGCTGCTCGATCTCAGCGATCCGCAGGCCAACGTCGACCAGCTCACCATCCGGCCCGGTCGTCATGTCGGCCCACCACAGGGCGTCCCGAACGGCCGTGCCCTCATCCACCCAGGCCGCCAGCTCAGACGACAACCCCCGCAGCGACGCCTCCCGGTAAGCGCACGAGTGGTGAGCAACCAACCCACACACCCGCTCAGGTACCCCCAGCTCAGCGAGGTACAGCGCCCCATCTAGAGGATGGAACCCAGTCCGGACGGCAGCCGGCCCGTACCCAACGTCGTGCAACACGGCGGACGCGATCAACACATCGAGGTCGTCCCCCTCGAACAGCAGGCCCGCTCGCCGAGCCTGCTTTGCAACCCCCAGCACATGCACCCACCGCCGAGGCACCGCGTCCTTCAACACCTCGCCCGCCACCAAGTAGGCCCTAGCCACAAGGTCCACGTTCACAGCCTATGGCGTACCCACCACGCCAACCGCACGAGGACAGGCCACCCTGTGCACTGCCGAATTCAGCTTTATGGGATCAAGGCGCACGCCGCCTGCGGCGGCGCGCGGCCAGTCTCGGCGCACGTTGGCACCGACTCCCCGCATCCCGGCACGCCGGGCTCCCGCTCCGCTCCGCCCAGCGGCCGTGCGCGGAGTCGGTACACGTGGCCGGGTGGCGACGCGCAGAGGTATCGCACTTGGGCTGGAGCTGCTTCCAGCGTCCAAGGTCCGACGATCGCGCGGTCACAGACCTGACAGCGCTAGGCACGGCGATCGGCTGCCGCGACGGCTCCGCCGCCTTGCCAAAGAAAAGTGCCACGATCGCAGGTGGCAACAATACAAATGATCCTCAACAGTTAGATTACAGTCGGAGCGGTGACTACCTGGTGGATGAAAGCAATCGCCGCCTCGACGCGCGTCCGAATCCCGGACAGTTCCGTTATTGTAAATTGACCCGCATGTCCATGGGCACCCTCATTGAACGTCCGAAATAGCGTCAACAAATTCTTGACGTCTGCATCAACGAGATTGGCGATCCCCTCCTCTGCGACTCCATGCCTGCGGAGCAGGTAGCCGATCTTAGATCTACGAGTCGGCGCACCCGCATCTGTCACATCGCAATTAGGCACCTCTCGCTTGACTTCCGAATCCGGAGCCGAGCTATCCAACATTGTGATGATCACTTCACGCGTACTGGTACAGAAGTGCCTGGCCGCGTCGGGGTTATGCGGACTGAGTGCATAGAGTGCACCCGTCCACCTGCCGACAAGATCCTGCCCGAAGGTCGCCAACTCCACTATCAGCGAAGGAGCACAGAGTTCATCCTCCGTTACGTCATCCTCAGGCTCCCCATCGCCATCTAGTGCGTTGACCAAATACACACTGTTAGCAGTTTCATCGCTCGCCAGGTCGATAAACCGCTGAGCGGCTGGCGAAACAGGTCCGTATGCGAGGTTAGACTCCACGGAGCTGTATGCCTCGACCAAGGTGGTAGTCGACTCACGGTACGCCACAAAAGAATGCGCTACAGGACGAGAGTTAAGCCGTGAGATCTCACGATTAATTCGACTCCGCTGATTTTGGACCTACTGGTTGTGCGCGCGCACCTTGGAGTTTTAGTTGCGCACATCACGATTATAGTCGGAAACAGCTTTTTTAACCGCGGCGTTGTGCTTGCGCGCTTGCTGATTGAAGTTGTCAACTGCGCGCTTGTGATCCCGCTGAGCCTTCTGCACAGCAGCCCGAAACTGTGCTGGAGTCATTTTTCTGACCATATTCATTCAAGACCTTTCCGCAACCCAAAGAAGGCGGCCCTGCCTATCGCTCAGCACCTTCGGCAACAGTAAGGAGTGGGACGGTTGACCGAGGTCCAAACTCCCCGGCCAACCGTCAACCAGTCTCAGCCGTTCTTGTGCTTCGTCCTGTCAACCTGGACGTAGCCCTGCCCCTTCGAAGGAGTGGGCGGGAGCGGCTTGCCTGCGATCGCGGTGATCTCCGTCTTGCTGCCCGGCACCTTGTACTGGCCGGACGAGGGGGCAGGCGTGCCCGGAGGCAAGGTCTTGCGCGCCATGGAAAGGCTCCATTCCTTGCAGAGCAAGCCGGATGCCTCTCACCAGTCGGACGGCCCTGTTGCCGTTCGGCGTGGCCTTGTTACGGTGTCCTTGCGCGACCAACGCATTGGACCCCGATCGAGGCATCGACCCCGGTCGGGGTCTTCTCATGCTTGCTGTGAGGCAGCGTACATCAAGTCCGCGTAAAGTTCTGGCGCGACACGCCCGACTACCCCCACATGTAGTGCCTTACAGGGCGCACCCCACCACATCTTGTTAACACTTCACTCGACATCGAACGAATGTGCGAGAAGGTAACTGCTCCCATGCCCCGATCAGCGCAACCACTCGTCATGAACCTGCCCCGCGCCGAGTCACCGCGCCGTGTTACTCGCGTGCCATAACCCAAGGGCCACAGCGGTAAATCGTGGACATGAACGGTCAGGGGACTGCATCAGCGCAGGTCAGTGGACCGAATGACCAGGGGCGTGATCGTTGCCAGACCTTCCAAGCTGGTCATGCGGGTTCGATTCCCGCCACCCGCTCTCGCGCTTCCCTTGCAGGTCAACGGCGGTGCCCACCCGCCAGGCCGACACTGCCGCAGTACCCCGAGACCCCGTCGTACGATTGGCGTGCCATGGGTCGTGCGCCTTTACGCCGCCTTCACCCTGTTGCCGAGCTTCGCGGCGACCTCCCGGTCACGCTCGTTGATCGCGACTTGGTAGGTCAACGGCGCCCTCATGCCTACGTGCCGAGGGCAGCTCGACCACCTGGAGGAGAACCCCTCCACAGTGGACCGTGGAGTGTCGCGTCCGGCTTGATGGCGAGCGTGTGACGCACGAGTTGGGCAAGTTCCACCCGGTTGGGTGCACGCTGCGCTTGACGTGCACACCGAACACACCGCTAGGCTGAGCACGACCGGAAAGCCCCCCTCCCCCCGAATGCGGCGACCGGTCAGCGAATCGCAGGGGACAGGTCGATCCCGCCATGACTCCGCCTGTCCCCTGCGACCACGCGTCGACCGCTAGCGATGTGAGCGGTGACCGAATGGGCTCCGAAAGAGGGTGGGACTTCGGGTTAGAAGAAGTGCTCGTAGCACTCGGCTCCGGCGAAGTAGTGGTTGGCGTGTTCGCGCATTCGGGGGGCGTACGTCCGGTCCTCGAACAGGTCCAGGTAGCTCTCGAAGTCGTGGTCGATCACACCGGCCTCGGTGGCCGCGTAGACGTCGAAGCCCGGGTACATCACGCCGACGAACGGCATGTCGTCCACGTCCAGGGCCAGCACCGGGTACTCGCCGATCGTGTCGGGTTCGCCCACCGCCAGCACGCGCCGCGAGTCCGAGCCCCCGGGCAGCAGGAAGCACTCGGGGAACTGGGCGGCCACCGACGTGTAGCACTCGCCCCAGAACTCGCCCAACTCATCAGCCGCCAGGCGGTCCAGGGGGCGCGGGGTGAAGGTGCCGTCGGGGGCGAACCAGCCGTGGCGGCGGAACAGGCTCGTGTCGTACGCCAGCCACTCGCGCAGGCTCGGCGACAGCGGCCTGCCGGACGGGAACCTCGCTCCCTCCAGCGCCTCCTCCGGCATCGGGCTGGGAATTCCGCCCTCGACCCACGGCACCTTGATGAAGTCGTACATCGACCTGCCCGGGTCGGTCCGGACGGACTCGATCGCCCGCCTGGTCAGCGCCACGCCGTGAGCCTTTTCGATCATGGGCGCAAGCTAGCACCGGGCACCGACAATTCCGGGGCTGTGCGAAGGCATGAGCGGGGGTCTTCTGGAGGCACAGGAGGGACTGCCTGTGGTCCACTGTGGATGGACGGGTGGCTCGGGTTTAGTCACACGTCCGGGTGGTTCGGGGCGGGGGTGGGGCTTTCGGCTCCTAGGTTGAACGCCATGATCACGGTTCTCGCCCAGGACACCGCCGATTCGACCAGCGTGACGATCGCGGTGTTCCTGGTGTTGACGGCGTTGCTCCAGGTGGCCCTCTGGGTGGCGGCGTTCGTTTCCGTCATGCGCCAGGACCGGCTCACCGGCGGCGGGAAGTTCCTCTGGCTCGTGGTGATCGTCGGGTTCCCGCTGTTGGGCAGCCTGGGGTGGTTCATCTTCGGGCGCAGCGCGCAGTTGGTGAAAGCGATGCCCGCTTAGGGTTGCCGCCCATGGGAGTCCTGCGGTCCGTCCTGCTGTTCGTGCTCGCCGCCGTCGCCGAGATCGGTGGTGCCTGGCTGGTCTGGCAGGGCGTGCGCGAGCAGCGCGGGTGGTGGTGGGTCGGGCTGGGCGTGATCGCGCTCGGCGCCTACGGGTTCGTGGCCACCCTCCAGCCCGACGCCGACTTCGGGCGCATCCTCGCCGCGTACGGAGGGGTGTTCGTGGCCGGGTCGCTGGCGTGGGGCGTGGTCTTCGACGGGTTCCGGCCCGACCGGTGGGATCTCGTGGGTGCGGCGGTGTGCCTGGTCGGCGTCGTGGTGATCATGTACGCGCCCCGTTGACGCCGGAGCGGCCCGCGACCCGGCGTCTGGGCAGGGCACGGTGTCGGGCCGGGGCACGGTGTCGGGACGGGGTGTGGTCGCACATGATGTGACCATGCGACTCGATCAGATCGTGGTGGACTGCCGGGAACCGGCCGCGTTGGCGCGGTTCTGGGCCGCGCTGCTCGGTGGCACGGCCGTGGACCGGGCGCGGGGGTGGTCCCACGTCGAACCGCCGGGGTGGCCGAGGATCGCCTTCCAGCCCGTCCCCGAGGGCAAGACCGTGAAGAACCGGCTGCACCTCGACGTCGCGGTCGACGACATCCCGGCCGCGACTGCGACCGCCGTCGGGTTGGGGGCGACGGCTTCGGGATCGATCGTCACCGATGAGCAGGGCAGCTTCCAGGTCGTCCACGACCCGGAGGGCAACGAGTTCTGCTTCGTGAAGGGGCCGGACGACGGGAACGGTGCGGAGAGCCCGTGAGATCGCGGCGTGAAGGGGAGGAGGCGGCGCGAGAGAGGGGACGCGAGAAGGGCGTCAGCGGCCGTAGGAGGTGACGGCTCGCCAGAGGGCTTCGCCGAAGCGGACTGCCAGCAGCACCATGAGAAAGCCGATGGAGAAGGTCACCAGGCATCTCAGGAGGACCCGGAGCTTCGTGCGCGTCATCGGCACAGTGTGCGCCCTACGATGCCGTTGTGACCGACGATTGTCTCTTCTGCCGCATCGTTGCGGGCTCCGTGCCGGCTCGCGTCGTGCACGAGACGGATTCCGTGCTCGCCTTCCACGACATCAACCCGCAGGCGCCCACGCACGTGCTCGTCATCCCCAAGGTCCACCACCGCGCCGTCGGCGACCTCGACCCGGTCACGGCGGGCGCGGTGCTCCAGGCCGCGCACCACGTGGCGAAGGGCGAGGGGATCGCCGAGGACGGCTACCGGCTGGTGTTCAACACCGGGCGTGACGGCGGGCAGACGGTGTTCCACGTGCACTGCCACGTGCTCGGTGGGCGTTCGCTGACCTGGCCGCCCGGATAGGCCCAACCGGCGTCACCCGGTCACGGCGGCGACGGCGGCGCGTAAGGCGTGCACGACCTCGTCGTCGCCTTCCACGGACAGTTCCGACAGCGGTGCACGTCCCCAGAGCCACAGGTCCACCGCCGACGCCGAGCCGGTCACGACGGCCGCCGGGTCGGTGTACGGGCAGTAGTCGACCACGCGCTCGTGCAGTGACACGGTCCACTCCCGGCCGGGCACGCGCAGCGTCACGGCCCGTCCGCCGGTGTTCGCGGCGGGCGGGAGGTGGCAGCCCAGCCACAGGGTCAGCACCTCGTCCACGCCGTCCACGGCCAGCGCGGGGTCCAGCGGCGCGGACAGGCCCGCTGCGGCCTGCGCGTCCACCCGGTGCACGGCGGTCTCGTGCGCCATCCGCCGCAGCCAGAACCCGACCGTGCGGTCCCACGGGCACCAGGTCGCGGCCGGCTGCGCGGCACGTGCCGGGTCCAGGACGGCGATCAGCGACGCCGCGCCCACCCGGTACCAGTCGACGGGGTCCGCGCCGTTGGGCGACTGCGCGCCGCCGACCGCCCCGGGCGGGTCGGTCGGCCGGCTCCCCCGGGTCACCCACCTGGTCACCAGGCGGTGCACGGAGCCGACGTGCCGCACGAGCCCGGTCACGGTCAGGCCGGGGCAGCCGGGCACCTTCCGGTCCCCCGGTACGAGGTCCGCCGCGACGGCCAGCGCCGCCGCCTCGGCCCGCAGGGCGCTGCCGAGCGCTTGTGCGTCCATCGGCGCAGCATGTCCGAGCGCGCACGCCCGGCGACACCCCTAAAAGGATCGCGCCCGGCTGGTCGAAGGGCGTATGACAGACCGCATGGCACTGACCCTCCGCACCCTCCGCTCCGACGAACTGCGCTCCTTCCAGCGGATGGTGGACCAGTCGTTCCTGGACGACGTGAAGGAGGACGAACTCGAACGGTGGCGTGGCATGTTCGAGCCCGAACGCCACCACGCGGTCTTCGACGGCGACGAGATGGTCGGCGGCGGCGGCATCCAGACCCGGCACATGACGGTGCCCGGCAACGGCCCGCAGCCGGTCGCCGCCGTCACGTCCGTGGGCGTCAAACCGGGGCACCGCCGGCGCGGCGTGCTCACCCGGCTGATGACCGCCCAGTTGCACGGGCTGCACGAGGAGCGGCGGGAGGCGTTCGCCGCGCTCTGGGCGTCCGAGGCGGGGATCTACCCCCGGTACGGCTACGGCCTGGGCTCCGAGTTCGCCCGCCTCGACGTGCCGCGCGGCGCGGCGTTCCGGGCGGGTGTGGAGGTCGACGGCGAGCGCGTCCGCGAGGTCTCGGCCGCCGAGGCGATGCCGTGGCTCAAGGAGGTCTACGAGCGGCTGCGGCCGACCCGGGTGGGCTGGCTGAGCCGGACCGACGCGCACTGGGACCACCACCTCGCCGACCAGGAGGACGACCGCGACGGGCTTTCCTCCTACCACTACGTGCTGCACCCGCGCGGCTTCGCGGTCTACCGGGTCAAGTCGAACTGGGTGGAACGGGGTCCGCGCAGCGAGCTGCACGTGCGCACGCTCGTCGCCGAGACCGACGAGGCGTACGCGGCGCTCTACCGCTACCTGTTGGACCTCGACCACATCGGCGAGCTGAAGTCCTTCACCGACCCGGACGACCCCGTCGTGCACCTGCTGGCCGACGCGCGGCTGGCGCTGCGGTCGCGCACCGACGCGTTGTGGGTGCGGCTGGTGGACGTGGAGCGGGCGCTGTCGCTGCGCCGCTACCAGTCCGACGTCGACGTGGTGCTGGAGGTGCGGGACGCGTTCTGCCCGTGGAACGGGGGCCGGTGGCGGTTCACCGCGTCGGGCGGTGAGGCGTCCGTGCGGCGGGTGGACGACGACCCGGACGTGGCGCTGGACGTGGAGGCGCTCGGTGCCGCGTTCCTGGGCGGTACGCGCCTGACGACGCTGGCCCGGGGCCAGCGGGTGCGCGAACTCACACCGGGTGCCCTGAACGGCCTGTCACATGCGTTCCTGGGCGACCGGGAGCCACACTGCCCGGAGGTGTTCTGACCGGTTCGGGAACCGCTGACCGGGTTCGGTGCGTTCACTTGACAGCAACGCCGTCGCACGTCCGGGAGGACCGCCGTGAACGCCGCCATCGTGGTGCTCGTACTGATCGTCCTGGTCGCGGGCGGTGCCTGGTACCTGGCCAAGACCCGGGCCGCCGCCCGGGAGCGGGCCCTGGAGGACGCCCAGGCCGACGCCCGGCGCTGGGTGGAGCGGCTGGGCGGCCAGGTGATGAGCCTGACCGGCACGGACGTGGCGTCCAGCCAGGCGCTGGCGGACGCGTCCGAGCGGTTCACCGCCGCCGGGTCGCAGATGGAGCAGGCCAAGACCACTGAGCAGTGCAGGCTGGTCACGCAGACCGCGATGGAGGGCCTGTACTACGTCCGCGCGGCGCGCACCGCGATGGGCATCGACCCGGGTCCGGAGCTGCCGGACCTGACCGGCCAGGGCCGCGCGGGGCAGGTGACCGAGGACCGCCGGGTGAGCGTCGAGGGTCACGACTACGCGGCGTCGCCGCGTCCGGGCGCGGGCACGCCGCACTACTACCCCGGTGGCGTGGTGGCGGGCCGCCCGGTGCCGCAGGGCTGGTACAGCGAGCCGTGGTGGAAGCCCGCGCTGGTCGCCGGCGCGTGGGGCGTGGGCTCGTTCCTGCTGTTCAACGCGATGTTCTCGGGAATGGCCGGTGTCGCGGCGGCCGACGCCTACGCCGACGGGTACGCCGACGGCGCGGCCTCGGACGGCGGTGACGCCGGCGGTGACGGCGGCGGCGACTTCGCCGGGGGCGACTTCGGCGGCGGCGACTGGGGCGGCGGCGACTTCGGCGGCGGTTTCGACTTCTGACCGAGCACGCGCGAGAGGGGCCGTCCGGTGTCGGACGGCCCCTCTCGTCGTCACGGGGTCAGACGGACTCGGTGCGCAGCACGGACACCGCCGCGCCCCGCGCCCCGAACCACTGCTCCAGTTCCGCGCCGTCCAGCTTGAGCCCGGGAACCACCTCGGTCGGGCCGAGGACGGTGCCGGTCATGCCGGACACGGTGGCGTCGACCAGCACGGCGTCCCGGAACGACGTGGTGACCACGGACGTGCCGGACAGGTCGGCACGGGTGAAGTCGGCTCCGTTGAAGATCGCGTCGCCGAGGTTCGCGCGGCGCAGGTCGGCTTCGGTGAACCGGGCGTCCATGGCGTCGGCCTTGGTCAGGTTCGCGCCGATGAGGCTCGCCCGCACGAAGCTCGCCTCGTGCAGGACGGCCCGGACCAGGTCGGCGTCCACGAGGTTGGCCCGGATGAACCGGGTTCCCTCGCAGTGCGCCCCCCACAGCTCGATGCCGCGCAGCACCGCGTCGGCCAGGTTGGCGCGGGACAGCCACCCGTCCACGAACGGTCCGCCGGACAGGTCCGCGCCGCGCAGGTCCACGTCCATCGCGTAGAGCGGCTGCTCCGGGTCGGCGAGCCACCGGCGCAGGGCGGCGACCGCCTCGGGCGCGTCGGGCCAGCGCAGGGGCTGCCACGGGTCACGGGTAGAAGATGATTCGGTCACCCCAGCCCTTCCTCTCCACCAGGGCCCGCACGCTCTCGATGTCGGCCGCGTTGGCGTTTCGCGTGTCCAGGATGACGTTACGCTGCTTGGAGAACTGCACCTCGACGACCCTTTCCAGCCAGGACTCCGTGTACCCGTTGCGGTACGGCCCGTTCCGGACGTCCTCGGCCACGCTCGGCGGCCAGTCCGAGTTGATGCTCTTGGCGTCCCAGAGCTGCCCGTTGGCGTCGACGAAGTCACCCTTGTTGGACAGGAGCTTGCCGTCCGGGCCGGTCGGGCGCTCGAACGGGCCGTAACCGCGCTGTTCGAGGTCGAGCGCGATCCGGGCCTCGTCGCGGGAGGAGTCGCGGGGCTTGCCGTTGTGGTCCGGGTCCTTCTCCAACTCCTTGAACCGCTCGGAGTTCTTGCCCTCCAGCTCCTTGAGGTGCTTGTCGAGCGCCGCCTTCTCGGCGGGGGTCAGCTCCGGGTGCGGCTGCTTCGGGTCGACGGGGCGGCGGCCCAGCGGGTGCGGGTTCGGGTCGCCCGGGGTCGGCGGCGGGGTGGTGTCGCCCGGCGGCTTGTTCGAGCCGCCGCCGCTGCCGTCCGCCGGCGGGGTGGCAGGCGGGGTGGAGCCGGACTGGTGGGTGTCGCCGCCGGTCGGCCTGGTCGGGGTGTCCACGGAGCCGCCGGTCGTGCCGGACGTGGTCGTGGTGCCGCCGGTGTCACCGCCCTGCGTCTCCGGCGGCTTCGAGGTGGGCGGGGCTTCGCCGCCCTGCCGGGTCGGCGGCGGGGTGCCGTTGTCGCCGTGGGTCTCCGGCGGTTTCGACGCGGGCGGGTCGCCGCCCTGCTTGGCCGGTGGCGGCTTTCCGCCCGGGTCGCCATGCGGCTCGACGGCGGAGTTGCCGGGCTTCTTCACCGGGTCGGGTGACTTCGGCGGACCGCCGGGGGCATCCCCCTTCCGCAGCGCCTTGAGGCCCTTCTTGATCAGCTCCCAGATCTCGTCCAGCCGCGACAGCAGCGGCCGCAGCTTGGCGATCGACCGCATGAGCTTGGCGATCTTCTGGCCGATCTTCTTCACGAAGTTGGCGATGACCGCCATGACGGCCGAGACCACGTGCGCGGTGGCGAAGCCGAGCGTGACGGCCTCCTCGGCCAGCCACAGCGGGAGGCGCGCGATCAGCGTGGCCACGCACTCGGCGATGATGTCGCGGACGATCCCGCGCACGGTGCCGACCAGCACGCCGGACACCTCGACCACGGTGCCGATGATCCCGGCGCACCGCGCGGCGGCGGTGATGTGCGACGACTGGCTGGTGATCGAGCCCCGGTAGGCGTCGGCGGCGGCACCGGTCCAGCCGGCCGCACCCCGGTTGACCTCGGCGACGAGGTCCTCGTTGGCCTTGGTGACGGCCTGCGCGACGTTGTTCCACGTCTGGGAGTAGGCGGCGATCTGGTCGGCGTCGCCGGCGAGCCAGTTCAACGAGTCGCGCAGCGGGCCGACGTGCTCGATGAGCCACGACACGGCGGTGGCGACCAGCGACCCGAGCGGGTCGAGCACGAACGCGAGCGCTTCCAGCCCGCCGCCCGCCAGGGCCAGGCCCTGGTCGACCCAGGTGCCGTCGGCGAACGCCTGCTGGAGTTCGACGGCAGCTTCGATCGGGCCTGCGCCGGTGTAGCTGCGGGTCGAGTCCTGGCGCTCCGCGACCAGCGGGTTGTTCATCTGCCGCCCCCGCGCAGCGCCTGGGCGTTGCCCTGCTCGACGGTCTCGTAGTCGGTCGCGGTCCGCTTCACCGTCTGCACGGTCTCCCCGACCGACGCGGCGACCTCGGTCAGCGCCTGGACGCCCGCCCTGGCGATGAAGGTCATCATCGGCGGCAACATCATGCACGTCTTGCCGTACGCCCGACCGGACAGGCTGACCTGCCGGGCCGCGTCGACGGCCTGGGCGAGCTGGTCCTCCACGCCGCGCAGTCGGTCGGCGTGGCCGCGTAACTCCTCGACAAGGACCTGGTAACCCTGGTTCACGCAAACCCCCTACTCGGTGACGGAAGGACCGTCCCAGTCCTCGTCGTCCTGGACGGGCCGCCGGCTGGCCGGCGGCGTGGTCGGCCGCACCTGGTCCGCCCACGGTGGGGTGTCGGACGAAGGTTCGGGGAAACGCTGCCGGTAGGACGAGACCAGCGCGTCGGCGGTTCCCGGCTCCTCCACGCCGACCGCCGTCACGATCTCGGAGACCCGGCCGGCGATCCGGGACTGCGCGCGGCGCATGGTCGTCATGATCGACGCGGCGAGCGTCGCGCCGGACACCTCGCGCGCCTTGTCGGAGATCTCGATGTCCTGGAGCGCGCCGGACGCGCCGACGCTGAGCCGCACCAGCCCGTCCTTGGACACCTCGGCCACCGCGACCTCCGCGACCTGCCTGCTCATCTCCTGGTACTTCTCGGCTTTCGCCGCCACGCCCGCCACCCACCGGGCGATCTCCTGCTCCGTGCGGACTTCGTCGCCGCCGAACACGGGATCGGTCACCCCACGCCCCCTTCTCCTGCCGGCTGATCGTTCTCGGACCGATGTGCGTTAGCTTGGACGGGACGATCAGCCGGCGGTTCCCGGCACCGACACGTCGGCCCCGCGCAGGGCGAACCACAGCTCCAGGTCGAGGCCGTCGAGCCGCGCGCCGGGTTCGACCTCGACCGGCCCGCGCACCGAGCCGGACATGCCGCGCACCGCGGCGCCGCACAGCTTCGCACCCCGCAGCGACGTCTCGTCCACGGTCGCGCCGGTCAGGTCGGCGCGGGTGAGGTCGGCACCGGTCAGCACGGCCCGGCCCAACCGGGCGTCGAGCAGGCACGCCCGCACCAGCGTGGCGCCGGTGAGGTCCGCGCCGACGAACGCGGCCTGCTCGCAGTGGGACTCCCGGAGCACGGCCCCCCGCAGGTCCGCGCCGCACAGGTCGGCACCGCTGAACCAGGACTCGACGAACGGGCCGCCGGACAGGTCCGCGTCCCGCAGGTCGAGGTCGACGCCGAAGAAGCCCTCGTCGTGGTGGTCGAGCCAGGTCCGCAGCGCGCCCGCCGCCTCCGGCGAGGCCGGCCACCGCCGGGGCCGCCACGGCGCGGTCGGCCGTCCCCGGTGGTGCCGGCTCCCGTCGTCGCCGCTCATCCCAGTCTCCCTCCGCCTCGCCCCTGGTTCGGGGGCGGGAGGTTCCGGGTTCAGGGGGAACGGGGAGTTACTCCGGCTGGCAGACGGGGCACCAGTACAGGTTGCGGGCGGCCAGGACGGCCATCGCCACGGGCGTGCCGCACACCAGGCACGGCAGCCCGGTGCGCCGGTAGACGTAGACCTCGCCGCCGTGCCGGTCCTCGCGCGGGGCGCGGCCGGTGGCGGCGGGCAGGTGCTCGGGGCGCACGGTGTCGATGCGGCCGACCTTCACGCCGTCGCGCATCAGCAGCACCAGGTCGGCCCAGATCGCGTCCCACAGGGCCCGGTCGACCCGGTGGCCCGGCGTCAGCGGGTGCAGGCCGTGGCGGAACAGCACCTCGGCCCGGTAGACGTTGCCGACGCCCGCGATCACCGCCTGGTCCATCAGCAGCACGCCGATCGACCTGCGGGACGCGGCGACCCGGGCGAACACCAGGCCCGGTCGCGCGTCGCGGCGCAGCGGGTCGGGGCCGAGCCGACCGCGCAGCGCGGCCACCTCGCCGTCGGTCAGCACCTCGCACCGGGTGGGGCCGCGCAGGTCCGTCCAGTGCGTCGGGCCGACCACGCGCATCCGGACCTGGCCGACCGGCTCGGTGACCGGGTGCGGGTGCTCGGTGAACGTGCCGTAGAGGCCGAGGTGGACGTGCACGGTGGCGTCCGGGCCGTAGACGTGGAACAGGTGCTTGCCGTGCGCCTCGGCGCGCAGCAGCACCCGGCCGTCCACCTCGGCCGCCGGGAACCGGCCCTGCGGGCTGGTGACCTCGACGGCCGAGCCCGCGTACCGGCGCTGGTGCAGCCGGGCGAGCCGGTGCAGGGTGTGTCCTTCAGGCACCGATCGCCACCACCTCGCGCAGGTGGATGCGCACGCTGAGCCGGGCGTCCGCGCTCAGCAGGCGCTGTGCGAGCGGCACCGCGCGCTCGCGGTCGTGGCGGCCGAGCACCGCGCACAGCCCGGCGAGCTGGAGCACGCGGTCGAAGTCCGGCTCGTCCACCCGGTCCAGGCCGCGCGCCACGGTGGCGGCCAGCGCGTCGGCCGCCGCCGGCTCGTCCGCCGCGTGGGCGAGCTGCCAGTCGAAGAACAGCTCGTCGCCCAGCCCGACCAGCGCGGTGAGCGCCTCGACCCGGGCCGCCTCGGCGGCGGTGCCCGAGGTGTGCCGGCGGCCCTCGGCGACGGCACCCGCCAGCTCCGGGAACGTCCGGTCCCGGCCGGCCTGGTCGCGCACCACGCCCAGCCACGGCACCCGGCGGCCGGCCTCGGCGGCGGCCACCACCACCGGGTAGACCCGGTCGCAGCCCCAGGACGCGAGCGCCTGCACCGCCAGGAAGCAGTGGTAGCGCTCGGTCCCCTCGGCGGTCAGCAGCGCGATCAGCCCCGGCACCCGCTCCAGGTACCGGGGGTCCGCCGACGCGGCGTCGATCACCGTCTCCGGGTCGGGCGCGAACACCCCGTCCAGGTCCTCGAACAGCAACTGCCGGATCATCAGGGCAGTTCCGGTGCCTCGCCGGTGCGCTCGTAGTCGCTCAGGATCGAGATCCGGCGGGCGTGCCGGGGCTGGTCGGAGAACGGGGTGGACAGGAACGCCTCGACGATCGCGGTCGCCTCCTCGGCGGAGTGCATCCGCGCGCCCACGCCGATGAGCTGGGCGTTGTTGTGCTCTCGCGCCAACTGCGCGGTCTGCACGCTGTAGGCCAGCGCGGCCCGCGCGCCGGGCACCTTGTTGGCGGCGATCTGCTCGCCGTTGCCGGAGCCGCCGATCACGACGCCCAGGCTGCCCTCGTCGGCCACCACGCGGCGGGCCGCCTCGATGCAGAACGGCGGGTAGTCGTCCTCCGCGTCGTAGACCCCCGGCCCGACGTCGACCACGTCGTGGCCGGCTTCGGTCAGGTGCTTCGCGAGGTGGGCCTTCAGCTCGAAGCCCGCATGGTCGGATCCCAGGTAAACACGCACGTCCGGGAAGTCTGCCATCCTTGCGCGGGTGTTCGGTCAAGAGGGATACCAGCTGCGGCTGGAATGGGGCGACGAGGGCGTCGCCGCACTCGGCGGGCTGTGCGCCGTGGTGGTGGTCGTGGACGTGCTGTCCTTCAGCACGGCCGCCGACATCGTTGTCGGGCGCGGCGGCTCGGTGCGGCCGGTGCGCTGGTCGGACCGGGCGCGCGCGGCCGTGCCCGCCGACCCCGCGTGGACGCTGCGGCCGTCGTCGCTGGTGGAACTGCCGGCGGGCACCGAACTGGAGCTGCCCTCACCCAACGGGGCGACGCTGTGCGACCTGGCGGGGGCCACCGAGTCGCTGGTCGTGGCGGGGTGCCTGCGCAACGCCCGCGCGGTCGCCACGGCGGCCCGCGAGCTGGCCCGGGGCGGGCCGATCGGGGTGGTCGCGGCGGGCGAGCGCTGGGGCGTGCACGTCAACAGCCCCGCCAACGCGCACCGGGGCCCGCTGCGGCCGGCGGTGGAGGACCTGCTCGGCGCGGGCGCGGTGCTGGCCTCGCTGCTCGGGTACGGGGCGGCTTCGGTCGAAGCGGTCGTGGCGGCGGAGGTGTTCGCGCGGTCCTCGGTGGGGGACGTGCTGGCCGGCTGCGTGTCCGGGCGCGAGCTGATCGCGGGCGGGCACGGCGCGGACGTGGCGCTGGCCTCGCAGGTGGACGTGAGCACCGCCGTGCCGCGCCTGGTGGACGGGGTGCTGCGGGCGTGATCGCCGGCGTCGACGGCACGCCCGGCGGGTGGGTGGTGGCGCTGGTGGCGTCCCGGTCGGACGTGCGGTGGCACCGGGTCGGCTCGGCGGACGAGGTGGTCGCGCTGACCACCGGGTGCGCCGCCGTGGGCGTGGACATGCCGTTGAGGTCACCGGCGGCGGGCTACCGCGCGTCCGACGTGCGGGCGCGCGAGCTGCTGGGGCCCGCCCGGTCCTCGATGTTCTTCGCGCCGGTCGCGGCGGTGCTGGACTGCGCCACGTACGCCGAGGCGTGCGCGGTGTCGCGGGCCGCGCACGGCAAGGCGATCAGCAAGCAGGCGTGGCACCTCGTGCCGAAGATCCGCCAGTGGCGGCGGGAGCTGCCCGCGAACGTGGTCGAGGTGCACCCGGAGACCACGTTCCGGGTGCTCGACCCCCGGGTGGTCGACCCGAAGCGGACCGCGCGCGGGGTCGCGCAGCGGCTGATCGCGCTGCGGGCCTTCGTGGACGTGCCGGACGTGCTGGCGGACCTGCCGGCCGGGCCGGCGGTGGACGACGTGCTGGACGCGCTGGCGGCGGCGTGGTCGGCGGACCGGTGGGCGGCGGGGCGGTCGGAGTCGCTGGGCGAGCCGCCCGCGCTCATCGAGGTGTAGGGCCGGAACCGCGTCAGCCCCTGTCCTCGGGGGTGGTGCCGTTCCGCTCCGGGGACCCGTTCTGGGCGGAGGCCCCGGTCTGGGCGCCGACCCACGTGCCCAGCTCGACCCGGTTGGCCACGTTGACCTTGGCGAAGACGGCGGTCAGGTGGTTCTCCACGGTCGAGACGGACAGGTGCAGCCGCCGGGCGATCTCGTGGTTGGGGTGCCCCCGCGAGACCAGGACGGCCACCTCGCGCTGCCGGCGCGACAGGTCGGCCAGCGCCACGTCGGCCGGCCCGGTGCGACGCACCTCGGGGCGCAGCGCCAGCGCGTAGACCTCGTCCCGGTCGGTCATCGCCGCGCCCCGGTCGTAGGCGCGCTGGTAGCGGGCCGCGCCCAACCGGGCCACGACGGTCGCGTGCGCCTTCTCCCGCTCCCGCAGGAACGGCAGCAGGCCGCCGATCGCCACACCGGTCGAGGTCTGCATCAGCACCGCCGCGCCGAGCAGCTCGGCGGTGGTCTCCAGCAGGTCGGACGCCGCGCCCTCCTGCTCCACGACGCCGGCCAGCGCCCACGCGATCGCCTCCGACGACCAGGTGCTCCCCCACTGCTCGCGCAGCCCGATCCGGATCTCCAGGCTCGCCCGGAACCAGGTCACCGCCTCGGCGGGCGAGCCGTGCCGCAGCGGGGCCAGGCCGCGTGCCCACAGCGCCCAGCTGACGGCCCACTCGGCACCCGCCGCCCGCGCGTCCGCGAGGTAGGTCTCGGCCGCCGCGATCCCGGTGGCCTCGTCGCTGTAGAAGCCGGCGGCCAGCGCCCAGATGAGCCGGAAGTTGCCCCGGTCGCCCCCGTACTCCGGGCCCAGCCCCTCGAACAGCTCGACCGCGCGGCGCAGCAGCCCGATGCACCTCGGGTGGCCCTCCACGAGCATGGCGTAGGCGCCCTCCAGCAGCACGGCGGGTGCGACGTCGTCCCGGTCGCCGACCAGGGCGCGCAGCTCCTCCAGCACGACGCCGGCCTCCTGCTGCGAGCCCTGGCAGAGCATGATCCAGCCGAGCAGCACCGCCGAGCCGATGCGCTCCGGCGTGGGCTCCTCGGGCGTGAGGTCGAGCAGCGTGCGGAACCAGCCCCGGAACTCGCCCAGCATGGCGAAGAAGAACTGCACCCGGAGGCGGGCCAGGTCGTGCAGCATCGCCAGGCCCAGCCCGGCCAGTCCGGGCGTGGTGGCGCAGTGGTGCAGCGCGGCCCGGAAGTTCGGCATCTCGTCGTAGCAGCGCTGGAGCAGCGCGACCTCGTCCGGGGAGTACCAGCGGGTGGCGAACTCACCGGCCAGGTCGCGGAAGAACGCGCTGTGCGCGTCGCGCACCTCCTGCTCCTCGCCCAGCGCCCGCAGCCGGCGCTGGCCGTACTCGCGCAGCGGCTGGAGCTGGTGGTAGCGGCCGTCGTGACCGGCCTGCACCAGGGACTGGGCGACCAGGTCGGACAGCAGGTCGAGCACGTCGTCCTCGGCGATCCCGTTGCCGGAGCAGACCTCCTCGGCGGTGCGCAGGTCGAAGCCGCCCGCGAACACCGAGACCCGGGCGAGCAGCCGGCGCTGGCCCGGCGAGCACAGGTCGTAGGACCAGTCCAGGGTCTGCTCCAGCGTGCGGTGGTGCGGCCGGACCCGGCGGGTGCGGGTGGCCAGCAGCCGGCCGCCGTCCAGCCGCTCCAGGACCTGCCGGGGCGACATGCCGCCGCCCAGCCGCACCGCGACCAGCTCCAGCACCAGCGGCAGCCCGCTGGACCAGTCGACCAGCTCCGCCAGCGCGTCCCGGTCGTCGTCCTCGGTGATCCGGCGCCCCGCCGCCTCGGCCCGCTTCAGCAGCAGGCACATCGCGTCGGACCGGGCGGCGTCCCCTGCGCGCACCGACAGCGGCGGCACCAGCGCGGTGTGCTCGCCCGCGATGCCCAGGTACTGCCGGCTGGTGGCCAGCACCCGCACGCCGGGCGCCTCGGCCAGCAGCACCGCGCACAGGTCGCCCACGGCGTCCCAGAGCTGCTCGCAGTTGTCCAGCACGAGCAGGAGCTCCCTGTCCCGCAGGAACTCCACCAGCACGTCCACCGGGTCGGCGCAGGACTGGTCGTTCACCCCGACCGCGCGCACCACCTCCCGGTGCAGCTCGTCGGGGCGCGCGGAGTCGCCCAGGTACGCCACGACCACGTGGCCGGCGCCGGCGTGCCGGTCGCGGCAGCGCCGGGCCACTTCCAGCGCGAGCGCGGTCTTGCCCACGCCGCCCGGCCCGGCCAGCGTCACCATGCGGGTGCCGTCCAGCAGCCGCTGCACGGTCTCCTCGACCAGCTCTTCCCGGCCCACCAGTTCGATCACCGGCGCGGGCAGTGCCGCGCGGGCGCGTCCGGTCGTCATCGCCCCCCTTTGCGCCTCCTGGGAGGTGCCCGCCGAAGCTTAGGGGTCCCGGGCGCCCCCCGGTCGCGGTTGTGCGGAGTTCACCGGTATGCCGGGCCGGGCGGACGCGGCAGGCTCGGACCCGTCCCGGTCGACGGGATGCGTCGCGTGCGCGCCGGGGGCTGTTCTCCCCAGCGACGAGCGGCGGGCGTGACGCGGAGGTCCTCCCCCCACCCGGCGGGTCGGGGGACGCGCAGCCCGCCGGGCGGACCCGGAGCGCGCACCGGCGCAAGGGGGGATGCGATCGGGGTCCCGGAAGCTCCCGGGCCCCCGATCGCCTCACCTGGCCGTCGACCGGCTCCTCGCCGGGACCCGGGCTACCGCTGGACGGACTTCACCTCGGTGAACTCGTCGAGCCCGAACCGGCCGAACTCGCGGCCGTTGCCGGACTGGCGGTAGCCGCCGAACGGGGCCGAGGTGTTGAACGCCGCGCCGTTGATGTCCACCTGGCCGGTGCGCAGGCGCCTGGCCACGGCCAGGGCGCGTTCGGGGTCGGCGGAGAAGACCGCGCCGCCCAGGCCGTAGATCGTGGAGTTGGCGATCCGCACGGCGTCGTCCTGGTCGGTGTAGGGCAGCACGGACAGCACCGGCCCGAAGATCTCCTCCTGGGCGATGGCCATGTCCGGCCGCACGTTGCCGAACACCGTCGGCGCGACGTGGAAACCGCGCTCGGTGGGCGCGTCCGGGCCGCCCAGGGCGAGCACCGCGCCCTCCTCGACACCGCGCCGGACGTACCCGACGACCCGGTCGCGCTGCGCGGCCGACACCGCCGGGCCGAGCCGGGTCGACGGGTCGGCGGGGTCGCCGGGCACGTACTTGGCGGCGGCGGCGACCGCGATCTCCAGCGCCTCGTCGTGCCGGTCGGCGGGCACCAGCAGCCGGGTCCACGCGCTGCACGCCTGGCCGTTGTTCATGAACGCGTTGGCCACGCCGATCTTCACCGCGCGCGCCAGGTCGGCGTCGTCGAGCACGACGTTCGCGGACTTGCCGCCCAGCTCCAGCGCCACCCGCTTGACCGTCTCGGCGGCCAGCGCGGACACCCGCCGCCCGGCCCGGGTCGAGCCGGTGAACGACACCGCGTCGACCCTCGGGTGCGCCACCAGCGCCTCGCCGACCACCGGTCCGGCACCGTGGACCAGCTCGAACACGCCGTGCGGCACGCCCGCCGCGGTCAGCACCTCGGCCAGCAGCCCGGCGGTGAGCGGGGCGAGTTCGCTGGGCTTGAGCACGACGGTGTTGCCCGCCGCGAGCGCGGGCACGACCTTGGCGACCATCTGCTGGAGCGGGAAGTTCCACGGCGTGATCGCGCCGACCACGCCGATCGGCTCGCGCAGGACGAGCGAGTTGCCGATCTCGACGTCGGCGAAGTAGCCCGCCTCCAGCGCGTCGGCCACCCCGTTGGCGATCCCGACCGGGTTCGGGACCTGCACCTTCGTGGCGAACGTGATGGGGGTGCCCATCTCGGTGGTCATGGTGGCGGCCAGCTCGCCCGTCCGGGCGGCGAGTCCCTCGGCGATCCGCCGGGCGAGCCGCGCGCGCTCCTCCGCCGGGGTCTCGGCCCAGGCCGGGAACGCGGCGGCGGCCCTGGTGACGGCGGTGTCCACGTCACCGGGTGTGCCCGCGCGGACCGTGCCGACGACCTCTTCGGTGGCCGGGTTGACGACCTCGATCATGACTGGACTCCCGGATGTTGTGACACTCTGGGGCGTTTTCCGCCTCAGAGTGTCACATCCGGTGGCTCACGAGAAGTCGAGGTCCCCGGTCCGGGTGCGCTTGAGCTCGAAGAAGTGCGGGAAGGACGCCAGCGCCACCGCGCCGTCGAACACCTTCAGCGCGTCCTCGCCGCGCGGGATGCTGGTCAGCACCGGCCCGAAGAACGCCACGCCGTCGATGTGGATCGTCGGCGTGCCGACGTCCTCGCCCACCGGGTCCATGCCCCGGTGGTGGCTGGCCCGCAGCTCCTCGTCGTACTCGGTCGAGCGCGCCGCCTCGGCCAGCGTCGCGGGCAGGCCCACGTCCTCCAGGGCCAGCTTGACGACCTCGTCGTAGTCCTTGTTGCCCTCGTTGTGGATGCGCGTGCCCATCGCCGTGTACAGGTCGCGCAGCACCTCCTCGCCGTGGTGGCGGGCGGCGGCGATGGCCACCCGCACCGGGCCCCAGGCGCGGTCGAGCAGGTCGCGGTAACCGCCGTCGAGGTCCCGGTTCTCGTTGAGCACCGAGAGGCTCATCACCCGGAAGCTCAGGTCGATCTCGCGCTGCCGCTCCACCTCCAGGATCCACCGCGAGGTGATCCAGGCGAAGGGGCAGGCCGGGTCGAAGTAGAAGTCGACCTTGGTGGTCATGGTGCGGTGCTCCTCGTGCTCGGGCGGGTCGCGGGCGCCCGCCGCTGCGGTCTCCACCCGTGCCAACCACCGACGTCCCCGGACTCTTCCCTCGGTCGGGGTCCACCTAACCGGGTCCCACGTGATTGGATGCGACTGTCGTGTTCACCGACGCGACACCTTCCCCGTTCCGACGAGGTCGGCGCCGAGACCACGAGGGCGCCGGCAGACGAGGTGACCAGTGGCGGCACCCAACCTGACCCGCGACGAGGCGCAGCAGCGGGCTGTGCTGCTGGAAGTCGACTCCTACCAGATCGAGCTGGACCTCACCGACGGTGGCGGCAAGCCGGGCTCGGACACCTTCCGGTCCACCACCACGGTGGCCTTCCGCAGCCGGACGCCGGGCGCGTCCTCGTGGGTCGACATCGTCGCCGCCACCGTGCACCGCGCGGTGCTCAACGGGGTGGAACTCGACGTCTCCGGCTACCGCGAGGACGACGGCCTGCCGCTGACCGGCCTGGCCGAGGTCAACGAGCTGACGGTCGAGGCCGACTGCCGGTACATGAACACCGGCGAGGGCCTGCACCGGTTCGTCGACCCGGTCGACGGCGGCGTGTACCTGTACTCCCAGTTCGAGACGGCGGACGCCAAGCGCATGTTCGCCTGCTTCGACCAGCCGGACCTCAAGTCGGTCTACGACCTGACCGTGGTCGCGCCGGCGGACTGGAAGGTCGTCTCGAACGCCGCCGTGGAGTCCACTGTGGAGGCCGAGGGCGGCGCGGACAAGCACGTCTTCGCCCGCACCAAGCCGATGTCGACCTACCTGGTGGCGCTGGTCGCCGGCCCGTACGCGGAGTGGCGCGACGAGTTCACCGACGGGGAGACCACGATCCCGCTGGGCATCTACTGCCGCGCGTCGCTGGCCCCGCACATGGACCACGAGCGGCTGTTCACCGAGACCAAGCAGGGCTTCGGGTTCTTCCACAAGGCGTTCGGCGTCAAGTACCCGTTCGGCAAGTACGACCAGTGCTTCGTGCCGGAGTTCAACGCGGGCGCGATGGAGAACGCGGGCTGCGTCACGTTCCTGGAGGACTACGTATTCCGCAGCCGGGTCACCCGCTACCTCTACGAGCGGCGCGCGGAGACCGTGCTGCACGAGATGGCGCACATGTGGTTCGGCGACCTGGTCACCATGCGCTGGTGGGACGACCTGTGGCTGAACGAGTCGTTCGCCACCTGGGCGTCGGTGCTGGCGCAGGCCGAGGCCACCGAGTACCGGCAGGCGTGGACGACCTTCGCCAAGATCGAGAAGTCCTGGGCGTACCGGCAGGACCAGCTGCCCTCCACGCACCCGGTCGCGTCGGACATCCCGGACCTCCAGGCGGTCGAGGTCAACTTCGACGGCATCACCTACGCCAAGGGCGCTTCGGTGCTCAAGCAGCTCGTCGCCTACGTCGGGCTGGACAACTTCCTGGCCGGCCTGCGGGTGTACTTCGCCAAGCACGCCTGGGGCAACGCCACGCTGGCCGACCTGCTCGGCGCGCTGGAGGAGGCGTCGGGCCGCGACCTGTCCTGGTGGAGCGCGCAGTGGCTGGAGACCACCGGCCTGAACCTGTTGCGCCCCAAGTACTCCGTCGATGCGGACGGCCGGTTCACCGACTTCGCCGTCCTCCAGGGCGGCGCGCGGCCGGGCGCGGGCGAGCTGCGCACGCACCGGCTGGCGATCGGCGTCTACGACTCCGACGCGGACGGCAAGCTGGTCCGCACGCACCGCGTCGAGCTGGACGTGTCCGGCGAGCGCACCGAGGTGCCCGACCTGGTCGGCGTGCCGCGCGGCAAGCTGGTGCTGGTCAACGACGACGACCTCACCTACTGCACCATGCGGCTCGACGAGCACTCGCTGGCGTCCCTGGTGGACCACATCGCCGACATCGCCGAGCCGCTGCCGCGCACGCTGTGCTGGTCGGCCGCGTGGGAGATGACCCGCGAGGCCGAGCTCAAGGCGCGCGACTTCGTGAACCTGGTGCTGGGCGGTCTGCACGCGGAGACCGAGGTCGGCGTCGTGCAGCGGCTGCTGCTCCAGGCGCAGACCGCGCTGTCGTCCTACGCGGACACGTCGTGGCGGGACGAGGGCTGGCGGCGGTTCGTCGCCAAGACGCTGGAGCTGGCGCAGGCCGCCGAGGCGGGCTCGGACCACCAGCTCGCGTTCGTCAACGCGCTCGCGGGCTCGGTGCTCGACGCCGGGGGCGTGGCCGTGGTCCGGGGCTGGTACGACGGCACCGAGGTGCTGCCCGGCCTGGACGTGGACACGGACCTGCGGTGGCGGCTGCTCCAGGCGCTGGTGGCGCACGGCGCGGCGGACCTGGCCGAGATCGACGCCGAGGAGCGCCGCGACCCGACCGCGACCGGTCGGCGGCGGGCCGAGTCGGCGCGGGCGCTGCGACCCACCGTCGAGGCGAAGACCGAGGCGTGGGACCGGGCGGTGAACGACGACGAGCTGCCGAACGCGGTGAGCGAGGCGGTCGTCGCGGGCATCCAGCACCCCGGCCAGAAGGCGCTGCTCCAGCCGTTCGTGGAGCGCTACTTCGCGGACGTGGCGGACGTGTGGGACCGGCGCTCCAGCGAGCGGGCGCAGTCGATGGTGGTCGGCCTGTTCCCGTCGTGGTCGATCGCGCAGGACACCGTGACGGCGGCGGACGCGTGGCTGGCGGAGGAGCGCCCGCCCGCACTGCGCCGGCTGGTGTCGGAGGGCCGGGCGGGCATCGTGCGCGCCCTGGCGGCCCAGGAGTTCGACCGGTCCTGATCGGACGGTCCCGGAGGCCGCGTCCCGCACCGGGGCGCGGCCTCCGGCGTGTCCGGGGACCCCGGACCGGCGGCCTGCGGCTGCGCGGGTCGGGACTTCGGGAGTCCGCACGTACGACGAAGGCCGCGCTCCCCGGGTGGGGGCGCGGCCTTCGCGGACGGTGTCAGGTGCGGGGTGCGTGACCGGCCTGGTCGGTGAGCATCCGCAGACCGCTCACCAGGCCGCCGACCAGGTCGCCCTCCTTGAACGACGCCACCATGCTCATCACCGCGAGCTTCGCGCCCCGGTCGGCGAGCCGGCGGTGGGACTCCTCGCCGGTCACCACCTCGACCGCGCGCTCACCCGGCGACACGGCCAGCAGCACCGCGTGCGACGGGCGGGCGGTGGCGGCGTGCAGCTCCACGGCCCTGGCGCGCGTGTCGGAGCCCAGGGCGCCCAGGTACACGCTGAAGTCCAGCCCGGTGGTGCGGCTGGCGAGCGTGATCGCCTCGTCCAGCGCGGCGAGCTGCACCGGCGTGAACGGCAGCGCCGGCGGGTGCGCCTGGTACATCTGCGCGGCCGACACCCGGCCGCTGGTGGTCACCGCCGAACCGAGCGGCAGGTCGGCCGGGTCGACCCGGGCGATCTCACCAGTTGCCACGTGCGCCTCCCCGGGCGGTCGGGCCCGAGACCGGGGCGGTCTCGGTGTGGTGGTCGGCGGGCAGGCCGCCGGGGTTGGCGCTCCACCACACCGGGGCGTAGCCCCATTCCTGGCCCGGGCGGTACCGCGCGATGCGGGTGGCCTTCGGCCTCAGCGTCAGTAGCGTGATCACGCCGTAGATGGCCAGCGGGATCAGCGCGAAGACGAGCACGGTCTCCACGATGGTCACGGCGGTTACGGTAACCGATCGACCCCGTCACGTCCGGGCGAGGGGGCGTGCGAGCGCCACGGCGGTCAGCACGACCACCCCGCCCGCCACCAGGTACACCGCTCCGAGTGACGTCCCGGCGGCCAGCGGACCGGCCAGACCCGCCCCGATCGGGGACAGCCCCCACGCCAGCACGCGGTAAGCGCTCGTCACCCGGCCCATCAGCGGCCTGGGCGTCAGGCGCTGCCGGCGGGTCGCGGACAGCACGTTCCAGCCGGCCGACGCCAGGCCGAAGAAGAACACCGCGCCGACCGCGACCGGCAGCAGCGGGACCGCGCCGAACACGGCGAACGCCACGCCCAGCAGCACCAGCGCGCCCACCATCACCGGCGCGGCCCCCAGGCGCGAGGCCAGCCTCGGGCTCAACCGCGCGCCGGCCAGCGCGCCCAGCGCCATCACCACGACCAGCCACGGCACGAACTGCTCGGGCAGGCCGAGGACGTTGATCGAGTAGAGCGCGAGCATGGCGTTCACGCCCGCCGCGCACACCGCCGTGACACCGACCGCGAGCACCAGGACGCGCAGCCCCCGCACCCGGAACAGGGTGCCCGCGCCTTCGACGAGCTGCGCCCGCAGGCTGCCGGGCGACGTGTGGTCCGGGCGGTCCACTTCGGGCAGTCGGACGACGAAGAGGGCGGCGACGACGAAGGTCAGGGCGTCCAGCGCGAAGCACGCCGCCGGGTGCCACCAGAACAGCAGGCTCGCCGCGAGCGGGCCGGCGAGGTCCATGCCGACGGTCTCGGCGGTGACGAACCGGCCGTTGGCCTCCTCCAGGTCGTCGGGGCCGGCGAGGTCCACGAGCAGCACCTGCGACGCGGAGTCGGCGAAGGTCTCCGCACTCGTGAGGAGGAAGCCGGCGGCGCACAGGACGGCGACCGACGCGCTGTCCGTGAAAACCGCCCAGGCGAGCACCCCCGTGACGACCGCCCTGAACACGTGTGCGACACCGACGACGAGCCGGGGCTTCCAGCGGTCCACCAGCACCCCCGCCGGGAGCGCTACCACCAGCCACGGGAGCACCACGGCGACCGCCACGGCGGACGCCGCCAACGGGCTCCTGGTGCTCACCGCCGTGTACAGCGGGAGCGCCACGGTCCGCACCCCGTCGCCCACCAACGAGGTGACCCAGGCCCCGGTCAGGAGGCGGAAATCCGCAGTTCGGACACCCTTGACGCCGATCGATCTGCCCACGTGCGACGCCCCGTCTGTGATCCGGACGACTTTCGACCAGACCTCACGTTACGCAGGGTGTCCACCATCGCGGAAAGTAGTAACCGAACGGTTCTACCGTCGCAGTGAGTACGCCCGTTCGGACTTCGCCCGGACGGAGGCGAATGGCGGCCGGTTTGGCGTCTTGTCCTCCGCCCAGTCGGCTTCTAGCTTTTCACCTGTACGGGTCTTGCGCATCCCTTTCCGGATACTAATTCCCGCCCGATGAGTCTCGGAGGACACGACATGTACACCGTGAACCGCAACCAGGCCGCCACCCTCACTCGTTCGTCGTACACCCGGACGGACGAGTCGGCTACGCCTGTTCAGCGCCCGGCCGTGCCCTCCAACTCGGTGCGCATCACGGCGCAGGACTCCAGTCGGATCACCTTCACCCGACCCGTTCGGCCCATCGACCGGGACTCTGTCCGGATCACCGCGCTGAGCGGTTCGGTCGGCACCTCCGGTCGCGGCTCGGTGCGGATCACCGCTTCGGAGTCGGTGCGGATCACCGCGCGTGACTCGGTTCGCATCACAGCCCGTGACTCCGTGCGGATCACCGCCCGCGACTCGGTCCGGATCACCGCGCAGGGCTCGGTCCGCATCACGGCCCACGACTCGGTGCGCATCACCGCGCGGGACTCGGTCCGGATCACGGCCTCGGAGTCCGTCCGGATCACCGGGGCGAACTCGGTCCGCATCACCGCTCGGGACTCCGTGCGCATCACGGCACGCGACTCGGTTCGCATCACGGCTCACGATTCGGTTCGCATCACGGCTCACGATTCGGTTCGCATCACGGCACGCGACTCCGTGCGGATCACCGCGCAGGACCGGTTCGCACTGGCGGCGTGAGCTAGGCCGCGGGTTCGCCCAGGTAGGGCAGCCACAGCGGATCGGCCTCGGTGACACCGGCCAGCAGCCGCCAGTGCGGCCCGCGCGGCGCGTTCGGCACGACCCGGAGCCGCCAGCCCAGTTCGGACAGCAGCTTGTCGGCCTTGCGGTGGTTGCACCTCGCGCAGCAGGCCACGCAGTTCTGCCAGGTGTGGGGCCCGCCACGGGAGCGCGGCACCACGTGGTCGATCGTCTCGGCGCGTCCGCCGCAGTACGCGCACCGGTACCGGTCCCGGTGCATGAGACCGGCGCGGGTCAGGGGCACCCGGCCCCGGTAGGGGACCCGCACGTAACTGCTCAACCTGATCACCGACGGCACCACGACCTCGGCCGTCGACGAGTGGACGACGGCACCTGCCGGGTCGCCGTGCACCACCTCCGCCTTGCCGCACACCACCAGCACCACCGCGCGCCGCAGCGGCAGCGCGGTCAGCGGTTCGAAGGTGGCGTTGAGCAGCAGGACCTTGCGTCTTCCCCAGGGCAGCACCACGGGGGCCGGACCGGCTCCCTCCCCGTCGACCACAGCGTGCACGGTGTGCACCACGGGCTGTTTTTGGCCGGACGGGGCCGACGACGCGATCCCGGCGTTCGCCAGGGCGCCGATCGGGGTGGGTTGTCGGTCTGGCACGCGACCACCTCCACCGGTTCAGCCCTAGCAGACCACAGATCACCCCCAAAAATCACGCGTGATATGTGACGCGTCCCGGGCCTCGGGTCGAAACTTCGGTGAACCAGCCCCTATCGGACATGGTTTTCAGTTTCCCCGCTACGCTCGGCGAGGTGACGGACCCATCTCCCACCACCCCGCCTGCGACGATCGCCTACCCGGCCGCCGAACGCCTCGACCTGGTCGAGCACCTGCACGGACACCCGGTGGCCGACCCGTACCGCTGGCTGGAGGACCCCGCCGACCCGCGCACCACCGAGTGGGCCGCCGGCCAGGACGCGCTCACCCGGTCGTGGCTCGACGCGCTGCCCGGACGTGCCGCGCTCGGCGAGCGGCTGACCGAGCTGATGCGCACCGGCTCCGTGGGCACGCCCGTGTGGCGCGCGGGCCGGGCGTTCTACACGCGCCGAGGACCCGAGCAGGACTTCCCGGTGCTCTACGTGCTGGAGGACGGCACCGAGCGGGCGTTGCTCGACGTCACCGAACTCGACCCGTCCGGGCGGACCACGTTGGACCGGTGGTCACCCTCCGTGGAAGGCGACCGGCTCGCCTACCAGGTGTCGGTGGGCGGTGACGAGCACTCCCTGCTGCACGTGCTCGACGTCGCCACCGGCGAGCTGGTGGAGGGCCCCATCGACCGGTGCCGGTACTCCCCCGTCGGCTGGCTGCCGGGCGGCGAGGAGTTCTTCTACGTGCGGCGCGTCGACCCCGAACTGGTGCCCGAGGACGAGCGGCAGTTCCACCGGCGCGTGTGGCGGCACCGCGTCGGCACCGACCCGGCGACGGACGTGAACGTGCACGGCGACGGGCTGGACCACACCTACTACTACGGGCTGTCGGTCACCGACGACGGTCGGTGGCTGGTCGTGAGCGGTGCGCCCGGCACGGTGCGCCGCGACTCGGTGTGGATCGCGGACCTGCACGGGACAGGCGAGCTGCGCCCGGTGATCCTGGCCGACGCGGGCGCGCAGTGCTCGGCGTGGGTCGAGGAGGGCCGGCTGTTCCTGCGGACCAGTGTGGACGCCCCGCGCTTCCGGCTGTGCGCGACGGACCCCGCCGACCCGGGCGAGCCGGCCGGGTGGACCGAGCTGGTGGCGGAGCAGCCCGACTCGGTGCTGGACGGCGCGACGTGGCTGGACGGCACGCTCGTGGTGCTGCGCACCCGGCACGCGGTGTCCGAACTGCACCTGCACGACCCGTCCACGGGCGAGCACCTCGGCGAGGTCCCGCTGCCCGGCACCGGCTCGCTGCACGGCTGGTCCACAGTGGACAGCGCGACGGACCGCGACCGGGACGTCCTGTGGTTCGGGTTCTCCGACTTCGTGACGCCGCTGTCGGTGTACCGGTTCTCGCTGTCGCGCGGGGAGACCTCGCTGCACGCCCCCGCGCCCGGCACCGCCGTGCTGCCGGAGGTGACGACGCAGCAGGTCACCTACGAGTCGGCGGACGGCACGGCGGTCCGGATGTTCGTGGTGTCCGGCGAGCAGCACCCCGACCTGCCCCGGCCCGCGCTGCTGACCGGGTACGGCGGTTTCGCGGTCGGCCGCGGACCCGGGTACAGCGCCACCGCGCTCGCGTGGGTCGAGGCCGGCGGGGTGTGGGTGCACGCGTCGCTGCGCGGCGGCGACGAGGAGGGCGAGCAGTGGCACCGGGCGGGGATGCGCGAGCACAAGCAGAACGTGTTCGACGACTTCCACGCGGCGGCGGAGCGGCTGGTCGCGGACGGCTGGACCACGCCCCAGCAGCTGTCGATCATGGGCGGGTCGAACGGCGGCCTGCTCGTCGGCGCGGCGCTGACCCAGAAACCGGAGCTGTACCGGGCCGTGGTGTGCTCGGCGCCACTGCTGGACATGGTGCGGTACGAGAACTTCCTGCTCGGGCGGCTGTGGGCGGAGGAGTACGGCAGCGCGGCGGTGCCCGAGGAGCTCGCCTGGCTGCTGTCCTACTCCCCGTACCACCGGGTGCGGCCCGGCGTTGAGTACCCTTCGGTGCTGTTCACGGTGTTCGAGTCGGACAGCCGCGTGGATCCCAACCACGCCCGCAAGATGTGCGCCGCGCTGCAGCACGCGACGGCGAGCGATCCGACCAAGCACCCCGTGCTGCTGCGCCGGGAGACCGAGGTGGGGCACGCGGGACGGTCGGTGAGCCGATCGGTGGGGCTGGCCGTGGACCAGTTGACCTTCCTGGCCGGCGCGACCGGGCTGGAGTTCGTCTAGCGAGGAGGAACGGATCGGTGATGGTGGAGCCGACGCGGTCGATGGACGTGGAGTCGACGCTCGCGGTCGATTGGTGGGTGGCCAACGGGCCCAAGATCGCCGAGGGCGCGCTGCGCATCGCGTTGACGGTGCTGATCGCCGTCGTGCTCCGGTTCCTGCTGCGCCGGCTGATCGACCGGCTGACCAGGAGCTCGTCCGAGGAGCGCAAGCCCAAGCTGCTGCGGCCACTGCGGGAGCGCGCGCCCCAGGCGCTGGGCGTCCTGGTGTCCGAGCGGCGCGAGCAGCGCGCGAAGACCATCGGCTCGGTCCTCAAGTCGGTCACCACGATCGTGGTGTTCGGCATCGCGTTCATCCAGGTCCTGACCGAACTCGGCATGGACCCGGCACCGATCCTGACCTCCGCCGGCATCCTCGGCGTCGCGGTCGGCTTCGGCGCGCAGAACCTGGTCAAGGACTTCCTGTCCGGCATGTTCATGATGCTGGAGGACCAGTACGGCGTGGGCGACGTGGTGGACCTCGGCCCGGCGACCGGGACGGTCGAGTCGGTGGGCCTGCGCATCACCACGATCCGCGACACCAACGGCACGGTCTGGTACGTCCGCAACGGTGAGATCCTGCGGGTGGGCAACTCCTCGCAGGGCTTCGCCGTGGCGGTGGTCGACCTGCCCCTGGCGTACGGGGCGAACCTGGCGTCGGCGACGGAGGTCCTGACGGCGGCGGCGGAGGCCGCGGTGGCCGAGGAGTCGCTGGAGAAGGACGTCATCGACAAGGCCCAGGTGCTGGGCGTGGAGAAGGTGACGCCCGAGGGCATCACGATGAGGGTGACGGTGAAGGTCCGACCGGGACGCCAGTGGGCCGTGCAGCGCGCGTTGAGGGCGAAGCTGATGCCGGCGTTGGAGGATTCCGGGATCTCGCTGAAGGCTTGATGGAGGTGTGTGGCGCGGGCCGCTGGCGTTTGGCGCGCGGGCGGTCGGCGGTGGCCAGGGGTCGCCGTCATGCGGTGGCTGGCACATGGCGGCTGACGCGGAGCGTATGCGCGACATCGCGGGCGCGGGCGCGGCGGCGGTTGGCACGGGCGGCGGTTGGCGTGCGGGCGGCGGGTTGGCACGGGCGGCGGTTGGCGTGCGGGCGGCGGGTTGGCACGGGCGGCGGTTGGCGTGCGGGCGGCGGGTTGGCGCGGGTGTTTCGTCGGTGTGCGGTGGGATAATGGTGTTGGGGGCCGGAGGCCGCGCCCGCAGGGCGCTGAGCTGGGGTTTGAGCCGGGTGGCGTGAAGTGGCGCGGCGAGCGGTGGCGTTGGGTACTTGCGCGGCGAGGAAAGAAAGAGAGTCCTCGCCGGACGGGCGAGCCGCCAAGGATGACAACTGCGGTGGTCGTCGTGTCATCCCCGTGTGGCCCGGTCGGGAGACAACCGCGCTTGGCTGGGCAGTGCAAGCGAAGGGCGTGCTTGCACTGCCCAGCCAAGCGCGGTTCGGTGGCGCGCGGGCCACACGGGGATGACACGACTCTGGGGGTGGGGTGTGTGTTGGTCGGTGTGGCCCCGCCGGTTCTCAACAGTGGCAGGATGGGGGTGTGAGCAGCACGGAGAACTTCTACGAAGCGGTGGGTGGGTACGAGACGTTTCACAAGATCGTCGCGCGGTTCTACGAGCTCGTCGCCGACGATCCGGTGTTGCGGCCCCTCTACCCCGAGGAGGACCTCGGGCCCGCCGAGGAGCGGTTCCGGTTGTTCCTCGTGCAGTACTGGGGTGGGCCCCGCACCTACTCCGACCAGCGCGGCCACCCTCGGCTGCGGATGCGTCACGCACCGTTCGTCATCGGTCCCATCGAGCGGGACGCGTGGTTGCGCTGCATGCGCGTCGCCGTGGACGAGGCGGATATCACGCCCGAACAGCGTGACCAGCTTTGGGTGTACCTGGAGATGGCCGCGAACAGCCTCATGAACGCCTGGGTGTGATTGTTGATCACCCGAACGGGGGCGGGTTCGGTGGCGCGGGTGGCAGGATGACATCTCGTGCGACGATCCTCCGACCTCCAACCAGAGATCGCCGACGAGTCCGCCTGGTGGCGTGACGCCGTCTTCTACCAGGTCTACGTCAGGTCGTTCGCCGACTCTGACGGAGACGGGGTCGGCGACCTGGAGGGCATCAGGTCCCGGCTCGGCTACCTCGAACTGCTCGGCGTCGACGCGCTGTGGTTGACGCCGTTCTACACCTCGCCGATGGCAGACCACGGCTACGACGTGGCCGACCCGCGTGACGTGGACCCGCTGTTCGGCGACCTGGCCGCGTTCGACCGGCTCGTCGCGGAGGCCCACCAGCACAACATCCGGGTGACCGTCGACCTCGTCCCGAACCACACCAGCGACCGGCACGCCTGGTTCCAGGCGGCGTTGCGGTCCGCGCCGGGCAGCGCGGAGCGTGACCGGTACTTCTTCCGGGACGGGCAGGGGTTCGACGGGTCGCAGCCGCCGAACAACTGGACCAGCGCGTTCGGCGGGCCGGCGTGGACGCGGGTGGCCGACGGCCAGTGGTACCTGCACCTGTTCGCGCCCGAGCAGCCCGACCTGGACTGGGACAACCCGGACGTGCCGGCGGACCTGGCGCGGACGTTGCGGTTCTGGCTGGACCGGGGGGTGGACGGCTTCCGCATCGACGTGGCGAACGGGATCGCCAAGCCGCCGGGTCTGCCGGACATGGACCCGCGCGTCGTGCAGGTGTCGGGTGTGGTGCCGGAGGACCCCCGGTTCGACAACGACGGCGTGCACGACGTGCACCGGATGATCCGCAAGGTCGTCGACGAGTACCCGGGCCGGATGGCCGTGGGCGAGATCTGGGTGAAGGACGACGAGCGCTTCGCCCGGTACGTCCGGCCCGACGAACTCCACCTGGGGTTCAACTTCCGACTGGTGGAGGCCCCGTTCGACGCCGACGCGGTGCGGATGGCGATCGACCACTCGCTCGCCGCTGTCGCGCCGCACGGCACGCCGCCGACGTGGACGCTGTCCAACCACGACGTGGTGCGGCACGTGACGCGGTACGGCGGCGGTGCGTTGGGAGTGAAGCGCGCGCGGGCCATGGCGCTGGTGCAGCTCGCCCTGCCGGGCGTGGTGTACCTGTACAACGGCGAAGAGCTGGGCCTGCCGAACGTGGAACTGCCGGACTGGGCGCTCCAGGACCCGATGTGGCGGCGTTCCGGCCAGACCGAGCGCGGGCGGGACGGGTGCCGCGTCCCGTTGCCGTGGGAGGGCGACACGCCGCCGTTCGGCTTCTCGCAGGGCGTGTCCACGTGGCTGCCGCAGCCGAACGAGTGGGCGGGGCTGACGGTCGAGTCCCAGCTCGAAGACCCGGAATCGATGCTCTCGCTCTACCGGCACGCGGTGGAGCTGCGCAAGTCGCACGCGTCGATCTCAGGCGACGAGGTGGAGTGGTACGGGGCACCGGCCGGGTGCTTCGCGTTCCGGCGCAAGGGCGGCGGTCTGATCTGCGCCCTGAACACGTCGGGTGGGCCGGTGCCGCTGCCGCCGGGCGAGGTGCTGCTCTCCAGCGGGCCCATGGACGGCAGCCAGTTGCCGCCGGACACTGCGGTCTGGCTGGTGTGAGGTGCGGCTCTAGACGAGCAGCGGGAGCATCGAGTGGCGGCGGCGCACCACCGCGCCGAAGCGGGCGTCGATGCGCAGCCACGAGTCGGTGGCGGTGACGCGGACGTCGTCGCCGCCCAGGAAGCCCATGCCGGACAGGGCGAACAGGCAGCGCAGCGGGACCTTCACGTCCAGGCCCGAGCCGCTGACCGTGAGGACCGTCTGGTCGAGCAGCGAGGCGGGCGGGGTGCCGTGCGGGCCGCTGTTCTCGCGGGCCACGGCGACGCCCTGCTCCGCCAGTTCGGAGACGACGGCCCCGGGCAGGCGGTCGACGGGCAGCCAGCCGTCCACCGGGGGCAGGGCCGAGCGCCACATCAGGTCGCGGGCGGGGCCCGGGTCGACCGCCTCGCTGCGCACCACGGCCAAGCCGGTGAGCAGGTCGCTTCCGGACACCGTGACGTCCGCCGGGGTGACGCGGCCGGCCACGGTCCTGGTCGCCAGGGCGTCGAACGGGGTGGCCACCCAGGCGTCCAGGTGGTCGCCGTTCGGGCGGTTGCGCAGGCGGACGACGCTCTGCGCGTCCAGCCGGACCGCGCGGGCGACGAACGCGCCCAGGTCGTCCCGCTCCGCGGGGTCGGCGAGCAGCAGCTCAGGCACCGTTACCTCCGGCACGCCAGCCCGCGAGGAAGTCGCGTTCGGCTTCGAGGAGACGGCGCGGACGTCCGGCCGTCAGGTTGTAGGGCACCATCAGGGTCTCCGCCGTGGTCACCACGGGGCTCCCCTCCCGCCGCCCGTTGCGCACCGAGTAGTCCAACGTGAAGGAGGCCGACTTGAGTTCCCGCACGGACATCTCGACCACGATCTCGTCACCGGTGAACACCAGCGGGGTCAGGTAGTCCACGGTCAGGCGGGCCACCACGACGCCGTGCGCCATCTCCGGCACGCCGTGCCGGGCCGCCTCGGTGAACAGGAGGTCGATGCGGGCCTCCTCCAGCAGGGTCACCGTGTTGGCGTGGTTGACGTGGCCGAACGCGTCCATATCCGACCAGCGCGGACGCACACCCGTGACGAACACACCCAACTTGAACGCGCCTCCTGCAGTAGCTTCCGGTGGCGTTGACCTTATCCGCGTGCTACTCCCACGTTAAGTCGGCACCCGTTCCGGTGAAGGCGGCCACTCGTTCGGGCTCGTCCCGCAGGTCGAAGCGGTCGGCGAAGGGGCGCACCGCGAAGCCGGTCGGGGTCTTGCGCCAGGTGGCGACGACCTCGCCGTCGACCACGACGTGCGGGGTGAGGAACCCGCCGCCGGTCTGGACGCGCGGGGCGGACCCGGGGTCCAGGGCGAGCGAGCGGTCCTTGTAGCCGAGCAGGTAGGGGTCGAAGTGGCCCAGCATCCGGACGGTGCCGTCGGGTTCGGCGCGTTCGGCGGGGACGTCCGGCAGGTCGCGCAGCTCGCGCTTGGGCAACCCGCTCCACACGGCGAAGTCGGCGGGCGTGGCGGGACCGTAGGCGCGCTGGTAGCGCCGCCACAGGTCTTCGACGGTCTCGTACCGCCACGGGACGTCGTCGAGCAGCTCGTACTTGTCGTCCAGGGTCCTGGTGAGCACGCTGGACACGGCCGCGTACAGGAGCAGGTGCGCCGGGGCCTGCGACCCGGGGTCGAGCGGGACGCCGACCTCGGCCAGGCGGGTGACGATCTCGGGCCTGGCCAGGGGTTCGGTCAGGACCTCGATCAGCGCGCTCACCCCGCGCCGGCAGAAGTCGTCGGTGAGGCCGAGCTGGTTCCGGCGGTTCCGGGTGGCCGCGAGGATCGACGGCTTGAGCAGGTCGACCACCCACAGGTCGTCCTTGGCGATCAGGTGCAGCGTGCCGCGCATGGCCCAGGTGCGCACGACCGGGCCGTCGAGGGAGGCCACGCCCCGGGCGTGGGCGGCCAGCCGCAGGGCCGGGACGTCCTGCGCTTGCAGCGCGAACACCGAGCCCAGCAGCTCGGTGATGTCGTTCGCGGGGCGCGACAGGCGTTGGGAGCGCATCCGGCGGGCCAACGTGTCGGCGATGTCGTTCGGCCGTGCTGCCACATCGGGTGACTTTACGGCCGGGACTCCCAGAGGGCGGTGTCCGGAGGGACGACGGTGGTGTGCGGAGCGGCGAGGGTGGTCGACTTCGCTGCGGTGGTGTTGGAGGTGAGCAGTACGTCGCCGGTGGTCGGGACGGTGGCGCTTTCCGGGCCGAGGTTGACCGTGCAGGTGAAGCGGCCCCGCCGGAACCGGAGCACGCCGCGCGGTGCCGGGAGCCAGTCGACCGCGCTGCCGGCGCCGAGGTCGGGGTGCTCGCGGCGGATGCGCAGCGCGGCCCGGTAGAGCTCCAGCACCGACGTGGGGTCGTCCTGCTGGGCCTGCACGCTCCGGCCGCCCCAGTCGGCGGGTTGGGGCAGCCAGGGCGCGGCGTCGCCGAAGCCGAACGACGGGCCGTCCACCGTCCACGGGAGGGGCACCCGACAGCCGTCGCGGCCCCGGTCGGTGTGGCCTGAGCGCTCCCACACCGGGTCCTGGAGGACGTCGTCGGGCAGGTCCAGGACCTCCGGCAGGCCCAGCTCCTCGCCCTGGTAGACGTAGGCCGAGCCGGGCAGTGCGAGCATCAGCAGCGCGGCGGCGCGGGCGCGGTCCTCGCTGCCGTAGCGGGTGACGTGCCGCTGCACGTCGTGGTTGGACAGCACCCACGTGGTCGGGGCCTGCACGGGGCGCATGGCGGCCAGCGAGTCGTCGATGACGGTCCGCAGGGCGTCGGCGTCCCACGCGGTGGTGAGGTAGTGGAAGTTGAACGCCTGGTGCAGCTCGTCGGCGCGCAGGTAGCGGGCGGTGCGCTCGGGGCTGGGCGTCCACGCCTCGGCGACGCCGATCCGCCGGCCGGGGAACGAGTCGAGGACCTTGCGCCAGTCGCGGTAGATCTCGTGCACGCCGTCCTGGTCGAAGAACGGCAGCGGCTCGGTGCCGAGCAGGCTGAGCTGGCCGGTGCGGCCCACGTCGGGCAGGCCGTCGGCCTTGACCATGCCGTGCGCGACGTCCACCCGGAACCCGTCCACGCCGAGGTCGAGCCAGAACCGCAGCACGTCGAGGAACTCCTCCCGCACCTCGGCGCGGTCCCAGTCCAGGTCGGGCTGCTCGGGCGCGAACAGGTGCAGGTACCACTGGCCGTCCGGGACGCGGGTCCACGCCGGGCCGCCGAACACCGACTCCCAGTCGTTGGGCGGCTGGTCGCCCCGGCCGTCGCGGAAGTGGTAGCGGGCGCGTTCCGGGGAGCCGGGGGCGGCGGCCAGCGCCTGGCGGAACCACTCGTGGGCGGAGGAGGTGTGGTTGGGCACCACGTCCACGATCACCCGCAGGCCGAGGGCGTGCGCGTCGGCGACCAGGGCGCGGGCGTCGTCCAGCGTGCCGAACAGCGGGTCGACCGCGCGGTAGTCGGCCACGTCGTAGCCGCCGTCTGCCATCGGCGAGGTGTAGAAGGGCGTGATCCACACGGCGTCCACGCCGAGGTCGGCGAGGTGCGGCAGGCGGGAGCGGATGCCGGGCAGGTCGCCGGTGCCGTCGCCGTCCGAGTCGGCGAAGCTGCGCACGTAGACCTGGTAGATGACGGCGTCGCGCCACCAGTCCTGGCTCATGGGGTGTCCGTCCTTCCGGGGGCCGGGTGCGGACGCCATGAAATACTTTGCAAGAGTTTTCAGCAAGTGTGGCCGTGCGCGTGTCGTGGCGCACGTGAGCCGGTTTGCGAGGGTGCAAAGATTTGCAGGGTGGCGGTGAGGAGGGGGCCGGGCCTCGTGGGAGGCCCGGCCCCCGGCTTCAGCGGATCAGGCTGCGGATCTGGCGGGCGGCCACCGAGAGGGTCGCCAGGTCCAGCCGGTTCACCCGGTTGATCTCGGCGAGGGCCGCGCGGGCCCGGCCGAGGCGGGAGGCGTTCGCCTGCTCCCACGCCGCGATCTTGTCCACCGCCGGGTCACCCGGGTCGCTGGACCGCAGCACGTCGATCGTGATCGAGCGCAGCGACGAGTAGAAGTCGTCGCGCAGCGCCAGGCGGGCCAGGGCGTGCCAGCGGTTGCCGCGCTCCAGGCCGCTGACCGAGCTGAGCATCCGGTCCACGTCCAGGTGCTCCGACAGCGCGAAGTACAGCTCGGCGGTCTCCACGTGCGTGCGCTCCAAGCCCGCGCCGTGGCCCTCCTCGCGCTCGGCCAGCTCCGCGACCTCCGTGACGTCGAGCAGGCCGTAGCCGAACAGCAGCACCGCGATCCGCCGCGCCAGCTCCACCGGCACGCCGGCCTCGACCAGCCGCTCCACGTGCGCGACCACCGACTCCTTCTCCCGGCCCTGCAACAGGTCCAGGGCCTGCGGCGCGAGGTCGGCCACCACGCCCGCGAACCGGCTGATGGTCGAGCCGACCGCCAGCGGCTGCGGGCGGTTGGTCAGCAGCCACCGCGAGGCGCGGTCGAGCAGGCGACGGGTCTCCAGGACCATGTCGTCCTGCACGTCGGTCGGGATCACGTTGTCCAGCGCGCGGATGTCGCGCCACAGCGACGGCAGGTCGTAGATCGCGGTGACGATCGTGTACGCCCGCACGGCGTCCGTGGCCGACGCGCTGATCTCCTCGGCCAGCCGGAACGCGTACGACACGCCGCCGCCGTCCACGACCTCGTTGACCAGCACCGTGGTGATGATCTCGCGGGACAGCGGGTGGTCGGCGATCGACTCGGCGAACCGGTCGCGCAGCTCGCTGGGGAAGTAGTCGGGCAGCTTGCGCGCCATCACGTCGATGGTCGGCAGGTCGCCCGCCAGCACCTCCTCCTTCAGCGCCAGCTTCACGTGCGCCAGCAGCGTCGCCAGCTCCGGCGAGGTCAGGCCGTCGCCGGCCTTCTCCAGCGCCTTGAACTCGGCGGCGCTGGGCAGCGCCTCCAGCGCCCGGTCCAGCACACCGCGCTGCTCCAGGTCCGCGACCAGCCGGGCGTGCACCGAGAGCATCGGCGCGGCGTGGGCGCGCGACACGCCCAGCACCGAGTTCTGCGAGTAGTTGTCGGCCAGCACCAGCTCGCCGACCTCGTCGGTCATCTGGCCCAGCAGCTCGGTGCGCTGGTCCTGGTCGAGCTTGCCGTCCCGGACGAGCTGGTCGAGCAGGATCTTGATGTTGACCTCGTGGTCGGAGCAGTCCACGCCCGCCGAGTTGTCCAGCGCGTCGGTGTTGACCTTGCCGCCGGTGCGCGCGAACTCGATCCGGCCGCGCTGGGTCAGGCCCAGGTTGCCGCCCTCGCCGACCACCTTGACCCGCAGGTCCGCGCCGTTGACCCGGATGGCGTCGTTGGCCTTGTCGCCGACCTCGCCGTGCGACTCGACGCCCGCCTTCACGTACGTGCCGATGCCGCCGTTCCACAGCAGGTCGACCGGCGCGAGCAGCACGGCCTTCATCAGCTCCTGCGGCGACAGCTTCGCCACTCCCTCGGGCAGGCCCAGGGCCTCGCGCGCCTGCGGGCTGACCGGGATCGACTTCGCCGACCTCGGCCACACCCCGCCGCCCGCGCTGATCAGCGCGCGGTCGTAGTCGTCCCACGACGAGCGCGGCAGCTCGAACAGCCGCTTGCGCTCGGCGAACGACGCCGCGGCGGTCGGGTCCGGGTCGATGAAGATGTGCCGGTGGTCGAACGCCGCCACCAGCCGGATGTGCTCGGAGAGCAACATGCCGTTGCCGAACACGTCGCCGGACATGTCGCCGACGCCGACCACGGTGAACTCCTCGGTCTGGGTGTCGGTGCCCAGCTCCCGGAAGTGCCGCTTAACGCTCTCCCACGCGCCCTTGGCCGTGATGCCCATGGCCTTGTGGTCGTAGCCGACCGAACCGCCGGACGCGAACGCGTCGCCCAGCCAGAACCCGTAGGACTTGGACACCTCGTTGGCGATGTCGGAGAACGACGCCGTGCCCTTGTCCGCCGCGACCACCAGGTAGCTGTCGTCACCGTCGTGCCGCACCACCTGCGGGGCGGGGACGACCGTGCCGGAGTCCAGGTTGTCGGTCAGGTCCAGCAGGCCCGAGATGAACTGCCGGTAGCAGGCGATGCCCTCGGCGAGGAACGCCTCGCGGTCCAGGCCCGGGTCACCGGTCGGCGTCGGCGGCTTCTTCAGCACGAAGCCGCCCTTGGCGCCCACCGGCACGATCACCGCGTTCTTCACCGCCTGCGCCTTGACCAGGCCCAGGATCTCGGTGCGGAAGTCCTCGCGGCGGTCGGACCAGCGCAGCCCGCCGCGCGCCACCGGCCCGAACCGCAGGTGCACGCCCTCGATCCGGGGCGAGTACACGAAGATCTCGAACCTCGGCCGGGGCTGCGGCAGTTCCGGGATGGCGCGCGGGTCCAGCTTCACGGCCAGGTACGGGCGGGGGTTGCCCTCGGCGTCGCGGACGAAGTAGTTCGTGCGCAGCGTGGCCTGCACGAGCGTGAGCAGGCTGCGCAGGATGCGGTCCGCGTCCAGGCTGGTCACGTCGTCGATGAGCGCGGTGATCTCGCCGGCCAGCGCGTCCGTGCGGGACGAGCGCTGCTGGTCGTCCAGCGCCGGGTCGAACCGCGCCTCGAACAGCCGCACCAGGGCCGTGGCGACCTCGGTGTGCCCGAGGACGGCGTCCTCGATGTAGTCCTGGCTGTACGGGGTGCCCGCCTGGCGCAGGTACTTGGCGTAGGCGCGCAGCATCGCGGCCTGCTGCCAGGAGACGCCGGCCTTGAGGACCAGGGTGTTGAACCCGTCCACCTCGGCCTCACCGCGCCACGCGGCGGCGAACGCGTCCTGGAAGCGGGTGCGCACGGACTCCAGGTCGTCCTGGGTGAGCTTGTCCAGCGTCACTTGGTCGATGCGCAGGCCGAAGTCGTAGATCCAGCACTCCGTGCCGTCGTCGCGGACGAGTTCGTAAGGCCGCTCGTCGACCACGACCACGCCCATGCGCTGGAGCATCGGCAGCACGTCGGACAGCGTCAGCCGCTCGCCCGCGAGGAACAGCTTGAACCGGCGCTCGCCCGGCTCGGCGTTGCGCGGCACGTAGAACTGCATGTCCAGGCCGCCCTGCGGCAGCGCTTCGATGCTGCGGAAGTCCGCCAGGCCCTCCGCGGCGGTGAAGTCCTCCTTGTACGCCTCCGGGAAGGCGGCGGCGAACCGCTGGCCCTGCTCGGAGGAGGACTCGGTGCCCAGGCCCTGGCCGTCGTCCAGGACGGCCTCCACCATGCGGTCGTCCCACGAGCGGACCGCCTCGGCCAGCAACTGCTGCACGTAGACGGTGTCCGGCTCGACCTCGACCTGCCGGCTCGGGTCGGTGTGCACGGTGAAGTGCACGCGGGCCAGCGCCGACTCGCCGACGCGCGCGCTGTACTCCAGGTTCAGACCGCCCAGCTCGGCGATCAGCACCTCCTGCATGGCCAGCCGCGACGTCGTGGTGTAGCGGTCGCGCGGCAGGTAGACCAGGCACGAGAAGAACCGGCCGTACGGGTCGCGGCGCAGGAACAGCCGCAGCCGGCGGCGCTCGGCCAGCGCGATCACGCCGGTGACGTTCTGGTAGAGCGTCTCGGCGTCGACCGAGAACAGCTCGGTGCGCGGGTAGTCCTGGATCACCTCCAGCATCCGCTGCCCCGAGTAGGAGTGCAGCGGGAAGCCGGCGCGGTGGATGACGTCCCGGACCCGGCGCTCGACGGCCGGGATGTCGAGCACGTCCTCGTGCAGGGCGGTCGTGGAGAACACGCCGAGGAACCGGTGCTCGCCGGCCACGTTCCCGTCGGCGTCGAACGTCTTGACGCCGACGTAGTACGGGTAGACCGAGCGGTGCACGCTGGACTGGGCGCTGGCCTGGGTCAGCACCAGCAGCTCGGGCGAGAGGGCCTGCGCGCCCGCGTCCGGCCCGGCGGTCAGGCTGCGCGCGGCGAGGCTGTCCTGTCTGAGCACACCCAGCCCGCTGGCCAGCACCGCGCGCAGGGCGGGCTCGCCGCCGGTCGCCGGGTCGTCGCGGACCAGCTCGTACTGGCGGTAGCCGAGGAACGTGAAGTGGTCGTCGGCCAGCCAGCGCAGCAGCCGCGCGCCGTCGTCCACCTCGGCCGCGTCCAGCGGCGGCGGCGAGGACTGGAGCCGCTCGGCGAGCTGGAGGGCCGTGCCGGTCATCTTGCGGGTGTCCTCGACGACCTCGCGGACGTCGTTGAGGACGGTGTGCAGCTTGGTCTCCAGCTCCCGTGCCCGGTCCGGGTCGGTGAGCAGGTCGACCTCGATGTACATCCACGACTCGGCCAGCGCGTCCGACGGCGGGTCCGCCGGGTCGGCGGTCGGCAGGACCTCGTTCAACGCGCCGGTCACCGGGTCGCGGCGGACCACGACGATCGGGTGGACCACCCGCTGCACCTGCACGCCGCCCCGGGTCAGCTCGGACGCGACCGAGTCGACCAGGTAGGGCATGTCGTCGGTGACCACCTGCACGACGGTCGCCGGACACGTCCAGCCGTCGTGCACGCGGGTCGGGTTCAGGATGCGCACCACCGGCCGGCCCGGCACCCGGGTCTCGGCGAGCTGGTAGTTCGAGCGGACCGCCCCCACCAGGTCCACCGGGTCGTCGTCGTTGACTTCCTCGGCGGGGACGTGGCGGTAGTACAGGCGGATCAGGTCGGCCAGTTCGGGGGCGTTGGCGGCGGCCCGTTCGATCAATTCGTCACGAGCTTGTTCGGGACTGGCCGTGCGGCCGGCACCGGCGTCGTGGCGGGTGGCGAGCTCCGATCGGGACGGGACTCCAGTCGAGGTCATGTTCAGGCGACTCCACGCTATCCGGCACCTCTGTGTGCCGGGTCCGGCCACCACTTAACCAGACGCGCGCCACCCTGTCGGAGCAACCCTGGGCACTGAATCGAGCCACTTGCGCCGAAAGTGGAAAATTCACCACGGCAGGGCCATTTTCGGCGTCCCGCCTTTGTCACCTGCGGGAAACCCGATTTAAACCCCGAATCATTTCTCAGCTTTCGGGCAACGTCCACCGAGGTGCGTCGCCGGTCACCCGGCGGATGGGCGCGGTGGTCTCCGCGTCGGTTTCCGGAGCACCCACCGGGACGATCGGGACGGTGGGTTCGGCCTCGTCGACGACGGCTTGCGCCGCCTCGTCCTCCCGCCGGCCGGCCTCGTAGGCGACCAGCGCTTCGGCGAGCAGTTCGGCCAGGCTCAGGTCGCTCTTGGGCCGGCGGGAAGCGCGCGCGGCACTGGGCGACTCGGGGGGAATGGGGGGTTCGACCAACGAAGGCAACTCGATCGACCGCCCCCCGACGATGACAGATGTGACGAACGGCTCTTCACCGGATTCTTCGCCGGTGGACGAATCGGCAGTCGAGGTCGACTGATCGGAGGTAGTCGACTCGGCACCCGGAGTAATCGGACTCTGCACATCGGCGGACTTCGCAGCAGGGGACTCGACAAGGGCCGACTCGGCAACGGCGGGTTCGGCAGTGGCGGGTTCGGCAGTGATCGGCTCGACGACGGGGGGCTCGATCGGCTCGTCGTCCTCCACGTCGGCGCGACCGAGGAAGCCGGAGGGGCTGACCACCCTGGGCGTCGAGGGCGATCCCGTCACGGCCCAGGAGTGCGCGGCACCGCCCAGGTCGAACGGGCCGGGAGACGGCAACAACTCCGGAGGCCCCAAGGGCTCCGGCGAGCCGAGCGGGCGCGGTGACCCCGGGGAATCCGCAGGCCACAACGAGATCGGCGACGGCTCCGGAGGCAACTGCGGCTCCGGCCTTTGAGGTGCCGGTTCCGGCGTCGGGTTCGGTTCCGACGTCGGCAGGGGTTCCGGCGTCGGGTTCGGCGTCACCGCAGGCTCAGGCTCCGGCCGGGGCTGAGGCTGGGGTTCGGGCTGAGGCACCGGGTCCGGGATCGGGACCGGCGGCACCTGGTCCGGCTCGGGCACGTCCGGCACCGGGTCGGGGAGCGGAGGGGAATGCGGGCCGGGGTGCGGCTGAGGGTGCGGACCGGGGTGCGAGTGGGACGGCGCAGGTTGCGTGACGTCCGGGAAGTCCGGCGGATCGGGCACCCGGGCGGTGGGGATCACCGGCCCCTTCACGAACGCCGCGCCCAGGCCGACCGGCGGCGCGTCGTCATCCCGGATCGCGGGCTGCACCATCGTCGGCGAGTCGAACATGTCGATGGACGTCACCTCGTCCCGCGAGGTGAACGGAACCTCGTCCCGCAGCTTGGCGTACGCCTCGTCCCGCGTCCGGTGCGGCAGTTCGTCCCGCAGCCGGGAGGGCGCTTCGACCCGCCACGACACGGTGTCGGGGTCCGTACGACTCGCGCTGTCGGCGTCGGGTGGTGGGGCAGCGGGGTCCGACTCGTCGTCGCGCGAGTCGGTCGTGACGTCGCGCGGGCCGGTCGCGTCATCGCGCAGGTCGTTGCTGTCCTCGGTGTCGGGTGCGCGTCGCCGACCGCCGGCGCGCTGGGAGTCGAGCAGACCGGCGGCCTTGAGCGTTTCCAGCACGCTCCCACCGTCCGAACCCTGCGGGAGGACGACCTGCTCGACCGCGTCTTCGGAGGTTTCGCCCGCAGCTTCCCGGGCCGCCCGCCGACGCCCACTGCGCACCGCACCCGCCGCCGCGATCAACCCGGCGGCGGAAACGCTCCGGTCACCGGCAGCCGACGCCGCTTCCCCGACCGGTGCAGTCTCCGGTGAGGGTTGCGAGGTGAATTCCGCCGGTCCTGTGGTCGAGGTCGAGGAAGTCGTGGTCGAGGCGGTCGTGGTCGAGGCGGTGAGCGATTCGATTGCCGAACCCGGCGCGGGTGCTGCCGGGTGCGCCGACTGGAATGCCGCAGCCAGATTGCTCGGAGCCAGATTGCTCGGAGCCGGATTGCCCAGGTTCGGATTGCCCACGGCTTGATCGCCGGGAGCTTGATCGCCCGAAGTGTGATCGGCCGGGGACTGAGTGGCCGGGGCCGGCGTCGAGTCCGGCTGGAGGGATGCCGGCAGGGACTCTTCCCCCAACCCCTCCCCCGCAGGCGGACGCACGTCCGCCGGAGCGGGGTGCGGCACCTCCACTGCATCAGCAGCGAGCGGCGGGTGGTGCGGCGGAGGAAAGGCCGGCGGGGGCGGGAAGTGCTGTTCCAGGTAGGTCTGTTCGAGGTAGGTCTGCTCGCGCGGGCGCGCGGGGAGCGGACGGGCTTCGCCGCTCCTGGCGTGCTCCGGACGTCCGAAGACCGCTGCGTCCAAGTCCGACGACTGCGGGAACGTCGAGCGCGCGGGCGGCGTGGGTTGGGTCGGCAGGGTCGGCCGAGGTGCCGTGGGTACCGGAGCGGTCGGGGAGGCTTGAGGTGTGGGCTCCTCCGGACGTGCGGAAGGTGACGGCTGGTCGGGGGCTCGGCGGCGACCTCCGGGGGTACCTGCGGCTTCCGCCGCCGTTTCTGCGGCCGTGGGGGCGTCCGCGCCGGGCGCGGAGTGGGCAGCCGGGGCGGCGGAGGCGGCAGGGGTCACCGGGACGGCTGGCACAGCGGGAATGGCAGGGATGACCGGGAGAGCGGGGGTGGCGGTCACCGGAGTGTCGGCTGGGGTGCGAGTGGGATTGCCGCCTGGGTGGTCGGCCGGGGTGCGGGCCGACGGGAGTTCGGGGGTGCCGCGTTCGGGGTGCGGCGTGGTCGGTGGCTGGTCGCCTGGGGTCGTGGTGTCGCCGAAGGGCTGGACCAGGCGCCAGCGGTCCGCTGCGTGGGCTCGGGCGGCGGAGATGCCTTCCACCGTCATGTCCTCGGCCGCGCGCCGGGAGCGCTTCACGCGCAGGCCCTCGGCCCGGTGGACCTGCACCGGTCGCCACTGGCGGAGCTGCTGCTTGACCTCGGGGGTGAGATTGGGCTCCGCAGCGGTCGGCGCGGTGGTCGTCCCGCTCTCGCGCAGCAGGGCCGCCAACTGGTCGTGCTGACCGGTCGACTGGCGGTGCACGCCGGCGAACTCGGCGGCCAGCCTGGCGCGCACGGCGTAGACCGCGCGGGCCCGCCGGCGTTCGGCGGCGTGCGCGGACCGGAGGTTCGTCAGCGCCTCGGTCAGGTCGCCGGACACCTCGTGCACGTGCGCGAGCGCCAGCAGGCTCTCCGCGAGCAGGGTGTCCAACTGGTGTCGCTCGGCGTTGTCGGCCGCGTCGCGGAGCATGTCGCGGGCTTGGTCGACCCGGCCGGCGGGGAGGTGGACCCTGGTTGCCAGGGCCAGCCTCAGCCAGCCGGCGGGTGCCGCCGACGGCGCGCGCACCGGGCGGTCCAGGAACGGGGTGCCGGTCTCGGACGCCTCGGCCGGCTTGCCCGCGTCCATCAGCGCGCAGACCAGCTCCACGGTGAGCCGGCCCCGCACCTGGCCGCTGTCGGACGCCGGGTCCTCCAACCGGTCGAGCAGGTCGACGCCTTCGCGGGCCGCCGTGATCGCCGCGTCCAGGTCGCCCCAGCGCCGGTGTTGCCTGGCCGCCGCCGCGCGGAGCAGGCCGCGCAGCAGCAGGGTGGTGTCGTGGTCCAGGACCGGGTCCGACGAGTAGAGCCGGTCTGCCTCCGCCAGGGCCTCGGCGAGCGCGCTGCCGCGCCCCACCGAGACCAGGCACTCGCTGGCCTGCACGAGCGCCGACGCGCGCAGGGCGTCCGGGACGCCCTGCGCTTCGAGGACGGGTCGGACTGCGGCGAACCCGGTCAGGGGTGCGCCGACGGCCCTGGCGCTGTCGGCCAGCTCCACCCGCAAGCGCCACGCCGTCTCGTGCTCCGCCTCCGCCTCGGCCGCCTTGAGGGCGTCCATCGCCCGGTCGGCGATCTTGACGCCCCGGCCCATCCGGTTGCTCGCGAAGACCAGGAGGGACTCCGCGCGCAACCGGTCGACCTCGTCGCGGCGGGCGGAGGCGAGCGCCACCGCGCGCTCGCCCAGCACCAGAGCCAACTCCGGTGCCCGCCACCGCAGCCGCCAGGCGGACACGACCAGCGTGCTCACCTCGGCGTCCGCCTGCGCCTCGCCCCTCGCCGCCACGACGTCGCTGCTCAGTCTCGTGTGAGCTTGCGGTAGGTGACGCGGTGCGGCCTCGCGGCCTCCGCGCCCAGACGCTCCACCTTGTTCTTCTCGTAGCCCTCGAAGTTGCCCTCGAACCAGTACCACTGCGACGGGTTCTCGTCCGTGCCCTCCCACGCCAGGATGTGCGTGGCGACGCGGTCGAGGAACCACCGGTCGTGCGAGATGACCACGGCGCAGCCGGGGAACTGCTCCAGGGCGTTCTCCATCGAGCCGAGCGTCTCGACGTCGAGGTCGTTCGTCGGCTCGTCGAGCAGGATCAGGTTCCCGCCCTGCTTGAGGGTGAGCGCCAGGTTGAGCCGGTTGCGCTCGCCGCCGGACAGCACGCCCGCGGGCTTCTGCTGGTCCGGGCCCTTGAAGCCGAACGCGCTGACGTACGCCCGCGACGGCATCTCGACGTTGCCGACGTGGATGTAGTCCAGGCCGCCGGAGACGACCTCCCACACGTTCTTCTTCGGGTCGATGCCCGCGCGGTTCTGGTCGACGTAGGACAGCTTGACCGTCTCGCCCACCTTCACCGTGCCGGCGTCCGGCTGCTCCAGGCCGACGATGGTCTTGAACAGGGTCGTCTTGCCGACGCCGTTCGGACCGATCACGCCGACGATGCCGTTGCGCGGCAGGCTGAACGACAGGCCGTCGATCAGCACCCGGTCGCCGAAGCCCTTCTTGAGCTTGTCGACCTCGACCACGACGTTGCCCAGGCGCGGGCCCGGCGGGATCTGGATCTCCTCGAAGTCGAGCTTGCGGGTCTTCTCCGCCTCGGTCGCCATCTCCTCGTAGCGGTCGAGGCGGGCCTTGGACTTCGCCTGCCGGGCCTTGGCGCCGGACCGGACCCACTCCAGCTCGTCCTTGAGGCGCTTCTGGAGCTTCTGGTCCTTCTTGCCCTGCACCGCGAGGCGTTCGGCCTTCTTCTCCAGGTAGGTGGAGTAGTTGCCCTCGTAGGGGTGCGCCTTGCCCCGGTCGAGTTCGAGGATCCACTCGGCGAGGTTGTCCAGGAAGTACCGGTCGTGGGTGACCGCCAGGACGGCACCGGGGTACTGGGCGAGGTGCTGCTCCAGCCACAGGACGCTCTCCGCGTCCAGGTGGTTGGTGGGCTCGTCGAGGAGCAGCAGGTCGGGCTTGCTGAGCAGCAGCTTGCAGAGGGCCACCCGGCGGCGCTCGCCGCCGGAGAGGGTGGTGACGTCGGCGTCGGGCGGGGGGCAGCGCAGGGCGTCCATCGCCTGCTCCAGCTGGGAGTCGAGGTCCCACGCGTTCGCGTGGTCGAGCTCCTCCTGGAGCTGCCCCATCTCCTCCATCAGCTCGTCGGAGTAGTCGACGGCCATCTTCTCGGCGATCTCGTTGAAGCGGTCCAGCTTCACCTTGATCTCGCCGAGACCCTCCTGGACGTTGCCCAGGACGGTCTTCTCCTCGTTGAGCGGCGGTTCCTGCTGGAGGATGCCGACCGTGTGACCAGGCGCAAGGAACGCCTCGCCGTTGCCCGGCGTGTCCAGGCCGGCCATGATCTTCAGCACGCTCGACTTGCCGGCGCCGTTCGGACCGACAACGCCGATCTTGGCACCGGGGTAGAACGAGATGGTGACGTCATCGAGGATGACCTTGTCCCCGTGCGCCTTGCGCACCTTCTTCATGGTGTAGATGAACTCGGCCATGCCCGCGATCGTAGAGCGGTGCCGATCGGGCAAGTACCTCGGTCGCCGGCAACGACGGTGGGGACAACGCGGAGTTAACGCGAACGTGGGTCACCCACACCTGTCCCAGCGCGTCGGTGCGAGGCGGGCGCGACGCTGTGACCAGGGAATCCGACCGGATGCGTGAACTCGTTGCGGTGTCAAGCCCTCATGCCTGCGCGGGTACCGCTCCGGCGGCTGCCCACGACCTCCCTCCTCGATGCTCGTGACGGCGATGCTCGACGCGCATTCTCCGTGCCGAGTCCGCACGCGGACCGTTTTCGACCATTCATGCCCCGAACGGCCCAGGACCACACTTCGGTTGCCCCTGCTCACTCCTCTGCGTCACCGGAAGTGGCCTCCCCGCTACTCCACCGGCCTGGATCACGCGGCCGGACCGCCCGGTCGTGCGGGTTCCCGGACGGCGTGCCTACGACACCTCCTGGGGCTGATCCGCGTTCGACAGTCGGTCGGCCGGCGGACGGTCGGGAGCGGAGCGGCCGTCCGCCGGTAGGCGGCCTGGGACGTGATGGCAGTGATCAGCCGGTGGGCGGTCGGGAGCGTGGCCGGCCGGCGGGCGGTCGGGTACGGGGTCAGCCGGACGGTCGGGTGGCCCTGCGGGACCCCGCAGGGTCACGGGGGTGGGCGGTTCCACCGCGCTCGGCGGACCGGGCTCGGGCGGTGCGTGGGGACGGGGCGGCGTGGGGCGGTTGAGGGACACGCCGGCGAAGGCGAGCGGGAGTTCGTCCTCCCTGCGGGGTGGCACGACCACCGGGCCGTCGTCGCGGGGGCGGACCGGCTGAGCGGTGCACGACGCCAGGTCGGGGCCCACCGCCAGCGCCTCGACGTCGACGAGCTGGCGGGTCCGCCCGTTGTCGTCGAACTCCCTGATCCGCACCTTGCCGTGCACCACCACCGGGTCACCCCGGCTGAGCGACTCGTGCACGTTGTCGGCCAGCTCGCGCCAGCAGGTGACCATGAGGAACATGTCCGACCCCGCGCTCCAGTCCCGGCGCTCGGGGTCGAAGCGCTGCTCCCGGCTGTGCACCCGGAACCCGGCACGGCTGAACCCGGTGCCGACCTTCGTGTGGGCGACCTTGCTCGCCACGGTCCCGCAGACCGTGATCCGGGTGTCGTTGTACGCCATTTCCGCCTCCTGTGGTTGATCTCCGGTGTCCAGGGTGCAGGGCTCGGAGCTGCGAGGAAAGGGCAAGTCGTCAATCTGTGGACAGCGGATTGGAGCTGTGGACAGATTATGAGTGAGTCCTCACTCCTTGACATGAGTGAGGACTCACTCATAACTTGGTGCCATGCCGGACGACACCACCCACCGCCGCAAGCGCGCCCCGGCGATGAGCGTCGAGGACCGCCGCGAAGCCATCGTCGCCGCCACCCTCCCCCTGCTGTTCGACCACGGCGCGAACGTCACCACCAGCCAGATCGCCCGAGCGGCGGGCATCGCCGAGGGCACGGTCTTCCGGGCGTTCAAGGACAAGCAGGAGCTGATCGCCACGTGCGTCCGCTCCGTGCTCGCCGTGGGCGGGGAACTGGCCCTGCTCGCCGAGGCCCGCCGCGCCGAGCAACTCGCCGACCGGCTGAGCCGGGCGATCGGCGCGGTCTCCGGCTACCTGGACCGGATGTGGAAGCTGATGGGCGTCCTGCGCGACTCGGGCTACGACCCGCACCGCAAGCAGGCCGAGCACAAGGGCCCGCCGGTCGAGATGCAGCAGATCTCGGCGGGCATCGCGGACCTGTTCGAGCCCGACGCGCACCGGATGCGCGTCGCCCCAGAGCTGGCCGCGCGCCTGCTGCTGGGCCTGGTGTTCACCAACCGGATGCAGGGCGACGGCTTCGGCGACTCCACCGCCGACGCCGAACAGCTCGTCGAGCTGTACCTGCACGGCGTACTGAAGGGGGAGCAGTGAACGACCTGATGATCGAGGCGTCGGACGTCGGGAAGGCGTTCGGCGCGCAGAAGGCTTTGGACGGGGTGAGCGTCGCCGTGCCCAGGGGCACGGTGCTCGGCCTGCTCGGCCACAACGGCGCGGGCAAGACCACGCTCGTCAACGTCCTGACGACCATGCTGCCGCCCGATCGCGGCACCGCGTCGGTGGCCGGGTTCGACGTGGTCCGCGAGGCGCACCAGGTGCGCAGCCGAATCGGCCTGACCGGCCAGTTCGCCGCCGTGGACGAGAGCCTGTCGGGCCTGGACAACCTGGTCCTGATCGCCCGCCTGCTCGGCGCGAGCACGCGGGAGGCCCGGCAGCGCGGTACCGACCTGCTGGAGCTGTTCGACCTCGCCGACGCCGCCAAGCGCCCCGCCCGGACCTACTCGGGCGGTATGCGGCGACGCCTCGACCTGGCCGCGAGCCTGGTCGGCCACCCCGAGGTGATCTTCCTGGACGAGCCGACCACCGGCCTGGACCCGGCCGGCCGGCTCGGGCTGTGGGAGATCGTGGAGGGCCTGGTCACCGACGGCACCACGGTCCTGCTCACCACCCAGTACCTGGACGAGGCGGACCGCCTCGCCGACTCGATCACGGTGCTCTCGCAGGGCAAGGTGGTCGCCTCGGGCACCAGCGCCGAGCTGAAGGCCCAGGTGGGCCGGCGGACCGTCACGGTCACCCTGGCCGACGCCGCCGACCTGCCCCGGGCGCAGCACGCCCTGGAACGCGCCGGGATGCAGCCGGTCCCCTCGCTGAACACGCTCACCGCACCCATCACGTCGTCCCGCGAGCTGGCCGTCGTCGTCCGCGCGCTGGACGAGGTCGGCTTGGAGGCCACCGAGCTGGCGCTGGGCGAACCGACCCTGGACGACGTCTACCTCACCCTCGCGGCTCACGCGGCCTGAACAGGAGTTCCCGGATGACCGCCACCCTCGCCGCGCCGCCCACCCGCCGGCGCGGCACCGACTTCGCCACCCAGGTGCTCGTGCTGACCCAGCGCTCGCTGCGCACGCTGGTCAGCGACCCCCGGATGCTGGTGTTCAGCGTCCTCCAGCCGCTGATCATGCTCACCCTGTTCAGCCAGATCTTCGCCGGCATCGCCCACACGCCGGGCTTCCCCACCGGGGTCTCCTACATCGACTACCTGATGCCCGCGATCCTGGTGAACACCGCCATGCAGTCCGCGCTCCAAGCGGGCGTCGGCCTGGTCACCGACATGAAGAACGGGGTGCTCGCCCGGTTCCGGTCGCTGCCCATCCAACTGGGATCGGTGCTGGTCGCGCGCAGCCTGTCCGACCTGGCCCGCACGGCCGCGCAGCTCGTGCTGATGCTGCTGTTCGCGGTGACCATCTTCGGCTTCTCGCCGGCCGGCGGCGTCGCGGGCGTGGCCGGGGCGCTGGCCCTGTCGCTGGCCGTCGGCTGGGGCCTCGGCTGGATCTTCCTGGCCGTCGCCGCCTGGCTGCGCAACGCCGAGCTGATGCAGACCGTGGGCTTCCTGGCGATGTTCCCGCTGATGTTCGCCTCCAGCGCGTACGTGCCGGTCGCCGGCCTGCCCGGCTGGCTCCAGGCGATCGCCAACGTCAACCCGCTCACCTACGCCGTGAACGCGGCGCGGGCGCTGGCCCTGTCGCACCCGGTGTCCGGGGTGGTTGCGGCGCTGGGGACGAGCGCGGTGCTCGCGGCGGTTGGCTGGGTGTTCGCGGTGCGCGGGTTCCGCCGTCCCCTCTAGGGCGGTCGTCGGCATCAACGGACGCGAGGCGAGCACACGGGTCGGTGTGCTCGCCTCGACGTTGTAATGCCGCCGTCACTCCTTACCGGACAGCTTGCGCAGCATCGCGTTATAAGCCTCCAGGTCCGCGTCGCCGTCCGAATCTGCCTTGCGGTCCGACCGACGTGCGTCCCGGTTGTCCGAACGCGCCCACTGCACCAGCAGCGCCACCATCACCACGATCAGCGGCACCTCCCCCGCCGCCCACGCGATGCCGCCGCCCAGCCGCTGGTCCTCCAGCTGCGACGTCACCCACGGCAGTGCCAGGCTCCGGTAGAAGTTCTCCCCGATCACGGTCTGCGAACTCATCAGCACGATGCCGAAGAACGCGTGGAACGGGATGGACGCGAACAGCAGGCCCAGCCGGCCCAGCGGCGGCAACCGGTTCGGGGCCGGGTCGATGCCGATCACCGGCCAGTAGAAGACGTACCCGACCAGGATGAAGTGGGCGTTCATCGCCAGGTGCGCCCAGTGGAAGTCCAGCGCCCAGTCGAACAGGCCCGAGAAGTACAGGCCGTAGAACGAGCCCACGAACAGCGCCAGCGCGACGAACGGGTTCGTGAGGATCTTCGCCACCGGCGAGTGCACGAACGCGAGGATCCACTCGCGCGGACCGGGCGGGTTGTCCTTGCCCGCCGTGGGCAGCGCGCGCAGCGCCAGCGTCACCGGACCGCCCAGCACGAGCAGGATCGGCGCGAGCATGGAGAGCAGCATGTGGCTCTCCATGTGGATGCTGAACATCGCGGGCGCGTACCGGCCGAGACCCGACGACGTGGCGAACAGCACCGTGAAGCAGCCCGCGACCCACGCGATCGTGCGTCCGATGGGCCACTTGTCGCCCCTACGGCGCAACCGCAGCACACCGAGCACGTACACGACGGCCAACGCGATCGCGGCCGTGCCGAAGATCAGGTCGAAACGCCAGTCGAAGAGCAGGCGGGTCAGCGTCGGCGCGCCGAACAGGTCGTAGCCGATGCGCAACTCCGTCGTGCTCGGCAGCGCACGTCCCTCCACCGGGGGCGGTGTGCGGCTCAAGGCCGCAGCGAGCCCGATGGTGAGGAACATCAGCAGCACCTCGACGCCCGCCAGCTTGAGCAGCGAACGCCCGGACCCGGTCTCCACGACCTCGCGCACGCTCCGCTGCCGCTGGAACCAGCCGAACACGCCGAGCGCGACCAGCGCGACCGTCTTGCCCAGCACCAGCAGGCCGTAGTCGCTGGTGAACAGCTGGTCCAGCGGCAGCCGCACCCACGCGTTCACCACGCCCGAGACGGCCATCACGATCCAGCACACCAGCGCGAGCCGGGAGAACCTGGTGGTGGCCAGGTCGAGGTGGGCCCCGCCCCGCCGGCCGTGCGCCAGCAGCGCGATCAGCCCGCCGACCCACAGCGCCGCCGCGATCAGGTGGTAGAGCAGGCTGTTCGTGGCCACGTCGTGCGAGCCGCCGCCGGACGAGTGCCCCGTCACGGCCACCGGCACCAGCGCGAACACCGACAGGAAGAACAGCGCCGCCGTCCAGCCCCAGGACAGCACCAGCCGGCAGCCCAACGCCAGCAGCGCCACCACCACGGCCGTGACCATCCACGCCTTGGTCTGCTCCAGGATGCCCGCGACGGTGAACAGCACCGACGGGTCCAGCAGCGCCTTCACCGGCTGGCCGAGCGCGTCGGCGGCGGTGAACGGCACCGAGACCACCGCGCCGAACGTCCACACCAGAGCGGCCCAGCCGGCCGTGCGCAGCGCCGCGTAGCCGTCGGCGGCCAGCGTCCCGCTCGGCTGCGGCGGCACCAGGAAGGCCGCGAGCAGCAGCGAGCCGATGGTGACGACGGCGGCGGACTCGGTGACCACCCGCACCACGAGCAGGCCGGACGTGTTGCCGCCGGTCACGGCGGCCAGACCCGCCGCCAGCAGCGCGGCTATCGCCGTGCCGACGAGCAGCAGAGGGATCAGACCTGTGCGCGTGGAGCGGGCAGGGGCGTCGATGGGCACGGGGTCGAGCGTAGGCGGCACGGCAACGCGACCACCAACCGCCGGACGTGCTGTGATCGCACCGGCTACCGTTGCGCTTCGTGACCGGCTCTCGCACGTGGGTCCTGCTGGCCCTCTCCGCCCTCGCCCTGACCGGGTGCAGCTACACCATCAACGGCGACCCGTTGCCCGAGGCCGGCGTCACCCCCTCGACCACCGCGACCACCTCGTCGGCCGCGTCCGACGGGACGCCGAAGATCGCCAAGCAGCGGTCCGTGGCGGGCGTGGACCCGTGCAAGCTGCTCACCGCCGACGACCTGAAGCCGGTCGGCGCGATGACCCGTGAACCCGCGCGGCGCGACGACCAGATCCAGGAGTCGTGCCAGTTCGTGTTCGACGGCGCTAGCGTCGTCACGGCGCTCTACCAGAAGTACGAGCACGTGCGGCAGCGGCAGGCGAAGGGCCGTGAGGTCGTCGTGGAGGGTCACTCGTCGTGGGTGTCGTGCGACCAGGACGGCAACGCGATGGTGTGCACCACCACGACGGCGGTGAACCCCAACCGCAGCATCCTGGTTGCGATGACGCTGGTCGGCGGCAAGGGCGATCAGATGCTCGCCACGCTTCAGCCGCTGGTCAAGGCCGCGCTGAACCGGCTGCCTGCCGGCTGAGTTCGCGGGCGCGCGCCCTGTCCGCCAACCACACCGTCGGCACGATGAGAGCGATCACCAGCGCAATGACGCCCAGGGCGACGGTCAGCGAGCTGGCGTGCGCGATGGCGCCCATCGCCGGTGGGCCGATCAGGAACCCGGTGTAGGCGACGGTCGTCACCAGGCCGATCTCCCGCTCGCCGCCGGTGCCGTCGGCGCGCTTGCCCGCGTCGCCCGCCAGGTCCATGACCACCGGGAAGCAGAACGCCAGCCCGAGCCCGGCCAGCGCGAAGCCGACGAACCCGGCGGCCGGGAACTCGACGAGCACGGTCAGGCCGATGCCGGCCGCCGCGACCACGGCTCCCGCGCCGATGAGCCGGTACGGGCCCAGGCGGCGCTGCACCGGTTCGCCGACCAGGCGGGCGACGACCATGGCGATGGAGAAGCCCGCGTAGGCCGCCGCCGCGACGGCCTCGGTGAGGTTGCGCTCGCGGACGAAGAACAGCGTCGACCAGTCCGCCGACGCGCCTTCGGCAATTGCGGAAAGCACCGTGATGCCCGCGAGCAACCACAGCAGCGGGCGGCGTACGACGGAACGGTCCTCGGAGCGTTCCTGTGCCGTCTCACCGGTCGCGCCGGGGACCGAGCGGACCACGGCGGCCATCGCCAGCCCACCGATCACCGCGACCACTACAAGGTGCGTGCGCAGTCCCCAACCGGCCGCCGACGCGCCCGCCGCGCCCAACGACCCCACCAGGCCGCCAACGCTGAACCCCGCGTGGAACTGAGGCATCAAGGGGCGGTCCAGGGCGCGTGAGGCGGCCACGGCGGCGACGTTCATGCCGACGTCCAACGCCGCGCCGCAGCCGCCCAGCACGAACAGGTTCAGGCCGAGGTGCAACGGCGAGCCCGCGAGCGAGAGGGCCGGGACCGCCACGACGGTGACGATCGCGCCGATGACGATCAGCCGGCGCGCGCCGACCGTCGCGCACAGGCGGGCCGCGAAGGGCGCGGTGAGGGCGAGCCCGATGCTCGACCCGAGCAGCGCCAGGCCGAGGGTCGCCTCGTTCGCGCCGACCTGTGCGGCCAGCGTCGGCATCCGGGCAGCCCAGGACAAGAACAGCGCCCCGTTGAAGAGGAACACTGTGAAGACCGCGAGGCGCATGGGGAGAGTCTGACTGAAGCGCTTCAGAACATCTACCGGGTCGGCTGGTTAACCTCGTCACGTGGACCGCCCCCGCAAGCCGACCCTGGACACCGTGGCCAGCGCGGCCGGGGTGTCGCGCGCCACGGTCTCCAACGCCTACAACCGGCCCGACCAACTGTCGGCGGCCCTGCGCGAACGCATCCTGGAGACCGCCGCCTCGATCGGGTACGCGGGCCCCGACCCGGTCGCGCGCAGCCTCGCCACCCGGCACAGCGCGGCGGTCGGCTTCATGCTGGGCCAGCCCCTGTCGGCGGCGTTCTCCGACCCGGCCGTGTCGATCGTGCTGGACGGCCTCGCGTCCACCGTCGACGGCCACGACCACTGCCTGGTGCTCATGCCCGGCGGCACGGACGGCGGACCGCGCCCGTCGACGGTGGCGCGCGCGCAGGCGGACGTGGTGGTGGCGTACTCGTTGCCGGACGACGCACCCGCGCTGGACGTCGTCAGGGCCCGGGGGCTGCCCCTGGTGGTCATCGACCAGCCCGTGCTGCCGGACACCGCGCGGGTCGAGGTGGACGACGCGGGCGGGGCGCGGATGGCGGCAGCGCACCTCTGGGAGTTGGGGCACCGGAGGTACGGCGTGTTGGCGTTCGGACTGCGCGCGGGCTTCCTGAACGGACGCGACGGCGCCTTCAGGGTGACCCGCGATCGTTTGGCCGGGTACCGGGACGTGGTGGGCACCGCACCCGTGTGGGAGTGCGCCGGGAGCAACCGGGCGCTGGGGCGCGCAGGCGCACGCGAACTGCTTGCGCTGACGCCACGCCCTACGGCGCTGTTGTGCGCATCGGATGAGTTGGCGTTCGGGGCGCTCCAAGCCGTACGTGATCTAGGCCTCCGAGTCCCGCACGATGTGTCGGTGGTGGGCTTCGATGACGTGCCGGAAGCCGAACACGCGGAGCCCCCGTTGACTACGGTGCGTCAACCTCTGACCGAAAAGGGTCGCCGAGCGGGCGAACTGGCCCTCCGCCTGCTTGACGGAGGGAGACCGGGAGAGCCGACGAGACTCCCCGTTTCTCTCGTAGAACGCGCTTCAACGGCCCTTCTAACGTGATACACCTCACTTTTCGGCCAACTTGATCACTCTTCCGGTGCCTGGACGGAAACGGACCACGTCTTCCGGACGATGTGTCCGGTGGGGCGGCTACGCTGCTACAGCGCGTGGTCAACAGCCCCTCCAGCCTCCGTAGCTCAGTGGAGAGAGCGAGGGACTTCTAATCCCGAGGTCGCAGGTTCGAATCCTGCCGGGGGCGCTGGTTCGAAGGCCCCCTGACCTGCTCGACAGGTCAGGGGTCGTGGGCGGGGGCGACGGTTCGCGGTCTGGGGGCGGCGACATTGAGGGGCCTCGGGTCCCTTTGCTCCATCAGGGGTGCGGGCGTCGGAACGGCCACGGTTGTCGGGGGTGATCAGTAGCGTCCCCGGGCGTGAGGCAGACGAAGCTCAGTGGCTTGGTGGCGGTGTGCGTGGTCGCGGCTGCGTGTTCGTCGCCGCCGCCGGTGACCGTGACGGAGACCGTGACCGTCGGGCCGACGACCACTTCGCCCACCACGACCTCCGCGAAGCCGTCGATCATGAGCGAGGGGTACGCCTCGGTCTGCACCGGGGCCGGCTACGACGACGCACCGGCCTACGCCGGGCCCGGACCGCACACGATCGCCGTCTCGGTCCGCTCGGTGAAGGGGCCGCCGGACGCGGTCGACGCCGGGCTGATCTCCGACACGGTCACGTTGCCGGCCGAGTGGGAGTCGCCGCGCAACACCGCCCTGCAACTGGTCGCGTGCATGACGGCGCTCGACGTCGTCTTCGTGCGGGAGTGCGAGTACCGGGCGATCGGCAGCACCTCCGGCCTCTCGATGTTCAAGAACCGCCTCTACAACCGCGTCCTCAAGGTCGAGGTGCGCTCCACCCGCACGGGCAAGCCGGTCGGTGGCGCCTCCGAGGTGACCACCGAGACGACCACGTGCGCGGCCTCCGTGAAGCAGCCGACGCACGCCACCGACGTGAGCCCGAACCAGTTCGGCACGCTGACCGACGCCCAGCGCGACGCCCTGCTCCGCGACGTCGTCATGGCGACGGTCTGACCGCTCAAGAAGGCTTCTTGCCGACACCCGGACGCTTGTCGCGCACGTAGACCACCTCCTGCTTGCCGTCGCCGGGGCTGCGGCGTTGGGAGTCGAACAGGGTGGTCGCGGCCATCAGACCGCTGAGCTTGCTGTAGCCGTAGGTGCGGGAGTCGAAGTCCGGGTGCTGTTTCGTGATGATGTGCCCCACCGTGGCCAACGGTGCCCAGCCGTCGTCGTCGGAGGCCGCTTCCACGGCGTTGCCGAGTTGGTTGAGGAGCGCCGTGTCTTCCACGAGCTGTTCGGCGGGCGTGCGCTGCGGAGGCGACAGTGCTGCGTCGGCGGCCACTACGTCGCTGTCGGGGTGGGTCAGGTTCTCGATGTAGATGAACTTGTCGCACGCCGCGACGAACGGCTTCGGGGTCTTGCGCTCCCCGAAGCCGTACACGGTCAGGCCGGACTCGCGCAGGCGTGACGCCAGGCGGGTGAAGTCGCTGTCGCTGGAGACGATGCAGAAGCCGTCGAAACGACCCGTGTACAGCAGGTCCATCGCGTCGATGACCATGGCGGCGTCGGTGGCGTTCTTGCCGGTCACGTACGCGAACTGCTGTACCGGTTGGATCGACTGGGCGAGCAGGCGGTCCTTCCAACCCTTCAGGTTCGTGCCCGTCCAGTCGCCGTAAGCGCGTTTGACGTGTGCCGTGCCGTATTTGGCCACCTCCGCCAACAGGGCTTCGGCGATCGTGGGGCGCGCGTTGTCCGCGTCGATGAGCACCGCGAGCTTCGCGGCGGTTTCGGTGTGGGGCGGGACCATGGTGGGTTGCCTCGTCTTTCGCAGTTGCGACGCGTCAGCCTGGCACGAAGAGCACGATCGCGCGGGGTGGAGGGACGACCGCTCCCGGCGACGCGAGTGCAGTGGAAGACGCCCGGATGGGGTGAACGTTCGGCGGATTGCGACGGAGGCCCGCCGGGAATCTGGCAACTGTCGAACCGCCACTGCGGGGACGGGACCAGGTCGGGACCTCCGGCGGCTGGAGTACCGGCCTCCGGTCGTGCGACCGTACGGGTTCGGTCCGGCCTCCTACCGGAGGTCGGGTCGGACACCCGCCGCCACCCCCGGAAACGACCTTTCCAAGGAGGTGCGCCTTGTCCATCCGGTCCCTGCTACTGCCGATGGCGGCTGCACTGGCGTTGGCCACACCCGTACCGGTCGCCGCACCCGCCCAGGCGGAACCGGCGCAGACCACCCCGTCCACCCTGAACGAGCACGTCACCAAGGCCGGCGAGCTGAAGAGCCGGTCGGAAACCCTGCGCTACGCGCCCACCGGCCGCTCCTGGCGGGTGGTGCTCACCGAACCCGGCTCCAGCTACGTGAAGGTGCACTTCGCGTCGCTCAAGCTGGCCCCGGGCGACCGGATCACCGTCGCCGACCCGTCGGGGCGCGAGGTCCACACCTACCACGGCAACCCCACCACCACGGCGTTCCCCGGCGACTCCGCGCACACCGTGCACGGCCGGACCGGCTTCGCCGCGATGTCCGTCGACGGCGACACCGCCGTGGTCACCCTGCACGCCGCCCGGGAGCGGCCGGACGCGGACGCCCTGACCCGGCGCGGTTTCGGGGTCCGCATCGACAGCTACTACCGGGGCTTCACCCAGGCCGAGAGGGTCGCCGCGAACCCCGGCACGCTCAGCGTCTGCGGCACGGACGCGCGCAAGGACGTGGTCTGCTACCAGTCCAACCACCCCACCGAGTACGCCCGGTCCGGCGCGGTCGCGCGCCAGCTCCTCAACGGACTGGGCCACTGCACGGCGTGGCGGGTGGGCAACACCAACCGGATGCTGACCAACTTCCACTGCATGGAGAGCGCGGCCGACCTGCGGGCCAGCGAGTTCCAGTTCGACTACCAGTGCTCGACCTGCGGCGGGAACAACCCGAAGCCCGGCACCAAGGTCAGCGGCCAGGAGCTGCTCAAGTCCAGCCCGCTCAGCGCGCTGGACTACGCGCTGTTCTCGGTGAACAACTTCGACTCGATCAAGTCCTTCGGCACGCTCTACCTGGACGTGCGCGAGCCGAAGGCGGGCGAGCGCATCTACATCCCCGGCCACGGCGACACCAAGCCCAAGCGGCTGTCGCTGTACGAGGAGGGCGACGGCGGCGCGTACTGCAAGATCGACGTCGTCGCGTCCGGCGTGAACACCGGCTACCGGTGCGACAGCTCGGGCGGCAACTCCGGCTCGCCGGTGCTGGCCGGTTCGTCGCACAAGGTGATCGCGCTGCACCACCTCGGCGGCTGCCCGAACTGGGGCACGCGGATCACCCTGGTGCACAAGGAGATCTCCGGCCTGATCGACAACAACGACGGTGGCCCCGGCCCCGGACCGGGCAAGCGGTTCGAGAACGCCGCCGACTTCCCGGTCAAGGACCTCACCACGGTCGAGTCGCCGATCACGGTGTCCGGTGTCGCCGGCAACGCGCCGGCCGCGCTGGCGGTCGAGGTGACCATCAAGCACACCTACCGGGGTGACGTGCGCATCCACCTGGTCGGCCCGGACGGGACGGCCTACCTGCTCAAGGACACGTCCAACGACTCGGCGGACGACATCGTGGCCACCTACCCGGTGAACGCCACGACGCAGGTCTCCAACGGCGTGTGGAAGCTGCGCGTGTACGACGCCTACCAGTCCGACACGGGCACGTTGGACTCGTGGGCGTTGCAGTTCTGATCACGTGAAGGTCCGGCGTTCGGCCCGTGCGGTCGAACGCCGGACCGTTCAGGGCTTGCGGCCCACGGCGGCCAGGCCCGCGAAGCGCTCCGGGTGCTCGTCGACGTCCTCGGGGGACGTGGGGCGCCACAGCGGCAGGTGCACCACGCCCGGCTCCACCACGTCGAACCCGGCGAGCAGGGCCCGGACCTGGTCGTGCGACCGCATGGTCATCGGCGTGGCGGTGCGCTGCCGGTACAGGTCCTGGTGGCTGTCCGCCTGGTCGTCCTGGCCGTCCCGGGTCGCGTGCGACACCACCAGGTGGCTGCCGGGTGCCATGGCGTCCCGGTACGCGGCCACGACGTCCGCGGGCCCGTCCTCGTCGGTGACGAAGTGCAGCACCGCCACCATCATCACGGCGACCGGCTGCGACAGGTCCAGCAGGTCACGGGCCGCCGCGAGCACCGCGTCCGGGTGCCGCAGGTCCTCCTGCACCGCGATGGTCTGCGGGTCGTCGCCCAGGATCGACTTGCTGTAGGTGACCGCGATCGGGTCGTTGTCCACGTACGCGACGCGCGCGCCGGGGTCGACGGCGCGGGCGACCTCGTGCACGTTGCCGGCGGTCGGGATGCCGGAGCCCAGGTCCAGGAACTGGCGCACGCCCCGCGCCGAGCAGTGCTCGACCGCCCGCCGCAGGAACGCGCGGTTGGCCTGCATGATCAGCGGCAGCTCCGGCCACATGCCGATGGCCTGCCGCGCCATCTCCCGGTCGACCGCGAAGTTGTGCGCACCGCCGAGGTAGTAGTCGTAGACCCGGGCCGCGCTGGGCCGGGTCAGGTCGATGTCCGGGCGCTCCCCCATGGGCCGCCTTTCCCGCGTCGGGACGAGTCGGCCCATTCTGCGCCGGCCGCGCTCCCGCGTGCCGACACCGGGGTCCTGGGCGAGCCGCCCGGGGCCGCCGCCGGGCGCGCTCGCGCTGGTCAGCGGCGATGCGGCCTAGGATGGGACGCGTACCTGCACTCCGGGGAGGGCCGCCTTGTCCGTCCGCGCCACCTGGTCCGGCCTGCGCTCGCTGCACAACCGGATCAGCGCGAGCCTGGAGCGCGCGTTGCAGCGGGAGTTCCACTTCGGGATGTCGGAGTTCACCGCGCTCGGCGCGCTGCACGAGTCGCCGGGCGGCGAGTTGCGGATGCAGGAGCTGACCGAGGTGGTGGGCCTGAACCAGAGTTCGGTGTCCCGGCTGGTCGCCCGGTTGGAGCAGTCCGGCCTGACCACGCGCGAGGTCTGCGAGACCGACCGGCGCGGGGTGTACAGCTGCATCACGCCCGCCGGGCGCCGGGTCTACCGGGACGCGGCCCCGTTCTACGAGGAGACGCTGGCCTCGATCTTCGACGAGGTGGCCTCGGACCCGGACCTCGGACCGCTGCTCGGCAGGGTCCGCTCGCCCCTGCCCGATGTCGTACCCGACGGGTAGAATTCGAACGTAGGTTCGATACGACGAGGGGAGCCTGTCGTGGTCGTGGAACCGGTCAGCGTCACCGCGTTGTCGTTCACCGAGTACGTGATGAGCGGTCAGCGCGGGCGGATCAGCATCGTGGCCGAGCAGCGCGAGGTGTACCTGGGCGTCGACCCGTGGGTGTGCGGGTTCTACAACCCCGTGCGGGACGCGATGCGCCGCGCGGCGAACTCGACCGACCCGGACGCGGAGCTGGAGGTGGCGGTGCGCGCGGCGAACCGCAACGGCCAGCTCAGGGCGTTCACCGAGGTGCGCGAGGGGTTCCTGCCGTGGCTGCGGGCGACGCGGGCGACCGGCGTGCCGGTCCGGGCCGCCCGGTGGTCGGCGGGTGAGCTGTCGCTGCGCGTGCGGCCCCACCTGGGGCTGCGGATGCCGGACGGCTCGACGGCAGCCGTGCTGGTGTACACCAAGGAGCCGGTGATGACCCAGGAGGCGGCGAACGTCGGCCTGCGCGTCCTCCAGCAGACCACCGCAGACACGCTGCCCGGCGCGACACCGCTGCTGCTCGACGCGCGGCGCGGGCGGGCGTTCAAGATGGCCAAGCGGACGAACCTGACCAAGCTGGACGCGCTGATCGCGGCCGAGGCGGCGGGGTACGTCGTGCACTGGCGGATGAGCGCCTGAGCCGGCCGCGCGGGGCCGCTCGAGCCGGGTCGGCGGGGTGAGGCCGGGTCGGTGAGGTGGGTGTGGGTCGTGCCGGCCAGGTCGGTCGGGATCTGGTGGGCGGGGGTTGAGCGGGGCCGGCCCGGTCGCCGACGGGCGGGGTCGGGCCGGCCCGGTCAGGGGGCGAAACCGGTCGGGTCGTGCCGGAACTGCCCGCCCAGCGCGGTGGCCAGCACGGTGATGTCGCCGATCCGGGAGACCTCGCACGTGCTCGGGTCGTCGTCCAGCACGACGAAGTCGGCCAGCTTGCCCGGCGTGAGCGACCCCAGGGCGTCTTCGCGCCGGCACGCGTACGCCGCTCCCGAGGTGTACGCGCGCAACGCGTCGGCCACCGCCACGGCCTCGTCGGGTCCGACGGCGAGGCCGGTGCGGGACCGCCGCTCCACCATGAACTGCACCGCCCGCAACGGGCTGCCGTCCGCCACCGGCCGGTCCGAGCTGCCCGCCACCACCACGCCCCGGTCGAGGAACGCCCTGCCCCGGTACAGCCAGGGCGCGCGTTCGGGACCCATGATCGTCGAGTAGTCGTCGCCGTAGGCCCACAGGAACGTCGGCTGCACCACCGGGATCACGCCCAGCGCGGCGATCCGGTCGAGCTGGTCGGGGCGCACCAGCCCGCAGTGCTCGATGCGGTGCCGGGCGTCCGGGCGGGGCCGCCGGGCCTGGGCCGAGGCCAGCGCGTCCAGCGCGAAGTCCACCGCCCGGTCGCCGATCGCGTGCACCGCGAGCTGCCACCCGGCGTCGTGCCCGTCGAGGATCGCGGCGCGCATGACGTCCGGGTCGTCCTGCAACTGCCCGGAACCGCCCGTGCCGAGGTAGGGCTCGGTCAGCGCCGCCGTCCGGGCGATCATGCCGCCGTCGGTCCACAGCTTCAGCGCGCCGACGGACAGCCACTCGTCGCCCAGGCCGGTGCGCAGGCCGAGCGGCAACGCGCGCCGCACGCCGTCCGCCGCGTGCGCCCGCACCTCGCGCAGCTCGTCCGAGGAGACCATGAGCTGCACCCGGATGGGCAGCGGGTCCTGTTGGTAGGCCGCGACTTCCAGCGGGCTGCTGCCGATCAGCCCCGCGCCGACGCCGGCCTCGGCCGCCAGCACGACCCCTTCGCGCAGGCACTGCTCCGCGCCCAGCCGGACGTCGGACGCGATGTCGGCGACCGAGTACGGCAGCATCATCGCCCGCACCGCCGTCTGCGCCCGTTCGGCGAGGAACCCGGTCGGCCGGCCGCTCGCGTCCCGCTGCACGTCGCCCGGCACGGGCAGGTCGGCCAGCACGTCGCTGCTGACCACGCACGCGTGCCCGGACAGGTCCTGCACGTAGATCCGCCGGCCGACGGTGTCCAGGTCGCGCGCCGTGAGGGGCCGGTCGAGCGCGCGGTGGTCGTACCCGACGACCTCCACCCACGCCGCGCGCGGGGCGCCGCGCACCACCTCCAGCACCTGGGCCACGGTCGTGCAGCCGGAGACGTCCGGTGTCCGCGACGCCCTCCCGGCCCACGCCAAGTGGTTGTGCGCGTCCACGAAGCCGGGCAGCACGACCGCGCCGCCGAGGTCGACCACGCGCCGCGCGGGCAGGTCGGCCACGTCCTCGTCCAGCCCGACGACCCGCCCGCCCCACACCCCGAGGCACGACGCCCGGGGCCGGGCCGGGTCCAGGGTCGTGAACCGGCCGCCGACCACCTTCAGGTCAAGGATCACCCCCGCAGGCTAGGCGCGGCGGGCGGCGTCCGGCCAGACCCGCCGACCGGGCCGGAGACGGCGGCCCCGCGTTAGGTTAGGGTCGGGTAACTTAGGCAAGCCTAAAACTCTGGAGGAGCCCCATGCGGGTCGTCATGTTCGGCTACCAGACCTGGGGCCACCGCACGCTCCGAGCGCTGCTGGACTCCGAGCACGAGGTGGTGCTCGTGGTGACCCACCCGAAGAGCGACCACGCCTACGAGCGGATCTGGAGCGACTCGGTGGCGGACCTGGCCGCCGAGCACGGCGTCGAGACGATCACCCGCAACCGCCCGGACGACGACGAGCTGTTCCAGCGGCTCAAGGAGGTCGAGCCGGACGTCATCGTGGCCACCAACTGGCGCACCTGGATCCCGCCGCACATCTTCACCCTGCCCAAGCGCGGGACGTTGAACGTGCACGACTCGCTGCTGCCCGCCTACGCGGGCTTCTCGCCGCTGATCTGGGCGCTGATCAACGACGAGAAGGAGGTCGGCGTCACCGCGCACATGATGGACGAGACGCTCGACGCGGGCGACATCGTGCTCCAGCGCGCCGTCCCGGTCGGTCCGCGCGACACGACCGCCGACCTGTTCCACAAGACGCTGGAGCTGTTCGGCCCGATCACCGTCGACGGCCTGGCCCTGATCGCCGAGGGCCGCACCGAGTTCACCAAGCAGGACCGGTCCAAGGCCAGCTTCTTCCACAAGCGCGCCGAGGAGGACCTGCGCATCGACTGGACCTGGCAGGCCGACGAGCTGGACCGCCTGGTCCGCGCGCAGTGCGCCCCGTACCCGAGCGCGTTCACCTTCCACAAGGGCAGGCGGCTGGAGATCGTGGAGGCGGAGGTGTCGCAGGCCCGCTACGGCGGCACGCCCGGCCGGATCTTCTACCGCGAGGGCGACGGGGTGGCGGTCGTCGCCGGCGCGGACGCCCGGCGCGGGCGCAACCACGCCCTGCTGGTCAAGCGCGTCCGCACCGAGGACGGCCGGGAGCTGGGCGCGACGGAGTACTTCACGCACATGGGTGGCTACCTGACCGCGCGCCCGGAGGCGACCGCCTGAGCAGGCGACCGCCCCACCCGGTGACCGCGCCGTGACGGTGATCGCTGATCATGGGGCCCATGAGCCGCAAGCGGACGACGACGTGGGCGAGCGTGGCGGTGCTGGTCCTGCTGCTGGCGATCGGCTACTACCTGACGCGCTACCAGGAGTCCAAGCCCCCCGCCCAGCCCACGGCGACCGGCGCGCAGCCGCCCGCCCAGGACCCGGCACCCGTGCTCGCGGGCCTGGTGGTCGCGCCGGAGGGGAAGATGGCCGGCTACAGCCGGGACCGCTTCCCGCACTGGAGCGGGCAGGGCAACTCCTGCGACACCCGCGAGGTGGTGCTCCAGCGGCAGGGCGCGGACGTCCGCAGCGACAAGGACTGCAAGGCGACCTCCGGCACGTGGGTCAGCGCGTACGACGGGGTGACCGTCACCGACGCGGGCAAGCTGGACATCGACCACACCGTGCCGCTGGCCGAGGCGTGGCGCTCGGGCGCGGACAGGTGGACCGACGAGCAGCGCCAGAAGTTCGCCAACGACCTGGGCGGCATCCAGCTCGTGGCGGTGTCCGCGACCAGCAACCGGGCCAAGGGCGACCAGGACCCGGCGAAGTGGAAGCCGCCCGTGGAGGCGTACTGGTGCACCTACGCGGTCAACTGGATCACCGTGAAGAGCACCTACGCGCTGACCGTCGACCAGGCCGAGCACGACGCGCTGGCCGCCATGATCGCGGTCTGCCCGAAGTAGCCGACGACCGCCACGGGCTCCGGCCGGGAGCTACGGGCGCAGGGTCTGCAACTGGTCGAGCAGGTCGGTGTGCACTTCGGTGCGCCGCACCCAGGCCGCAGAGCCGGAGCCGGCGCTGGGCGGGTCACCCAGGGGGTCGACGGCGGTGGTGACGCCGTACTCCAGCCGGTAGGCGATCAGGCCGGTGGCGGCCCGCACCCACGGGTTCGGGTCGGGGCTGGGGATCTCGCCCAGGCCGACCCGGAACCACAGCGGGAGCCGGGTGTCCTCGGCCAGGGCGCGCTCCAGCCGCCGCGCGGCGGCTTCCCAGATCTCCTCGCGGGCCTTCTCCCCCGCCAGGACGGCCTCGCGCCGCCTCGGGTCCTCGGCCGCCGCCGTGTCGGCCTCCAAGCGGGCTTCGGCGTCCTGCGCGCCGGCCTCGGTGGCGCCGATCTGCCAGTCGAGCTGGTGCACCTCGTGGTCGAGCTGGTCGCGGTCGATCCGGGGCATCCGGCCGGCCGCCAGGCGGGCCCGGCCGGCGTCGCGGCGCTCCTTGAGCGCCTCGTACTCGGCGACCTCCTGGCGCAGCTCGACCCGCACCGAGTCGGCCAGGACGTCCTGCTCGGCGTCCCACGCCGCCCGCAGCGCGGCCACGACGGGGACGACCTCGCCGGCCACGGCGTCGAAGTCCTCGTCCGGGCCGGAGCCGGCACCGGACAGCCGCCGCTCCAGCACCAGCAGCCGCGCGCTGACGCGCCCCAGCTCGGCGGTCAGCAGCTGGGTGCGGTGGACGAGGTCGGCGACGGTCGGTTCGACCGCGTCGAGCCGCTCTTTCTCCGTGGGCACGCGATCAAGCCAACCCCACGGACCGCTGCCGGCAGCCCGCCCGGCGGGAAAACCACGCGGACGGTCCGCAACAAACCCCCGGCCAGGTCAACGGCCCCTCACGGACAGTCACCTAGCGTAAACAGCCACGCCACGGTGTACTTCTGGAGCATGTCGACATCGGTTCACGAGACGGAACGCAAGTACGAGGCCCCGACCGGCGTCGCGCTGCCGGACCTGGCCGATCTGCCCGGGGTGGCCGCCTCGGCGGGCCCGGAGGAACAACGGCTGGAGGCGGTCTACTACGACACCGCCGACCTGAGGCTGGCGCGCGCGGGGCTGACGCTGCGCCGCCGGGTCGGCGGCGACGACGCCGGCTGGCACCTGAAGCTGCCGGTCGCCGAGGACACCCGCGAGGAGGTGCGGCTGCCCCCGGGCCGCGCTGCGAAGCACCCGCCCAAGGAGCTGAACTCGCTGGTCCAGGTGCACGCGCGGGGCGACGAGCTGACGCCGGTGGCCCGCATCCGGACGACCCGGCAGCGCTGGCAGCTCGTGGACGATCGGGGTCGGCTGCTGGTCGAGGTGGTCGAGGACCTGGTGTCCGCGCAGGACGTCGCGGACGAGTCGGTCGACTCCTGGCGCGAGATCGAGGTCGAGCTCGGCGAGGGCGGCGACCGGGCGCTGCTGGACCAGGTGGAGCGCCGGCTGACCGAGGCGGGCATCACCCGGTCCACGTCGTCTGCCAAGCTGACCCGGCTGCTCGCCGGGCGGCTCGCGCCCGAACCGCCCGCGCCCAAGCGGGGGAAAACCGCGGGCGACGTGGTCTTGGCGTACTTGCGCGAGCAGGCGGACGCCCTCAAGCACCAGGACCCGAGGGTGCGCCGTAGGGAAGAGGACGCGGTGCACCAGATGCGCGTGGCGACGCGACGGATGCGCAGCGCGCTCCAGGCGTTCGGCAAGGTCGTCGAGCGCGACCGGACCCGTGAGCTGACCGACGAGCTGAAGTGGTTCGCGGGCGTCCTCGGCGCGGCGCGGGACGCCGAGGTGATGCGCGCCGGCTACGAGGCGAACGTGGCGAAGTTGGACGACACGCTCGTGCTCGGCCCGGTGTCGGCTCTGCTCACCCGGCACTTCGCGCCGTTGGAGGCCGGTGCCCACGAGGCGGCCACGACGGCGATGAACAGCCGCCGGTACTTCGCCCTGCTGGACGCAGTGGACGCGTTGATCGCCGATCCACCGTTGACGCCGTTGGCACGTGTCAAGGCGAAGGACGTGCTGCCCGAGTTCGTGGTGAAGGCGTACAAGCGGCTGGCGGGCAACGCGGAGAACGCGCACGACGACGAGTCGCTGCACGAGTCCCGCAAGGCGGCCAAGCGCCTGCGGTACGCGGTGGAGACCGTGGAGCCGTTGTACGGCAAGAAGGCCAAGAAGTACCGCAAGCACCTCAAGGGCCTCCAGACGTTGCTGGGCGACCACCAGGACAGCGTGGTGGCACGGCCGGTGCTGCGCGAACTCGGCGGGCAGGCGCACCTGGAGGGCGAGAACGGGTTCACGTTCGGGCTGCTGTACGGCCTGGAGGAGGCGAAGGCCGCGCGTGCGGAGGAGCGCTTCCCGACCGTGTGGCGGGATCTCGGCAAGCCGAAGTTTGTCTGATTGGTCTGGACCTTGACACTCTCGGGGCACGGCTGAAACGGTGATCGAAGCCGCCGCACGGGTGATCCACACCGATCGCAGGAGGATGTCCGTGCCTCAAGGAGTGGAACGACCAAGCCGTGCCGGCCGGCGCGCGCTCGGCTCCGCGCTCGCCGCCCTGCTGGTGCTGGGCGCGTCGGGGACCGCCGCCGCAGAACCGGTCACGGCCGCCCGGGAGAAGCCTGTGTCCCACACGATCGTGCCCGCGCCGGTGAAGGTCACGCCCCGACCGGGCGTCACCTACGCGCTGTCCGGCGACACCCGCATCCACACCCAGCCCGGCTCCGACGAGGCGGAGCGGGTCGGCGAGTACCTGGCCGGCGTGCTGCGGCCGTCCACCGGCCTGCGCCTGCCGGTCGCGCCCGGCGCGTCGGGGCGCGGCATCTCGCTGCTGCTGACCGGCGCGGACCCGCGCGTCGGCCGGGAGGGCTACCAGCTCGACGTCACCAAGCGCGGTGTCGTCATCCGCGCGCTGACGGCGGCCGGCCTGTTCGCGGGCGTGCAGACGTTCCGCCAACTGCTGCCCGCGAAGGTCGAGTCCCGGACGAAGCAGCGCGGGCCGTGGCACGCGACCGGCGTCAGCGTGCTGGACTACCCGCGCTACGAGCACCGGGGCGCGATGCTCGACGTGGCCCGGCACTTCTTCTCCGTGGACGAGGTCAAGCGCTACATCGACCAGGTCGCCCGGTACAAGGTCAACCGACTGCACCTGCACCTGACCGACGACCAGGGCTGGCGGCTGGAGATCAAGAGCTGGCCGAACCTCACCGCGCACGGCGGCAGCACGGAGGTCGGCGGCGGTCCGGGCGGCTACTACACCCAGGACCAGTACCGCGACCTGGTCGCCTACGCGGCCTCCCGGCACATCACGGTCATCCCCGAGATCGACCTGCCCGGCCACACCAACGCCGCGCTGTCCTCCTACCCCGAGCTGAACTGCGACGGCGTGGCCCCTCCGCTGTACACGGGCATCGAGGTCGGCTTCAGCTCGCTGTGCATCGACAAGGACATCACCTACGAGTTCGTGGACGACGTCCTGCGCGAGGTCGCCGCGTTGACGCCCGGCGACCACATCCACATCGGCGGCGACGAGGCGCTCAAGACCACGGACCCGGACTACATCAAGTTCATGGACAAGGTCCTGCCGCTGGTCGGGAAGCACGGCAAGATCGCCTCGGGCTGGCACGAGTTCGTCAAGGCCACGCCGGACGCGTCCGCGATCCCGCAGTTCTGGGGCACCAAGACGGTGGCCGAGGACATGGTCGCCGCCGCCGGACGCGGCAACCGGATCGTGCTCTCGCCCGCCACCAAGGCGTACCTGGACATGAAGTACGACGAGAACACCGAACTGGGCCTGAAGTGGGCCGGCTACACCGACGTCGAGGACGCCTACGACTGGAACCCCGGGGCGTTCATCCAGGACCTGCCGGAGTCGGCGGTGCGCGGCGTCGAGGCCCCGCTGTGGACCGAGACGCTGACGAACTCGGCCGAACTCGAATTCATGGCCTTCCCGAGGCTGCCCGCCATCGCCGAGCTGGGCTGGTCGCCGTGGACGACCCACGACTGGGCGAAGTTCCGGGAACGCCTGGCGGCCCACGGCCCGCGCTGGAAGGCGCAGGGCGTCAACTTCCACCCCTCGCCCCAGGTCCCCTGGAAGTAGGTGCCGAGGCCGGGGAGCGCCGTCTCCCCGGCCCGGCTCAGTAGCGCACCACCAGGTTCTTGGTCTGCTGGTAGGCGTCGAGCGCCGCTCGGTGGTCCTCGCCGCCGAGACCGGACCCGCCGCCGAACGCGGCGTGCGCCGGGTACCGGAAGTGGTCGTTCACCCACACGCGCCCGGCCTGGATCTCCCGGGCCGCGCGGTAGGCCGTGCCGCCGTCGCGCGACCACACGCCCGCACCGGGCCCGCACGCGATGTCGTCGGCGGCCTTCACCACGTCGTCGAAGTCGTCGAACCGGGACACCACGACCAGCGGGCCGGCGACCCCGTCCAGGCACGCCCGCGCCTTGTGGTCGCCTTCCAGGACGGTCGGCGCGGCGTAGAACCCGCCGGACAGCCCACCGCCGAGGTCGAGGGGCTCGCCGCCGCACACCAGCCGCGCGCCCTCGTCCCGGCACGCGCGGGCCTGGGCCAGCAGCCGGTCCCGGTGCCCGGCGGTGACCTGCGCGCCGACCTCGGTCCGGGTGTCCAGCGGGTCGCCCCGGCGCAGCGCGCGGGTGCGCTCGGCGGCGTCGGCCAGGAACTCGTCGTGCGCGGGACCCTGCACCAGCACCCGCGACGGGCACACCTGCCCCTGGTCGAGGGCGAACGCGGTGAAGCCCGCCAGCGCCCGGTGGTAGAACGCGTCACGGCGTGCGACCACGTCGGCGAAGTACACGTCCGGGCCCTGGCCGCCCGGCTCCACGGCGACCGGGACCAGGTTCTCGCTCGCGCACCGCGCCGCCAGGCGGCCCGTGGACGCCTCGCCGCCGAACGCGATCCGGCCCACCCGCCGCGACGACGCCAGCGCCCGGCCCACCTCCTCGCGCAGGCCGGTGACGACGTTGACCACGCCCGGCGGCAGCAGGTCCGCGATCAAGCCCACCAGCACGTGCACCGAGGCCGGCGTCTGCACGGCGGGCCGCAGCACCACGGCGTTGCCGGCGGCCAGCGCGGGCGCGAGCTCCCACACGGCGCTGAGCAGCGGGAACTGCCACGAGGCGAGCTGGCCGACCACGCCCAGCGGCTCCGGGAAGCGGTAGGCGACCAGGTCGCGGCCGACCTGCGAGACGCCGCCCTCCTGCGCCCGGACCGCACCCGCGAAGTACCGGAAGCGGTCCACCGCCAGCGGCAGGTCGGCGGCCAGCGCCTCGCCGACCGGCTTGCCGTTCTCCCAGGTCTCCGCGACGGCGAGCGCCTCCAGGTGGTCCTCGACCCGGTCCGCGACCTCGGTGAGCACGGTCGCCCGCTCGGCCGGCGAGGTGCGGCCCCACCCCCGGGCCGCGCCGTGGGCGGCGTCCAGGGCGTGGTCGACGTCCTCGGCGGTGCCCCGGGCGACCTCGGTGAACACCTCGCCGGTGACCGGTGAGGCGTCGGCCAGGTAGCGGCCCCGGGCGGGCGGCACGTGGTCGCCGCCGATGAAGTGGTCGTACCGCTCGCGGTAGCTCACCACGCTGCCGGGCCGGCCGGGTGCCGCGTACCTGGTCATCTGTCCGCCTCCCGCGTCGCGTTGATCGCCGCGCGACGGTAGGCCCCGGAACGTTGCAGTCACGTTGCACCCGATCGGAGCAACGACCGGCTTGCCGCTACGCGCGGCGACGGGTCATCCTGGTCAGCCAGGAGGTTCCCGATGCACCCAGACCCGCGCCGGCTCGCCCGACTGCACGAGGCGACGCTGAGCGGGATACCGGCGGACGGCGCGCGCCCGGTGATCGTCGAGTCGTGGCGGCGCTCGCTGGCCGCCCTGGTCGACCCGGACCGGCACGAACCGCCGGTGGTGCTGGACCGGGACGAGGTGGTCGAGGTGCGCGGCGCGCACCCGCTGGCCCCCGTGCTGCCGGTGCTGCGCGAGGCGCTGGTCAGCATCGCCGACGCCGGCCAGCACATCATGGTCGTCACCGACGCCGAGGGCCACGTCCTGTGGTGCGAGGGCGCGGCGACCGTGCTCGGCCTGGCCGAGCGGGTGCGGCTCTCCGAAGGCGCGCGGTGGAGCGAGGACGCCATCGGCACCAACGCCATGGGCACCGCCCTCGCCCTCGGCCAGCCGGTGACCGTGCACTCGGCGGAGCACCTGGTGCGGACCTACCACGGCTGGACCTGCACCGCCGCGCCGGTGCGCGACCCGGACACCGGCCGCACGCTCGGCACCGTCGACGTGAGCGGCCCGCTGGCCAGCGTGCACCCGGCGATGGGCGTGCTGGTGGTGACGGCCGCCCGGCTGGTGGAGAGCCAGTTGCAGGTGCGGCTGGCGATGCGCGACGAGCGGGTGCGCGCGGCCCACCTAGACCACCTGGTCGGTCTGCGCGGCGAGCCCGGCGCGCTGCTCAGCGCCGGCGGGCGGGTGCTGGCGACCGCCACCGAGCTGCCCGCGCGGGTGGACGTCTCCGGCGACCCCGTCCGGCTGGCCGACGGGCGGGAGGCGGTCGTCGAGCCGCTGGACGGCGCGTACCTGCTGCGGGTGCCGCGCCCGACCCGCCGAAGACCGGTGCTGTCGCTGCGGTTCCTGGGCGAGGCGACGGGCTCCCTGGACGGCCGCGCGCTGGCGCTGTCGCTGCGGCACGCGGAGCTGCTCGCCGCGCTGGCCCTGCACCCGCTCGGGCTCACGGCGGAGCAGTTGGCGCTGCGGCTGTACGGGGAGCGCGGGAACCCGACGACCGTCCGGGCCGAGCTGCACCGGCTGCGCCCGCAGCTCGGGACCGTGCTCTCGACCCGCCCCTACCGGCTGTCGGCCGACGTCCGGGCGGACTTCCTGACGGTCCGCGCGGCGCTGCGGGCGGGTGACGTGCCGCTGGCCGCGTGCGCGTACCGGGGCGAGCTGCTGCCCAGGTCGGACGCGCCCGTCGTGCGCGAGGAGCGCGCGGACCTGGCGGCGTCCGTGCGGCGCGGCGTGCTGGACCACGGGGACGTCGAGGTGCTGTGGGCGTTCGCGGGCGCGGTGGAGGACGCGGAGGTCCTGGAACGCCTGGCCCGCACCCTCCCCCGGTCCGACCCCCGGCGCTCCTCGGTCGAGGCCCGGTTGGAGCGGGCGCTCGCGTAGGCGCGGTCCGCCTAGGCTGGGCGGCATGGGGTTCTTCGCGCCGGGTGACGTGGCGTTGCGCCGGGAAGTGCTGCACGGCAGGCCGTGGGCGGTCACGCCGACCAGGGTCGTGGCGGACGGGCCGGAGCTGCTGGCGGTCTTCACCGTCCCCGGCACCAGGTTCGGGTTCCCGCCGCACCCCGTCCCGCACGGCTGGCAGGCGCTGGGCCGCGAGCAGTGGCACGGGCACGGCAAGCTCCAGCTGCACCGCCCCGGCGACGCCTACTCCGTCGACCTCTACTGGCAGGGCGACGACCGCCGCTTCGCCGGCTGGTACCTCAACCTCCAGGACCCCTTCCGCCGCACCCCGCTGGGCTTCGACACCCTCGACCACGAGCTGGACTACTGGGTGCCGGTGGACGGCCACTGGATCGACCGGGACCGCGAGGAGTTCGAGCACCAGGTCGCCGACGGCAAGTACACCGCCGAGCAGGGCGACGCCATCCGCCGCACCGGCAAGGAGGTGGAGGCGATGCTCGACGGCGGCACGACCTGGTGGGACCCGGCCTGGTCGGCGTTCACCCCGGACCCCGGCTGGCCCGTGCCGACCCTGCCGGCCGGCTGGGCGGACTACCCGCTGCCGTGAAGGTCCGCCCGCTCACCCCGGACGCCCTGGTCGCCGAGCTGGTCGCGCGGATCGACGAGCAGCGCGCGCCGTGGACCCGCGTCCTGCTCGACGGTGCGCCGCCGACCCGGCCGGAGGGGCTCGCCGACGCCCTGGTGGCTCCGCTGAGGGCCCGTGGCCGCCCGGTGCTGCGGGTGTCGGCGGCCGACTTCCTGCGGCCCGCGTCGGTCCGCCTGGAGTTCGGACGCACCGACCCCGGCTCGTTCCGGGACGGCTGGCTGGACACCGGCGGCCTGCTGCGCGAGGTGCTCGACCCGCTGGAGCCGGGTGGGAGCGGGCGGGTGCTGCCGTCGCTGTGGGACGCCGCCGCCGACCGGGCCAGCCGCGCCGACTACGCGACCCTGCCCGAGGGCGGTGTGCTGCTGCTGGACGGCACCCTGCTGCTGGACAAGTGGCTGCCCGCCGAGCTGACCGTGCACCTGTGGCTGTCCGGGGCCGCGCTGGCCCGCCAGACCGCGCCCGAGGAGGCGTGGACGCTGCCCGCCTACGACGGCTACGACCCGGCAGCCGATGTGATCGTGCGCTACGACCACCCCACGAGACCGGCCCTGGTGGGTAGTCTCGACTGAGACCGACCGGGGGAGGTGGACGTGGCCAGGCTGCAACTGCTGCTCGCGCTCTACCTGCCGGGCCTGTTCGCGCTCACCCTGCTGCACTCGCCCGCCGACCTGCTGGCCGTCGTCACGGCCGTCGCCGTCGTGCTCCTGCTGCTCTCCGCCGCACCTGCGGTGCAGAGCGCCCCCGCGTGGGTGCGGTCCCTCTCCCTGCGCGAGAAAGCCCTGAGAACGGCGTTCCTGCGGCTGCGCGACCCCGACGCCGCAGGGCGTCCCCGTCCACGAGCACCGGGACTCGGCCTGAGCGCCTGAGGTCCCCTTCCCGCTCGTGCAAACGGAGTACCCCCGTGTTCTACGACCTGGGCTCGGCCCTGGCCGGCGTCGCCACGCCCGCCCTCGCCATCGTCGCCTTCACCGCTGTCGTCCGACTGCTGATGCACCCGCTCAGCCGCGCCGCCGTGCGCGGCGAGAAAGCCCGCGCCGCCCTCGCCCCCGAGGTGCGCGCACTCCAGGAGAAGTACCGGAAAGACCCCCGCAAGCTCCAGGAGAAGACCCTGGAGCTCTACCGGGACAACGGCACCTCGATGTTCGCGGGCTGCCTGCCCGCCCTCGTCCAGGCACCGTTCTTCATGGTGATGTACCGCCTGGTCAGCACGCCGAACCCGCTGCTGGACGGCACCCTGTTCGGCACGTCGCTGGGCACGCACTGGTTCGGCGCGTTCGAGCACAACGCCGTCTTCCTGCCGCTGTTCGCGGTGCTGGCCGTCGTCGCGTTCGCCACCTCGCGGTGGCAGGCGGCGGTGGCGGCCCGGTCGGGCGGGCCGCAGCCGCCGTTCGCCAAGCTCCTGCGGCTGCTGCCCTTCGGCACGGTGGCCATCGCGGCGGTCCTGCCGCTGGCCGCCGGGGTCTACCTGCTGACCACGACTACTTGGACGCTGCTGGAGCGAGCTTGTCTGTACCGCGCAGTTCAGCTCCCGCCTCGTGCAGGAACGTCAGCACGTACCCGTACGAGGTGAACAGCCCGCACTCGGCGTAGGAGATCGACTTGTCCCGGCAGAAGTCCCGGACCAGCTTCTGCGCGTGGCGCAGGTGCGGCCGGGGCATGTTCGGGAACAGGTGGTGCTCGATCTGGTAGTTCAGGCCGCCGAGCAGGAAGTCGGTGAACCAGCCGCCGGTCACGTTGCGCGACGTCAGCACCTGCTTGCGCAGGAAGTCGAGCTGGTGGCCGGCGCTGAGCACCGGCATCCCCTTGTGGTTGGGCGCGAAGGAGCACCCCATGTAGACGCCGAACAGGCCCTGGTGCACGGCGATGAACGCGACGGCCTTGCCGGGCGACATGATAGAGAAGACGAGGACGAGGTAGCCGGCGACGTGCGCGGTGAGCAGCACCAGCTCGAGCTGCCACCCGCGCACCTCGCGGCGCACGGCGGCGGCGGTGCTGATGACGTGCAGGCTGAAGCCCTCCAGCAGCAGCAGCGGGAAGAACAGCCACGCCTGGTGCTTGACCACCCAGCGGAAGAACCCGCGCTTGCGCTGCGCCTGCTCGGCGCTGAACGCGAGCACGGCGATGTCGACGTCCGGGTCCTCGTCCTCGTGGTTGGGGTTGGCGTGGTGGCGGTTGTGCTTGCCCATCCACCAGCCGAACCCGACGCCGATCAGCAGGTTGCCCAGCACCAGGCCGATCGCGCCGTTGACCTTGTTGGTGGCGAACATCTGCCGGTGGCCGGCGTCGTGGCCGAGGAAGGCGATCTGGGTGAACACGACGGCCAGCAGCGCCGCCAGGGCGAGCTGCCACCACGAGTCACCGACCACCACCATCGCGGTGACGGTCAGGCCCAGCGCGGCGACCCCGCCGACCAGGCACAGCACGTAGAAGCCGATCCGGCGGTCGAGCAGACCCGCTTGTTTGACCGACCGGGACAACTCCGCGAAGTCACTGCCGCGCCTGGAAGACGCATCGAGGTTCACGGGCGGAGCTTAAGGGGCGGGCGGTGAAGAACTCAGGTCAGCCTTAGTTGCAACTGCGCGAACACGCGCAGCAAGGGGTCGTCGAGGTCGAACCCACCGACCTCGGCGGCCCGGCGCACCCGGTAGCGCAGGGTGTTGGGGTGCACGTGCAGGACGCCCGCCGCAGCGCGCACGTCACCGAACGCGTCCAAATACGCCAATAGGGAACGTGCCAGTTCCGGGTCCAGCTTCGCCAGCCTCGGGTCGCGGATCCGGGGGTGCTCGGCGAGCAGCGCCAGCGTCTCGCCGACCAGCACCCGCGAGCGGACGTCGGCGAGCGTGGCGACGTCCGCGTCGAGGTCGCGCGCCATCGCGTCCAGCACCCGGTCGGCCTCGTTGCGCGACACCCCCACTTCGTCCACAGTGGACACCGTGGAGCCGATCGCAGCCTGCACCCGCAGCCCCATGTGCCGGCGCGCGGTGGCCACGATCTCCTTGGTCAGGGCGAGCAGCGGCGCGGTCGGCGGCAGGTCGGGCAGCAGCACGTAGGTGCGCCCGGCGGACTGGCTGACCAGCGCGCTGCGCCGGTAGGACGCCGCGTGCACGGAGATCAGCCCGGTCATCTCGGTGTGCCGCAGCTCCTGCTGGGTGCGGTCCGCGCTCTCCTGGCCGCGCAGGGCGAACACGACGACGGCGGCCGGCTTGCGCGGGTCCGCGCCGATCTGCTCCGCGACCGACGTCGCGTCCATCCGGCCGTCCAGCAGCGAGGCCAGCAGGTTCTCCCGGAACGCGGCGGTCGGCTCGCGCTGCTGCACCAGGTGCAGCGCGGTCACCCGGGCCGCGCCCAGCAGCGCCCGCTCGGACTGCCCGGTCAGCGGGGTGGTGCCCTCCTGGACCCAGATCGTGCCCAGCGGCTGGCTGCCCGCGTGGATGCCGACCGCGATCCGCCGGCGGATGCCCAACTCGGGCCGCTCGTCGATCCGCACGACCTCCTCGCCGGACCGCAGCCGCTGGTAGACGCCCCACTCGCGGAGCATCTTGAGGTACGGCTCGGGCCCCTGCCGGCCCAGGATGGACAGCCGGCGCAGCTCGTCCACCTCGTCCGACGACCGCGAGTAGGCCAGCACGCGGCTCGCGGTGTCCTCGATGCTGACGATCCCGCCGGTCAGCGCGGCGATCGTCTGGGCCAGCGCGAACAGGTCGCCGAGCACCTCGCCCGCGCCCGCGTCGGCGGTCAGCCGGGCACTGCTCACCACGCCCCGGACCAGCGACTCCAGGTGCTCCCAGCGGACCTCGGGGCGCACCGCGAGCAGCGCCACGCCCGCATCCGCCGCCGCCTGGCGCAGCACCGGGGCGGGCGCGTCCACCTTGACCGCGACCGCCGCCGCCCCGCCCTGCCCGGCTGCCTTGACCAGCGGCAGCGCCGCGCGCCCCCGGGCGCCGATGACCAGCGCGAGGTCGCCGGGCCGCACGTCGGGCACGTCGTCGGGGTCGAGGATCACCACGTCGTGGACGTCGACCTCCAGGCCGTGCGGCGCGACCTGGACCTCCACCAGGGGGTCACCGAGAGCGATCAGGACCTGCCGCAGGCTCACCCGTGCCCTCCTTTCGGACGGCAGCCGACCGGCCGCACGTTTGTCCGCGCGAACAACGGCGGGGTGGCAAGCCTAGACGGGCGGACAACCGTGTGCACGCTCGGTAGTCCTACCGTGGAGCGACACAGTCTTTCAGTGGCGAAGGAGCTGCTTTGTGGATGCCGTGACCAGGGTCCCCGCGCCGGTGAACGAGCCCGTCCTGAACTACGCCCCCGGCTCGCCGGAGCGCGCGCAGCTGCAGGCGAAGCTGGCCGAACTGGCCAAGGAGCCCACCGAACTGACCCTGACCATCGGCGGCGAGCAGCGGGTGGGCGGTGGCGAGCGCTTCGACGTCGTCCAGCCGCACAACCACCGCGCCGTCCTGGGCACGCTGCACGGCGCGACCGCCCAGGACACCCGGGACGCCGTCGCCGCCGCGCAGCAGGCCGCCCCGGCGTGGCGCGCGCTGTCCTTCGACGACCGCGCGGCCATCCTGCTCAAGGCCGCCGACCTGCTGGCCGGCCCGTGGCGGCAGACGCTGAACGCGGCCACCATGCTCGGCCAGTCCAAGACCGCCATCCAGGCCGAGATCGACGCCGCCTGCGAGCTGATCGACTTCTGGCGCTTCAACGTGGCCTTCGGCCGGCAGCTCACCGCCGAGCAGCCGCAGTCCTCGCCCGGCGTGTGGAACCGCACGGACCACCGCCCGCTGGAGGGCTTCGTCTACGCGATCACGCCGTTCAACTTCACCGCCATCGCGGGCAACCTGCCCACCGCGCCCGCCCTGATGGGCAACGTGGTGCTGTGGAAGCCGTCGCCCACCCAGAGCTTCGCCGCGCACCTGACCATGCGGCTGCTCGAAGAGGCCGGGATGCCGCCCGGCGTGATCAACCTCCTGCCCGGTGACGGCCTGGCCGTCTCCGAGGTCGCGCTGGCCCACCCGGACCTGGCGGGCATCCACTTCACCGGCTCCACCAAGACCTTCCAGCACCTGTGGGGCCAGGTCGGCGCGAACATCGCGGGCTACCGCTCCTACCCCCGGATCGTCGGCGAGACCGGCGGCAAGGACTTCGTGCTCGCGCACCCGTCCGCCGACGTCGACGTGCTGCGCACCGCGCTGGTCCGGGGTGCGTTCGAGTACCAGGGCCAGAAGTGCTCCGCCGCGTCGCGCGCGTACGTCCCGCGCTCGCTGTGGAACCGGGTCAAGGACGACTTCCTGTCCGACGTCGAGTCGCTGACCATGGGCGACGTCACCGACCTGTCGAACTTCATGGGCGCGGTCATCGACCGGCGCTCGTTCGACAAGCTGTCGGGCGTGCTGGAGGCCGCGAAGAGCGACCCGAAGCTGGAGGTCGCCGCCGGCGGCACGGCCGACGACTCCGACGGCTTCTTCGTGCGGCCCACCGTCATCCTGGGCTCGGACCCGTCGCACGAGGTGTTCACCACCGAGTACTTCGGCCCGGTGCTGGCCGTGCACGTGTTCGACGACGCCGACTACGACGCCGTGCTCAAGCAGATGGAGAGCGCGGCCCCCTACGGCCTGACCGGCGCGATCATCGCCCGCGACCGGGCGGCCATCGCGCACGCGCAGGACGCGCTGCGCTTCGCCGCCGGCAACTTCTACGTCAACGACAAGCCGACCGGCGCGGTCGTCGGGCAGCAGCCCTTCGGCGGCGGCCGGGCGTCGGGCACCAACGACAAGGCGGGCTCGGTGCACAACCTGCTGCGCTGGGTGAGCCCCCGGTCCATCAAGGAGACGTTCGCGGCTCCGACCTCCCACCGCTACCCGCACCAGGGGTGACCATGCTCCGCTCCACACTGCTCGCCGCCTCGCGCTCCGGCGCCATCCGAGGGCTCGTCGAGCGCACGCCGCTGACCCGGCCGGTCGTCAAGCGCTTCATCTCCGGTGACGACGTGACCGCCGCGATCGCCACCACCGGCGAGGTGCTCGCCGACGGCCGGCTGGTCACGCTCGACCACCTCGGCGAGGACACCCGCGACGCGGCGCAGGCCACCGCCACCGTCGACGCGTACCTGGAACTGCTGCGCCGCCTCCAGGGCGCGGGCTACGCCGACCGCGCCGAGGTGTCGGTCAAGCTGTCGGCGGTCGGCCAGTTCCTGCCCGTGGACGGCGAGAAGATCGCCCTGGAGAACGCGCGCCGGATCTGCTCCGCCGCCGGGGTCGTGGGCACCACGGTCACCCTCGACATGGAGGACCACACCACCACCGACTCCACCCTGGGCATCCTGCGCGAGCTGCGCGTCGACTTCCCGTGGGTCGGCGCGGTGCTCCAGGCGTACCTCAAGCGCACCGAGCAGGACTGCCGGGACCTGGCGCACGCCGGGTCGCGGGTCCGGCTGTGCAAGGGCGCGTACCAGGAGCCGGAGTCGGTCGCGTTCCAGGACAAGGCGGACGTCGACCTGTCGTACGTGCGCTGCCTGAAGGTGCTGATGGCCGGCGAGGGCTACCCGATGGTCGCCTCGCACGACCCGAGGCTGATCGCCATCGCCGCCGACCTGGCCTCGGAGCGGTCGAAGGACAGCTACGAGTTCCAGATGCTGTACGGCATCCGGCCGGAGGAGCAGCGCCGGCTCGCCGCCGCCGGCAACCGGATGCGGGTCTACGTGCCCTACGGCGACGAGTGGTACGGCTACTTCATGCGGCGGCTGGCCGAGCGCCCGGCCAACGTGGCGTTCTTCCTGCGCGCCATGCTGACCAAGGGCTGAGGCGGCACCGGCTGCCGGGTGGCACCGGCAGCCGGCCGTGGTCAGGCTTCGTCCAGCGCAGGGCGCGGCCAGGCGTCCGGTGCCGGCTCGGCAGTCGGCCAGTCGCGGGTGACCATCGCCCGGGTCCGGGCGCGCGCGGCCTGCGGGTCGGGGTGCGCCCGGACCACCGCTTCCACGGCCTGCACGCCGTGCGCGAACCGGTCCGGCGCGGCCCGCCCGTCGCGCAGCACGAGCACCGCCCGGTGCGCCGCGCTCAGCGCCCGGTCCAGCTCCCGCCCGGACTCCGCGCACAGCCGCGCGTACAGCGAGAGCGACTCCGCGTAGCGCAGCTCGGTGGCCAGCTCGTCCGGCGTCCGGGTCAGCCGCCACGCCAGCACCGCCTGCCGGGCCAGCGGCAGCGCCTGCGGGCTCCCGCCGACGTGCGCCAGCTCCGCCACCCGGTGCACGGCCAGCGGGTACCCGACCGACGCGCCCCGGTGCCGTCCGACCAGGTCCCGCCACAGCACCGCGACGCGTTCGGCGAACCCGAGCGCCGCCTCCCGGTGCCCCTGGCCGGCCAGCGCGTCGGCCAGCGCCCGCCACTGCGCCGCGAGCTTGCCCCCGTCGGCCACGAGCAGCCGGCGCGGCAGCCGCCGCCGACCGGTCAGCTCCTCCCCCGCGATCCGCAGCGCCGCGCCCGGGTCCTCGTCGAGCAGCAGCCGCGCCAGCCGCGCGCGGGCCACCGCGAACTCCACCTGGTGGGTCATCGGGGACCGGAAGACCAAGGGGCGCAACAGGTCCACCGCCTCGACCGCCGCCACGACCCGTTCCGGGCCGGCCAGCAGGTCGGCCTGCCGGCCGAGCGCCTCGGCCAGCACCGCGCCACCGCGCCCGCCCTCGGCACGCCGGCCCAGCCCGACCGCCTCGCGGGAGGCCGCCAGCGCCTCCTCCGGGCGGCCCAGCCGGTGCAGCAGCGTGCCCAGGTGCGCCAGCGAGGCGGCCAATTCCGGTTCGAAGTCGCGCGGGTTGGCCGACGCCAGCCGGCGCAGCACGGTGATCGACTCGCCGGCCGCCGCCGCAGCCTCCTCCGGCAGCCCGAAGGTCGACAGCAGCGCCGCGACGGAGGTCAGCGTGCGGGAGAACTCGGCCTCGTAGCGCGGGTCGGCGTCCGCCACCTGCCGCCACCGCAGCAACGCCCACCGCGCCGCGTCACCGGCCTCGGCCTGCCGGTCCACGTCGAACAGCCGCACCGCCAGGTGGTGGGTGACCTTGGCGAAGTCCAGCCCGAACCGCATCGGGTCGAGCCGGTGCAGCTCCTGGTGGAGCAGCGCGGCCTGGCTGACCGACGCGAGCGCCTCGCCGCGCCGGCCCAGCGCCGCGTGCCGCAGCCCCAGCCGGTCCAGCGCGGCGGCGAGCTGCGGCGTGCCCCCCTCGTCGGCCTCGGCGGCCTCCCGGCACAGCGCCACGGCCTCCTCGGCGGCGGCCAGCGCCTCGCCGTCCCGGCCCACGGCGATCAGCCGCAGCCCGAGGTCGCCCACCGCGTCCGCGAGCGCCGCCCGGTACCCCACCGGGTCCCGGGCGACCAGCTCCCGGTACAGCGCGACCTCCGCGCGGGCGGCCCGCACCGCCTCCTCGCGCAGCGCGGCGAGCGCCGCCCGCGCGCCGAGCATCCCGTGCAGCTCGGCCAGCTCCGGCTTCGCCGCGCGCCGCGCGCCGTCGCGCAGCAGGGTCCGGGTGAGCACGGCGGGCAGCGCGTCGCCGTGGAAGCGCGGGTCCTGGAACACCTGGCGCGCGATGGCCCGGGCCGGCTCCGGGCGCTCGGCCAGCAGCGTCAGCGGTGCCGCGCCCACGACCGACACCAGCTCCGGGTCGGCGGTGAACAGCCGCTCGGCGCGGTGCAGAGCGTGCGGCCAGCGCGCGGCGGCACCGAGCAGGGTCTCGAGGGCGTCCGAGGTGCGCTCGGGCTCGATCCGCTCGTCGAGCAGGGTGACCGCCAGCGCGTCCTCCGCCAGCCGGCGGGTGGCGGGCGCGGCCGGGTCGGCGTCGGTCAGCCAGCGCACCCGCTCCACCGGGTCGTCGGCGGGCGAGCCGTGCACCACCGCCAGCGCGGCCAGGTGCAGGTCGTGGAAGGTCTCGGCGACCGGCGCCGGGGCGGTGGGGCGCGGACGGCCGAGGAAGTCGGCGAAGTGCGCGCACGCCGACGCGAACGACGCGGCGTGCTCCTCCGGGCACGGCGCCAGCGCCAGGTCCGCCGAGGTGTAGTCGAGGTCGCCCGCGCGCTGGCGCACCGCCGACCACCACCAGCCGGTGCCGCGCGCCACCAGCAGCACCCGCGCCCGGCCGACCGGTTCCCGCAGCAGCCGGACCAGCTCGGGCCACGGCACCAGCTCGGCGTCGTCGACCACCCGGACGTCGTCGGCGAACCGGCCGGCCAACCGCGTCTTGCCCACCCCGGACGGCCCGTGCAGCAGCAGGAGCGACGCCGGCTCGGCCCCGTCCCGCCAGCGCGCCAGCGCCGCCGACTCCCGGGCCCGGCCGTGGAAGGGCACCACCTCGTGCCGGGCGTCCAGCAGCTCGCCGGGGGACAGGATCCGTTCCACGGGGGACATACTGCCCGCAGGCCCGCGCCACGAACGGGTGTCCCTCACCGGCGACACCGCCGGCGCGCGCCCGCCGGGTCCGGCCGCGACGTCGGGCGACCCGCGATGTCGTACCCCCGGTGCACAATTCGAGGCGTGCTCGCGGCCCTGGTGTCACACGCGGAGAACGCCGGAGAGGTCCGGCTGCTCTCCGACGCCGGCGTGCCCGAGGGCCCCGTGCTGCGCACGGACGACCTGGCCGCGACCGTGGCGGAGCTGGAGCGCTCGGGCCCGCGCTGGCTGTGGCCCGCCACCGCCGAGGTCTACCCCGGCCTGCTGGCCCGGGGCGTGCGGGTGGAGCGCTGCCTCGACCTGCACCACGTGGAGTCGCTGCTGCTCGCCTACCAGGGCCGGCACCGGGAGCCGAAAGAGCTCGGCGCGGCCGTCGCGCGGCTGCGCGGCCTGCCCGTGCCGGAGGACCACGGCCCGCGCAAGCGCGACACCCAGCCGACCCTGTTCGAACCGGAGCGCGAGCCGCTGCCGGGCGCGGAGGACCCGCTCGCGGCGGTCGTCGCGGTGCACGCCGCGCAGCAGCGGGCCGTGGCCGCCCTGCCGCACGCCGACCCGTTGCGGCTGCTGTTCGCCGCCGAGTCCGCCAGTGCCCTGGCCGCCGCCGAGATGACCCACGCCGGGCTGCCGTGGCGGGCCGACGTGCACGAGGACCTGCTGGTCGAGCTGCTGGGGCCGCGTCCCGTCCCGGGTGCCCGGCCGGCGCGGCTGGCCGAGCTGGCGGACCGGATCACCGCCGCGTTCGGCGGGCGCGCGGTCAACCCGGACCACCCGCCGGGCATCGTGCGGGCGTTCGGCCGCGAGGGCATCGAGGTCCCGTCGGCGCGGGCGTGGGTGCTCAAGGACGTCGACCACCCGGCCGTGGCTCCGCTGCTGGAGTACAAGGAACTGGCCCGGCTGTGGGTCGCGCACGGCTGGTCGTGGCTGGACCAGTGGGTGTCGGGGGGCAGGTTCCGGGCCGACTACGTGGTGGGCGGCGTGGTGTCCGGGCGGTGGGCGACCCGGGGCGGGGCGGCGTTGCAGATCCCGCGCACGCTGCGCCGCGCCGTGCTGGCCGACCCGGGGTGGCGGCTGGTGGCCGCCGACGCGTCCCAACTGGAGCCGAGGGTGCTGGCGGCGCTGTCCGGCGACCGCAGGCTGACCGAGGTGTCCGGGGCCACCGACCTGTACACGACCCTGGCGGCGGACGCGTTCGACGGCGACCGGGGCCGCGCGAAGGTCGCCATGCTGTCCGCGATGTACGGCGGCACGAGCGGGGAGGCGGGCGCGCTGCTGGCCGTCCTGCGCCGCCGCTTCCCGGACGCGGTGGGCTACGTGGAAGCCGCCGCGACGGCCGGCGAGCAGGGCCGGGTGGTCCGGTCGCGGCTGGGCCGCACCAGCCCGCCGCCGTCCGAGGCGTGGCACGCGACCACGGGCAGCGCCGAGGAGGGCGAGGACGCCGCCCGCCAGTCCCGCCGCGCGGCCCGCGAGTGGGGCCGCTTCACCCGCAACTTCGTGGTGCAGGCCAGCGCCGCCGACTGGACGGCCGCCCTGCTGGGCGCGCTGCGCAGGAGGCTGCACCGCACCGCGCCCGAGGCCCACCTGGTCTTCTTCCAGCACGACGAGGTCCTGGTGCACAGCCCGGCCGAGGTGGCGGCCGAGGTCTGCGCCGAGATCACCGCCGCGGGCGAGGAGGCGTCCCGCCTGGTGTTCGGCGACACCCCGGTCCGCTTCCCGATCAACGCCACCCCGGTAGCCGCCTACGCCGACGCGAAGTGACCGCCCGTGCGCCGGAGACCTACCCGGCAGCGATCGCCCGGACCCGGGAGTAGACGAACACGTCGGCGCGGCGGGTGCCGAAGGTGAGGAAGCTGCGCAGCCGCCCCTCCTGGAGGTAGCCGTTGTCCTCCAGCACCCGTTGCGACGCGACGTTGTCCGGCTCGACCCACGCCTCGACGCGCGCGAAGCCGCCGGCGCCCAGGCCCCAGGCGGTCATCAGCGCGATCGCGCGGGAGCCGAAACCCTGCCGCCGGGCACCGGGCACGATCCAGTAGCCGATGCCGGCGACACCCGCCTGCGGGCGCAGCATCAGGTTGACGTGCCCCACCGCCCGGTCGGTGCGCTGGTCGGCGACCGCCAGCGCCCACCCCTCCCCCGAGGTGAGCCGTGCGTGCTGGCGGGCGATGTAGGCGCGGCCCGCCTCGGGTGTCCAGTGCACGGGGACGGTGGTGCCCTGCGGGATCCTGGGGTCCTCGGACGCCTGCTCCACGCACGGCAGATCGCCGTCGTGCCACGGCCGCACGCGGACGACGCCGTCCGTGAGCGGCTCCGGGTAAGCCAGTTCGGTCACGGTCGGTCATTGCAGCACGACGCGGCGGAGCAGTCATCCGAATTGGACCCGCCGGCACCGCACCCGGGCCGGACTACGCTGGTGTCCGTGCAGGTAGCCGCGATCCAGACCACCCCGGAACCGGGTCTCGCCGCGAACGCCGCCGCCCACGCCCGGCTGATCGGCGAGGCGGGCGCGCGGGTCTGCGTGTTCCCGGAGCTCTCGCTCACCGGCTACGACCTCGACCCGGCCTCGGTCATCACCGAGGACGACCCGCACTGGGCACCGATCCGCGCCGCCTGCGCCGCGCACGACGCCTACGCCCTGGTCGGCGCCCCGCTGTCCACTCCGGACGGACCGCACATCGCCACCGTCGTGATCGGTCCCGACGGCGATACCCCGGGCCACTACGGCAAGCGCCACCTGCACGGCCCCGAGGTCGACCTGTTCGCGCCCGGCGGGCACCACCTGCTGCTGGACGTCGACGGGTGGCGGCTCGGGCTCGCGGTCTGCTACGACGCGGCGGTGCCGTCGCACGCGGTCGAGGTGTCGGCGGGCGGCGCGGACGCGTACGTGGTGAGCGCCCTGTACCCCACCGGTTCCGAGGACCGGCTCGCGCGCCAGGTGGGCCACGCGACGGACCTGGGCATGTGGGCGGTCACCGCGCAGTACACCGGGCGCACCGGCGGCTACGACACGTTCGGCGGCAGCGGCGTGTGGCGGCCGGGCGGCGCACCTGTGGCCCGGCTCGGCCGCGACCCCGGCATCGCCCGAGCGACCCTCACCCGGCCGTGAGCGGCTACCGGGAACGGGCCGCCGCCGGCCTGGACTGCGTCTGGGAGCGGTCGTCGGACGTGGCGACGTCCGGCCGGGTCGTGCCGGACGGCCGCACCGACATCGTCTTCACGCGCGGTGGCGGCCTGGTCGTGGCGGGCCCGGACACCACCGGCCACGTCACCGCGCTCGGTCCCGGCGAGGTGTTCGGCGTCCGGTTCGGGCCGGGTGTCGGCCCGTCCGCGCTCGGCGTGCCCGCGCACGTGCTGCGCGACCTGCGCGTCCCGCTGGCCGAGCTGTGGGACGGCGTGGCGGAGCTGGAGGAGGCGCTGGCCGTCGCGCACGACCCGTGCGCGGTGCTCGCGGACGCGGCCCGCCGGCGGCTGCGCGCCACCCCGCCCGACCCGGTGACCGGGGCGATCGCCGGCGCGGCGGGCACGCCGGTCGCGGCCCTTGCCGACGACCTGGGCCTGAGCACCCGCCACCTGCACCGCCGCAGCCTCGACGCGTTCGGCTACGGCCCGAAGACGCTGCACCGCGTGCTGCGCTTCGACCGGGCGGTGAAGCTGGCGTGGGCGGGCGTGCCGTTCGCCGACATCGCCCACCGCACCGGCTACGCCGACCAGGCACACCTGTCCCGCGAGGTGAAGGACCTGGCCGGCGTACCGCTGGGTCAGCTGATCCGCCCGTAGGCGCGCAGGGTCAGCAGCGCCTCGATCGTCACGATCGGCCGCCACTCGAACTCGGTGACCGGCGTCCACGCCGGCCACGGGAACGCCCATCCGCCGTCGTCGCGCCGGGCCGCTTCCAGGTCGTCCAGGTCGCGCGCCACCTCGTCGTGGCTGAACCACGCCCGCGCGATGCTGTCCGGCGTGGCGGCGTAGTCGTGCGGCTTGTGCGTCTCCCCCGCCGCGTACCCCTCGGTCCGCTGCCCCTCGCCGAGGTCCACCAACCCCTGCTCCCGCACGATCTCGCCCAACCGCGCCGCCGCCGCCTCGGCGCGGGGCCGGTCCGGGACGTGCTGGAGGAACTGGACGCACGCGTTGACCTCGTAGGGGTGGGTCTTGCCCAACCCGTCGATCCGCTGCCAGCAGTACGCCGAGGCCCGGTCCAGCCACGGGTGCTCGACACCGGTCTGGTGCAGCGCGCTCGCGGCGAGCGCCGTCATCAGCAGGTCGCTGTCGGTGGAGACCTCCCACCACGGCGCGCGCGGGTCGTCCCGCGCGGTGACCAGGCAGTTGGGCACCCCGCCGTCCGCGTTGGCCACCGAGCCGAGGAAATCGGCGGCATCCGCCGCGAACCGGTCGTCCCCGACCTCGTGCGCGAGCCTGACGGCGGTGTAGGTGTGCAGCGGCTGGCTGGACGGCCCGCGCCCGTCGGGCTCCAGGGCGTGCCCGAACCCGCCGTCGTCGTTGCGGTAGGCCGCCAGGGCGGTCACCACGGGTTCCGCCGGCCCACCGTCGAACAGGAAGGCGAACCGCCGCTGCTCCAGCACGCGGGCGTGGTGGTGGACAAAGGACCTCGCTGCTCCGATCATGCCCCGACCCTAAGCACCCGGGCACCCGCCGGTCTTGAACGAATCGGACGTCCACCCGAGCCGGTCGAACCCCCGGCCACACCCCGCCCCCTGTGCCATCATTGACGCCCGGTCTGCGTGAGGGGAGCGCGTGCGATGCTGGACGCCGGGGGCGGTGGCGCGAAGCTGGGTTTCGTGGCCGACACGGTCGCAAAGGGGCCCGGCGCGGGTTTCGTGTCCACCCGGACGAGGTTCTTCGTCGAACCGGACGAGGCCCAACGGCTCATCGACGGCCTGAAGCAGGCGCTGGAAAAGCTGCTCGAAACGAAGCGGACGGCCGAGCGGATCACCGCCGCGAACTCCCTGGGAAAGACGTCTACAGCGGTATCGCCACCCTCACCATCCGCAAGACCGCGGGTGACGAGGAAGGCGGCTACGGATGGGCCAACCTGAAGGCGCAGAAGGCGCTGGAGAACACGATCGAGAACATCCAGAAGGCGCTGGACGAGTACAAGGCCACGGACTCGGCGGCTGCCGACGCACTGAAGCCGAAGGACTGAATTCGTTGACTCGCACTTTCCGCGCGGTCCTGGTGGCGGGGGCGGCCCTGACGGCCCTGACCGCCTGCATGACGACCAGCAAGGGCAACCCGACCCCCGCGCCGGGCGCGACCTCCGCCGCCGGTTCGACCACGACCTCCGGCAAGCCGTCCGGCGGGTCCGACCTGGACCTGGGCAAGTACCTGGCGAACCCCTGCGCCATCCTGACCCAGGCCCAGCAGGCGGAACTCACCACGTTCCGCGAGGCGAAGCCCGAGACGACCGGCGAGCAGGGCCCGAGCTGCACCTACCAGGGCAAGGACGTGCTGGCGAACTCGACCTTCGAGATCACCTTCATGGTCAAGGGCACCAGCATCGACGACCTGATCGGCAACACGAAGACCGGCTTCCCGGTGGCCAGGGAGACCAAGGTCGCCGGTCGTCCGGCGGTGTCGTTCGACAGCGCGGACGGCAAGCGGAACTGCAGCACCGCGTTCGGCACATCGGACACCGAAGCCGTCCTCGTCCAGGGCAACATCGGCAAGAACGACAAGCTCAACGACGACAATGCCTGTGGCACCACCGAGCGGGTGGCCACGACGATCGTCGGGAACCTGAAGGGGTAGCGATGGCTCCTCCCGGCAACGTGGACATGGACCTCGGTGGCTTCGCGCTGCTCCAGTTGGGAGTCGGCGCGGACAAGATCTACGGCTGGTTCAAGGACGGCAAGGGCCCCGAGCAGACCACCGACGCCAGTCAGCGGGACTGGGAGCAGGTCAACCGCGACCATGTGGACATCGCCTACTTGATCAACAAGGCGGTGCGCGATTCGGGCGCGTCCTGGGAGGGTGCGGCGGGCGACCAGGCGCGGGCGTCCACGACACCGCTGGCGAGTTGGTCGGAGGCGGCCGGGACCAGCGCGCACTCGGCGAGCACGAGCACGTCGGACATCAGCGACTCCTTCCGGCTGGCGCGGAACTCCGTGGAGAAGCCCGTCGACGTGCCGGACAAGCCCTGGTACAACGACGGCGTCCCGTGGGACACCGACTACGACGACGCCGTCGAGAAGAGCCAGGAGGTCAACTCCCGGAACATGCGGGTGCTCAACACCTACGGCACGGCCGCGAACGCCGCCGGTGCGGCCATGCCGACATTCCAGTCGCCGGACGAGGTCGGCGCGGGGATCGACGAGCGGGTCGAGCCGCCGATCGTCGAACGGCCGAAGGAGTGGGAGCCGAAGCCGGTCGAGCCCAAGGGGCGGAACGGGGACGACTCGTCCGGGGGCGACGACACCCGGACGCAGTGGGGCGAGCCGACCGTGCCGCCGCCGAACCCGCCCGGTGGCAACGACGACGGCACCACGCGCACGTCGTTCGCCGACGTGCCGGAGCGGCCGGTGCCACCGCCGCTCAACGTCGACCCGCCGCGCGTGCAGCCCCCGCCGCCCAACGACCCGAGGTTCCCCCCGTTCGACCCCCGGATGCCATACGACCCGCGCAACCCGAACGACCCCCGCAACCGCAACAACCCCCGCATCCCCCCGATCTCCCCGCGCAACCCCGCCATCCCGCCCGTGCGGCTGCCCGCCGCCAACAGCCCCGGTGGTGGGCCGGGTGGCGGGCGTGGCGGCATGGGCGGCATCCCCGGTGGCGGGCCCGGCGGTGGCGGCGGGCGGATGCCCGGTGTCCCCGGCCCGGGACCGGGCGGGTTCGGGCCCGGTGGGTTCGGACCCGGCGGCGCGTCCGGCGTGGCGCCCGGTGAGCGCGGGTTCGGCCCCCAGAGCGGGTTCGGGCCGGGTGGTGCCGGAGCGGCCGGTCGGGGTGGTCCCGGTGGCATGGCCAGCATGGCAGGCATGGGCGCTATGGGCGCGGGTGCCGGCAAGGGGCAGGGCGAGGACGACGTCGAGCACAAGTCCGCCCCGTACCTCCAAGGCGCGGACGACATCTTCGACGACGGCACGATGGTCGCCCCGCCGGTCATCGGGGAGTGAGGGGCACCGTGCTGCGCACCGAGGTGGCGCTCCCCGTCGTCGCGCTCTACACCGCGTGGCAGGCCGAGGGCCTGTCGACGTTGCACAACGCGCTGCTCACCGACGTCGACTTCGACGAGGAGCGGGTGGCCGAGGGTGACGTGAGCGGGTTGGCGGACCTCGCGCGGCGTGCGTGGGGCGAGTTGGAGCGGCTCGGGCTGGCACGCGGCCAGCAGGTGCACGCCGACCTGGCGCGGTCGCTGCGGCTGATCGCCGACGCCGGCACCGAGTACTACGCGTTCTTCAACCACGACGGTGGTGACACGCGCAGCGCGCTCGTGGTGCGCTCCGGCGACGACGCGCTGCGCGTGGTGCTCCGCCCGGACAAGCACTTCGTGCTGGAGCCGATCCGCGCGCAGGACGCCGTGCAGTCGCTGCTGTCCGCGCTGCCGGAGGCGAGGCCGGGTCGCGGCGGCGTGCTGTCGCTGCCTGCGGACGCCGTGGAGGACACACCGAACCGGCCCCGCTTCAACGACGAGGACGGCGGCTCGTTCCTCCAGGCCGGCCGACCGACCGGCAACCAGGTGGCCGAGGTGCAGGCGGTCCGAAGGCTGCTGGCCGAGAAGCGCACCGGGGGCGGCCAGGTGTACGTGGCCCACCGCGACCGGCACGGCCGCAGACAGCGCTGCGCCGCGCCGCTGACGTTCTTCGACACGATCACCGGCCGGTACGTGTCGGCCAGGTCGAAGGGCGGCGACGGGACCCCGTGGATCACCGTGCAGCCCGCCGATCCCGCCACTCTGCACAGCCGGATGCGGCAGCTCAGCGCGGACGCAGCACCTCGCGGCTGAGTTCGGCCGGGCTGCGGTGCCCGGACAGCCCCAGGGTGAGGTCGAAGTCGGCGAGCAGGCTGCGCAGCACGTGCCGCACACCGGTCTGCCCGCCGTGCGCGAGCCCGTAGGCGAACGGCCGCCCCACCAGCACCGCCTTCGCGCCCAGGGCGAGGGCTTTCACGATGTCCGCGCCGCTGCGGATCCCGGAGTCGAACAGCACCTCGACCTGCTCCCCGACGGCGTCGGCGATCTCCGGCAGCACGTCCAGCGACCCGACCGCGCCGTCGACCTGCCGCCCGCCGTGGTTGGACACGACGACGCCCTGGACACCTGCGTCGACCGCCTTGCGCGCGTCGTCGGGGTGTTGGACGCCCTTCAGCACGATCGGCCCGTCCCAGTGCTCGCGCAGAAAGGCCAACTGGTCCCACGACTTGTCGGTGCCGGTGAACAACTGCACCCAGCGCAGGATCGCCATCGGCAGGTCGTCCTCGGGCGCCGCCGCGAGCCCTGCCCGGAACGCCGGGTCGGAGAACGGGATCGCGGTGCCGACGCCCCGCAGGAACGGCAGGTAGCCCTGGTCGAGGTCGTGCGGGCGCCAGGCGAGCGTCCAGGTGTCCAGCGTGACCACGAGCACGCGGTACCCGGCTGCGCGGGCGCGGCCGAGGATGCTCGCGCACACGTCGGGGTCGTTGGGCCAGTAGAGCTGGAACCAGCGGGCCCCGTCGCCGGCGGCCTCGGCGACGTCCTCCAGGGTGTGCGACGAGGCCGTGGAGAGCACGAACGGCACCCCCAACTCGGCGGCGGCGCGGGCGGTGGCGAGTTCGCCGTCCGGGTGCAGGATCGACTGGACGCCCACGGGCGCGAGCAGGACGGGAGCGGGCGACGCCGTGCCCAGGACGGACGTCCCGAGGTGCCGCTGCGTGGCGTCGGTGAGCATCCGGGGCACGATCCGCCACCGGTCGAACGCCTCCCGGTTGGCCCGAGCCGTGGCCCCGCCCCCGGCCGCGCCCGCCACGTACCAGAAGGGACCGGGCCCGAGCCGTTCCCGTGCCGACGCCTCCAACCCCTCGGGGTCGGTGGTGAACGGCGGCCGGCTGCCCGCCAGCCCTTGCAGGTAGATCTCGTTCTGGTACCCGGCGAAGCCCGTCATCCGTCCTCCACAGCGGCCGTCCCGCACCGATCATGCTCTGCCCGCCCGGCCTGGACTGCAACCACGGCGTCAGCCGGATTCGCCGGGGGACGGCGTGGTCTCGCGGACGCGCACCGGTTCGGTGGGGGCGGCGAGGAGTTCTTCGTCCAACGTGTACTTGTGCAGGTCGGACGGGTGAACGTCCGGTGCCGAGTGCTTCGACGCGCCGCCCTCGGCGGTGAAGCCGAACGACGCGCCCTCCTCCACGGTGTTCCAGGCCCAGCCCGACATGGACAGCCGCCACGTGTGCGTCGACGTCCAGTCGCCGGACCGGTCGTGCAGCACCTCCAGGTCCAGGTGCATCTCCGCCTGGCGCACCGGTCTGTCCCACCGGACGGAGAAGACGTAGAACTTGGCCACGGTGGTCTTGGGCAGGACGACGAACGGCATGAAGTCGTCAAGCTTGGCCTCGGTGATCATCGTGGACCGCAGGCCGCTGTGCGCCTCGTACTTCACCGGGTCGTACTCGCCGTGGCAGGGGAACACCTCGTACGCGTCCGGGATGGGCAGCGAGGTGTAGCGGAGCACGACGCGGACTCCGAGGACCCGCCCGACCTGCGTGCCGGAATTGGTGAAGCCCGCCGACAGCGCGAAGTGCGGCAACAGCCACGACTCGTCGTCGGACTCCATCCGGTGCACGCGCAGGGTGACCCGGTCGGCCGTGACGATCAGCCGGAACGGCGACAACTGGGCACGCCACAGCGTCACCGCCGCAACCGCCAACGCGAGCAACGACACGACGAGCGAAGCCCAAGCCGCCATTCGACCACCGTCTCACCAGGGGAACGCACCGAACCGGGACCACCGGCCGGCACCGGTGGTCCCGGACCAAGGTAGCGACCGATCCGGAGGTCGTCGGCCGTTCCCGTGGAGATCGCGCCCGCTTCCGCACCTCCCCGGGCTCAGGTCGTCGCGTCCCGGCGGAACAGGGACTTCGGCAGCAGCCACGTCAGGCGGTGGGAGCGCAGGACCGCCAACGGACCGATCACGGCCAGCAGCAGCACGTACCCCGCCACGAACGGGGCGACGCGGGAGTCCAGGCCCGCTGTCACCGCCATGGCCGCGAGCACCAGCGAGAACTCTCCCCGGGTGAGCACGGTCAGGCCGATGTCCACGCCCTGCTGCCGGTCGAACGAGTGCAGCTTCGCCGCGACCAGGCCCGCGCCGAGGTTGAGCACGATGGTCACCGCCACCGCCGCCAGCACCGGCACCACGACGCCGCCCACCGCGTTCGGGTCGATGCTCAGCCCGAAGATGAAGAAGAACAGCGCGCCGAACGCGTCCCTCAGCGGAAGCACGAGCTTGTGCACGCGCGGTGCGACGCCGGAGCCGCCGAGCACCGCGCCGACCATGAACGCGCCGATCGCGTCGGACACGCCCAGTTCGTGCGCCACCGCCGCGCCGGTCACCGCGACGCCGACGAAGCACACCACCAGCAGTTCGTCGTCGGCCGACCCGAACAGCCGGGTCACCACCCGGCCGCCCCAGCGGGCGATGGCGGCCAGCACCACCAGGAACAGCAACGCCTTGCCGAAGTCGAGCAGCGCCTGCACGCCGGACGTCCCGCCGAGCACCGGCTGGAGCACCGCCAGGTACAGGGCCAGGAACACGTCTTCGATCACGATGATGCCCATGACCAGGCGCGATTCGGGGTTGCGCAGCCGCTGGGCCTCGACCAGGAGCTTGGTGACGATCGCGGACGAGGAGATCCCGATGGCGCCGGCGACGACCAGCGCCTCCCGGGTGCCCCAACCGAGGACGAACCCGAACGCCAGCCCGCCGCCGATGTTGAGCGCCAGGTACCCGGTGCCGGCCAGGGCGAGCCTGCGCCCGCCGGCGACCAGGTCGTCCACCGAGAACTCCAGGCCGAGGTAGAACAGCAGGAACACCAGGCCGAGCCCCGCCAGCACGCCCATCTCGCTCGGGTCGCTCACCAGCGACAGGCCGGGCGTGTGGGGGCCGAACAGGATGCCCGCCACCATGAACAGCGGGATGGTGGGCAGTCCGATCCGGACGCCCGCGCGGCCGATGAGCCCGGCGGCGAGGAACGCCCCGCCGACCGCGAGCAGCGCGTGCCCCGTGCTCATCGACGGCCCTCCGCGCGCCGCGCCAGGAGGATCGCCACGGGCGCGGCCGTGAGCACCGTCGAGACGGTGCCGGCCACGACGCCGACCAGCAGCGCGGTGGCGAAGTCGGCGAGCGACCCGTCACCGAGCACCAGCAGCGCGGCGAGCACGAACAGCACGCCGATCCCGGTGTTCACGGTCCGGGGCACGGTCTGCAGCACGGCCGTCCCGACCACGTCGGCGTACGGGTCCTTCAGGCGTGCCCTGCGCAGTTCGCGCACCCGGTCGAACACCACCACCGAGTCGTTGACGGAGTAGCCGATGACCGTCAGCAGCGCGGCGAGGAAAACGCCGTCGGCGGTCTTGCCCAGCCACGCGAACACGCCGACGAGCACCACGACGTCGGTGACCAGCGCGACGACCGTGGCCACCCCCAGCCGCCAGTCGAACCGCACGGCCAGGTAGGCGAGCTGCGCGGCGACGGCGATGGCGAGCGCGATGAGCGCGTTGCGCCGCAGCTCGGCGCCGAGGCTGGGCCCGATCAGCTCGTTGCTGACCTGCTGCGCCCCTCCGGTGGCCTTGTTCACGGCCTCGGTGACGCGCGCGGCGGCGGCCTCGTCGATCGGGCCGGTGCGCACGGACACGCCGGTGTCGCCGGAGGTGGCGACGACCGCGTCGCCGAAGCCGGCGGCGGTCAGCTCGGCGCGCACCTCGCCCGCGTCCACGCCGGACGCGGTGTAGTCGAACATCCGGCCGCCGGTGAACTCGACGCCCAGTTCCAGGCCGCGCGCGAACAACCCGCCCAGGGCGACCAGCAGCATGACCCCGGCGGTGAGCAGCCACCGCTCCGGCCGCCGGAACAGCCGGATGCCCCGGCCGGTCAGCCACGTCCGGACGCGGCCGAGGTCGTGCAGGCCGCTCCACGCCGGTCGCCGCTCCAGCAGCGGCATGGCGAGCCGGAGCAGCACGCGGGTGAGGACCAGGGCGCTGAACAGCGATGCGAGGACGCCGATGGACAGCGTGACGCCGAACCCCTTGACTGGTCCGGTGGCCAGCCAGAACAGCAGCCCGGCGGCGAGCAGCGTGGTGACGTTGGAGTCCGCGACCGCGCTGAACGCGCCCTTGAACCCCTGGTCCACGGACCTGGGCAAGCGTTTGCGGCGGGCGTACTCCTCCCGGGACCGCTCGAAGACCAGCACGTTCGCGTCCACCGCCATGCCGATGGCCAGGACGAACCCGGCCAGGCCCGGCAGGGTCAGCGTGGCCCCGACCGCGAGCAGCGCCGCGTACGACAGGCCCGCGTAGCCGACCAGCGCGAGCACCGCGAGCAGCCCGGCCAGCCGGTAGGTGAAGATCAGGAACAGGCCGGTCAGCGCGATGCCGACGACGGCCGCCCGGCTGCTGGCCTCGATGGCCTCCGCGCCGAGCGTCGGGCCGACGGTCCGCTGCTCGACCACCTCGACCGGCACGGGCAGCGCGCCGGACCGGATGACCAGCGCCAGCTCCTCGGCCTCGGCCTTGGCGAACTTGCCGGTGATCTGGGTGCTGCCGCCGACCATCCCGGTGCGGCAGGGCACGGACGGGTCGACCTGCGGCGCGGAGACGACCTTGCCGTCCAGCACGAACGCGACCCGCCGCTGCGGGTCGCCGGGCGCGAAGCAGGCGGCCTCGCCGGTCACCCGCTGCCAGGTGGCCGGTGCGTCGCCCTGGAAGTCGACGGTCACCTGCCAGCCCGCGCCCTGCTGGTTGGGTGACGCCTGCGCGCCCTTGATGCCCTCGCCGGTCATGGCGACCGGGCCGAGCGACACCGAGTCACCGGGGTCCCCGGTGGGGGTGTCACCGGGTCCGGTGACGGGCTGCACGGCGAGTTGGGCGGTGCGGCCGAGCACGTCGATGGCCTCGGCCGGGTCCTGCACGCCGGGCAGCTCGACCACGATCCGGTGGTCGCCGGAGCGGGCGAGGACCGGTTCGGCGACGCCGAGTTCGTCGATCCGGCGGCGCAGCACCTCCACGGCCCGGTCGGTGTTGTCGGACGTGGCCTCGGACGGGGTTTCCAGCACGATCTGGGTGCCGCCGCGCAGGTCGAGGCCGAGGCGCGGTTGGCTGGTGAGCAGGATGAACGCGGACGCGGCGAGAACGCCGAGGGACAGCAGCCCTCGGACGAGCAGTTCCCGCCGCGCTGAGGAGCGTGGCATGGCGAGGTGACCTCCGGGGTCGGGGGGTGTGGGGTGCGACTACCGGAGGTGCGCGGGTGGCGCGCGTTCGCCGAGCGGGGCCTGGCCGGTGCGCTCGGGGGTGCGGTGGGTCGGGTCGACGACGTCCTCGGCCAGCCGGGGCTCCGGCGGGACGTGCACGGGCGGCTGCACGCCGTCCAGCGGCTGGCCGAGGTGGCCCTGCTGCTGCACGGGGTGCGCGACGACGCGGGTGGCGGTGCCGGGCAGGTGCGCGGCGTCGACGGTGGCGGAGACGGAGATCAGGTCGACCGGGTGGTGGTGCGCGGGACCGGCGACGACGAACCCGGCGAGCAGCGCCAGGAGCATCACCAACCGCGTCACGTCCGCCCCCTCTCCGCCCACCAGGTTAGCGGCCACCGCCCAGCACGACGACCGATCCGCCGACCAGCGCGCACAGCCAGGCGACGACGAGCGGCTGCATCGTCGTCGCGCCGAGGAACAGCGCGACCGCCCACCCGGCGAGCACGAGCGCGGCGATGCCGAACATCGTCGTGGCGGCGGCGACCAGCGGCCGGTGCCGGATGACGGCGGGCAGCGCCCGGCGCACCGCGCGCGGGGCGCGCACCAGCAGTTGGAGCACGACTGCGGCGACCCCGACGACCAGCACCCCGGCGAACCACCCGAGCAGCGGGGTCGGTTTCGGCATCCCGGCGAGCAGCAGCAGCAACCCGCCCGCGACCAGCAGCACCGCGAGCCGCGACAGCGCGGGCCGGATCAGCGCGTGCGCGGCGGTCAGCGCGTCACCCGCGGGCGGGCCGGGCGCGGCGGAGCGCTTGCGCCGCACGGTGGCGAGGTTGGCGCGCACGTCCTCGTCGGCGGGGTCGAGCCGCAGCGCGCCCCGGTACGCCCACTCGGCCGTGCCCCAGTCCCGCACGCGCAGCGCGGCGTCGCCGAGCACCTGGAACGCGCGCGCCTCGGTCGGTGCGAGCCGCGCGGCCTCCCGGCCGACGTCGACGGCCTCGCGCCGGCTGTCCGGTGCGGCGGACAGCACCTCGGCCAGCACGACCTGGCACCGCCAGTCGCCGGGCTTGCGCCGCACGCACTCGCGCGCCGCGACCACGGCCTCCGGGTGCCGGCCCAGCTCGCTCAACGCCAGGGCGGCCAGCCGCTGCGCCCACGCGTGGTCGCCGTCGAGCACGAGGGCGCGCTTGGCGGCGTCCAGGGCCGGGTCGGGTTGCCCGGCGTCCAGGTGCGCGGCGGCCAGTCGGCACCACGCCTCGGCGTGCAGCGGGTTGGCGGCCAGGGCGGGCCGCAACAGCTCGATGGCCCGCTGCGGGAACCCCCGAGCCGTGAGCTCCGCCGCGCGGACCACGACGGCGGCGATGGGCTCGGTCATCCGCACCTCCCGGACGTTCGCCGACAGTGTGACAGCGCCGACCGGCTTCCCGATCGGGTGACCAACGGCAGTCGGGTCGTCCGAGCGCTCAGTGCGGTGACCGGTGGGGCAGGCGGGTCGGCCGGCGACGATCACGAAGCGCTTGTCGGGGAGTGCACCAATTCCGTTCTCCTGGTCTGCGAACAGCGCAGCAATCGCCGCGACTCCTCCAGGGGAGTTCTTACGCGAGAAGGTATTGACAGATCTGTTCCGAGTCAAGATGTTCTCATCCGGGATGTGACCGGTTCCTGCGTATCATCGGTGTCATGAACGCGCCCGTCGACGCCGGTTGCGTCGCCCGATCCGGCCTGAATTGGCTGCTGCACCGGGCCGCGCAGAAGCTGGGGTCGGCCGCGCAGCAGGCGGCGGCGCGGCACGGCGTCACCACCCGGGGCCAGCTCGTGCTCAGCGCGCTGGTCAGCGAGGAGTTCCGGCGCTCGCAGCTCGCCCTGGGCCAGGCGCTGGGCCTGGACAAGACGACGCTGACCGCCGAGCTCGACCGGCTGGAGCGGGCCGGGCTGATCGTGCGCGAGCCCGACCCGGCAGACCGCCGCGTCCGGGTGCCGGTGATCACCGAGCGGGGGCGCGCGGTCCAGGCCGAGGTGGAGAAGCTCCACGTGCGGGTGGAAGCCGGGTTCACCGCCGGCCTGGAACCGGCCGAGGCGCACGCCCTGCGCGCGCTGTTGCAGCGCTTGATCCTGTCCGACCACGGGCCGGACAGCGGTTCCTGCCTCTGAACTCCGACCGGGTCGAGGTCCGGCGGGCCCCCGTCAGGCGAGGTCCGAGAGGGACGCCGTGCGCAACTGCTCGGGCGGGACGGCCGCCTGCACGTCGACCAGGTGCTGCAACGCCTCTCCGTCGTCCCACTGGTTCACGTTCATCGCCGCCCGGACCCGCCCCTCGCGCAGCCAGAACGCGGTGAAGTCCCGGCTGCCCAGGTCGCCCCGGACCACCAGCTCGTCCTCTTCGGCGTCGGCCAGGCCCCGGTACTCCATGCCCAGGTCGTACTGGTCGGAGAAGAAGTACGGGACAGCCGAGTACGGCTCGTCCGCGCCGAGCAGGGTGCCCGCGACGTGCTCGCCCTGGCCCCTGGCGTTCGCCCAGTGCTCGACCCGGACCCGGCGGCCGTAGCGGGGGTGGTCGTGGGCCGCGATGTCGCCGACGGCGCACACGTCCGGGTGCGACGTCCGCAGCGCCGCGTCCACGGCCACACCGCCCTCCGCGACGGCGAGACCCGCCCGCTCCGCCGGCCCGGTGTTCGGCTTCGCGCCCACGCCGAGCACGACCAGGTCGCCGCGCACCTCGGTGCCGTCGGCCAGCCGGACGCCGCCCGGGACGAACCCGTCCACGCCCACGCCCAGCCGCCAGCGGACGCCGTTGCGCTCATGCAGGTCGCGGAACACCGCGCCGACCACGGGACCGAGGACCCGGCGCAGCGGCAGGTCCACCGGGTCGACCACCGTGACGACCGCCCCGTGCGACCGGGCCGCCGCGGCGACCTCGCAGCCGATCCAGCCCGCGCCGACGACGACCACCTCCGGGCGCTCGACCAGGGCCGCGCGCAGGGCCACCGAGTCCTCGACCGTGCGGAGGGTGCGCGGGCGGGCCCGGTCCGCGCCGGGGACCGGGAGGGTGCGCGGCGTCGAGCCGGTCGCCAGCACCAATCGATCGTACGAGTGCGCTACTCCGTTCGTGTCCACGGCCGCCCGGTCGGTGAGACGCAGTTCGGCGATCTCGACACCCAAGCGGAGGTCCACGGCGCGGGACTCGTAGAAGTCCGGTTCGTGCACGGGATGGGGGCTCTCGGCGTTGCCGAGCAGCAGTTCCTTCGACAGGGCGGGCAGTTCGTACGGCCGGTGGGTCTCACGCCCGATGAGCACCAGCTCCCCGTCGTACCCCCGGTCCCGCAACGCGCCGGCGGCGGAGGCCCCGGCGAGGCCCGATCCGACTATCACGATCCGTTGCGGTTCAGCCATTTTTCACCCTCCCAGGTGACTGGAGTGATGACTCCGTGCGACGCTATCGACAGCTCGGCACGGTCGCCCGGCGGGATTCCCCGTCATGGCACCAACCCGCGTGCGTCTCACCTCCGCGAGCGCCCGGATTGGTCCGAGCGCCCGTGTCGAGACAGTGGGAGGTCCAGGGCCGTGGGTACAGGCAAGGAGTGGCAGATCTCCTGCCGCGACATCGCATCCCGTCGCCGTGACATGTCCGTGTTCGTCAGCCAGGGGCACGTGGTGGTCACCGTGCCGCCGGGCGAGGCCGCCGTGCTGACCCCGTTGGAGGTGGGGCGGCTGCGGGCGGCCCTGCGCGACGCGGTGGTGAACGCCTCGGGGATGCCGGAGAACTGATCCCGGCTCGGGCTCCGCGTCCAGCGACCTCGACTCCTCGGGTTCCCCCGGCCTGCCCGCGCGTCGTGCGGCGGTCCGGGACGTGCGCGTCGGTGTGGTTGTCGGCCGGTTCGGCGCGGTGCTTGAGGCCCGTCCGCCGATCCCGCGCCGCGCGCCGCCGACCCGGCGTGGACGGCCGATCGCCCTCCACCTCTTCCTACTCGCGGGTAGGTGGTGTCAGTATCGAAGCCGTGAGCACCGACCACCGGCAGGGCCACCCGGCAGAACCGCGAGCCGCCCGATGATCCGGGTCGAGAGCGCGCTGCGGACCCTCGTGGCGCTGACCAGGGCCGGCGTGGTGCGCCCGATGGGTCCCCGGCGGCTGCTCGGCGTCCTGGACGCGTACCTGCGCTGGGACCTCACCACCCCGTGCGGCTACGCGGTCGGGGCCGCGCGGCACCCCGACCGGCCGGCCGTAGTGGACGACCTGGGTTCGCTGTCGTACCGGGAGGTCGACGTGCGGACCACCCGGCTCGCGCACGGGCTGCGGGGGCTGGGCGCGGGAGCCGGCACCCGGGTGGCCGTGCTGTGCCGCAACCACCGGGGGTTCGTGGAGACCGTGACGGCGTGCGGGAAGCTGGGCGCGCACGTCGTGCTGCTGAACACCGGCCTGAGCGCCGTGCAGGTGGCGACCGTGCTGCGCGAGCAGGACGTGGCGGTGGTCGTAGCCGACGCGGAGTTCCGGGGACTGCTGGTCCGCGCGCCCCGCAGGGTCCGGCGGGTCACGGCGTGGGTGGACGGCGCGACCAGGAGCCGGACCGTGGAGCAGCTCATCGCCTCCTCGCCCGCCACTCCCCTGCCGAAGCGCCCGCCGCGCGGGCGGCTGATCGTGCTCACCTCCGGCACCACCGGAGCGCCCAAGGGGGCCAAGCGCTCCGAGCCCGCGTCGCTCGCCCCCGCCGCGACGGTGCTCGCCCGCATCCCGCTGAAGGCCGGCGAGCCGTTCTCGGTGCCCGCGCCGCTGTTCCACTCCTGGGGCCTGGCCGCGTTCCAGCTCGGGCTGGTGCTCGGTGCGACGCTCGTGCTGCGGCGCAGGTTCGACCCCGCCACGGCGCTCGCCGACGCCCGGCGGCACGGCAGCACCGCGCTGTTCGTGGTCCCCGTGATGCTGCAACGGGTGCTGGAGCTGGCCGACCGCCCGCACCTGCCCGCGCTGCGGGTGGTCGCGTCGAGCGGTTCGGCGCTGCCGCCGCCGGTCGCGCGGCGGTGCCTGCGGGAGTTCGGGCCGGTGCTCTACAACCTCTACGGGTCGACCGAGGTGTCCTGGGCGTCCATCGCCGGCCCCGACGAGTTGGAGCGCCACCCGGGCACGGCCGGGCGGCCACCGCCCGGGACCCGCCTGGAGGTGCTCGACGAGTCCGGGCGGCCGGTGCCGGCGGGGACGACCGGGCGGATCTTCGTCGGCAACGACATGCTGTTCGACGGCTACACCGACGGCGGCGGCAAGGAGGTCCGCGCCGGGCTGATGTCCACCGGCGACCTCGGCCGGCGGGACGGCTCCGGGCTGCTGTTCGTGGTCGGCCGGGACGACGAGATGATCGTCTCGGGCGGCGAGAACGTCCACCCGCGCGAGGTCGAGGACGTGATCGCGGGGATGGCGGGCGTCCGGGAGGTGGCCGTCGTCGGCGTCCCGGACGAGCGGTTCGGGCAGCGGCTGGTCGCCTACGTGGTGCGCGCGGGGGCCGGCCCGCCCGACGAGGACGCGGTCCGCGCGCACGTCCGGGACCGCCTGGCGACGTTCTCGGTGCCGCGCGAGGTGGTCTTCCTCGACGCGCTGCCGCGCAACGCGACCGGAAAGGTGCTCAAGCGGGAGCTCGGGTGAGTATCCTTCGGCCTTCGAGGGGGCTGCCGGATGACGATTCCCGTTCAGCGAGCGGCCGATCCCCGCGCCAACGCCGTGGCGAACCTGGGCGAGGCGCGGATGGCCCTGGACGAGGGCCGTCCCGGGGACGCGATGGAGTTCGCGGAGAAGGCCGTCGCGGCGTTCTCCTGGTTGGACGACGCCGAGGGCGTGGCGCAGGGCGTGCTGGCGCAGTCCGTGGCGCTGGGCAAGCGAGGGCTGCTGCCGGGCGCGCTGGACACCATCGACCGGGTGCAGCAGATCGCCACCGCCAACCGGCACGTGCTGCTCCAGGCGTGGTGCAGCTTCTCCCGCGCCGTGGTGGAGCTGCGGCTGGACTCGCGGGAGCGGTCGCTGCACTCGCTGGCGCGGGCGCTGGGCCTGGCCGAGCTGACCGGCGACGCCGAGCTGATCGGCTCGGTCCTCTACGAGCAGGCCACCCTGATGCGCACGCAGTACCACGAGCACTGCATGATCCGGGCCGAGGCGACCCGGTGCAGCCCGGACGGCGAGCCGTGCGTGCGCAAGCTGCGACGCGCCGAAGCGCTGTGCGCGCAGGTCCGGGACCGGTGGAAGAGCCTGGACGAGCCGGTGCGGATGGCCCGGGTCAACCTGCTGCTCGCGCACGTCCGGCTGGACCTGGGCGAGCTGGACCGGGCGCTGCGCTCGTGCCAGCGGGCCGACCAGCTGCTGGCCGGGCGGGAGCGGCCCGTGCTGCGGGCGGAGCTGCTGATGGCGCGGGCCCGGGTCAACGGCGCGCGCGGCCGGACCGCCGACCAGGTCCGGCAGCTCACGCAGGCCGCCGAACTGGCGATGGGCTGCCTGGCTCGGGAGGTGGCGGTGCGGGCGCACGGCGCGCTGAGCGTCGCGCACGAGCGGGCCGGGCAGCTCGGGGTGGCGCTGCACCACGCCCGCGCCCAGCTCGACCAGTACCGGCTGTGGGAACTCCAGGAGGGCCGCGACCTGCTGCGGATGCGGGAGCACGACCTGTCGGCGCGGCTGGTCGAGCAGCTCGCGCACCACCGGTTCGAACCGCGCCGGGAGAACACCGTGGTCCGCGCGCCCCGGCACGAGCCGCCGCTGCGCACGTCGTCCTCGGCCGAGCAGGTCAACCGGCGGATCGCGCGCGCGTTGGCGGCGGGGCTGACCAAGCGGGGCATCGAGGTGCTGCGGCGGGTGGCCGGCGGGGCCAGCACGGCGGCCATCGCGGAGGAGCTGGAGCTGTCCCCGAAGACCGTCCAGAACCACCTCCAGCGGATCTACCGGACCCTCGGCGTCCGGGACCGCGCGGGGGCGGCGGTGTGGTGGCTCGACCTCGTCGACGATTCCACGGGCTGAGACGCGTAACCGGGCGAACGGCCGTCTCGTTGCCGCCAATGGTGGGATGTTCACGACAACCGGAACGTCACGCTTGGGGGATTTGCCTATCCCGGTGCGACGAAAGTGGGTGATGAGCCGGATGACACCTGTGTGTCATGCTCCGCTTGGACGCTCGTCCCTGCGTCCCCTGGCGAAGCGGCGGTAGTGCGATGCGGGTGGTCGGTGGGCCTGGGAGCCCGCGGGTGGTCGCCCTGCGGCGACGCGGGCCCGTCCTGCCGCACCGCACCGCCCCGACCGCCCACGGCACCGGGCGGACGGCCGGCGCGCGGCCCGTCCGCCACCCCCAGCAGCGTCTCCGGCTCACGCAGCCGCGACACTCATCCGGCACTCCCGGGGCCGGACGGCGTCCGACGCCGCCGACGTGTCGCGCGCAGCCGAGCGCCGAACCACGCGCCGGCCCCGACCGGCCACCCCGGCGACGACCCCGGTCGTCGTCCTCCTCCAGGCCGCTACCAACGAATGGAGCTTGACGATGGTTGTTAACGCGATCCGCCGGATCCTCGCCGTCGTGGCCCTCTGCGCCGGGCTCGGAGCCGTCCTGGCCGCGCCCGCGACTGCGGAGGTGCAGGGCGAGGGCACCTCGACGGACATCTTCATGCCGCCGTACGTCGCGCCGTAGAGCCACACCCCCGAGGCCGGGTCCGCGTCCGCGCGGGCCCGGCCTTGGGGCATTGTGGACCGGTGAGCACCGATCAGTTGAGCCTGCGCGCGCCCCGGCACCGGGTGAGCCGCAAGTCGATCACCCTGTGGACGTTGACCGCCGCGATCGGCTGGGCGGTGGTGCTGGTGCCGCAGGCCGTGGCGCTGGTGTTCAGCCGTTCGCCGTGGCAGGTGGCGGTGGCCTCGGCGACGCTGGTCGCGGCGGTCGCGCACACCGCGGTCATGCCGCGCTGGCGGTACCGGGTGCACCGCTGGGAGGCCACGCCGGAGGCGGTGTACACGCTGGCGGGCTGGCTGAACCAGGAGTGGCGGATCGCGCCGGTCTCGCGCATCCAGACCGTCGACACCAAGCGCGGCCCGTTGCAGCAGCTGCTGGGCCTGTCGACGGTGACCGTGACGACGGCGTCCGCTGCGGGCCCGGTGCACATCGAGGGCTTGGACCACGCCGACGCCGTGCGGCTGGCCGACGAGCTGACCAGCACCACCCAGGCCACACCGGGGGACGCGACGTGAACCCGGAGCAGGGCGGCGGTCCGGCCCCCACCGGAGGAGCGCTCCCGCCCGCGGAGTTCCCGGCGGCCCCGGCGTTCGTGGAGCCGGTGGTGGACTGGCACCGGCTGGACGTGCGGATGCTGGTCGTCCGGCCGCTCAACGAGATCATCGGCCTGGTGCCGGTGTTCGTCGGCCTGGTCGTGCTGGGCCGGGGCGAGGGCTGGCGGATCGTGGCCGGTGCCGGCGTGATCGGCGCGATCGTGCTGTTCGGCCTGCTGCGCTGGATGACCACCCGCTACCGGATCACCGACGACCAGGTCGAGATCACCACCGGGCTGCTCGTGCGCAAGCGCCTGGCGGTGCCCCGGGACCGCATCCGGACCGTGGACCTGACCGCGAAGCTCGGGCACCGGCTGTTCGGCCTGTCCGCGATCCGGGTCGGCACCGGGCAGCGCGACCAGCCCGGCGAGGACGGGCTGACGCTCGACGCGGTCTCGTCGGCCGAGGCGGAGCGGCTGCGCCTGCTGCTGCTGACCCGGGTCGTGCGCGACGCCCCCGGCGCGGTCGACGACGCCGAGGAGCCGGGCGAGGGCGTAGCACTGTCCTCCTGGGACGCGCGGTGGCTGCGGTTCGCGCCGCTGACGCTGTCCGGGCTGGTCGCGGTCGGCGCGCTGTTCGGCCTGACGGCGAACTTCGCGCGGGAACTGGAGGTCGAGGTCCTCGGGCCGCTCACCGAGGCCGCGCACTGGGTGATGGACCAGCCGGTCGGGCTGACCGCCGGACTGCTGGCGGGCGCGGTGCTGGTGATCGCCGGGTTCGGCTCGGTGGTCGTGTACGTGGTGCAGTTCTGGGGCTACCAACTGACCCGCGAGCCCGACGACACCGTCCGGGTGCGCCGGGGCCTGCTGACCACGCGGTCGGTCTCGGTCGCCGAGCAGCGGCTGCGCGGCGTGGAGGTCGCCGAGCCGCTGCTGCTGCGGGCCGGGCGCGGCGCGCACGCGAAGACCGTGACGACGGGGTTGGGCCGCAAGGGCGAGAGCAGCCTGCTGCTGCCGCCCGCGCCGGTCGCCGAGGCGCACCGGGTGACGGCGGAGGTGCTGCGGCAGACGCCGCCGCCCACCCGGGCCGCGCTGCGCCGGCACCCGGTCGCGGCGTTGCGCCGGCGGATGGTGCGCGCGGTGGTGCCGCTGCTGGTGCTCGCGGCGGCGCTGGCGTTCTTCGCGCCGGCGTGGACGTGGCAGGTGGCGCTGGCGCTGGTGCCGTTCTCGGCGCTGCTGGGCTGGGACCGGTACCGCTCGCTGGGCCACGCGCTCACCGACCGGTACCTGGTCGCCCGGCAGGGGTCGGCGGTGCGCGGGACGTTCGCGCTGCAGCGCACCGGCATCATCGGCTGGCGGGTGTCGCGGTCGTTCTTCCAGCGCCGGGCCGGGCTGGTGACGATCTCGGCGACGACCGCCGCCGGGGACGGCGCGTACCACGTGGTCGACGTCGGCGAGGCCGAGGGCCTGGCGCTGGCCGAGGAGGCCGTGCCGGACCTGCTGCGGCCGTTCCTGGAGAGGTGAGTGGGGCGCCCGTCACCCCCCGGGACCGGGAGGACCCGCGTTCACGGCGGTCACGCGGGTCCGACGCCCTGCTGCGCCTCTCCCCCCTCCAAGCGCCCCACTCACTCGCGCCGACCGCCCAACGATCCGCGCTCCTGAGCACGTTAGGGGGTGCGGGTGGAGGTACCCCTGTAGCCGCCTCGACCGACCTCCACCTGCGGCGACGCCCCGGAGCGGGGCGGTGATCGGCAATACCGGCGGCAACCGGGCCGCGACGCTGCCACGATTGGGCCCATGCGCGACGCCCACCAGCTCACGCGATTCGCCCGCGCGGTGCGCGAACACCGGCTGGGCGCCGGGATGACCCAGGCGGAGCTGGCCACCCGCTCCGGCGTGAGCGTCCGGACCATCCGCGCCGTCGAGCAGGGGCGGGCGACCCGCCCGCACGCCACCTCGTTGGCCAAGCTGGCGGCGGCAGTCGGGCTGGTCTGGCCGCCGGGCGGCCCCCGGATCGGCGTGCTGGGCTCGCTGGAGGTGGAGGTCGACGGCCCCGTGCGCTGGGAGTCGCGCAAGTCCCGGGTGCTGCTGGCGGTGCTCGCCGTGCACCCCGGGCACCCGGTGTCCCGGGCCGAGATCGTCGACCTGCTGTGGGGCGAGGACGTGCCGGCCACGTGGCAGAACCTGGTGCACGGCTACGTCGCGCGGGTGCGGGCCGCGCTGGACGACCCGTCGGCGGTGCGCGCGTCCCGGCACGGCTACCGGCTCGTGGTGGAGGACCTGGACCTGCTGCGCTTCGACGCGCTGGTCGCGCGGGCGCGCGGGGAGCGGCCGGCCGAGGCGGTCCGGCTGCTGGCGGAGGCGCTGGACCTGTGGCGCGGGCCGGTGCTGGCCGACCTGCCCGACGTCGTCCGCAACCACCCGACCGCGCACGCGGTCGCCGCCCGCCGGACCGCCGCCGCGCTGCGGCTGGCCGACCTCGCCCTGGACCACGGCGCGGCCGGCGCGGCGGTGGACCACCTGCGCCGGCTCGTGGTCGAGGAGCCGCTGCACGAGGGCCTGCACGCCCGGCTGGTGCGGGCGCTGGCGGCGGACGGCAGGCAGGCCGCCGCGCTGGAGGAGTTCGCCCGCGTCCGGGCCCGCCTGGTGGGCGAGCTGGGCGTCGAGCCCGGTGCCGAGCTGCGGGACGCGCACGTCCGGGTGCTGCGCCGCGACCTGCCGGAGCCGCCGCGCCTGGTGCCCGCCCAGCTCCCGGTGGCGACCGGCCACTTCACCGGCCGCCGCGCGCAGCTGTCCCGGTTGGACGGTCTGCTCGCCGGGCAGGACCGGGCGGTCGGCATCACCGCCATCGCCGGCACGGCGGGCGTCGGCAAGACCGCGCTGGCCGTGCGCTGGGCGAACCGGGTGCGCGACCGGTTCCCGGACGGCCAGCTCTACATCGACCTGCGCGGGTTCGCCGAGCACGAGCCGGTCCGGCCGGTCGAGGCGCTCGGGCGGTTCCTGCGGGCCTTCGGCGTGCCGCCGGAGCGGGTGCCGGCCGACCCGGACGAGGCCGCCGCGCTGTACCGGTCGACGCTGGCGGGCCGCCGGGTGCTGGTGGTGCTGGACAACGCGGTGGGCGCGGCGCAGGTCCGCCCGCTGCTGCCCAGCGGTCCGGGCAGCCTGGCGCTGATCACCAGCCGCGACCGCCTGGGCGGGATGGCCGCGCACGAGGGGCTGGTGCGGCTTGCGCTCGACGTGCTGTCCCCCGAGGACGCGCGGGCGCTGCTGGAACGGGCGCTCGGCGCGGACCGCGTGGCGGCGGAACCCGACGCCGCCCGGCAGCTGGCCGAGCTGTGCGCGCACCTGCCGCTGGCGCTGCGGGTGGTCGCGGCGAACCTGGCCGACCAGCCGCACCGGGCGCTGGCCGACCAGGTCGTGGCGCTGCGCGAGGGCAACCGCCTGGGCCGGCTCAGCATCGACGGCACCGAGGAGGTCGCCGTGCGCACCGCGTTCGAGCTGTCCTACCGAAGACTCCCCGACCCCCACCGCCGGCTGTTCCGGCTGCTGGGGGTCGTGCCCGGACCGCACTTCACGGCCGACGCGGCGGCGGCGCTGCTGGGCACCGACCCGCGAGCCGCCGAGCACGGCCTGCGGGTCCTCTCGTCCGCGCACCTGGTCCAGGAGGTCGCACCCGACCGGTACGGCTTCCACGACCTGCTGCGCCTCTACGCCCGCGAACTCGCCGAACCGGAAATCGCTGCGGCACAGCGGTTATACCGCTGGTACCTGGAACGCGCGGACGGCGCGGCCCGCACCGCGTACCCGCACATGCTGAGGCTGCCGGCGGACATCGGCGGCAGCGCGTCGTTCGAGGACCCGGAAGCCGCCCTGGCGTGGCTCAACGACGAGGTGCCCAACCTGGCCGCCGCCGTCGCCGACCGCCGCTTCCCGGGCCTGGCCGGCGACGCCTGCCTGCTGGCCGACGCGCTGCGCGGATACTTCTGGTTGACCATGAAGACCGGCCTGTGGGAGGCGACCGCCGAAGCGGCCCTGGCCCTGGCCCGCGCCGGGGGCGACACCGCGGCGGCGGCTGCCGCGAGCCTGAGCCTGAGCAGCGCGAAGCTGCGCGCCAGCGACCAGGTGGCGGCGGCCGGGCAGAGCGCCGTCACCCTGGACCTGGCCCGCGCCGCCTCGTGGGTCGACGGCGAGGTGGCGGCGAGCGGGACCCTGGGTGCGTCCCTCTACCACCTGGGCGACCTGGAACGGGCGACCGCGCACCTCACCGACACGCTCCGGTTGGCCGGGTCGGAGCAGACCCGGTGCACCACGCTGGTCCTGCTCGGCAACGCGGCTTACGTCGGCGGCGACCTGGACCTGGCCGCCCGGCGCTACCAGGAGGCGGCGGACCTGTGTCGCGCCATCGGGTCGCACTACGTGGAGGCGATGGCGGTCGGCGCGATGGCGGGCGTGCTGCGCCGGCGCGGCCTGGTCGCGGAGGCGCGCGAGCACGGGCTGCACTCGCTGGCGTTCTTCCGGGAGATCGGCGACCTGGCCTCGGAGAGCCAGACCCTGGTCGTGCTGGCCGAGGTGGAGTTCGCGGCGGGCGACCCGAGGACCGCGCTGGCCACGGCGGAGGTCGCGCTGGAACGCAACCGCCGGACCGGCGAGCGCGCCGCCGAGCTGGACGCCCTGAACTGCCTGGGCGCGATCCACACCGCCTTGGGCGACCACGCCCGTGCCCGCGCGCTGCACGGCGAGGCCCTCGCCCTGGCCCGGCGGATCAGCTCGCCCTACACCGAGGCGCAGTCACTGGTCGGCCTCGGTGACGAGGAGTCGTTGCGGGCAGCCTCGGCGTTGGCCGACCGCCACGGTTTCGGCTTGGTGCACCAGGACATCCGCGCCCGGCGTGAGACATCCGGACCGCACTAGGGCCTGTCCGGTGTCGTGATCGGTTTCCGAGCACTGTGGCGTCTGGCCGGGGCGGACTACCCGACTGTGCGGAACGTCGTCCGGTAGGCGCTGGGCGACACCCCGACCAGTGCGCTCATCTGCTGCCGCAGTGCCGCCCCGGTGCCGAACCCGGCGTGCCGGGCCACCTGGTCGACGCCGAGTTCGGTCGTCTCCAACAGGTGCCGGGCCCGTTCCACCCGCTGCTGGGTGATCCACTTGCCGGGGCTGACGCCGGTCTCCTCCCGGAACCGCCGGGTGAACGTCCGCACGCTCATCCGCGCGTACTCGGCCAGCGCCCGCAGTTCCAGCGGCTCGTCCAGGTGCGCCAACGCGTACGCGCGGGCGGGCGCGGTGGACGCGTCCGCCGCGTCGGGCACCGGGCGCACGATGAACTGCGACTGCCCGCCCGGCCGCCACGGCGGCACCACGCACCGGCGCGCGGCGGCGTTGGCGACCTCCACGCCGTGGTCGTTGCGCACCAGGTGCAGGCACAGGTCGACGCCCGCGCCGACACCGGCCGACGTGAGCACGTCGCCGTCGTCCACGAACAGCACGTCCGGGTCGAGTTCGACGTGCGGGAACAGCCGCCGGAAGTTGTCGGCGTGCATCCAGTGCGTGGTCGCCCTGCGCCCGTCCAGCAGCCCCGCTGCGGCGAGCACGAACGCCCCCGTGCAGATCGACACCACGCGCGCGCCCCGTGCCGCTGCGGCGCGCAAGGCGTCGCGCACGTCGTCCTCGACCGTGCCGTCCGCCAGCACCTGCGCGCCGAACTGCACGCCGGCGACGAGCACGGTGTCCGCCTCGGCGAACAGCTCCAGCCCGTGGTCGGGGGTGATCGTGTACTGCGCGGCGCTGCGCACCGGACGTGCGCCCGGCGTGCACACGCGCACCTGGTAGAAGCGCTCGTCGTCCTCGTCGCGGGCGGCGTTCAGGATCTGCGTCGGCGTCCCGAGGTCGAACCCCACGACGTGGTCCAGCGCCAAGACGGCCACCGAATGCACCATGGCCCGATTCTTGCACATGATGGCCTTCAGGCCACTGGTCCGGTGACCGGCCGTCGAGCACGCTTCCGGCGTGACTCGAAGCAGATGGGCGTGGGTGGTCGCGGGCGTCAGTTTCATCGCGCTGATCGGGGCCGCCGGTTTCCGCGCGACGCCCGGCGCGTTGATCGAACCGCTTCAGGCGGAGTTCGGCTGGTCCACCGGCACGATCGGGCTGGCCGTCTCGGTCAACCTGCTGCTGTTCGGCCTCACCGCGCCGTTCGCCGCCGCGCTGATGGAGCGGTTCGGCGTGCGCAGGGTGGTGGCCTGCGCGCTGACCCTGGTGGCGATCGGCAGCGGGCTGACCGTGTTCATGACCACGAGCTGGCAACTGGTGCTGCTGTGGGGCGTGCTGGTCGGGCTGGGCACCGGGTCGATGGCCCTGGCGTTCGTCGCCACCATCACCGGCCGGTGGTTCGTCGCGCAGCGCGGCCTGGTCACCGGCGTGCTCACGGCGGGAGGCGCGACCGGGCAGCTGGTGTTCCTGCCGGTGGTGGCGTCGCTGGCCGAGTCGTCGGGGTGGCGCTCGGCGGCGGTCCTGGTGTCGGTCGCGGCGCTCGCCGTGGTGCCGCTGGTGCTGCTGCTCCTGCGCGAGTACCCCGCCGACGTGGGCGTGCCGCCCTACGGCGGGACCGGGGTCGTGCCGCGCCCGGTGCCGGCGCGCGGAGCCGCCCGGCGTGCGGTCACCGCGCTCACCTCGGCCGCGCGCACCGGCCCGTTCTGGTTGCTGGCAGGCGGTTTCGCCATCTGCGGCGCGACCACCAACGGACTGGTCGGCACGCACTTCATCCCCGCCGCGCACGACCACGGGATGCCCACCACGACGGCGGCGGGCCTGCTCGCGCTGGTCGGCGTGTTCGACATCGTGGGCACGATCTTCTCCGGCTGGCTGACCGACCGGGTCGACTCGCGCATCCTGCTCGCGGCCTACTACGCGCTGCGCGGCGCGTCGCTGCTCCTGCTGCCCCAGCTGTTCGCGGACTCGGTGCACCCGAGCATGTTGGTGTTCGTCATCTTCTACGGCCTGGACTGGGTGGCGACCGTGCCGCCGACCGTGGCGCTGTGCCGCGAGGTGTTCGGCCTGTCCGCGCCGGTCGTGTTCGGCTGGGTGTTCGCGTCCCACCAGATCGGTGCGGCCCTCGCCGCCACGGCGGCGGGCCTGACCCGCGACCACTTCGGCAACTACGCGCCCGCCTGGTACGTGGCCGGGTTCCTCAGCATCGGCGCGGCGGTGCTGTCGATGAGGATCCGGCGGTCACCGGCGCTTGCGGGAGGTGCCGAAGATCCCTCGGGTGATCTCGCGCCCCAGGGCACTCGCGGCTGACCGCAGGAACGACTTCACCGCCGAGTTGCCCAGCACCTTGTCCACCACCGTGGGTTCCTCGCGCTCCTCCCGCCGCTGCCGCCCGGCCTCGGCGGGAGGGGCGGGCGCCCGGTCGTCGGCCGGGGGCCCGGCCACCTTGGCGGCCAGCTCCTCGTAGGCCGACTCGCGGTCCACCGTCTCGGCGTACTTGGTGTGCAGCTCCGAGGACTCCGCCGCCGTCCGGATCGCGTCCGGCCCGATGGTGTCCATGAGGGACCGGGGCGCGCGCAGCCTGGTCCACGCGACCGGGGTCGGTGCGCCCTTCTCGCTCAGCACCGTCACGACCGCCTCGCCGATCCCCAGCGACGTCAACGCCTTGTCCAGCCGGTAGTGCGGCGTCGTCGGGTAGGTCTTCACCGTTTTCGCCAAGGCCGCCTGGTCCTCCGGCGTGAACGCGCGCAAGGCGTGCTGGATGCGCGCACCCAACTGAGAGAGCACGTCGTTGGGCACGTCCGTGGGCAGCTGCGTGCAGAAGAAGACGCCCACGCCCTTGGACCGGATCAGCTTCACGGTCCGGGTGATCTGCTCCTTGAACGCCTTCGACGCGCCCGCGAACAGCAGGTGCGCCTCGTCGAAGAAGAACACCAGCTTCGGCCGGTCCAGGTCGCCCGCCTCCGGCAGCACCTCGAACAGCTCGGCCAGCAGCCACATCAGGAACGTCGAGAACAGCGCGGGTTTCGCCTGGAGGTCGGCCAGCTCCAGCAGCGTCACCACCCCGCGCCCGTCGACCTGCCGCATCAGGTCGCGCGGGTCCAGCTCCGGCTCGCCGAAGAACGTGTCGCCGCCCTGCGCCTCCAGGTTCACCAGCGCCCGCAGGATCACGCCCGCCGTCGCCGACGACACCCCGCCCAGACCCTTGAGGTCGTCCTTGCCCTCGTCGGAGGTCAGGTGCGTGATCACCGCCCGCAGGTCCTTGGTGTCCAGCAGCGCCAGGCCCCGGCGGTCGGCCCAGTGGAAGATCAGCCCGAGCGTCGACTCCTGGGTGTCGTTGAGCCCCAACACCTTCGCCAGCAGGATCGGCCCGAAGCTGGTGACCGACGCGCGCACCGGCACCGCCGCGCCGCCCGTGCCCAGGGACAGGAACTGCACCGGGCACGCCTGCGGCTGCCAGTCGTCACCGGTCTCGGTCGCGCGCGCGGTGACCCGGTCGTCGGCCGCGCCCTCGCGGGACAGCCCGGACAGGTCGCCCTTCACGTCCGCCACGACCACCGGCACGCCGGCCGACGAGAGCTGCTCGGCGAGCAGTTGCAGCGTCTTGGTCTTGCCGGTGCCGGTCGCGCCCGCGACCAGGCCGTGCCGGTTGAGCATCGCCAGCGGGATCCGGACGTGCGCGCCCGGCTCGATCGCGCCGTCCACCACCACCGCGCCCAGCTCGACGGCCGCGCCCTCGGACGCGTACCCCGCCGCGATCTCGCTCTGAGCCGTCATTGCGCCGAGCGTAATGAGATTGGAAGGACCCGCCACTCGAAGCGGCGGCGGTGTCGGACCATCCGACGACTAGGCTCGCGCGGGTGATGGATCGCTTGGTGTGGATCGACTGCGAGATGACCGGGCTCGACTTGGGCAAAGACGCTCTGATCGAGATCGCGGCGCTGGTGACCGACGCGGAGCTGAACGTGCTCGGCGAGGGCGTCGACGTGGTGATCCACGCCGACGACACGGCGCTCGACTCGATGCCGGAAGTCGTGATGGCGATGCACGCCAAGTCCGGGCTCACCGACGAGGTGCGGCGCTCCGCCGTGACGCTGGAGGAAGCCGAGGCGCAGGTCCTCGCCTACGTCCGGCAGTGGGTGCCGGACGCGCGCAGCGCGCCGCTGGCGGGCAACTCGATCGCCACCGACCGGGGGTTCATCGCCCGCGACATGCCCGAGCTGGACGCCCACCTGCACTACCGGATGGTCGACGTGTCGTCGATCAAGGAGCTGTGCCGGCGCTGGTACCCGAGGATCTACTACGCGCAGCCGGAGAAGGGCCTGGCGCACCGGGCGCTGGCCGACATCCGGGAGTCCATCCGGGAGCTGGCCTACTACCGGCGGACCGCGTTCGTGCCGCAGCCCGGCCCGTCCACCGAGCAGGCGCAGGCCGTGGCGAACGAACTGCTGGCCGCCGACCGGCCGGAATAGGGTCGATTTCAGCCCCGGCGGTGTGGCACTGTATGCTTCGTTCCGCCGGGTCGACCGGTCTTGGTGGGTGTAGCTCAGCTGGCAGAGCACTGGGTTGTGATCCCAGGTGTCGCGGGTTCAAGTCCCGTCACTCACCCCAAGCGAAACGCCCCCTGGCCACCCGGTCAGGGGGCGTTTTCCGATGTCCACGGGGAGTTTTTCCGCCATGAGCGCCACACTCGTCGCTAAAGACCTGGCGGCCGGGCACGGCGACCGGGTGCTGTTCTCCGGCCTCGACCTGGTCGTCGCCCCGGGTGACGTGGTCGGCCTCGTCGGCGTGAACGGGGCGGGCAAGTCCACCCTCCTGCGCACCCTCGCGGGCCTCGTCCCGGCCGAGAGCGGTGTGATCCGCCTCTCCCCCGTCAGTGCGACGGTCGGCCACCTGCCGCAGGAGCCGGAACGCCGGGCCGGCGAGACCGTCCGGGACTTCCTGGCCCGCCGGACCGGCGTCGCGGCGGCGCAGGCCGAGCTGGACCGGGCGACCGCGCTGCTCGCCGCCGGCACCGACGACGGGTACTCGGAGGCGCTGGAGCGCTGGCTCGCCCTCGGCGGCGCCGACCTGCCCGAGCGCGCCGCCGAGGTCGCCGCCGACCTGGGCCTGGCGGTCGGCCTCGACCAGCCCATGACCTCGCTGTCCGGCGGGCAGGCCGCCCGCGCCGGCATGGCGTCGCTGCTGCTGAGCCGGTACGACGTGTTCCTGCTCGACGAGCCGACCAACGACCTCGACCTGGAAGGCCTGGCCCGCCTGGAGGCGTTCGTGACCGGCCTGCGCGCCGGCACCGTGCTGGTCTCCCACGACCGCGAGTTCCTGGCCCGGACGGTGACCCGCGTGGTCGAGCTCGACCTCGCCCAGCAGCAGGTGCGCTCCTACGGCGGCGGCTACGAGTCGTACCTCGAAGAACGCGAGATCGCCCGGCGGCACGCCCGCGAGGACTACGAGGAATACGCGAACACCAGGTCGTCACTCGAAGAACGCGCGCGCTCGCAACGCGCGTGGATGGAGAAGGGCGTCAAGAACGCGCGGCGCAAGGCGGGCGACAACGACAAAGCGGGGCGCAAGTTCCGCAGCGAGGCGACCGAGAAGCAGGCGTCGAAAGCGCGCCAGACCGAACGGCTCATCGAACGCCTGGACGTGGTCGAGGAACCGCGCAAGGAATGGGAACTCCGGATGGAGATCGCCGCCGCGCCCCGGGCCGGCGCGGTCGTGGCGGTCCTGCGCGCCGCCGTCGTCACGCACGGCTCGTTCACCCTGGGCCCGGTGGACCTCCAGGTCGACTGGGCGGACCGGATCGCCATCACCGGGGCCAACGGGGCCGGCAAGTCGACCCTCCTGGCCGCGCTGCTGGGCCGCGCCGACCTGGCGTCGGGCACGGCGTCGCTGGGTCCCGGCGTCGTCGTGGGCGAGATCGACCAGGCCCGGGGCCTGTTCCTCGGCGACCAGCCCCTGGTCGACGCGTTCCAGCAGGCGGTGCCGGACCTGGTCCCGGCCGACGTGCGGACGCTGCTGGCGAAGTTCGGCCTCAAGGCCGCGCACGTGCTGCGCACCGCCGCGTCGCTGTCACCCGGCGAGCGCACCCGCGCGGCGCTGGCCCTGCTCCAGGCCAGGGGCGTCAACCTGCTCGTGCTCGACGAGCCCACCAACCACCTGGACCTGGCGGCGATCGAACAGCTGGAGTCGGCGCTGGAGAACTACCCCGGCACGCTGCTCCTGGTCACCCACGACCGCCGGATGCTCGACCGCGTGAAAACGACCCGCCGCCTGGAAGTGGCAGCGGGCCGCGTCATCGATCTCTGACCCGTTCCGGTCCGGCCGGGTCGCTCGCTAGCGGTTGCCCTTCACCCACTGCTCCCAGGGGACCTGCCAGTCGCCGAACCCGTCCCACGCCTCCAGCGCCGGACCCCCGGAGTTCGTGACCACGACGATGTCACCGGGCTTGGAGAGGTCGAAGACCCACTTCGCGTTCTCCGGCGAGAGGTTCAGGCAGCCGTGGCTGACGTTCCGGTTGCCCTGGTCGCCGATCGACCACGGGGCGCTGTGGAAGAAGATGCCGCTGTTGGACATGCGGGTCGCCCAGTCGACCGGGGTGACGTAGCCGCCGGCGTCCAGCGCGAGGCCGTACGTGCGGGAGTCCATGACCATGTGGTCGTGCTTCTCCATCAGCACGTAGGTGCCCGTGGGGGTCGGGTTGGCCGCGTTGCCCATGGAGGTCGGCATGGTGCGGGCGACCTGGCCGTTGATCTTGGTGACGACCTCGTGCGTGCCACCGTCGGCCTCGTGCACGACCGCGTCGCCGATCGTGGTGCTGATCACGCGGTCTTCCTCGCCGTACACGCCGTTGCCGAGGCTCTTGCCGTAGATCTTGGCGTTGATGGAGATCTTGGTGCCGGCCGCCCAGTAGTTCTGCGGGCGCCAGTGCACCTGCTTCTCGTCGAACCAGTAGAACGCGCCCTCGACCTTGGGCTCGGTGGTGATGGAGATCATCGCCTCGGCGGCAGCCTTGTCCGCGATCGGCTCGTCGAAGTAGAAGGCGAGCGGCTGCCCGATGCCCACGGTGGTGCCGTCCATCGGGTTGACCGACAGGAAGGTCAGCGTCCGGGGCTGCACGGTGGTGAACGTCGAGGTCTTGGTGACCGGCTTGCCGTCGGCGCCCTGCCCGGTGACCGCGAGCGTGTAAGTCTTGGCGTAGCCGAGCACCTCGCTGCTGGTCCACTTCGTGCCGTCCGGCGAGACCTGCCCGGCCACGGCCTTGCCCTCGGGGTTGGTCAACGCGACCTGCGTGATCTTCCCGTCGGTCGCGGTGGCCACGACCGGATCCCCGGGCGCGACGTCGACGGCCTGGTCGGCGAGCCCGGTGCTCAACGAGACGGGCTTGGGAGGAGCCGCGGACGAGGACGTCGGGCCACCCCCCATCCCACCGCTGTCCCCGGAGGCGGCCGAACCACCCCCGGAAGAACAGGACGCGACCAACACCGCGACCACACCGACCGCGACAGCCCCCAGCGCTCTCCGCGCCCCCCGGCCGACCGTCATGCCAAGCCTCCGCTCACTCCCCAGGACACCGATTCCTCGCTTTGGTGTCCCCTTACAAGGTGACGCCTGGAGGGTTGACGACGTTGCCCCGGATGCTGGATCGTTACCCACGCGAAGTTCCCCCTGGGACAGCACCCCGCACCCGTCCTGACCAGGCGATTGGGAGCTGAGAAGGACGCTGTGCTAATGTTCTTCACGTCGGACGGAGCACCACCGGGTCCGATACGCGCCGCTAGCTCAACTGGCAGAGCAGCTGACTCTTAATCAGCGGGTTCGGGGTTCGAGTCCCTGGCGGCGCACCAAAGCCCCAAGTCATCGACTTGGGGCTTTTGCTTATGCAGCCGGCCATGCTTTACCCCTCATTCAAACCGGTCCGCCGCCGGCGTTCTCCAAACCATCCGCAGAACCTTCCGGAACGCTCGGCGCTTCACCTGAGGTCCGCGCCGACCGGACTCGCACCCCGCCCCTGCCCGGCCCACCAGTCCACCATGGACGGTCCGGCGGCCCGGTCGATCAGCGTCACCCACCCGGCGCCGGGTGGAACGCACCGTGTCGGTTCCCTCCCCCTCGCTGCACGGGCCGGGTGGTTCGGCCGGCGCATTCCGGCAGTGCTCGGACCCGACGGCCACTTGCTGCAGTACGGTCGTTCCGGGTCCGCGCAGGAGGGGGCGCATGGCGACCAAGGGCGGAGAACAGCAGAACGAGCTGTCCGGTCCGGTGACCGGTGGTGCGGTCCAGGCGCGCGAGGTCCACGGCGGCGTTCACTTCCACCACGTCCCGACGAGCGCACCGGTTCCGCGCCAACTGCCCGCCGCTCCCGCCCACTTCACCGGCCGGACGGCCGAACTGTCCGAGTTGGACTCCCTCCAGGAGCAGGGCGGGCGGACGCTCGCCGTGCTGTCCGGTCCGGGCGGCGTCGGCAAGACCGCGCTGGCGCTGCACTGGTCCTACCTCCACGGGGCGCGCTTCCCCGACGGCCAGCTCTACGTCGACCTGGCGGGTTTCAGCGGTGAGGAGCCGGTCGACCCGGGCGAAGCCCTCGGGCTGTTCCTGCGCGGCCTGGGCGTGCCGCCGGAACAGGTCCCGGCCGGGCTCACCGAGCAAGCGGCGCTGTACCGGTCCCTGACCGCGCAACGGGCCGTGTTGGTACTGCTGGACAACGCCCTGTCCGCCGCGCAGGTCCGCCCGTTGCTGCCGACCTCGCCCGCCGGCGCGGTCCTGGTCACCAGCCGCAGCCGGCTCGCGGGTCTGATCGTGGAGGGCGCGCGCCTGCTCGACGTCGGCCCCCTGGGCATGACCTCGGCGGTCCGCTTGCTGGACCTGGCGGTCGGCGGCACGCGGGTCCGGCGCGAGGACCTCCCCGCGCGCACGCTGGCGACGATGTGCGGCGGCTTGCCCATCGCGCTCCGGATCGCCGCCGCTCGCCTGGTGACCCGTCCGCGCTGGTCCGTGGAACGCGTGGTGGCCGAGATGGACGACGAACGCGGCCGGTTGACGGTCCTGTCCGCGTTGCCCGAGCTGTCCGTCCGCAGCACCTTCGACCTGTCCTACCGCGCCCTGGGTCCGACGGCCGCCGCGCTCTACCGCCGCCTCGCCGGGCACCCGGGGCGTGATTTCGGCCCGTCGGTCGCCGGGTCGGTGCTGGACCACGCGTCGGTCGACGCCTTGGACGAGCTGATCGAAGGCTCACTGGTGGAGGAGGTCCACGAGGACCGCTACCGGTTCCACGACCTGGTCCGACTGCACGCGCGCGACCAGGCCGAGCCGGCCGAGCACGCGCAGGCGGCGCGGAGGATGTCGGAGTGGTACCTGGCAGCCGCGCAGGTGGCCGACTCGGCGGTCACCCCGTACCGCGACCGCATCCCCTACCGCTTCTCGGTGCAGCCGGTGAACCTGCCGACCCTGGGCCGTGCCGAGGCGCTGGACTGGCTGGAGGTCGAACGGGCGAACCTGATCGCCGCCGGCCGGGTCGCGCTCGACCACGACTGGCCGGACCTGGCGTGGCAGCTCGCCGACGTGATGTGGCCGTTGCTGTTGCACCACAAGCACTACCGCGACCGCGCGGAGATCAACGATCGCGGCACCACCGCCGCGCGCCGCTGGGGCAACCGGGTTGCGGAGGCGGTGATGCTGCGGCGGCAGGGGTTGGCCTGCACCACCATGGGCCGGTTGGAGGAGGCCGAACGGCACCTGGCCGCCTCCATCGAGTGCGCCACCGAGGCGGGTGACCGCCGGGGCGCGGCCGACGCGCTGGAGCTGCTGGCCCTGGTCCAGCTCGACCAGGGCCGGCTGCCCGAAGCGGTGGCGCGGTTGACGGGGTTGGTGCGCACCAACCGCGAGCTGGGTGCGCCGCGCAACCAGGGCCTGACCTTGATCCACCTCGGCACGGCTCTGGGTCGCACCGGACGGACCGCCGAGGGCCTCGCGGCGTTGCGCGAAGCCGAGGCGTTGTTCGACGGGCTCCCCGATCCCGACCCCTACAACCGCGCGCGGGTCACCGTCGCCACGGCGCGGCTGCACCAGCGCTCCGGCGACAGCGCAGAGGCGACCAGGCTGGGCGAGCGCGCGCTCGCGGAGATGCTGGAACTCGGCTCCGCCCCCGGCGCGGCGGAGGCGCACGAGGTGCTCGCCGAGGCTGCGGTCGACCCGCAGCGCGCCGGCGAGCACTGGCGAAGGGCCTTGGACCTCCTGCTCAAGCTGGGCTCACCGCGCGCCGGGAGGGTCTCGGCGCGGCTGCGCGGGGTGGAGCCGCCGGCAGGGTGAGGGTTCGCGGCGGTGCCTCGGGCACCACAGGGGCAGGCCGTGGCGACGCAGCAGCGCGAGGTCGAGCCCGGCGACCCACCACGTGTGCAGCGATTCGACCACCGCGCGCCACAACTCGTCGGCCGCGAGGCAGCCGGTGCCGACGACGGAGAACTCCGACGTCCGCCCGTCCGAAGCCAGCACCAGGACCCCGACGTCCGAGATGCCGACCACGAACTCCACGTACGGGTTCGCGCGCAACAGGGACCGGAGGGTCCGTTCGTCCGACGAGGAGGACACCAGCACGTCGGCCGCCGACGAGCCCCTCACCGCTTCACCACCTCGACCGGCGTCGGCAGGCGGTGCCGCCCCGGTTCCGGGAGGTCCAGCAGCCGGTAGACCGCGCGCCGCAACTCGGCGGCGGCCCGGCCGGGGCACGAGGTCAAGCTGTCCCGGACGAGTCCGGCCAGCGCCCGCGCACCCCGTCCGGCGACCTCCAGTTGCGCCGTCGCCGGACTGCCCGACGTCAGCCGGGGTGCGTACCGGCGCAACAGCTCCTGCGCCGACCCGTCCCCGAGCACCGCGCCCACGGACCAGTCTGCGAGCACCACCGGTCTGCCGATCGAGGCCGCGTAGACCCCGATGGAGCCGTGGTCGGCGATCACCTCGTCCGCCGCGACCACCACGGCCCGCCAGTCGACCTCGGGCTCGACCAGGATCAGGCCGGCGTCCCGGCAGTCGGCGAGCCAGGCCCGGACCTGGCGGACGCCGTGCGCCGACCACGCCGCCGGGTGCACCATCGCCGCGACCCGGACCCCATGGCCCGCGAACTCCTCCAACAGCCTCGGCACGAGGTCCTCGAACCTGGCGAACAGCGAGTCCAGCCCCCAGGTGGAGGTGACCACCAGCAACCGCTCCTCCGGTGACACGCCGAGGGCCGCGCGGTAGTCGGCACGACGTGGCAGGCTCGCCACCACCCGGTCGTAGCAGGGGTCGCCAGCCACGACCGCGACGTCCACCGCTTCCGGGCACTGGCGGCGCAGCACCTCGCGCTGGTTCTCGTGCGAGAGCACCAGGGCTGCCGCCAGCACCTCCCCGTTGTGCAGCAGCCGCTGCGCGTCCAAGCCGTAGACCTGCGGCGGTCCGGCCGTGGAGACCGACTTGCCGTACCCCGCGCCGTGCGGCATGAGCACCAGCGGCGCGTGGACCTGGTGCAACGACCCGTACGACGCGGCCAGCGCCAGGTCGAACCTCTCCCGACCGGCCTGCTCCCAGGGCATCACCACGCCGCGCGTCGCCCGCAGGAACTCGTCCACCCCCGTGGAGAACGCGTCGGGGGCCCGGCAGAACGTGACCTGCACGCGCGGGTCGGTCTCGATCATCTCCACCACCTCCAGCACCCGCTGACCACTGGCGACCGTGTGGACCACGGCCAGCACCTGGCGGCAGGCGCTCCTGGTGACCCACCGGGGCGCATCGATGCCGACCGGTGCTCGCAACCATTCGACGTTCACCACGCACTTCCCCCTCCCACTTCCGTGGGACAAGGCTGCGGCCCGTGTTTGCCGGGGAACTTGCAGTCCGCTTGCACCTCCGATCGTGCTCTGCCCGTCCCCGATTCGGAGCAATACGCGCGCAACGGCTGCGACATCCCGGGTCGCTGCTTCACACTGTCTTTCCACGGCACCCGCCGGCAAGGGAGACGCTGGTGGAATTCAAGATCCTCGGGAAGACCAGATTACACATCAATGGGAATGATTTCCCCCTCGGATCGGCCAAACAGCGCGGCTTGCTCGCATTGCTGCTCTACTACACCGGGCGGCCGGTTCCGGTAGACCGGATCGCGGGCGTGCTGTGGCGTGCGAGCACGCGCGTCGACGTGCGCAGCAAGCTCCAACCGCTGATCAGCCGTCTGCGCAAGGTGCTGGACCGGTCGGGCTCCGGAGGCCGGATAGCCAAGGACGGCGACGGCTACCAATTGCAGATCCCCGCCGAACTGGTCGACTACCACCGTTTCCGCACATTGGCGGAGAAAGGGCGGGCGGCGGCGGCGCGAAACGACCACCACACGGCGAAGGACCTCCTCCGGGAAGCCCTCGACCTCTGGCAGGGACGCCCCCTCCAGGAACTGGACGGACCGTGGGCCGAGCATTGCCGTGACCAGATGGAACTGTTCGACCGGCTGGCCGCCCGGCAAGTGCTGCTGGACAGCCAGCTCCAACTCCGCGAGCACGTCGAGGTGATGGGCGAAGCCGGGCGGCTGACCCGTGAACACCGGTTGAACGAGAACTTCGCCCGGCTCTACATCCAGTCGTTGGACGGATTGGGCGAGTACGCGCGGGCGCTCGAATTCCACGCCCGGTTCTGCGAGCACCTCTACGACGAAGCGGGCGTCGAGCCGGGTCCCGAGCTGCGCCGCATCTACCAGGGCATACTGCGCAAGCAGGCGGGCACCGCGCCCGCCGGGCCGCCGAACCGCCGCGCCCTGCCGCAGGAGCTGCCGCGCGACATCCGGAAGTTCGCGGGTCGGGCGAAGCTGCTCGCCCGGATGGACGACGTGCTCGCGTCGGGTGCCCACGACCAGGTCGTCGCGCTGCACGGGATGCCCGGGATCGGCAAGACGCGCCTGGCGATCAGGTGGGCGCACCGCAACGCGGACCACTTCCCGGACGGCCAGTTGGTGCTGGACCTGCAGGGTTTCGGTCCCGGCAACCCGCTCGCGCCGGACGACGCCCTCGGCATCCTGCTGGCCAGGCTCGACGCCGGGCCGGTGCCCGTCCCGCCGGCCGAGCGCCGCGCCAAGCTCCGCCGCGTGCTGCACGACCGCCGCGTCCTGCTCCTGCTGGACAACGCCCGGGACAGCAACCAGGTCCGCCCGATCCTGGACGCCACGACCTCGTGCTTCACGATCATCACCAGCCGTACGCGGCCGTTCGCGCTGTCCGTGCACCAAGACGCGGTCGCACTGCACGTCCCGCCGCTGTCGGCGGCGGAGTCCGTAGCCCTGCTGCGCGACGTGGTCGGCGCGGACCGCGCCGACGAGAACCCGGAGGCCATCAGCGAACTGGCCGGGAGTTCCGACGGCCACCCGCTGGCGTTGAAGATCGTCGCGCAGCACGTCGCGCTCCGCCCCGAGATCGCGCTCTCGGACCTGGTGGACGACTTCAACAGCCCGGAGGGCCTGGGCGTGCTGGGGTCGTCGGACGACAGCGACGACGAGAACGCGACGCTGGCCGCCGCGTTCGCGTGGTCGTACCGGGCGCTGCCGCCGGAGACGGCGCGCGTGTTCCGCCTGCTGGGCCTGCACTTCACCACCGAGTTCGGCCCCGAGGCCGCCGGGGCGCTGTCGGGCGAACCGGTCAGCACCACGACCAGGCACCTGAGCACCCTCACGAGGGCCAACCTGCTCCAGTACGGCGCCACCAAGAGGTTCCGCCTGCACGACCTGCTGCACGGCTACGCGGTGGACCTGGTGCGGCACGAGGACTCGCTGCCCGCCACGAAGTCCGCCCTGACCGGCCTGTTCAACCACTACCTGGCGTCCGCGACGGCGGCGTGCGAGCGGCTCAACCCCAACCTCTCCCCGGTGCCGCCGCTCGTCGGCGTCCCGGAGGCCGCCGCGTTCGAGAGCGACCAGCAGGCCCTCGACTGGCTGGCTGCCGAGCGCGCGAACCTGGTGGCCGCCGTCCCCCGCGCCGTGGCCCGGGGTTTCCCCGAGTACGCCTGGCGGCTCTCGGCGAACGTGCACGAGGTGTTCGACCGGCTCGGCTACTACGAGGACCTGCTGTCGTGCCAGCGCGCTGCGATCAAGGCCGCGATGGTGCTCCGGGACAGGAAGGCGCAGGCCGGGACGCTCGCCGACACCGGGACCGTGCAGTACCGGCTCGGGCAGTACGACGAGGCGGTCGCGTCGTTGGAGCAGTCGGTGGCGATCTCCCGCGAGCAGGGTTTCACCGAGATGGAGGCCATCGCCGTGAACAACCTGGCGAGCGTCCACCTGGCACGCGGGGAAGTGGGCAAGGCGGTGAACCTGATGCACCGGGTGCTGGCCGCCGCGCGGACCCTCAAGATCACCCCCTTGGAGGCGGCGACCCTGGAACAACTCGGAGCGGCCCACCGCCGCATGGAACGCGACGACGAAGCTTTGGAGTTCTTCGAGGCGGCCTTGACGGTCTGGCGCAGTTCCGGGGAGGGGAGCTCGCGCGGGGAGGGTGCGGCGCAAATCAACATCGGTCGCTTGTTGCACGAACATGGCGAGAACGAGTTGGCGTTGACCCGCTTGGAGGCCGCGCTCGCCGTGAACCAGGCGAGCGGCGACCGGTCGAGGATGATCGAAACGCTCGTGACGAAAGCAGAGGTGCACTACGACCTCGGGCAGTTCACCGAGACGGTCGCCTGTGCCGGGCACGCCGCAGACCTGTGCGCGATGACGAGTGCGACGGAGCACCACGTCCGAGCCCTGCACATACTCGGGCACGCCGCGGTCGCCCTCGGTGAGCCGGACGCGGCCGAACGCCATTGGCTGGAGGCAATCGCTTTGTCTGGCGACCGGAAAAGTTTCGAAGGAAATCTTCTTTCAGACCATCTGGCAGCCCTGAAAAATCCCAGCGGAGGCATTCCAGGCCCCCGAGACTGCGACTCCGATGTTGATCAAATTCCGGACTCGGCGCACGTCGCTCCAGTAAGCGGAACCCTCAATCAGACCCCCACTGGCCCGGCTTCAAGTCACACGATGCGGCACACTAACACTACACCTCGTGCAACCAACTCACCCAGACGGGTGCTGGCCGATGACCAATGAAGCATCACCCCCGGTGATCTCAATTTCAACTGTCATGGAATCATGGCAGGGTGACCCCTCCCCGCATCCGGCTGTATGTCCTTGCACCCTGCATGGCACTGGCCATGCTCCTGTCGATCCCTGCGGTGGCCAATGCGTGGCCAACTATCATCTATTTGTTGCCCAGCTAGTCAGGCGCCCTAAGCTCCGTACGATGCCCGGTCGGCGGGAGTCCGAGGATGATCACCCGCCGATCAGGGCGCGCTCGACCACGGGTCGAGCGGCGGGGCTACCGGAACGGGTCGTGGTCAGCCGAAGGCGAGCGCGATCCTGCGGTTGGCGAGCAGACGGGTTCGCTGGACGTCCAGGCTCGCCTCATCGTCCCGGTCGCGGTCCAGGCGGTCGTAGGCCCTGGCCAGCAGCCAGTGCGCGGCTTCTGCGCCTATTTCGTTCAACGAGCACTGCCCGGCCAGTTCGTCGTGGGCCGCCTGTACGTCTCGCGTGACGAACGCCTTGCGCACCACGCCGCCGGACAGTTCGTCCAGCAGGAACACCATCGCGTGCTCGTCCTCGAACCGGTAGGTGCACACCAGCACCAAGTACCCCGCATCGACCGACCGGTCGCAGATCCACGCGCCGCCCACGGTCAGCGCGGGCACCTCGGCGGGCACGGCGCTCGCCGCCCACTCCCCCGGACGACCGGTCAGCATCGCCGCCAGCACCCGCAGCAGCCGGTCGTTGCGCCGGCTCGGGAACGACACCGCGTGCTCCACCACGCCGGCCCAGAACTCCTCGTCGGCGGACGCGCCCGCTGCCGCCTCGCTGACCAGGAGTTCCGCCTCCAACGGGTCACGCAGCTGCGGCAGTTCCCGGCAGCCGTCCACGAACGCGCGCTGCGCCGGGCTCAACGCCGTCGCGGGTGGACGGTGCACCACCACGATCGGTCGCCGCTTGGGGCGCTGCGTCTTCCGGCTCACCGACCGAGGCTGGCACGCCACCTGCCCCACCGGCGGCAGCGACACCGCACCTCGGGGGAGAATCACCCATCGTGGACTCCCTGGGTGAGGCGATCCGACGCGCCGCCGTGAACCGTCTTGCGCCGAGACCCCGCACCGCAGGTCTTACGGCGACCGAAGTGGACGGTGCCGTGCACGACGTCCTCGACCGTGCGTTGGACAACCTGTGGGATCACGGTTGGCTGCCGACCGACGTGTACGAGACGGTCCGGCGCAACGAGGACGAGCGCGCGCTGTCGTTCGTTGTGGACGCCATCGCGCACAGCACGTCCCACTACACGTCGCTGCACCCCCGTTGGACCGAACAACTGGCGGAGATCGGCGCGACGGTCTGGTGGGACGAGTCGGAGCCCCACCTCGCGCAGTGGGCCGTGAAGCACATCGAGCTGCCCGACGATGCGTTGGCGGTCGTCGTTTCTCTCCTGTCCGTCCTGACCACATTGCCCGCGCTGCCTGTGATCGTGCCCCCGCCCGGCAGCCCACTGGCCGAGGTGACCCACCACAGCGTGGCCCCGAAGATCCTCAAGCGGGTGCGGTCGCTGCTGGCCAAGGCGGAGTCCACGCCGTTCCCGGACGAGGCCGAGGCGCTCTCGGCGAAGGCGCAGGAGCTGGTGACCCGGCACGCGCTGGAGCGAATGCCGTCCGAAGCGCCGACCACGATCTCCCGCCGGGTGTGGCTGGACAAGCGCTACTTCGACGGCAAAGCGCAGGTCGTGCACGTGGTCGCGGACGCCAACCGCTGCCGCGCCGTGGTCTACGACCTGGGGTTCGTCGCGCTGGTGGGTGAAGAGCTGGACCTGGAGATCGTCGAACTGCTGTCGGCGTCGTTGCTCGTCCAGGCCACGCGCGCGATGGTGGCGGCCGGGGACAAGGCACGTAAGGGCGACGAGTCACGGAGTCTGGCCTTCCGGAAGTCTTTCCTGCTGGCCTACGCCCATCGCGTCGGCGAGCGGCTCAAGGCCGCCAACACTCCGCCGGACGACGACCGGCTGCTGCCGGTGCTGGCCGCCCGGAAACGCGCGGTGGACGACCTGTTCTCGACGCTGTTCACCAACACCACCAGCAAGTCGACCGCGATCCGGAGCGCGGCGGGCTGGGACGCAGGCCGCGCGGCGGCCGACCGGGCCGACCTCGACGTCGATCGCTGACGGTCTGACCTGCGTGAACCGGGACTGTCGGTGCCCGTCCGTAACCTCTGCGTCATGGCCACGACCGCGCTCGACGTCCGCCGGACCTTCAACGTCACCCAGGAAACCCGGTTCCACTTCAACTGGTGGTTCAGCCGGCGCAAGCACGTGGTGGAGCACGTCATGGCGCACACCGCCGACGTGGTCCACCGGCTGACCCCGGAGGAGGTCGTGGACGCGTGCCTGGCCACACCGGGTGCCGGTCCACCGCCGGACGTGGTCGACATCCGGGAGTGGCGGCCCGAGTTCGCCTTCCCGCACGTGGCCCACCACGTGGTCGAGACGCTGGGCCGATTACCCGGCTGGGACGAGTTCCGCGAGTTCTGCGAGTCCGACGACCGGACCCGGTCGATGCTGTGGACGCCGGCCCAGGAGGCGATCGCGGACGCCCGCGCCGACCGGTCCCGCGCGCGCGACGCCATGCGGCGCAAGGTGCTCGCCGACTTCACGGCGTTCCTGCGGGACACTTACGTGGTCGCCGCGTTGCGCCGGCACGGGGTGGACGTGCGGGTGCACCCGTTGGCGGACGTGGTGTTCCAGGTCGACGCCTGGGTGGAGCGCCTGGTGCTCAACCCGCGCGGCGGGCCGCAGCGGTCCGCAGACCTGCTCGTGCACGCGATGCCTCCGTTCTTCTTCCACGACCTGGGCCTCACCGAGTCCGAACGCGTCGGCGGGGTGCCGCTGCCGACGCGCGCCCAGCTCGACCGGGCCGTGCGGAGCCTGCGCGCGATCCTCTACCCGGGGTGAGCCATCATGGCCGGGTGGCGAAGCCGGAGGCGAAGCTGGACACCACGGACGACGTCCGCGCGCGGATGAGCAGGCAGCGGTCGCGGAACACGGAGATCGAGCTGGCGCTGCGGCGCGAACTGCACCGGCTCGGCCTGCGCTACCGGGTGCACCAACGCCCGGTGCGCGCGGTGCGCCGCGAAGCCGACGTCGTGTTCGGGCCCGCGAAGGTGGCGGTGTTCGTGGACGGGTGCTTCTGGCACGGCTGCCCGACGCACGGCACGTGGCCGAAGAACAACGGCGACTTCTGGCGCACCAAGATCGAGACGAACCAGGCGCGGGACGTGAACACCGACCAGCGGCTGGCCGAGGAGGGCTGGCTGGCGGTCCGGGTCTGGGAGCACGAGGACCCGGCCGAGGCGGCGGGCCGCGTGCGGGAGACCGTCCTGGCCCGGCGCGGCCGACCGGCCCCCGCCGAGCCCGACCCGTCCGCACCGGTCTGACCCCGTCCGGTCCTCGGGACCGGCCTGCCGGCGTGCCGGCCGCTCGGGCACGCCGACGTGGGCTAACCTGGCCGACGTGCTGTCCATGATCGACCTGTTCGCCGGCTGTGGCGGCATGACCGCCGGGTTCGCCTCGGCGGGCGGCTACCGGCCGGTCATGGCGGTCGAGTGGGACCTGCGCGCGGCGGCGACCTACGCCGCCAACTTCGGCGAGGACCACATGCTCTGGTCCGACATCGCGGCGATCCCGGACGCGCGCATCCCCGAGGTCGACCTGATCGTCGGCGGCCCGCCGTGCCAGGGCTTCTCCAGCCTGGGTTCGCGCGACGTCACCGACCCGCGCAACTCGCTGTGGCGCGAGTACCTGCGGTTCGTGCGCACCGCGCGGCCGAAGGTGTTCGTGATCGAGAACGTCGACCGGTTCCTGTCCTCGACCGAGTTCGCCCTGCTCCAGGCCGAGACCGAGGGTTACGAGCTGAGTTCGGGCATCCTGCTGGCCGCCGACTTCGGCGTGCCGCAGCGCAGGCGGCGCGCGATCGTGATCGGCTCCCGGATCGGTCCGATCCCCCTGCCCGCGCCGACCCACCCGCGCGGCTCCTGGCACACCGTCCGCGACGTGCTGGCCGGGCTGCCGGAGGTGCCCAGGACCACGTCGCTGCCGAAATCGACGGTGACGTTCTTCGGCGAGACCGTGTCCGGTCGCCACAAGAGCCCGGACCTGCACATCGGCCGCAACCCCACGCCGCTGTCGGTGCTGCGCTACCGGCACGTCCCGCCGGGCGGCGGCCGGTTCGACCTGCCGGACGAGCTGCTGCCGAGGTGCTGGCGGGAGAAGAAGACCGGGACCACGGACGTGATGGGCCGGATGCGCTGGGACGAGCCGTCGCTGACCATCCGCACCGAGTTCTACAAGCCCGAGAAGGGCCAGTACCTGCACCCGCAGTGGGAGCCCGGCGAGGACGGCCACCGCGTCGACCGCCCGATCACCCACCTCGAAGCCGCGCGCCTGCAGAGCTTCCCGGACGACTTCGAGTGGTGCGGCACCAAGATCGAGGTGGCCCGGCAGATCGGCAACGCCGTCCCGCCGTCCCTGGCCCGTGCCATCGCCGAGCACCTCAAGCCCTACCTCACCGGCAGCGCGCCGAGCACCCCGAAGTGCCCCCTCTGCCGCTGAGCAGTACGTGTGGGACGGCTCGGAAAACAGGCTCTGACCAGCGCTGACGGGAATTGTCGTACCCCTGCGCTACCGTCATCACCATGACGACGACCACGTACGAAACCGAAACCCGGATCGGCCCGACGACCTACCGCCTGCGGGCCTTCGCCGACCCCGACCTGTTCGTGGAGGTGTCCGGCACTGACGCCTCGGGCCTCCTGGTGGCCGAGGGCACCCTCCGCCTGCCCGCCGACGCGGGCGGTGCTGTGGGCAAGCTGCTCAACCAGGTGCTGGACGCCCTGGGCAGACTCGGCGCACCACCGCCGCGCGGCGGCCGGCAGGCCCCGGCCAACGCGAACCAGCCCTGGACCAGGGAGCTGGACGACGAACTGCGCGACCACTGGCTGGCCGCCACACCGGGAACCCCGGCCGCCGACCTGATCCGGGCCCTGGCCAAACGCCAGGAGCGCTCCACGACGTCCATCCGCAGCCGACTGCCCAGGGTGGGCTGCGACCCGGACGTAGCGGGCCGACCCCTGAGCCCGGAGGCCGCGCAGCTCCTCGGGGTTCAGGGTCGGGATCAGGGCGAGCTCAGGGGCACTCCCGATCCGGAGGAGGTGGTCGGGGGGTGATGCTCGGGGCGTAGGCGCAGTTCGTAGGAGGGGGACCCCAGTGGAGATCACCGGCATCATCTCGGCCCTGTTCATCGGCGTGATCATCGGCGGTCTGGGACGACTGGTCGTGCCGGGCAGGCAGAAGATCTCGCTGCTGATGACCGTCCTGGTGGGCATCGCGGCAGCGCTGCTCGGCACGGTGGCGGCCACGGTGCTCGGGGTGGCCGACACGGACGGCATCGACTGGATCGAACTCGCCCTCCAGGTCGGCCTGGCCGGCGCGGGCGTGTCGGTCCTGGCCGGCCGCGCCAAGCTCCGCCAGAACCACTGACCTCCACCCGCCACCACCCCGACGGGCAGCACCACCAGTTCCCCGGGGTGGGGTACGCGGCACCCGGCGGCCGATCGCCGACCTGGTAGCTGCGGGGCCAGGCGGGGTAGAGCGAGCGGGACGGGCGGTCGCGGGCAACGGCAGACAGGAACGGGGCAGGCAACGGCGGACAGGAGCGGGCCGGGCAACGGCGGACAGGGGCAGGCAACGGCGGACAGGAGCGGGTAGCAGCGGGGCAGGCAGGGGCGGGGCGGCGACCGGTGCGGCGCCGACCTAGAGTCGTGCGGGTGTTGGTGCTGCACGGCCTCTGCTCGGCCGACGGTCGGCCGGCGCTGTGGGCGGAGGACGCGCGGCTGCCCGCACGCGTCGAAGGCCGCCTGCCGAAAACGGCCGTGCGCCACCCGTTCGCGGTCGACGGCGCAACGCTGGCGGCGCTGCTCGGCGGCACCACACCGGCGGCTCGCGTCGGCGACGGCTCCGATGTGGTCGCGGTGCGGCTCCCGTCGTACGCGTCGGGTCCTGCCGACTCCCCCGAACTGGTGCGAGATCCGCTGGCCAAAGCACCCTCACGCCGAGGTGTGGTGCGGCTGCGGAGCTGGCTGGTGCCGGTGGTGTGGCTGGACGGCGGGCTGCCGCCGCTCCGGGCGCACGAGTCCCGAACGCACGGGTCCCAGGCGTACGAGTCTCGGACGTACGAGTCTGAGGCGCACGGGTCCCAGGCGTACGAGTCACTGCCGGATTGTCGGCTGGGCGCGTCCGCGAGGTTCCTGGACGAGGTGGTGGCGTTCGCCCACGACCTCGTCTCCCGGGGCCGCGTCCTGCCGGTCATCGCCGACCCGGAACGTCGGGCCACCCCGCCTGTCGCCCTGCGCTCTGCGCCATCCGCTACTCCGCTCACCTCGTCCGCCACTCCGCCTGCTGCCTCGCCCACTACGCCACCCACCGCTCAACTCGCCCCTCCTCGTGGCACCTTGAGTGCCGCGCAACAGACGGGCAGGGCTGTGGTGGGGCGGTGGCGGGCGTCGCTCTCGGGAGCGGATGCGTTGCGGCACGCCGGTTTGCGGGCCGTGATGCCGCCGGCGTTCCGCGCTGCCGAAGGGGTCGGTGACGCGCTCCGCTCGGCGGTCGACTCCCTTGTGGACGGTGAAGTCCGCCGTCGGCTCGGTCCGCAGTCCGATCCTGCGGACCGGAACGGCGCGGCCAGCAGCGGCACGGCCAGCAGCGGCACGGTCGGTAGCGGCGCGGCCGGCAGCGGCACGGTTGGTAGCGGCACGGTCGACCGGTGGTTGGGTGCGTTGGCCGGGGAGGCGGCCTTCGACGCCGATCCGTCCGACGTGGACCTGCTCCGCGCGAAGGTGGCGGGGTGGGCGGAGGACGAGATCCGGGGTGACCGGGTGCGCACCTGCTTCCGCCTGTCCTCCCCCGACCAGGGCGGGCCGGCCGACGACGGGTGGCGGGTGGAGTTCCTGCTCCAGGCCGTCGACGAGCCCAGCGTCCTGGTGCCCGCGCACCGGGTGTGGCGGCGCGAGGACGCGGTGCTGCGGCGGTGGGTGGACCGGCCCCAGGAGGTGCTGCTCGGTGACCTCGGGCGGGCGGCCCGGCTCTACCCGGCGCTGGACCGGGCGCTCGCCGACCGGCGGCCGGTCGGGATGGACCTCGACGTCGACTCGGCGCACGAGTTCCTCACGCACGCCGCGCTGCTGGCCCAGGCCGGTTTCGGGGTGCTGCTCCCCTCGTGGTGGCGGCAGCCGCGCCGGCTCGGGCTGACCCTGACCGCCTCCGGTCAGGGGGTCGCGGGCACGGTCGCCAAGGAGAGCGAACTGGGCCTGAAGGTCCTGGTGGACTACCGCTGGGACCTGGCGCTGGGCGACGAGCGGCTGACCGAGGCCGAGCTGACCTCGCTGGCGCGCGCCAAGGCGCCGCTGGTGCGGCTGCGCGGGCAGTGGGTGCACGTCGACCGCAAGCGGCTCGCCGAGGGGCTGGCGTTCCTGGCGCGCGGCGGCGGTGGGCAGATGTCGGCCGCCCAGGTGCTGCTGCACTCGGGGTTCGGGCCGGAGGACGCCGACTTGCCGCTGCCGCTCAACGCGGTGCACGGCGAGGGGTGGCTGGGCGACCTGCTGTCCGGCGAGGCGGAGCACCGGCTGGAGCCGGTCGAGCCGCCGGCGGGGTTGACGGCGACGCTGCGGCCCTACCAGTTGCGCGGGCTGGCGTGGCTGGTGTTCCTGGACCGGCTCGGGCTGGGCGCGTGCCTGGCCGACGACATGGGCCTGGGCAAGACCGTCCAACTCCTGGCCTTGGAGGCGCACAACCGGCAGCGCGGTACGCGGCCACCGACGTTGCTGATCTGCCCGATGTCGGTGGTGGGCAACTGGCAGCGGGAGGCGGCGCGGTTCACGCCGGGGCTGCGGGTCCGGGTGCACCACGGCGTGGAGCGGTCGGTGGCGGGGCTCGGGGTCGGGCACGACCTGGTGATCACCACCTACGCGGTGGCCACGCGGGACGCCGAGGCGCTGGCCCGGGTCGAGTGGGACCGGGTGGTGCTGGACGAGGCGCAGAACGTCAAGAACAGCGCCACGCGGCAGTCGCGCGCGGTGCGGGCGCTGCCCGCGCGGCACCGGGTGGCGCTGACCGGGACCCCGGTGGAGAACCGGTTGGCCGAGCTCTGGTCGATCATGGACTTCGTCAATCCCGGTGTGCTCGGGACGGTGAACACGTTCCGCGCGCGGTTCGGCGTGCCGATCGAGCGGCACCACGACGAGGACGCCGCCGTCCGGTTGCGCCGGATCACCCGGCCGTTCGTGCTGCGCCGGCTGAAGACCGACCCCCGGGTCATCACCGACCTGCCGGACAAGATCGAGGTCAAGCAGCTCTGCACGCTCACCGCCGAGCAGGCGACGCTCTACCAGGCCGTGCTGGACGACATGTTCGCGCGGATCGCCGAAGCCGAGGGGGTCAAGCGCAAGGGGCTGGTGCTGGCGACGATGTCGCGGCTCAAGCAGGTGTGCAACCACCCGGCGCAACTCCTCGGCGACGGCTCGCGGGTGGCCGGCCGGTCGGGCAAGCTCGCGCGGCTGGAGGAGATCCTCGACGAAGCGCTGGCCGACGGCGACAAGGCGCTGTGCTTCACCCAGTTCACCGAGTTCGGCGCGCTCGTCGTGCCACACCTGGCCGCGCGCTTCGACACCGAGGTCCTGTTCCTGCACGGCGGCACGCCGAAGGGTGCGCGGGACGAGATGGTGCGCCGCTTCCAGTCCGCCGACGGGCCGTCGATCTTCGTGCTGTCGCTGAAGGCGGGCGGCACCGGTCTCAACCTGACCTCGGCGAACCACGTGATCCACCTGGACCGCTGGTGGAACCCGGCGGTCGAGGACCAGGCGACCGACCGGGCATTCCGGATCGGGCAGCGCAACCACGTGCAGGTGCGCAAGTTCGTGTGCGTCGGCACGGTGGAGGAGCGGGTCGACCGGATGATCGAGGAGAAGCGCGGGCTCGCCCAGCTCGTGGTCGGGGCGGGTGAGGACTGGCTGACCGGGTTGTCGACCGGCGAGCTGCGGGACCTGTTCGCCCTGTCCGGCAACGCCGTGGGCGACAGCGACCCGACCAGCGACGACGACCCGGCCGGCGATAGTGACCCGACCAGCGGCAGCGACGGCCCGAGCAGCGAGTACGGCACGGGCGGCCCCACCACAGCCGATCACGGCACAGGAGGGGTGCGCGGTGAGTGACTGGCACGGTGAGCGTCCGCCGGGTCCCCGGTACCCGGCATCGCGGCCGATCCGGGTCGAGGGCGGGTTGACGTTGCGCAGCAAGCGCGGCGACATCGCGCGGACGTGGTGGTCGCGGCGGTTCGTGGAGGTGCTGGAGTCGTTCGGCATGGGCGGGCGGCTGGAGCGCGGGCGGGCGTACGCGCGGACCGGGCAGGTGATGAGCCTGTCGCTGTCGACCAGCGTGGTCGTGGCGCTGGTGGCGGGGTCGCGGCCGGAGCCGTACCGGGCGCGGATCGGGGTGCGGAAGTTCTCCGACGAGGACTGGCGGCGGATCGAGCACGTGCTCGCCGACCGGGCGGTGTTCGCGGCGAAGCTGCTGGCGGGCGAGATGCCGCCGGAGATCGAGGACGTGTTCGCCGGGCTGGGCCTGACGCTGTTCCCGCAGTCCCTGCGCGAGCTGTCGATGGACTGCACGTGCCCGGACTGGGAGGTGCCGTGCAAGCACCTCGCCGCAACCTGCTACCTGCTGGCCGAGTCCTTCGACACCGACCCGTTCGAGATCCTGGCGTGGCGCGGCCGGTCCCGCGAGGACCTCCTCGACCGCCTGCGCGAGCTGCGCGACCCGATCCCGCCCGACGACCGGCCGGACGACGCCCCGCCTCGGCTGGACGACGAGCTGGACGCGTTCTGGGTGCGCCCGAAGGCGCCTGCCGTGCCCGAACCGGACGAGCTGCCGGCCCGCCGCCCGGACGCGATCCTGGACGAGCTGCCGCCGCTGACCGTCCTCGGCCGGTCGATCACCGACGACCTGCGCCCCCTGTACCGCAGGTTCGCCACCTGAGCCGGACCGAGCGCGACAGCCGGACAAGTTACCGACTGGTAGCGTGCGGTCGGGACGAAGGGAGAACGCCGGTGTTGTTCGATCCCCACGACTTCGAGGCCGCCTACCCGGACCTGGACGCGGAGAGCAGGCGGCTGCTGAAGGCCACCGTCGACTGGTTCGAGGACCGGGGCAAGCGCCGCCTCGTCGCGGACGACCAGGCCAGGGTCTGGTACACCGAGTTCCTCGACTTCGTCGCGCGCGAGAAGCTGTTCGCCACCTTCTGCACGCCGCGCGCGGAGGCCGGCGGCGACCCCGGCAAGCGCTGGGACGCCGCCCGCAACGCCGCGCTCAGCGAGATCCTCGGCTTCTACGGCCTCCAGTACTGGTACGCGTGGCAGGTCACCGTCCTGGGCCTGGGCCCGATCTGGATGAGCGACAACGCCGCCGCCCGCAAGCGCGCCGCCGAGCTGCTCGACGGCGGCGCGGTGTTCGCGTTCGGGCTGTCGGAGAAGGAGCACGGCGCGGACGTCTACTCCACCGACATGCTGCTGACGCCCACCGGGTCCGGCTTCACCGCGACCGGCGGCAAGTACTACATCGGCAACGGCAACGTCGCCGGCATGGTCTCCGTCTTCGGCCGACGCGCCGACGTCGAGGGGCCCGACGGCTACGTCTTCTTCGCCGTGGACAGCAGGCACCCGAGGTTCACGCTGGTCAAGAACATCGTGGACTCGCAGATGTTCGTCAGCGAGTTCCGCCTCGACGACTACCCGCTGACCCCGGACGACATCCTGCACACCGGCCAGGACGCCTTCAGCGCCGCCCTGAACACGGTCAACGTCGGCAAGTTCAACCTGTGCACGGCCTCCGTCGGCATCGCCGAGCACGCCACCTACGAAGCGGTCACGCACGCCCACAACCGCGTCCTGTACGGCAAGCGGGTGACCGACTTCCCACACGTCCGGCAGAACTTCGTGGACGCTTACGCGCGCCTGGTCGCCATGAAGTTGTTCTCCGCGCGGGCCGTGGACTACTTCCGCACCGCGTCCCCGGACGACCGCCGCTACCTGCTGTTCAACCCCGTCACCAAGATGAAGGTCACCAGCGAGGGTGAGCGGGTGATCGACCTGCTCTGGGACGTGATCGCGGCCAAGGGCTTCGAGAAGGACACCTACTTCGCCATGGCCGGCCGGGACATCGGCGCGCTGCCCAAGCTGGAGGGCACGGTGCACGTCAACCTGGCCCTGGTGCTCAAGTTCATGCCCGCCTACCTGTTCTCGCCGACCGAGTACCCCGAGGTGCCGACCAGGCACGACGCGGCCGACGACGACTTCTTCTGGCGGCAGGGGCCGGCGCGCGGGCTCGGTTCGATCACCTTCCACGACTGGGAGGTGCCCTACCGCGACCACGCGCACGTCCCCAACGTGGCCCGCTTCCACGAGCAGGCGCGGGCGCTGCGCACCCTGCTCCGCACCGCCGCGCCCGACGAGGGTCAGCAGCGGGACCTGGACTTCCTGCTCACCCTGGGCCACCTGTTCACGCTGGTGGTGTACGGGCAGCTGGTCCTGGAGCAGGCCGGGCTGACCGGGCTCGACCGGGACGTGCTGGACCAGGTCTTCGACGTGCTGGTCCGGGACTTCGCGGGCTGCGCCGTGGCGCTGCACGGCAAGGCGTCCTCCACCGAGGCGCAGCAGGAGTGGGCGCTGGGCCAGGTCCGCAAGCCGGTGGTCGACCACGAGCGGTTCGCCCGCGTGTGGGACCAGGTCGCCGCCCTCTCCGGCAGGTACGAGATGAACCCCTGAGCCCCCGGCACCCCGGCGACGCCCCGTCACCGGGGTGCCGTCAGCCTGGTGCCGTCTTGACTGGTGACCCGCGCCGGGTGTTTGGTCGGGCACCGGGGCGAGGGAAGGGGACGCATGACGGCGTCCAAGTCATTGCGAGCGCTGCGCGAGGCGCTCGTGCTGGAACACCTGGAGTCGGAGAACGAGCACGAGTTCGCCGCCGCCGTGGCGGCGTTCGACCACCCGCGCTGCGAGGTCGTGGCGACCGGCGAGGTGTTCGAGGGGGCTCCGGCGCTCGCCGGGTACTACGCCCGCGCGCACGCGGCGTGCCCGGACCGGCGGAGCCGGCTGCTGGAGCTGCACCACGCCGACGACGCGGTGATCGTGGAGCTGGCGCTGGACGGGACCCGCGCCGGCGTGCCGTTCAGCACGCGGATGACCGCGTTCTTCGTGTTCGAGGGTGCCCGCCTGGTCGGTAAGCGGCTCTACGGCGACACGCACGCGCCGGCCCTGACCGGCTGAAAGAAAACGAGCCGCCACGCCCGCGACGGGGAGTGGCGGCTCGGATCTCCGAGTCGACTGAAGAACTCGGATGTTAGGTCAGAGCGGTCGGACCGCCTGTGCCTGCGGGCCCTTCTGGCCCTGGCCGATTTCGAACTCCACCCGCTGGTTCTCTTCCAGGGTGCGGTAGCCGTTGCTCTGGATCTCCGAGTAGTGCACGAACACGTCGGCGCCACCGTTGTCCGGGGAGATGAAGCCGAAGCCCTTCTCCGCGTTGAACCACTTGACGGTGCCCTGAACTGCCATCTTGCTACTTCTCCTCTAACAGGTGCCGGATCGCGCTTGCGACCACCGGGTCAGCTAGGGCGACGGCCCTTCCTGGAGGAAAGTTCGACGCCCGCAACTCCGTTCCGCGAGCGTGGTGGAACACGAACACAGAAAGGTACGACCGAAGACAGTCAACCACGACCTACCGCCGGCAGTCGAGCGGTAGAACGCGGCGAGTCTCACCATCACGCACCGCAACACACCTACCACTCAAAGTCACAAGACCTGCCGGCCTGCGACAACCCGCCGCCCGCCCAGGGCCGGCCCCGCGTGAGCGAACCTCACCATCGCCCACGCGACCGGCGAACAGCCTGCGCGGAACGGGCGGGCGGCGTGAAGATGGAGCGGTGTCGACGCTCCACCTGCCCCAGTCCCGGCTGCTGTTCTTCCTCCTCGGCCTGGTCGTCACGTTCGTCCTGATCAGGATCAGCGTGCGGCTCATCCGCGCGAAGGTGCGCTGGTGGCCGGGCAACATCAAGCCGGGCGGCACGCACATCCACCACGTGGTGTTCGGCACGGTGTTCATGCTGCTCGGCGGCGTGCTGGGGCTGGCCGCGCCCGACGACGAGCACGGACTGCGGGTCTCCGCAGCGGCGTTGATGGGTGTGGGCGCGGCCCTGGTGCTCGACGAGTTCGCGCTCATCCTGCACCTGCGGGACGTCTACTGGTCCAAGGACGGCCGGCTGTCGGTCGACGCGGTGTTCCTGGCGGTCGGCCTGACCGGCCTGCTCCTGCTCGGCGCACGCCCCCTGGGCTATGACGAGCTGTACCACGAGGGCGTCGGTCTGCGCCTGGTCGTGATCCTGGTGAACCTGGTCTTCGCCATAGTGGCCCTGCTCAAGGGCAAGGTGTGGACGGGGCTGCTGGGCCTGCTGATCCCGGTCCTGCCGGAGATCGGCGCCGTGCGCCTGGCGCGACCGGGCTCACCGTGGGCCCGCTGGCGCTACACCGAAGGCTCGCGCAAGCTGCGCCGCGCCTACCACCGCGAGGCCAAGATCAGGCAGCCGCTGATCCGCGCCAAGATCCGCTTCCAGGAGTTCATCTCCGGCAGGCACGACGACGACTGACCCTCACAACCCCATCTGCAACCAACGCTCCGGACGGGCGGTGAACAGCACGAACGTCCCCGTGGGCGACTCCAGCTCGGCTGCCGCGAACGCCCGCGCGTCAGCCTCGGGCATGTAACGCGCGGCCACCGCGACCACCTGCTCGATCGACGGCGGCCGGTCGTCGTCCGACGCCACGCCCAGCACCCCCACCCACGGACGCCCGAAGAACTCGTCGCGCACGTCTTCCGCCGACCGCTCCAGCACCAAGCCGCTCATGACCGCGCTCAGCTCTTGTACTCGTCGCGGACGTGCAGCCACTGCATGGTGGGCGTCTGGGGCCAGCCCTCCGGCGAGTCCTCCCACTCCTCCTGCCGCCCGTACGGGGTGTGGTCGAGCAGGGAGAAGTCGAGGCGCAGCCGGTCCACGCCCCGCCCGGACGTGTAGTACGTGTAGAACACCTCGTCCCCGTCACGCAGGAACACGCTCAGCCGGAACCCGCCGGACAGCCCGATCTCCTCGTAGAACGAGGGGTCGGCGGAGTACCACGGCACCGTGTAGCCGAACCGCTCGCGCACGGTGTCGATCTCCGCGCGCGAGGCCCGTGACATCAGCACCAGCCGCGTGTCGCGGTGGTTCAGGTGGGTCTGGTCGCCGATGTTGTCGGTGAACGACGTGCAGCCGCCGCACAGGTGGTCCTGACCCGGCTCCAGCATGTGGTGGTAGACGACGAGCTGGCGGTGCTCGCCGAAGACGTCCAGCAGCCCGACCGACGAGCCGTCCGGTGCGACGAACCGGTGGTCGGTCGACAACTGCACCATCGGCAGCCGGCGGCGGGTGGCGGCCAGCGCGTCCAAGGCGTGGGTCAGCTCCTTCTCCTGCACCAGCAGGTCGTCCAGAGCGGCCTGCCACTCGTCCACCGGGACCACGTTCGGGCGATTCACGTCCACGCACCTCCGCTGTGAGTTCCTTGAGGGAACCGTAGCATTGTCAGTTCCTTGAGGGAACCCAGTCGCGTAGACTCGTCCCCGTGCAACGGACGGACTTCGGCGGGATGGCGTGCTCGATCGCCCGCACCATGGACGTGATCGGCGAACCGTGGTCGCCGCTGGTCCTGCGGAACGTCTACGTGGGCATCACCCGGTTCGACCAGATCCAGCAGCAGCTCGGCATCTCCCGCAAGGTGCTGGCCGAACGCCTGCGGTGGCTGGTCGGGAACGAGGTCCTGGAACGCCGCGAGTACGCCGCCAACCGCCACGAGTACGCACTGACCGAACGCGGCCGCGAACTGGTCGACCTGCTGATGGTCATGGTCCGGTGGGGCGACAAGTGGCTGGCGGGCGACGCGGGCCCACCCGTCCTCTACCGCCACCACACCTGCGGCGGGATCACCCACGTCACCCTGACCTGCTCAGGCTGCGGCAACCCCATGAGCGGCGACGACGTGGACGTCCTCCCGGGCCCCGGCACCACCGCACCACACCCCTGACAGCCGGACCCCCACCGGGGTCAGTTGACGAGGATGCCCAACTCCTCGCACTCCTCCGCCACGTCACCCGCGCACAGGTCGGCCGACTTCACCACGCCCTGCGCGACCAGCCCGCGCACCTTGTCCCGGGTGATCACGTCCGCCCCGAGCAGCACCGACTTCACGTCCCGCCGCGACACCAGGTCCCGCGTGTTGTTCGTGGCCAGGTCGTCCGCGCCGCTGATGTCGCCCCGCGCCACCGCGATCGCCAACCGCGCCGCCGCGTCCGCCTCGTCCCGGATCGGCTTGTAGACGGTCATGCACTGCTCGCCGCGCAACACCGCGCGCAGGCCCTCCACCGTGGCGTCCTGCCCGGTCACCGGCACCCGCCCGGCCAGGCCCCGCTCCCGGAGCACCTCGATCACCGCGCCGGCCAGGGCGTCGTTGGCGGCGACCACGCCGTCCACCCGACCGCCGTTGCCGTTGAGGATCTGCTCGAACGCGCCCTTGCCGGCCACCGGGTCCCACTTGTCGATGGGCTGGCTCTTCACCAGCTTCAACGCGCCGGTGTCGTACTTGGGCCCGAGCTTGCGGCGCTGGCCGTCCGCGAACAGGGTCGCGTTGTTGTCCGTCGGCGAGCCCTGGATCTCGATGATCTGCGCGCCCGGCTTGGTGCCCAGGCACCGGAGCAGGCCGTCCGCCTGGAGCTCGCCGACGTTGAGGTTGTCGAAGGACACGTAGTAGTCGGCCGTGCCGCCCAGGCTGATCCGGTCGTAGTTGATCACCGGGATGCCCGCCTGCTTGGCCTTGCGCTCGACGGTCGCGCCGCCCTCGGTGCTCAGCGGCGTGGTCATCAGCACCTTCACCCCGCGCTGGATCATCGCGTCGGCGATGCTGGCGAACTTCGCCTCGTCGCCGTCGGCGTTCTCGATCACGGGTTCGATGCCCGCGAAGTTGAGCGAGGCCGCCAGCAGCGGCCGGTCCTGCTCCTCCCAGCGCGTGGACGACTCGCGGTCCGGCAGGATCACGCCCACGACGGGGCGGGCGCCGGACGACGACGGTGGCGGTGCGAGCGAGTCGGCGTCGCTCCCGCACGAAGCCACGAACATGACGAGCACGGCGCAGCACGCCGCTCCGCGTAGTCTTCGCATTCGCCAACCCCTAGCACGGGCCGCCCGCCCGCTGACCGCCGAAATTCGGATTGTGCGGATTTCATCCCCCGGCACGGGGCTTCGTCAAGACGTAGCAACGCCGGAGCGCCGAATGGACCGCACCGAAGGGCTTGTTGACCTTTAGAGGACATCGAACCTGCTGGCAGCCCCGTTACCGAAGGCCGCAGAAGTCACGCTCCGCGCTCATTCGGCTACGTTCCCGACTGGCTACGAAAGGCGTCTAACAACGTGCGGTTTTCTGTGCCAGGGTGTCGCCCGACCCAACCCCTGATCGGGTGTGAGGAGACAGCGTGAGAACACGCAGAATCGTTCCGTCGGCGCTGGTGGTGGCAACCACCGCGGCTCTCCTGGCGAGCGGCACCCAGCCCGCCGCCGGGCAAGGGGAGACCGCCGACTTCACCGTCGTGGTAGAGGAAGGCGCCAACGCCGGCGCGGCGCGGGCCGCCGTCACGGCCGCCGGTGGTCAGGTCACCGGCGAGAACACCGCTGTGGGAACCCTCACGGTGAAGGCCCCGGCCACCGGCTTCGTGCAGCGCGTCTCCGCCTCCGACGCGGTGCTCGGCGCGGCCCCGGCCAAGCCCATCGGGGAGGCGCCCAAGAGCGGCACCGGCCCCGGCAACCGCGAGTGGAAGCGCGTCGAGCGCGAACACCTCGGTGCCACCACACCCGACACGACCCGCAAGGCCCCCGCCGCGCCCACCGCCGGCCTGGACCCGCTCGACGGCGACCTGTGGGGCCTCAAGCTCGTCCGCTCCGACATCGCCCGCGCCCGCCAGGCCGGTGACAAGCGGGTGTACGTCGGCATCCTGGACACCGGCGTCGACGGCACCCACCCGGACATCGCGCCGAACTTCAACCGCGAGCTGTCCCGCAACTTCACCATCGACATCCCCGCCGACGAGACCGGCGCCGAGGTCGACGGCCCGTGCGAGTTCCGGGGTTGCGTTGACCCGGCCGACCACGACGACAACGGCCACGGCACGCACGTCGCCGGCACCATCGGCGCGGCGGCGAACGGCTTCGGCGTCTCCGGCGTCGCCCCGAACGTGTCGCTGGTGAACATCCGCGGCGCGCAGGACTCGGGCTTCTTCTTCCTCCAGCCGGTCCTCGACGCGATCACCTACGGCGCGGACGTCGGCCTCGACGTCATCAACATGTCGTTCTACATCGACCCGTGGTACATGAACTGCATCGACAACCCGGCCGACAGCCCGGAGGCGAAGCTGGAGCAGCGCGCCACCATCACCGCCGTCCAACGGGCCCTGAACTACGCCCACCGCAAGGGCGTCACGCTCATCGCGGCCGGCGGCAACAACCACGAGGACCTGGGCAACCCGCGCAACGACGCCGCCAGCCCCAACTACCCGGCCGGCTCGGCGTACGACCGCAAGATCGACAACAAGACGTGCATCCACCTCCCGACCGAGGGCAACCACGTCATCTCGATCTCGGCGCTCGGCCCGTCGGGCCTGAAGGCGGACTACTCGAACTACGGCACCGAGCAGACCGACCTCTCGGCCCCCGGCGGCTACTTCCGCGACGGCTTCGGCACCCCGTGGTACCGGACCAACGAGAACCTGATCCGCTCGACCTACCCGCGCAACGTGGCCGTGGTCGAGGGCAACGTCGACGAGGCGGGCAACGTCACGCCGAAGGGCGAGGCGGCCGGCGTGACGAAGTACTGCCAGGGCACCACGTGCGGCTACTACCAGTACCTCCAGGGAACGTCGATGGCGTCCCCGCACGCGGCGGGCGTGGCGGCGCTGGTCGTCAGCCAGTACGGCAAGAAGGACAAGGCCCACCCCGGCACCCTGACCCTGGACCCGGACAAGGTGGAGAAGGTGCTGGTCAAGACGGCCACCCAACGCGCCTGCCCGGTCCCGCGCACAGTCTCGTACGAGAACGTCGGCCGCACGGCCGAGTTCACCGCGACGTGCGCCGGCGACACGAAGTTCAACGGCTTCTACGGCCACGGAATCGTGGACGCCTACGGAGCAGTAACCCGAGGCGGCAACTTCATTTAAAGCACAAAAGCCCCGCCCACCAGGGCGGGGCTTTTTGCTGCCCGCCCGAAGAGTCGTGTCATCCTTGGCGGCTCGCCCGTCCGGCGAGGACTCTTTATGCATGTCCGTACGTCCACAAGTCGCACGGCGAGACGCTCACAACGCAGCACTGCGCCGGACCCCACAACGCGGCTGGCACCCCTGCGCGCACAGGGACCGGGACACACCAGCACAAACCCGCAGGTCAGCACCCTGAGGCCCACACGAGCAGCGCGCCGCGCCCTGCGCGGGCGCGGCCTCCGGCCCCCGACACCATTATCCCAGCACCCACCGACAATCGGTCAGCACCGCCCCGACCGCCACTGATGGACGGGGCCATGCAGCACTGGACTGGGCCATTCAGCACCGCGTACGACATAACCGAGAGGGGCGGCTTTCACCGCCCCTCCACCACGGTCAGCTCAACGCAGTACCCAAAGCTTCCCAATCCAGCACAGGCGCGGCCAGATCACGAATAGTCGCCAACAGGCCCAACCGGGCGGCCTTCACCTCAGGGTCTTCCGCCATCACCAACACGTCATCGAAGAACGTGTTGATCGCCTCGCTCAACCCCCCGACGACCGCCACGAACGCCGCCACTCCGGTGACCCCGCGTGGCACGTCGCCCAACGCCTTGTGCAGCGCCAGCTCCGCCGGCTCGACCAACGCCGACGGGTCGTACCCGGCCTCCACCGATGCCGGCACGATCCGCCGGACGCGCTGCAACGCCGCCACCAGCTCGGCGAACCCCGCCGATCCGACCAGCCCGCTCAACTCGGCCAACGCGGAGTCCGCCACCGCCGGCGCATCCGCCAGCGGCAGGACGGCCTGCACGAACCGGTGGTCGTGCCCGGCGTCCAGCAGCTGCTGCTCATACCGCCGCACCACGAACTCACGCGCAGTGTCCAGCGCACCAGCCGCGCTGCCGGCACCCGCCGCGTCCCCGGAACCAGCCGCGTTCCCCGAACCCACCGAAGCCGCAACGCCCTCACCGGCGAGCGCGAGCGCCCGCGACAGGGTGATCTGCGACAGCTCCGGGAACGCCCGCAGCACGCTCACCGCTCCCAGCGCCGCCCGCCGCAGGCCGAACGGGTCCGAGCTGCCGGTCGGGTTCGCGCCGATGCCGAACAGGCCGGCCAGCAGGTCGAAGCGGTCGGCCAGGGACAGCAGCGCGCCCGCCTTCGACGCCGGCAGGGCGTCGCCGGCCGAGCGCGGGAGTTCCATCTCGTACAACGCCTGCGCGACCTCGGGGGTCTCGCCGGCCCGTGCCGCGTACTCCCGCGCCATCACGCCGGCCAGGCTGGACAGCTCGATCACCATCTGCGAGCCGAGGTCGAACTTGGCCAGCTCGCCCGCCCGCTCCAGCGTCGGGTCGCCGCCGCCGACCTCCGCCGCCAGGCGCTGCGCCAGGGCGGAGATCCGCCGCGCGCGGTCCGCCATGGAGCCGAGCTTGTCGGCGAACGTCAGCTTCTCCAGCTCCGCCTTCATGTCCGCCGGCGGCGTCCGCAGGTCGGCCCGCCAGAAGAACGCCGCGTCCTCGTACCGGGCGCGCAGCACCGCTTCGTTGCCCGCGCGCACCACGTCGACGTCCACGTCACCGTTGGCGACCGCGACGAAGTGCGGCAGCAACGCGCCGTCCGCGTCGCGCACCGGCAGGTACCGCTGGTGCTTGCGCATCACGGTGGTGAGGATCTGCGGCGGCAGCTCCAGGTACTTGGCGTCGAACGACCCGAGGATCGGCGTGGGCCGCTCGACGAGGTTCGTCACCTCGTCCAGCACGCCGTCGAAGTCCACCACGCCAACGCCCGCGACCAGCTCTTCCGCGCCGGCGACGATGTCCTCGCGGCGGGTGTCCGCCGAGGCCACGATCCCGTGCGCGGCCAGGAACTCCGGGTAGCCGTCGGCAGTGGTCACCGGGACCTCCGGCGAGGCGGCCGTGCGGTGCACGCGCGTGGTCGTGCCGGACGCCAGCGAGGACACCACGACCGGCACCGGCACGGTCCCGAGCAGGGCGAGCAGCCACCGGATCGGCCGGGTGAACGACAGCTTCGGGTCGTTCCACCGCATGTTCTTCTCGGCCCGCAGCTCGGCGACCACGGACGCGAGCAGCGGACCGAGCACCTCGACCGCGCCGCCGCCGACCACGGTCTTCACGACGGCGACGTGCTCGACGCCGTTCTCCACGACCCGGCCCAGCTCGGCGACGTCGACGCCCTGGCCCCGGGCGAACCCGGAGGCGGCCTTGGTCGGCTCGCCGGCGGCGTCGAACGCGGCGGACAGCCGGGGCCCGCGCACGGTCTTCTCGGCGTCGGGCTCGCGCGGCGCGACGTCGGCCACCAGCACGACGATCCGCCGGGGCGTCCCGAGCACCTCGACCGCGCCGTGCTCCAGCCGGGTGGCGGCCAGCTTCTCGGTCACCGCGCCGCGCACCGCCGCGACGGTCCGGGTGACCTCGGCCGGCGGCAGCTCCTCCGTACCGATCTCGAACAGCAGCGTCCCCGCCCCGGTCACCTCACCGGCCGGACCGCCCCCCGGACCGCCCCCCGGAGCACCGACCGGACCGGCGACGGCCGGCGCAGGCGGCGGGACGGTGCCCAGCGGGTGCCCCAGCTCCTCGCGGCGCGCGGCCCACAGGGTGGCGACCTCGCGCGCCAGCCCCCGCATCCGGGCGAACGCGCGGGCCCGCTCGGTGGTGCTGATCGCGCCTCGGGCGTCGAGCACGTTGAACGTGTGCGAGCACTTCAGGACCAGGTTATGCGCGGGCACGGGCAGGCGCTGGTCGAGCATCCGCCGGGCTTCGCCCGCGTACTCCTCGAACAGCCGCTTGTTGGCCTCGACGTCGGCGTCGTCCAGGTAGTAGCGGGACATCTCGTACTCGGCCTGGCCGAACGCCTCGCCGTAGGAGATGCCCGGCGCGTAGGCGATGTCCTTGAAGTGGTCCACGCCCTGCAGCGCCATCATGATGCGCTCGATGCCGTAGGTGATCTCGACCGACACGGGGTCCAGCGACATGCCGCCGGCCTGCTGGAAGTAGGTGAACTGGGTGATCTCCAGCCCGTCCAGCCACACCTCCCAGCCCAGGCCCCACGCGCCCAGCGCCGGCGAGGCCCAGTTGTCCTCGACGAACCGCACGTCGTGCGCGCGCACGTCGATGCCGAGCGCTTCGAGGCTGCCCAGGTAGAGCTCCTGAGGGTCGCCCGGGTCGGGCTTGAGGATCACCTGGAACTGCGTGTGCGTCTGCAACCGGTTGGGGTTCTCGCCGTACCGGGCGTCGTCGGGGCGCACGCTCGGCTCGACGTAGGCGACCCGCCACGGCTCGGGGCCGAGCACGCGCAGCACGGTGGCCGGGTTCAGCGTGCCGGCACCGACCTCGGTGTTGTACGGCTGCACGACGATGCAGCCCCGTTCGGTCCAGTACCTGGTCAGCGCGAGCAGCGCGTCCTGCATCGTGAGCACGGGAGGAGAGTCTACGAACGGGGCGCTACCGGGTTCACCATCGGGCTACTTCGCTGGTCACCCCTCGTCAAGACCCGGTATCAGCACGCCACGAACGGTAGCTGTGTCACGCTTTGGGCAACCCCAGAGCCAGCCGGGACGTCCACAAGGGCAGACCCGGGACACAGGGAGGAGCGCGAGTGGACCACCGGCCGCCGAGGCCCGGCGAACCCGACGGGTTCCGCAGGCGTCCAGTTCCCCCTCGTCGTGACGGTGGGCAGGCCCCCCGTCGGCCGGACGAGCCCCGTGGCCGCGCCCTGCCGCCCCGCCCCCGCCCGGACTCCCCGCGCCCGGTCCCGCCGCACGCGGACGGGTCGCGCTCCGACGTGCCCCGCTCGACCACGCCCCGCTCGGACGGCTCCCGGTCGGACGGCTCCCGGGGAGGCGGACCCCGGGACGTGCCCCGCCGCAGTGCGCAGGAGCCGCGCCGCGACCCGCAGGACGGCCGGCGCACCCCTCCCGCCACCCGACGCGCCCCGCAGGACCCCCCGCGCCGCTCCCCGCAGGAGCCGCGCCGCGAAACGCAGGCCGCGCGGCAGGACTCGCCGGGCTCGCGACGCGAGTCGCCGGGCTCGCAGCGCGACCCGCAGGACGCGCGGCGCACCCCTCCCCCGGGCCGGCGCGCTGGGCAGGAAGCTCCCGCGCGCCGCGCCGCGCAGAGCGCCCAGAGCAGCCCGGGTCGGCGCGCGCCGGAAGGCGCTCGGGGGCCCGGCGGTCCGGGCGGTCCGCCCCGACGCCCGGTGGCCGGTCGGACCGGGCCGGCGCGCGGACGCCCGCCGAAGTCCGGGTCGCTGGTCGGCCGGACGGTGGCTGCGTTCTGCTCGGCGGTGGTGCTGCTCGGCACCGGGTACGCCTGGTCGAACTTCCAGTCGCTGACCGAGAACCTGGCCACCACGGACGTGATCGGCGAGGATGCGGGCGAGCGCCCCGCCGACGGCTCGATCGACATCCTGATGGTCGGCATGGACAGCCGCACCGACGCCAAGGGCAACCCGCTGCCGCAGCACGTCCTGGACGAGCTCCAGGCGGGTGACGAGTCGGCGGGCGGCCTGAACACCGACACGCTGATCCTGCTGCACATCCCGAACGACACCGGCAAGGCGGTCGCGGTCTCGTTCCCGCGCGACGCGTACGTGAAGATCGCGGGCGGCTACGGCCGGCACAAGATCAACTCGGCCTACGGCTACGCCAAGAACGACGCGCTGGAGGACCTCCGGAAGAAGGGCGTCACCGACCCCGCGCAGGTCGAGCAGGAGTCGAAGAAGGCCGGTGCCAAGAACCTCATCGACACGATCGAGGGCCTGACCGGCGTCAAGATCGACCACTACGCGGAGATCAACCTCGTCGGCTTCTACGACATCACCAAGGCCGTGGGCGGCGTGGACGTCTGCCTGAACGAGGCCACCCAGGACGACTTCTCCGGCGCCGACTTCGCGGCCGGCCCGCAGACCATCGAGGGCCGCGCGGCGCTCGCGTTCGTCCGCCAGCGGCACGGGCTGCTGCGCGGCGACCTGGACCGGATCGTGCGGCAGCAGGTGTTCATGGCGGGCCTGGCGAAGAAGATGCTGTCCGCCGGCACGCTGTCCGACCCGGGCAAGCTGCGCGCCCTGATCGACGCGCTGACCAAGTCGATCGTGCTGGACAAGAACTGGGACGTGTTCCAGTTCGCCAACCAGATGAAGAACCTGTCCGGCGGCAACATCGCGTTCGAGACCATCCCGACCGGCAACCCCGAGCTGGACACGCCCGAGGACGGCCAGGCCATCGAGATCATCGAGTCCGACGTCAAGAAGTTCTTCAAGCAGCTCAACGGCACGGCGGACGCGACCACGCCCACCACGGCGGCGGTGGACCCGGCGACGGTGACCGTCGAGGTGCGCAACGCCTCGGGCACGCCCGGCCTCGCGGGTCGCGTGCTGGAGTCGCTGGTGGCGAAGAAGTACCTGGACGGCGGCGCGGCCAACGCCGACCCGGCCTCGACGTCGGTGGTGCGGTTCGGCAGCGGCGGCGAGGCCGGCGCGGACGCGGTGGCCGAGGTGCTGGGCGGGCTGAAGACGCAGGAGGACGGCACCATCCCGGCGGGCCGGGTGCGGGTGATCGTGGGCAGCGACTACTCCGGTCCCGGGGCGCAGAACCTCCGGGGCACGCCGCTGGTGAACCTCGACGGCGCGCGGCGGCAGCCGGCGACCACCACCGAGGCCCCGATCACGGCGGACGGGGTGCGCTGCATCAACTGATCTCACGGCTGCGACCCGGCCCCGGCATTCGGGGGCGTCGAGTCGCCGGACCGCCGTGCTGGTGGTGGAGGGGGAAACGTGGGGTTCGCGGAGCGGGTGCGCCGCATCCGGTGGCGGCGGGTGGTGCTGGTGGCGGTGCTGCTGGCGGCGGTCGGGTCGACGCCGTGGGTGTGGGTGGTGACGTCCAGCGCGCCGTACCGGTACGCGGCGGCGGACGTGCCCGAGGCACCGGTGGCGCTGGTGCTGGGCGCGGGGCTGAAGAACGGGCGGCCGACGCCGTTCCTGGCCGGCCGGCTGGACGTGGCGGCCGACCTGTACCGGCGGGGCAAGGTGAAGGTGCTGCTGGTCAGCGGGGACAACAGCCGCAAGGAGTACGACGAGCCGAGCGCGATGCGCGCGTACCTGGTCGAGCACGGCGTGCCCGACCGGGTCGTCGTGGCCGACTACGCGGGCCTGGACACCTGGGACTCGTGCTCGCGGGCGCGGCGGATCTTCGGCGTGGAGAAGGCGACCGTGGTGACGCAGGAGTTCCACCTGCCGCGCGCGGTCGCGCTGTGCCGGCAGGCCGGGCTGGAGGCGTTCGGCGTGGGCCACGACACGTGGGGCGGTCACGCGAGCACGACCGCCTACGGCTACTTCCGCGAGGTGTTCGCCGGGTACAAGGCGATGTGGGACGGCTTGGTCGTGCGGAGGGACCCGACCTTCCTGGGCCCCCTGGAAAGCGGCGTGACCAGGGCACTTCAACCCTGAACAACTACTGTGAGTACTTCTCTATTAGCCCGATCGGGTTATATGTGGGTCGACTCGCGTAAGCGGACCGCCGGTCGCGCTTTCCATCTCCGTGGGGTCTGTCGGGCCCCCGCGGACATGGAGGATCGACGGTGCAGATCGACACAGCGGCGTACCAACGCGTGCTCGGTGATGAGCTCCGTAGCCTTCGCAAGCAGCGTGGATGGACCCGCAAGGAGCTCAACCGCCGACTGCAGAGCGAAATCTCGCTACAGACGCTGGCCACCTACGAACTGGGCACCCGGCAGTGCTCCGTGGTCAGACTCGTGGAGATCTGCGTCGCACTCGGCGTGCCCGCGCACCACGTGCTGGCCCGGGTGCACGACCGCGTGTTCGGCGAAGCCCCCGCCGGGCACCTGTCGGTGGACCTGGCCTCGGTCGTGGCCGACACCCGACCGGAACTGCTCCCCCTGCGCCGCTGGGCGCAGGGCAGGCTGAACCAGATCGCGCCGGGCCGACCCGCCGAGGTGCACCTCGACCTGCCGGCCCTGGAGTACATGGCGCAGCTCTGCCGGCTCAGCACCGTGGACCTGATCCGCACCTTGCGCGACCTCGACCGCAACCGGTCCTGACCGGACGCGGCACCGGTTCTCGTCGTGGGCCGGTTCGTGGGGTGGGGCGGTTCGTGCGGTGGGGCGGTTCGTGCGGTCGGGCGGTTCGTGGGCTTGGTCGGTTCGTGAGGGACGGTTGGTGGTGGGGCGGGGCGGGGGGAGAGAGACGGTGGGTGGGGTGGGTGGGGTGGGCGAGGTGGGCGGTGAGCACCGGTAGAGTCGGCGGCATCCCTTCTACCGACGCGGGAAGTCGCTTGCCGAACACTCCTGGTGCAGACCCTGCCCGTTTGCCGCTGCGCACCGCGGCGGCCGTGCGGCTGGGCAACATGAGCTCGAAGCTGTCGCAGAAGATGGGCCTGGGCGCGGGCGGCATGATCGGTGGCCGCGTGGCGCTCAAGCTCGACCCGCAGGCGCTGGCGCACCTGACGTCCGGCCGGTCGGTCGCCCTGGTCACGGGCACCAACGGCAAGACGACGAGCACGATGATGCTCAGCCGCGCCGTGTCCTACCTCGGGCCCATCGCCACCAACCACGGTGGCGCGAACATGCCGGACGGGCACGTGACGGCGCTGTCCAAGCAGCCGGACGCCCCGTACGCGGTGCTGGAGGTGGACGAGGGGTACTTCCCCGAGGTCTGCCGGGCGTCCGCGCCGGCCGTTGCCGTGCTGCTGAACCTGTCGCGCGACCAGCTCGACCGGGTCGGCGAGGTGCGAACCATCGAGAAGTCGCTGCGCACGGCGCTGACCGGCGTCCCGGGCGTGGTCGTGGCGAACTGCGACGACATCATGGTCACCTCCGCCGCGCGCGACGCGGGCCGGGTGGTGTGGGTGGCGACCGGCACCGGGTGGCACAACGACGCGGCGTCCTGCCCGCGCTGCGGCGACCCGATCCGCTGGCAGGGCGAGCACTGGCACTGCACCGGCTGCGACCTGGCCCGGCCCCGGCCGGACTGGGTGACCGGCGACGGTTTCCTGGTGACGCCCGAGGGTGCGAAGGTGCCGCTGGCGCTGCGCCTGCCGGGCAAGTTCAACCAAGCCAACGCGGTCATGGCCGTCGCAGCGGCGTTCGCGCTCGGCGTGCCCGTGGCGGAGGCGGTGGAGCGGCTGCGCAGCGTGTCGAACGTGGCCGGGCGGTACCGGACGATCCAGCGCAGCGGGCACCGCGCGCGGCTGCTGCTGTCGAAGAACCCGGCCGGGTGGAGCGAGACGCTCACCGTGGTGCGCGAGGCGGACCACCCCGCCGTGCTGGTGATCAACGCCCAGGAGGCCGACGGGCGCGACCTGTCGTGGCTGTGGGACGTGCCGTTCGAGCGGTTGCGCGGACGCCGGGTGATCGCGTCCGGCGAACGGGCGACGGACCTGGCCGTGCGCCTCACCTACGCCGAGGTCGAGCACACCATCGTGCCGGACCCGTTGCAGGCCATCGACACCATGCCCGCCGGCGCGGTGGAGGTCATCGCCAACTACACCGCTTTCCGGGACCTGAACGCGAGGGCTGCCCAGTGACCGTCTCGATCGCGTTGGTGCTGCCCGACCTGCTGGGCACGTACGGCGACTTCGGCAACGCGGTGGTGCTGGAGAAGCGGATGACCTGGCGCGGCATCCCCGCCGAGATCGTCACGGTCCGGTTCGGCGAGTCGGTGCCGTCGTCGTGCGACATCTACGTGGTGGGCGGCGGCGAGGACACGGCCCAGACGCTGGCCGTGCGACACCTGCGCGAGCACCCCGGGATGCAGCGGGCCGCCGAACGCGGAGCCGTGGTGCTCGGGGTGTGCGCGGGCATCCAGATCTTCGGCGAGTCGTTCACGCGCGCCGACCAGGTCACCCACCCCGGCCTGGGCCTGATCGACTCCACCTCGCACGCGGGCGGCACCCGCGCCATCGGCGAGGTGGTGGCGACACCGGCAGACGGGCTGTTCGAGGGGATGCTGACCGGCTTCGAGAACCACCAGGGGCGGACGGTGCTCGGCCCCTCGGCCCGACCGCTCGCCCACGTGAAGGTGGGGACCGGGAACGACGGCTCGGTGGAGGGGGCGGTGCAGGGGCGCATCCTGTGCACGTACCTGCACGGACCCGTGCTGCCGCGCAACCCGCAGTTGGCGGACCTGCTGATCAAGTGGGCCACGGGGGATGAACTGGCCCCGTTGGACCTGCCTGCGGTGGACCGGCTCCGGGGGGAGCGGGCGAGGGCTGCGGGAGTTTCTGCCTGACGCTGGTCCCGGCCGGGCTTGGCTTGAGCTGGCCAAGCGGGGTTCGAGTTGGCTCGGGTTCGCTCGACTCGGCTCGGTTCTGCTTGGTTCTGCTTGGCGCGGTTCTGCTGGGCGCGGTTCTGCTTGGCAGCTTGATTGTCGGTGGGGCGTGCGATGATCGAGACGGGGGCCGGAGGCCAGGGCCGTGCGGCTGGAGGCCGGGTGAAGGCCCGGGAGAGCGAAAGAGTCCTCGCCGGACGGGCGAGCCGCCAAGGATGACGGAAGTGCGGGTCGTCGTGTCATCCCCGCATGGCCCGGTCGGAGACAACCACCCTTTGTCGGGGAGTGCAAGCGAAAAGCGTGCTTGCACTCCCCGACAAAGCGCGGTTCGCTGCGCGCGGGCCATACGGGGATGACACGACTGCGGAGCGCCTTCTGTTTGTTCTCTAGGCGTCCACCCGTGCTTTTCTGGCTCGGGTCAGGGTGAAGTCTTCTGCTTTAACGTTCTTCGTGCGCATCCAGTAGCGCCAGGTGGCTCCCGGCCAGACCGAGCGGTTGATCCCTTGTGCGTCCAGGTACCAGCTCGTGCAGCCGCCCTGGGTCCAGACGCCCTTCGTCAGCTTCTTGTGCAGTTGCCTGTTGAACCTCGCCTGCACGTCCGGGCGGACGTCGAGTTCGTCTGCCCGGTGGCGGTCCAGGAGGTTCAGGCATTGGCGGACGTAGCGGATTTGTGATTCGATCATGAAGATGACCGAGTTGTGACCCAGGCCGGTGTTCGGGCCGAGCAGGAAGAACAGGTTCGGGAAGCCCGAGACGGTGATCCCGTAGTAGGTCTCGATGCCCTTCTGCTTCCAGGACTTGGCCAGGTCCTTGCCGCCCTTGCCCTGGATGTCCAGGTAGTCGAAGCTGTCCACGACGTGGAAGCCGGTGCCGTAGATGATGGCGTCGACCTCGTGCTCCACACCGGCCTTGTCGACGATGCTGTGCGCCTTCACCTCGGCGATGCCGTCGGTGTTGAGGGTGACCGCGCGCTTCTGCAGGGCCGGGTAGTAGTCGTTCGAGATGAGCACGCGCTTGCAGCCCATCGTGTAGTCGGGCGTGAGCTTGGCGCGCAACCTCGGGTCCCGGACCTGGGAGTGCATGTGGCGCTTGGCGATCTTCTGCGCGAATTCCATGATCTTCGGGTTCACCGCGAAGCCGAGGACGTTGGATTCCCTCATCCAGTACACGAAGTTGCGGTACAGGCGCTGGGTGGCGGGGACGGCCCGGAAGAGCTTCTGCTCCCACGTGTTGATCGAACGGTCCGTTTTGGGCAGGATCCACGGCGGCGTGCGCTGGAACAGCGTCAGCTTCTCCACGTCGTCGGCGATCTGCGGGACGAACTGGATGGCTGACGCCCCGGTGCCGACGACGGCGACCTTCTTGCCCTTCAGGTCGTAGTCGTGGTCCCACTGCGCCGAGTGGAACGCCTTGCCCTCGAACTCGTCGATTCCGGGCAGGTTCGGGATGTTCGGGATGTGCAGGGCACCGACGCCGGCCACCACGGCCTTCGCGGTGTACGTGTCGCCGCCCTCCGTCTTCACGTGCCAGACCTTGGCGCCCTCGTCCCACTTCGCACCGGAGACCTTGGTGTTGAAGCGGATGTGGTCGCGCAGGCGGTACTTGTCGGCGATCCTCTTGAGGTAGTCCCAGATCTCCGGCTGCTTGGCGAACATCCTCGACCACTTCGGGTTGAGTTCGAACGAGTACGAGTACATGTGCGACGGCACGTCGCAGGCGCAGCCGGGGTACGAGTTGTCGCGCCAGGTGCCGCCCAGGTCGCCCGCCTTCTCCAGCACGACGAAGTCGCGCTCCCCCGTGCGCTTCAACTCGATCGCCATGCCCAGGCCGGCGAAACCCGTGCCGACGACCAGGACCTTGACCTCTCGGTGCATCCCGTCCTCCATGTCCGGCTGCATACTGTCCAGTAGGTTACTCGAAGTAAGTTACTTGCGGTAGTCTTCTCCCGTGACCACCACGGAGCCGCGTCGCAAGCGGATGCCCAAGGCGCAGCGCAAGGCTCAGATGCTCGACGTCGCCGAGCGGGTCTTCGCCGAGCGCGGCTACCTCGCGGCATCGATGGACGAGATCGCCGAGCGCGTGGGGGTCTCCAAGCCCATGCTGTACGAGTACTACGGGTCGAAGGAAGGTCTGCTCATCGGGTGCATCCACCGCGCCCGGACCGACCTGCTCGAACGCACGCAGCGGGCGATCGCGGGGGCGACAGGTGCGGAGGACGTCCTGCGCCTGGGGTTGCTGGCGTTCTTCCGGTTCATCGCCGAGCACAACCAGTCGTGGTCGCTGCTGCGCCAGGAGGCGGCCGTGACGGTCCCGTCGGCGGTCGAGGAGATCGAGGGCATCCGGCGGCAGCAGACGGACCTGATCGCGGCCGTCATCACGGGGTTCGACCGGGACGTGGACGCGATCGAGGCCGAGGCGTTCGCGGAGATCGTGGTCGGGTCCACGGAGCGGTTGGCGCTGTGGTGCGAGCGGCGTCCCGAGGTGGGGCCCGAGCTGGCCACCGACTACGTCATGGAGGTCGTGTGGCGGGGGGTGGCGGGGCGGCTCGGCGGTTGATGGACTGTTGGTTGGCGGCTGGTGGGGATTGGGTCGACGGCCGAGAGGGCTGATCACGGGGTTACCGTGAGGTCATGACGTTGGGGGTTCGTCGGGCCGGGGACGTGGAGCGGCTGCCGGCGGTGGGGGGCTGGTACGAGATCCGGCTTGCCGGGACCGACACGGGCGGGCGGCTGGCCGTGGTGGAGTTGACGTTGGAAGCGGGCGCCCTGGGTGCGGCGCCGCACGTCCACCACGGGCACGAAGAGGATTTCGTGGTGCTGGACGGGGAGATCACGTTCGACACCACCGGGGACGACGTGGTGGTGGGCGCGGGCGGGTCGTTGGCGGTTCCGCGTGGGACGCCGCACGGGTTCCGCAACGACACGGGTTCGGTCGCGCGGTGCCTGATGGTGTTCACGCCTGCGGGGTATGAGGATTACTTCCGCGAGGTGTCGCGCATGGTGGCGGCGGGGCACGAGCCGACGGCTGCGGAGTTGGACGAGTTGCGGGCCGGGTTCCGGACCAGTAGGTGGGAGTAGCCGGGTCGGGTGCGGAGGCCGGCGGCCGGCGGGAGGTTCGGGGACCCGATGGCGGCAGGGGGATGATCCGGGTGGGGGCTTCACCTCTTCGAGCTACTGGCGGGGCGGGTCCCGCTTGTTGCGGGTCGGATGGGTGGAGAACGGAGGTCTCCTCGTGACCGCGCACCGCACACCGCACGTTTGCGCACCACCGACGCGAGCACCCCTCATGACCAGGTAATCGAGCCCCTGAGACCGGGCGTTGCGCGCCTAGGATGTCCGGCCAAAGGCGAACGGGAGCGCAGACATGGCCACACCGGTGTACAGCGGGGCGGCACGGACCCCGCAGCGGGGCAGACCCAGGGACGCCAGCCGCGACGACGCGCTGCGCCAGGCCGCGTTGGAGGTGATGGCGGAGGTCGGTTATCGCGCGTTGACCATGGACGCCGTCGCCGCCCGCGCGCGGGCGGGCAAGGCGACCATCTACCGACGGTGGGAGTCCAAGCTCGACTTGGTCATCGACACCTGCACGCACCTCGCGGCGGAGAACCTCGCCGAGCCGGACACCGGGTCGCTCGCGGGCGACCTGAGGGAGTTCCTGGCCTCGTTCGCGGCGTTCCTGTCGGGACCGATCGGCAAGGCGGCCCAGGCGCTGGTGGGCGAGCTGCCGCACGAGCCGGAACTCGCCTCGGCGTTCCGCGAGTCGTTCCTGATCGCGCAGCGCGACGTGCTGCGGCGCATCCTGGAGCGCGCCGACGACCGGGGCGAGCTGCGCGAGGACGCCTCGCGCGGCATGGCCGTGGAGCTGGCCGGCGCGGCCCTGATCTACCGGCTGATGCTCACCGGCGACCCGCTGGACCTCGCGTTCGTCGACCGGGTGGTCGAGCAGGTGCTACTACCCCTCGTCGCCAAGGGGCAGTAGCCGCCGGTCAGCGGAACAGCTTGCGCAGCAAGGCGAACCCGATGAGAACGGCCGCCGCGATCAGCGAGTACCGGATCTTGGGTTCGTCGAGCTTCGCGCGCACGCTGTCCTTGCCCGCCTCGACGAAGCGCGTGGGGTTGGCCCTCGTGCCGAGCTCGTCCAAGGTCGCGGCCAGCGCGTCACGAGCCTGCTCGATCTCGCGCTGGATGGTGTCGGGGTCGCGGGCCACAGTTCCTCCTAGCAGCGGTCTGCCGGTAACCGTAGTTGAGGCGGCGGGCGGTCGTTGACCGGAGTCGCCGGGAACGTTTCCGAAACGACGTTACGCGCTGCTGGTGGCACCGTGGCCGCGACCCCGACCGGGCGTGGCGTCCCTGGTTCCGACCCGGCCGGGCCTGCCGATAGGCTTGCCGGCGCGGGGTCGTAGCCCAATTGGCAGAGGCACACGGTTTAGGTCCGTGCCAGTGAGAGTTCGAGTCTCTCCGGCCCCACTGGAGATGAGCGGGGACTGGGGTGTCTGCGGCGTCGCCGAGTGGTGATCAGCCGTTCGCCGGTAGGAGTACGGCGGGTGGTGAGGCGTCTGCTGGTGGGGGTAAGGCGTCGCTGGGTCGTGGTGAGGCGTCGTTGGGGGTGTTCACCTGGTGGGTGGGCCGGTCCTGGGCGGCCAGGGCGGCGGCTCGGTGAGGGGTGCGGTAGCGGCACATCAGGGGGTGGCCGCCACTTCGGCGGTCTCCCAGGCGAAGCCGTCCGGGTCGGTGAACGGCCGGGTGGCGCCGCTGACGGCGATGCGGTGCGAACCGGTGCCCTCGGGCGGGACCCCGGCGTCCTTGGCGAGGGCGCGGCGGCGGTAGAGGGCCAGCTTGACCGGGCTCGCACCGTTGGCGAACTCGACGTACGAGCGGGCGAAGCTCTTGGCCACGGTGAAGCCCCGGTCCACGTAGAACCGCTTGCTGGCCACCACGTCGGAGACGCCGAGCAGGAGCACGATGGCGTTGATCTCCCGGGTCGCGGGGCCGGTGTCCTTCTTCGCGGACGTGGCGATCTTCCAGATGGTGCCGTCCGGGGCCTGCACGACGCCGCCGTAGCCCCACATCGACTTCGTCACGGGCTTGATCGCCGTCGCCCCGGCCGCGAGCGCCGAGTCGACCAGGGCACGCACGTCGGCGGGCTGGGGGACGGTGAGCGAGAGGGTGAACCCCCGGAAGCCGGTGGAGGGTTCCGCCGAGGTCCGGAAGGTGAGCTGCTCGTCGAGCCCGAAGGCGGTGGCGTAGAAGTCGCGGGCGGCCTCGGGGTTGGCCACTTCGAGGGTCACGGTGTCGATGGAGGTCATGCCGGCAACGCTAGGCGCGGCCCGGTGACCTGCGCTTCTCGATTCCTGACCGGTGCCGGCGGCTCACCGGAGGTAGCGCAGGACCTCCAGCACGGACTGCGGGTCGACCGACGACGGGTCGGGCTCGACGCAGTCCTGCACCGCCTTGAGCACCGCGTCGGTGTCGAGGCCCGAGCCGATGAGGACCAGTTCGGTCCGGCGCGGGCGGTCGCCCCACGACGAGCGCTCGAACCGGAGGAACGCTCCGACGGTGTGCAGCGAGAACCGCTGGCGGTGGCCGGGGACGTCGAACAGGACGAACCCCTTGATCCGGTACAGCCCGGCCGGCCTGCTGTCGAGGAACGCCATCAGCCGCACCGGGTTCAGCGCGCCGCCGGTGAACTCCACCGAGTCGTGGTGGACGTGCGCGTGCTCCTCGTCGAGCAGGTCCTCGAACGAGAGCTGGCCGTGAGCAGGGCGTTCCCGGGGGTCGAACAGCAGGGCGGGGTCGATCCGCCCGTGGTCGGTCGCCACCACCGGCACGCCGGGCCTGAGGTGGTCGACCACCGCCAGCACCAGCTCCGGGTCGTCCACCCGGTCGATCTTGTTGAGCACCACCAGGTCCGCGACGCGCAGGTGCCTGTCCAGGTCGTGCGGGAACTCGGCGGCGTCGACCAGCAGGACGAGCCCGCCGTAGGCGACGCCCGGGTGCTCGCTGCCCAGCACGAGCCGGACCATGGCCTGCGGTTCGGCCAGGCCGCTGGCCTCGACCACGATCACGTCGACCTGCTCCACGAGCTTGCCCAGCAGCTCGTCCAGGCCGCTGACGTCGATGGCGCAGCACAGGCAGCCGTTGCTCAGCGACACGGCGGAGCCGACCTGGCCGGCGACGGTCATCGCGTCGATGCCGATCGCGCCGAAGTCGTTGACCACCACGCCGATGCGGGTGCCGCGCGCGGTGGCGAGCAGGTGGTTGAGCAGCGTCGTCTTGCCGGAGCCGAGGAAACCGGCCACGACGATCACCGGGGTTCGCGGCACCCGGCCGATCCTAGTCGGCGACCAGGTCCAGGAAGACCTCCATGGCGGCGGTGACGCCCTCCTCGTCGTCGGTGGCGACGAGGTCGAGCAGCAGCCCCCGGGCGACGGCGAGGCCCAGCCGGGCGCGGGCGCGGGCCCGTTCGGGGGTGTGGCCCCGGACGCGTTCGAGCGCGGCGACCGGTTCGACCCACGACTCCACGATGCCGTCCAGCAGGGCGGTGGTGCCGGGGCGGCCCTGCACGGCCTGGCCGTAGAGCTCGAAGAACAGCCGCTCGTGGGCGCGCAGCGCCGGGTCGGTGAGGGCGGCCCAGAACGCGCGGCCCAGCTCGGCGGGGTCGTCGGCCGGGAGGTCGGCGAGCAGGGCGCGCTGGGTGGCCTCGACGGTCCGCACGACCTCGACCAGCAGACCTTCCTTGGACCCGAAGTGGTGAATCAGCATCCGGTGGCTGGTGCCGACCGCCGCAGCCAGCTGCCGCAGGCTCAGCTCGCCGACGCCGTGCCGCGCGAGGTGCTCGACGACGCGTTCGAGCAGGCGGGCCCGTGCCCCTTGTCCGACCATGTACCAGATGGTACATGTACCACATGGTACAGAAGGTGGACGTCACCGTGCTCAGCACGGCCGACCCGGCGCGGGTCTACCGGCTCGCCTCGGACAGCTCGACCTGGCCGGACTGGTCGCCGGTGCTGCGCTACGAGCGGGAGCGGGCGGGCGACGCGCGCGGCGTCGGCGAGGTGCGGGTGTTTCACAACCGCGCCAGGAGGAACCCCACCCGGGAGGAGGTGGTGGAGCTCACGCCCAACCGCAGGGTGGGTTACGTGCTGTTGTCGGGCCTCGCCATCCGGGGGTACCGGGCGTCCATCGACCTCGCGCCGGACGGCGGTGGCACGCGCATCCGCTGGCACTCCACGTTCGAACCGTCGGTGCCCGGCACCGGCTGGTTCTACCGACTGGTGCTCCGGCAGGTGATCACGCAGTACGCCAAGGGGTTGGCCGCGCACGCCGCGCACTGAGGTTTTCCACACCCCGGTTGTACGGCCCGCATCATGGTCCGACACCCCTGTGCGTTCGTAGCGTGGTGATCATGGATGTCGACTGGGTCGTGGATCTGATGGAGTCGTTCGGCGCACCGGGCGCCGGGTTGGCCATCGCGCTGGAGAACCTGTTCCCGCCGCTGCCGAGCGAGGTGTTCCTGCCGCTGGCGGGTTTCACCGCGAGCCGGGGCGGGATGAGCCTGGTCGCCGCGATCGCGTGGACGACTGCGGGCTCCGTGGCGGGAGCGCTGCTGCTGTACTGGGTGGGCGCGCTGCTCGGCCGGGACCGGGTGCGCGCGATCGCCGCGAAGATGCCGCTGGTCAAGGTGTCCGACGTGGACAAGACAGAGGCGTGGTTCGAGAAGCACGGCCGGACGACGGTGTTCTTCGGGCGGATGGTCCCGATCTTCCGCAGCCTGATCTCCATCCCGGCGGGCGTGCAGCGGATGCCGCTGCCGGGGTTCGTCGCGCTCACCGCCGCCGGCTCCGCCATCTGGAACACCGCGCTGATCCTGGCGGGCTACTACCTCGGCGAGAGCTGGCACGTGGTGGAGCAGTACCTCGGCCTCGCCTCGAAGGCCGTGCTGGGCGCGGTCGTGCTGGCGGTGGTGTGGTTCGTCGTCTCCCGGCTGGCCAAGCGCAAGGATCACGCGCGCAGGTAGCGCAGGATGGCGAGCACCCGCCGGCTGTAGCCGTCCACGTCGGACAGCCGCAGCTTGTCGAAGATCGAGTTCACGTGCTTCTCCACGGCGCTGCGCGAGACGTGCAGCTTCGCCGCGATCGCGTTGTTCGTGTGCCCCTCGGCCATGTGCGCCAACACCTCGCGCTCGCGCGGGGTCAGGGCGTCGAGCGGGTGGGCGGACCGGGCCAGCAGCCGGCGCACCACCTCGGGGTCGAACGCCGCACCGCCCGCGCCCACCCGGCGCAGCGCGTCGAGAAACTCCTCCACCTGCACCACGCGGTCCTTGAGCAGGTAGCCGACGCCCTCGGCGTGCCCGGTCAGCAGGTCGACCGCGTAGCGCTGCTCGACGTACTGGGACAGCACGAGCACCCCCACCCCCGGATGCCTCCGGCGGATCTCCAACGCGGCCTTCAGGCCCTCGTCGGTGTTCGTCGGGGGCATCCGCACGTCGGTCACCACGACGTCCGGCACGTGGGCGGCCACCGCGACGAGCAGCGCCTGCGCGTCGCCCACGGACGCCACCACGTCGTGCCCCTCCTCGGCCAGCAGCCGCGCCAGGCCCTCGCGCAGCAGCGTCGAGTCCTCGGCCAGGATCACCCGCACGGGAACTCCGCGCTGACCACCGTCGGGCCGCCCGCCGGGCTGCGCACCGCGAACCGCCCGTCCAGCGCGGCGACCCGCCTGGCCAGGCCCGCCAGGCCGCCGCCGGCCGGGTCCGCGCCCCCCGCGCCGTCGTCCTCGACCCGCACCCGCACCTCGGCGCCGTCTCCCCGGATGTCCACGACGACCATCGTCGCACCCGAGTGCTTGACGGCGTTCGTCACCGCCTCGGAGACCACGAAGTAGACCGCCGTGCGCACGTTCGCGGAGAAGTCGTCCTGTCCACAGTGGACCTCCACGGGGATGGGCGACCGGTCCGCCACGGCTTCCAGCGCGTCGGCCAGGCCGAGGGAGTCCAGCGCCGCCGGGTACACCCGCCAGGCCACGTCCCGCAGGTCCTCCAGCACGTGCCGGGACTCCTCGTGGGCCTGCCGGAGCAGCTCGTCGGCGTGCTCGGGGTGGCGTCGCGCCCGGCCCAGCAGCATCCCCAGGGCCACCAGGCGCTGCTGCACGCCGTCGTGCAGGTCGCGCTCGATGCGGCGGCGCTCCGCGTCCACGGCGTCCACGATCCCGGCGCGGCTCTCGGCCAGCTCGTCGATCCGCAGGCGCAGCAACTCCGCTTCGCTCGGGCCCAGGCAGCGGCGGGCCACCCGCGCCTCCAGCGCCACCACGCCCCGGATGCCCTGGATCTCCACGTACAGCAGGACACCGCCGATCAGGGCCGTCCACAGGGCTGCGGCGACGTCGTCGTAGAGGTCGATGCCGTCCAGACCGTTGACGACGAGCCGCTGCACCGCGATCGCGCCCAGCACCAGGCCGTAGAACAGCCACGCCAGCACGAAGCCGCCCAACAGGCCCACGGGGGCGCGCACGAGGACGTAGCGGACCGCTCGCGCGCGCGTCGGATCGGCCGTCTCGACGCCCAGGAACCGGTGGACGCGGCGGCGCTCCAGCTCGGCGAACCACGGCCCGGCGGAGCGGAAGACCGGCACCACCAGCAGGGCCGCGAGCCCCGTGCCCAGGCCCAGCAGCAGGCCGACCACCACGCGCACTCCCCCGGCCACGACGTCGAGGCTAATCGACCCGAACGCCGGATTGGCACCGAAGTGCCCACGGCAGAAGGATCAGGTGGGTGCGTTCGGTCGCGGTGGTGGGTGCGGGGCAGGCGGGGATCGTGCTGTCCGCCGCGCTGCTGCGCGCCGGGTGGCGGGTCACGCTGTGCTCGGACCTCACCGCCGAGCAGTACCTGGAGTCCGGCGAGCGACCCACGGCGTGCCTGTTCGGCGACCAGGTCGAGTACGAGGCGGCGTTGGGGCTGGACGACTTCCCCGACGCGCCGCGCGCCGACCGGATCCGCCTCGACCTCTACACCGACGACCGGCTGGTGGCGTTGAGCGTCGACGCGCCGCTGCGCAAGCCCGCGCTCGCGGTGGACCAGCGGCTCAAGTTCGCCCGGGGGCTGCGGGAACTGGCCGCGCGGGGTGCGACCGTGGTCACCGGGTCGGTGACGGAAGGCGACCTGGACTCGTTGGCGGCGACGCACGAACTCGTCGTGGTCACCGTCGGGCGCAAGACTTTCGGCAGCCTGTTCGCGCGCGACCCGGCGCGTTCGGTGCACACGTCCGCGCAGCGCACCCTGTTCACGGTGAACGTGCGCGGCTACGACCTCGACGCGCACCCCCGGCACCGGGACATCGTGTTCACGTTCGTGCCCGGGGTGGTCGAGGTGTTCTGGGTCCCGTTCTGGGACAAGGACGCCGGCGCGTCGCGCAGCATCGCCGTGGAGGCGGTGCCGGGCGGTCCGGCGGACCGGTTCGGCGCGGTCACCACCGCGTCCGAGGGGCTGGCGGTGCTGCGCGGCCTGGTGGACGAGATGCTGCCGGGCCAGGCGTCGTTCCTGGCGCCGGTGCGGCCGACCCGGGAGACCACGTGGCTCAAGGGGGCGGTGGTGCCGGCGGTGCGCGAGCCGGTGGCCGTGCTGCCGTCCGGGCGGCACGTGCTCGGGCTCGGCGACGCCGTGGTGCTCAACGACCCGATCGCCGCTCAGGGGGCCAACAACGCGACCCGGATGGCGCGGTTCTTCGCGTCCCGGCTGGGCGACTACGACGGCACGGCGGCGTGGCTGCGCGCGCGGTTCGAGGAGTTCTGGGAGGTCGGCCGGCACGCCAACGACTTCTCCGAGGGGATGCTGGTCCCGATGGCCCGCCACCAGCGGGACGTGCTGGTCGCGGCGTCCCGGCACCCCGAGGTCGGCGAGCGGCTGTGGGAGGGGTTCAACGACCCGTCGACGCTGGTCCCGTGGTTCTTCGACGCCGCCGCCGCGCGGGAGTTCCTGGCGCGGCGGGGCGTCGGGCGGTGGGACGTGCTGCGCTACCGGCTCGGGGTGGCCGGCACGGTGCTGGGGCGGCGGGTGTTCAGGCGGCCGGCACCCGCGTGAGCAGGTCCCGGACCTCCCGGGCGGCGGCCCGGCCCGCGCGCGTCGCGCCGACCGTGCTGGCGGACGGGCCGTAGCCGACGAGGTGGACCCTCGGGTCGGCGACGACCCGCGTGCCGTCGAGCCGGATGCCGCCGCCGGGGCCGCGCAGGCCCAGCGGGGCCAGGTGGTCGACGGCGGGGCGGAAGCCGGTGGCCCACAGGATCGCGTCGGCCCGCCGGGTGCGGCCGTCCGGCCAGACCACGCCGTCCGCGGTGATCCGCTCGAACGCCGGCTCGCGGTGCAGCGTGCCGTCCGCGAGCGCCGCCCGGACCGCCGGGGTGAGGCTCAGGCCGGTCACGCTCACGACGCTGTGCGGCGACAGGCCCGCCCGGACCCGGTCCTCGACCAGCTTGACGGCCGCGCGGCCCACCTCGGGAGTGAACGGCTCGTCGCGGAACTCGGGCTCCCGGCGGGTGACCCAGGTCGTGGTGCCGAAGCGGGCGATCTCCAGGAGCTGCTGGACGGCGGACGTCCCGCCGCCGACGACGACCACGTGCCGGCCCGCGAACTCCTCCGGGCCCCGGTACTGCGAGGAGTGCAGTTGGCGGCCCCGGAACAGCTCCTGGCCGGGGTAGTGGGGCCAGAACGGGCGGGTCCACGTGCCGGTGGCGTTGATCAGCGCCCTGGTGCGCCAGGTCCCGTGGCCGGTCTGCACCTCCAGCGCGCCGTCGTCGTCGCGGACGGCGTGGACGCGCACCGGGCGGCGGACGTGGATGCCGTTGCGGCGCTCGAAATCGGCGAAGTAGGCGGGCAGCACCTCGTTCGCGGGCGCGTCCGGGTCGGGCGGGTCGAACGGCATCCCGGGCAGGTCGTGGATGCCGTGCACGGTCGCCATCCGCAGGCTCGGCCAGCGGTGCCGCCACGCCCCGCCGGGTCCGTCGTCGGCGTCCAGGACCACGTGCTCCAGGTTCACCCGATCGAGGAAATAGGCGGCCGAAAGCCCAGCTTGACCTGCACCGATGACCACCACGTCCATGTCCGGGACAACGCCCGCCGGCGTCTGCGCCTTCCCGGTGTGACCGAAGTGTCAGACCCCCTCGCTACCGTCGACGGCATGATCAAAACGCGCATCCTGCCGCTGGTGGTGGCCGCCCTCCTGGCCGCCACCGCGATCCCCGCGTCGGCCTCGCCCGAGGTGCCGTCGCCGCAGTCGGCCGTGCCCTCGGACGTGACGGTGGCCTTCGCCGTCCACGACCGCGCGCTGGGCCGCACGACGCTGTCGCACAACTCGCACCAGCGGATCAGATCCGCGTCGGTGGTGAAGCTGCTGATAGCCCTGGACTACCTGGAGACCCGGGGGCCGGACTTCGCCATCCCTCCCGAAGACCTGAACCGGCTGGTGCCGATGCTGCGCTCCAGCGACGACTACGCGGCCAGCGAGCTGTGGGTGCTCAACGGCTGGGAGAAGATCGTCGAGCGGATGGCGGCCAAGCTCGGCCTGACCGACACGCTGCCGCCGGTCGACGTCGGCTTCTGGGGCTACACGGCGGTGAGCGCGGCCGACGTGGTGAAGGTGTACCGGTACGTGCTGGAGGAGGCGCACCCGAAGTACCGGGCGTTCATCATGGACAACCTGCACCGGGCGACGACGTGCGCGACGGACGGCTTCGACCAGTCGTTCGGCGTCCCGGCGGCGGTCCCCGGTGACGTGGCCTACAAGCAGGGCTGGTCCCGGTTCGGCGACACCCCGCCCCGCCCGTGCGTCGAGCCGCCGGCGCACCGCGCGCCGCTGCCGGCGGCCAAGGACGGCCCGCCCACCCGAACACCCCCGGCCGAGGTGGACCTGGTCCGCCCGGCCATGCACACCACCGGCACCTACGGCCCGGCCGACCGCAAGATCGTGGTCGTGCTGACCCTGGAGCCGGTGGGCACGGACTGGGACACCTCGGCTGCCCGCCTCACCGCCGTGACGAAGGCGGTGTACCTGGCGGACCGCATCCTGACCGGCTGACCACGGCTGAGCCCGGCCGGGTCCGGTTGGCCGCCGGAGGCGACGGCGCAGACGGTGCGGCGCGGGCGGGGGGTGCGGGCGGCGGTGCGGGCGAGCGGCGGTGCGGGCGGGCGGCGCGGGCGGCGCGGGCGGGCAGGCGGGCGGTATCGGTGCGGGCGTGCGGCGCGGGTGGTGTCGTGCGGTGCGGTGTGGGTCACAGGTGGAAGGCATCCGCGCGGGTGGGCGTTGAAAGGAGGTATGAGCCGACTTCGTGACATCCCGCTGTCCGTCCTAGACCTGGCACCGGTGACGACGGCGACGGATGCGCGGACCGCCCTGGCGGACACCCGGGAGTTGGCGCAGCACGTGGAACGCCTCGGCTACCGCCGCTTCTGGCTGGCCGAGCACCACAACATGCCCGGGATCGCCAGCTCGTCCCCGGCGATCCTGATCGGGCACGTCGCCGCCGCCACGACGACGCTCCGGGTCGGCTCGGGCGGCGTGATGCTGCCCAACCACCCGCCGCTGGTGGTCGCGGAGCAGTTCGGCACGCTCACCGCGCTGCACCCCGACCGCATCGACCTCGGCATCGGCCGCGCGCCGGGCACCGACCAGCGAACCGCGCGCGCCCTGCGCCGGACCGAGGGCCCGCTGTCCGTGGACGACTTCCCGCAGCAGCTCTCCGAGCTGATGGGCTACTTCGACGGCACCGAGCCCCTCGCCGCCGTGCCCGCGCAGGGCAACAAGCCGCCGGTCTGGCTGCTCGGGTCCAGCGGGTACAGCGCGCAGGTCGCCGGGCTGCTCGGCCTGCCCTTCGCGTTCGCCCACCACTTCAGCGCGGAGAACACCATCCCGGCGCTGCGGCTGTACCGCGAGCGCTTCCAACCGTCGGCCGTCCTCACCGAGCCGTACGCGATGGTGTGCGCGTCGGCGATCGTCGCCGACACCGACGAGCACGCCCGGTGGATCGCCGCGCCGCAGGCGCTCGCCTTCCTCAAGCTCCGGCAGAACCGGCCGGGGCCGTTGGCCACGCCGCAGGAGGCCGACGAGTACCCGTACACCGAGTTCGACCGGCTGATCATCCGGGAACGGCTGGCCTCGCAGGTCGTCGGCAGCCCGGACACCGCCCGCGACCAGCTCGAACAGCTCCTCGCCGACACCCTGGCCGACGAGCTGATGGTCACCACGATGGTCGCCGACCAGGCGGACCGGTTGCACTCCTACGCACTGCTCGCTCAGCTCGCCGACCTCTCCCACTCATCCGAACGAGTGAAGACTGAAGTCGAGGTGTAGCAACCGGGCCCCGGAGCGCGATGATCCTATCGAGCGCGCAGGCCCCCCGACGCGCTCCCTAACTTCCGGGCGGCGGGTTCCGCGCCCGAGCGGACGCCGCCGCGGTCCGCGTGGGCAGCGCCACCGAAAGTGTGGCGCCGCCCACGTGGGCGGCCCCCGGGCATCACGGCTTGGCCACAGGCCGGCACCAGGTGCGAATCAAGCCCCCTCATCCGCCCCCGGGCACACCTCTGCGCCGTCATGGTGGTGGGAGTCGCCGCTAGCCCACCGCCGGGGCGGGAAGGGGAGTTCGTGAAGTTCGCCAGACTGGCCGTCGGCCTGTGCCTGGCGGGGGCAGTGGCAGGGTGCGCGGACCACTCCGGGCTGTCCGACACCTCCGTCCCCGAGACGACCTCCAGCACCCGCGCCAACCTGAACAACGCGCCACCGGCGTCGGAGTTCGCCGCGTTCGGCTCGCGCCGGGTGTGGCCCGACGGGCTGTCCATCTCGGTCTCGCCCGCCAAGTCGATCGAACCCAGCGACACGTCGTTCCCGAAGTCGCCGCGCACCACGGTGTTCGTGCTGACGCTGGTCAACGGGACCGGCACCACCTACCGCACGAGCGAGCTGACGGTCCGCGCCCTGGTCGGCGGCGAACCGGTCGCCGAGGTGCTCGACTCCGTGCAGGGCCTCAACGGCCGCAGCGCAGCGGTGACCGAGGTCGCGCCCGGTGCCGACACCAAGCTGACCTTGGCCTTCGCCGTGCCGGAGAACCAGGTCCGGATGCAGCTGGTGGTCGAGCCGAACGGTGCCGGCCAGGACCCCAGCGCCACGTTCGAGGGCCTCGCCTGACGCACGGCGGCAGTCGCCGCCGGTCCGGGACCGTCGGGAGCGGGCTGTAGCGTTTGCGCCATGACCGAGCAGAAGCGCCTGTCCCCCGGCGACCAGGCCCCGGCGTTCACGCTGCCCGACAGCGACGGCAAGCCCGTCTCGCTCTCCGACTACCTGGGCCGTTCGGTGGTCGTCTACTTCTACCCGGCCGCCGGGACGCCGGGCTGCACCAAGCAGGCGTGCGACTTCCGCGACAACACCGGCGACCTGGCGGCGTCCGGCTACGACGTGGTCGGCATCTCGCCGGACAAGCCGGAGAAGCTGGCGAAGTTCGTCGAGGCGGAGGGCCTGACCTTCCCGCTGCTGTCCGACGTGGACCGCGAGGTGCTGACCGAGTGGGGCGCGTACGGCGAGAAGCAGAACTACGGCCGCACGGTGATGGGCGTGATCCGCTCGACGTTCCTGGTCGACCCGCAGGGCCTCGTCGTCAAGGCGATGTACAACGTGCGCGCGACCGGCCACGTGGCCAAGCTGCTGCGCGAACTCCCCGCCTGACCGCGCCCACCGCCAGGCCCGGCACCGGGTCCGTGATCGCCCGCCGCCGGGCCCGAGAACCTCGGGCCCGGCCTGGCGTGGCCGGCCCGGCGTGGTCCGGCCCGGCGGGCGTCCAGGACCCGTCCGGGGTTACCGCTGCGCCAGCTCCACCAGGTGGGGCAGCAGCAGCCGCAGCGCGCGTCCGCGGTGGGACAGCTCGTCCTTGTCCTCGGGGGACAGTTCGGCCGACGTCACGTCCCGGCCCTCGGGCTGGAAGATCGGGTCGTAGCCGAAACCGTTGGCACCGGCCGGTTCCCGGCGGATCGTGCCGCGCCACTCGCCGCGCACCACGACCTCCACGCCGCCGGCCGCCACCAGGGCCGCCGCGCACACGAACGCGCCGCCGCGCCGCTCGTCCGGGACGTCCCGGAGCTGGCCCAGCACGAGCTGGAGGTTCGCCGCGTCGTTGCCGTGCGCGCCGGACCAGCGGGCCGACAGCACGCCCGGCATCCCGTTGAGCGCGTCGACCTCGATGCCCGAGTCGTCCGCCACGGCGGGCAGGCCGGTGGCGGCGAAGGCGTCCCGGGCCTTGGCCAGGGCGTTGCCCTCGAAGGTCGGGTCGGTCTCGGGGGCCTCCGGGAACTCCGGCACGTCCGCCAGGCCGACCACCTCGACGCCGGGCAGCCCCTCGGCGACCAGGATGCGGCGCAGCTCGCCGAGCTTCTTGGCGTTGCGGGAGGCGAGCAGGACCTTCACTTCTTGCGGCCCTTCGGTTCGGGGAGCACGCCGGGGTAGGGCTGGGCCAGCGCCTCGGACTGGACGCGGTTGAGCTCCGCGCAGCCCTGGAGCGCCAGGTCGAGCATCTTGTCCAGGGTGGACCGGGCGAACGTCGCGCCCTCGCCGGTGCCCTGGACCTCGATCAGGGTGCCCGCGTCGGTGGCGACCACGTTCATGTCGACCTCGGCGCGCGAGTCCTCCTCGTACGGGAGGTCCAGGCGCACCCGGCCGTCCACGACGCCCACGGACACCGCCGACACCGCGCACGACAGCGGCTGGGGGTCGGCCAGCCGGCCGGCCGCGCCGAGCCAGGTGACGGCGTCGGCCAGCGCCACGTACGCGCCGGTGATCGCGGCGGTGCGGGTGCCGCCGTCGGCCTGGATCACGTCGCAGTCGATCACGATCGTGTTCTCGCCCAGCGCGGCCAGGTCGATGCACGTGCGCAGCGACCGGCCGATCAGCCGGGAGATCTCGTGAGTGCGACCGCCGATCCGGCCCTTCACGGACTCGCGGTCGCTGCGGCTGTGGGTGGCGCTCGGCAGCATCGCGTACTCGGCGGTCACCCATCCGAGACCCGAGCCCGACCTCCACCGGGGGACGCCTTCGGTCACGCTGGCTGCGCAGAGCACGCGCGTGTTGCCGAACTCGATCAGCACCGAGCCCGCCGGCCACTGCTGGTAGCCACGGGTGATCCGGATGTCGCGCAGTACGTCGTCGTTCCTGCCATCGGTTCTCAGCACGGCACTACCCTAAGGCGCTGAACCGGGGGACGTTCCACTGGCGTAGGGAGAGGCATGGCACTCGCAGACGGCCTTCCGACGGTCTTCGGACTTCCCGCGCACCCGCTGCTGGTGCACGCGGTCGTGGTGCTCCTCCCCCTGTCCGCGCTGGCCGCCGCCGCGCTCGCGATCGTGCCCCGGTGGCGGCAGCGCCACGCGTGGCCGCTGCTCGGCGTCACGCTGCTGGCCGTCGGCTCGGTGCTGCCCGCGCAGAAGGCGGGCGAGCAGCTCCACGAGCGCTTGGCGGCGCTGGGCAACCCGCTGATCGAGAGGCACGCGGAGCTGGGCAACGACCTGCTGCCGTTCGCTCTGGGCTTCGGCGTGCTCGTGGTGGCGCTGCTGGTCGCGGGCCGGCTCGCGGACCGGGAGCGGACCGCCGCGGCCGACGACGCCGACGTGCCCAGGACGTGGCGGCGGATCTCGATCGTGGTGGCGGTGCTGGTGATCGCGGCCGGCGCGGCGGTGACCGTGCAGACGGTGCGCATCGGGCACAGCGGCTCCACGGCCGTCTGGGACGGCGTCGGCCAGAACTGACCGGGCACCGGACTGGACCGGGCACCGGACCGACCGGGCACCGGACCGACCGGGCACCGAACCGACCGGGCACCGGCCGCCGCACGTGCCGTCCGGGCGCTACGGCAGGTGCAGCGGCGTCGGCGGCGACTCGTGCAGGGTGCGGGAGACGGTGCAGAGCTGGTCGACGGCCCGGCGCACGGTCACGTCGAGGGCTTCGCGCTGCTCGTCGGTCAGCGCGGACACGTCGTACTCCAGGGTCACCGGGACCTCGTGCAGCTCGTGCGCGCCCGCCGGCCGCACGTCGGCCGCCCGCGCCGACAGGACGGGACCGACCCTCCGCTCGATCAAGGTCTCGGCGGTCACCGCCGCGCAGCCCGCCATCGCGGCCAGCAGCAGTTCCACCGGGCTGAACGAGCCCTCCGCGCCCGCGCGGCCGATCGGCACCGAGGCACCCCGGCCGTTCGTGGCCACGAACTCGTGCTGACCGACCTTGCGCACCTCGACGTCCGACACCCGTCCGACGCTAGTCGATCCGGTCGGCGGTGGCCTTGGCGATCCGGCGCACGTACTCCAGGTCGCCGCAGTCCTCGTCCAGCGCCGCCTGCCGGGCTTCCAGGAACGCCCGGCCCAGCTCGGCGCGGCGGTCGTCGGCGACCTGCTCGCGGGCGTCGTTGAGGATCGTCCGCTCCTCCTCGTCCACGTGGTGGTTGAGGTTCTCGACGAGCTCCTCCAGCTTCGACTCCCACTCCTCGGTCTCGGGGTCCTTGACCTCCATCAGCGCCAGCAGCGCCTGGTGCCCCTCGGCGTGCTCCTCGGCCCCGTGGTCGACCTCGTCGTCGTCGACCTTGCGGTAGCGCTTGAGCGCCGGGTACACCTCCGCCTCCTCCGCCTCGGCGTGCGCGACCAGCAGCGCGGCCAGCTCGCCGAGGCGGGCGGCGCGGTCGGTGGAGCGGTCGCGCAGCTCGCGGAACAGCTCCTCGAACTTGCGGTGGTCGGCCAGGATCAGCTCGACGACATCAGTTGCCATGCCCGCCGATTACCCGGACCGCCGGCGCGTCAACCGCGCACTTGTGGCCCTGACGTGCGAGTTCGACCGGACCGTCGAACCGGGTGCGCGCCTCGGCGAGCACCTCCTCCGGGTCGGTCCACGGCGCGACGTGGGTCAGCAGCAGCCGGCCGGCGCCCGCCTCGGCGGCCAGCTCGCCCGCCTGCACGCCGGACAGGTGGGTGCCCGGCGGGCGGTCGTCGGCGTGCGTCCAGGTCGCCTCGGCCAGCAGCACGTCCGCGCCGCGCGCCAGGTCGACCAGCGCGCCGCACGGGCCGCTGTCGCCGGTGAACGCGAGGACCGCGCGCTCCGTGGCGATCCGGAACCCGTACGCCTCGCCGGGGTGGTCGACGCGGGCGGCGGTGATCTCGAACGGGCCCACCCGGAATGGCGCGGCGGTCAGGGCGTGGAAGTCGAACACGTCCGACAGGTCGGCGGTGCGCAACTCCTCGGCGCTCTCGGCGTAGGCGCGGGCGAAGCGCCGGGGCGCCTCGACCGGTGCGTGCACGGGCAGCTTGTGCCGGGTCGTGTCGTGCGGGGGGTGGGTGTGGTAGCGCCGCATCACCGCGAGCGTGGTGAAGTCCGCGCAGTGGTCGGGGTGCAGGTGCGAGAACAGCAGCGCGTCCAGCGAGAACGGGTCGCAGTGGGCTTGCAGCGAGGCCAGCACACCGTTGCCGAGCTCCAGCCCGAGGCGGTAGCCGTCCGCCTCGACGAGGTAGCCGGATGCGGGGCCGTCCGGCCCCGGCAGGCTGCCCGAGCAGCCGAGGATGGTCAACAGCACTGTTGGAGGGTGCCAAATCATTCGTGGGGGTGGAAAGACGCGTTTTCCAGCCGGGGCAGAAACCTGCGCGCCAGCCGGGCGAACAGGTCGGCCGGGCCGGTGCTGGAGAACCGCAGGTCCGGGTCGCCGGAGCGGAACCGGTCGAGGTCGGTCAGCACCCGGACGACGTCCTTCACGGTCTCCTCCGCGCTGGAGACCAACGTCACCCCGTCGCCCATGGCCAGTTGGATCACCCCGGTCAGCAGCGGGTAGTGGGTGCAGCCCAGCACGACCGTGTCGACCTCGGCGCGCTGCAACGGCTCCAGGTACGCCTGGGCGAGGCCGAGCACCTGGCGGCCGGTGGTGGTGCCGCGCTCCACGAAGTCGACGAACCTCGGGCAGGCGACCGCCGTGACCTCGATGGCGGGCGCGGCGGCGAACGAGTCCTGGTACGCGCCGGACGCGATGGTGCCGACCGTGCCGATCACGCCGACCCGGCCGGTGCGGGTGGTCGCCACGGCCCGGCGGACGGCGGGCAGCACGACCTCCACCACCGGCACGTCGTAGCGCTCGCGGGCGTCGCGCAGGCAGGCCGAGGACGCCGTGTTGCAGGCGATCACCAGCAGCTTCGCGCCGTCCTCGACCAGCCGGTCGAGGTGGCCCAGGGCCAGTTCGCGCACCTCGGCGATGGGGCGCGGGCCGTACGGGGCGTTGGCCGTGTCGCCGAGGTAGCGGATGCTCTCCTCGGGCAGCTGGTCCATGATCGCGCGGGCGACGGTGAGCCCGCCGACCCCGGAGTCGAAGACGCCGATCGGCGCGTCGGCGGCCGTCACGCGGCGGCAGCCCGGTCGAGGTGCCGGTGGTTGTCCCGCGCGACGCCCCAGGCCGCGAGCACGCCGCCCAGCGCGCCGAACAGGTGGCTCTCCCAGGAGATGCCGGACTGGCCGGGCAGCACGCCCCACAGCATCGCGCCGTAGACCGCGAACACCGCCACCGCCACCACGACCTGCGCCGTGGCCCGCGCGAAGACGCCCCGCACGAGCAGGAACACCAGGTAGCCGAAGACCAGGCCGGACGCGCCGATGTGGCTGCCGGGCGAGCCGATCAGCCACACGCCGAGGCCGTCGGTCAGCCAGATGACGGCGGTGACCTGGAGGAACTGCGCGATGCCGCCGGAGGTGGCGAGGAAGCCGAGGATCAGCAGCGGCACCGCGTTGCCGGTCAGGTGCTCCCAGCCGCCGTGCAGGACCGGGGCCCAGATGAGGTTGTCCCACTCGGTGAAGTCGCGCGGGATCACGCCCTCGCCGTCGAGGCTGCCGCCCAGCGCCGTGTCGACGCCCTCCACCACGAACATCAGCGCCACGAACCCGGCCACGACCACCGCCGACAGCAGCGGCCGGGGCGGGATGACGCGCTTGGCCGGCGACCGGGTGGGCGGGGCCGGTGACACAACCGTCGGGTCCACACCTCCAGGTTACGGGTGAACGGGCCGGCGCAGGAGCCCGGTTCGCGCGGCGGGACGGCGGTCTGCGAGACCGCGGTGTTCCGAGGTCAGGGGGCACGCGCGTGCCGCTTCCGGGTGATCGACGCCTACGCTGGGCCCGTGTCGATCGAAGTGGCCGTGCGCACCGGGGCCGAACTGGGCGGAGCACCCACCTGGGACCACGGCAGTGGGACCCTCGTCTGGGTGGACGTCCTCGGCAGCCGGGTGCACCGGTACTCGCCGCACCGGGACGAGGACGCGGTGCTCGACGTGCCGCAGCACGTCGGCGCGGCGAAGCCCCGCACCCGGGGCGGGCTCGTGCTCAACCTGCGGGACGGGGTCGCGCTGGTCGACCGGGACGGCGCGAAGACGTGGCTGGTCTACTGGGCGCGCGACGGCGTGCGCGGCAACGGCGCGGCGGTCGACCCGGCGGGCCGGCTGTGGGCCGGGACCACGCGCTACGACGAGGACCCGGGCGGCTGGCTGGCCCGCGTCGACCCGACCGGCGACGCGAAGGTGGTGCTGGGCGACGTCACGGGCGGCAACGGCGTCGACTGGAGCCCCGACGGCACGCTGATGTACTACGCCGACTCGGCGACCCGCCGGATCGACGTGCTCGACTACGACCGCGACACCGGCGAGGCCACCAACCGCCGCACGGTGGCCGAGGTGGACCGGGGCCTGCCGGACGGGCTGTGCGTGGACGCGTCGGGCGCGGTCTGGGTGGCGCTGTGGGGTGGCGCGGCGGTGCGGCGGTACGCGCCGGACGGCCGGGTCGACACCGAGGTCGAACTCCCGGTGGGTCAGCCGAGCGCGTGCGCGTTCGGCGGCCAGGACTTCACCGACCTGTACGTGACGACCGCGCGGGTCGGCCTGTCCGGCGACGCGCTGAGCGAGCTGGCCGGGTCGGTGCTGGTCCTGCCGGGCGTGGGCGAGGGCCGCCCGTCCACCGCCTTCGCCGGGTAGCCGGGAGCGGACCGCCGGCAGCGGCCGGCCGCGCGGGTCAGGCCGTGTCGGCCTGGGTGGTGGCGTGGATCTCGTACACGTCACCCGGTTCGGCCAGGGTGACCGGGCCGTCGAACGCCTCGGTCGCGTCCGCCAGCACGCCGGCGCGGTCCGACCACGGCAGGACGTGCGTGAGCACGAGCCTGCCCACACCCGCCTCCGTCGCCACGACGCTGGTCTCCCGGCCGCTCATGTGCAGGTAGTTGGCCCGCCCGGCCTGCTCCCGCCACGCCGCGTCGGCCAGCAGCAGGTCCGCGCCCCGGGCCAGCTCCACCAGGTCCGGGCACGGGACGGTGTCGCCGGTGAACACCAGGGACGTGTCGCCGTGCGAGATCCGGAACGCGTACGCCTCGCAGATGTGCCGCATGGCCGCGACCTCGACCGTCACCGGCCCCACCTGGAAGCGGCCCGCGGCCAGCGGCACGAAGTCGAAGGTGTCCTCCAGGCGCAGGGTGGCCAACTCCTCCTCCGACGCGGCGTGCGCGGCGGCGAGCCGGGTCGGGGCGTGCGCCGGGGCGTGGACCGGGAGCCTGCCCCGCGACGGGGGCGGGGACGGGTGGGCGCGCAGGTAGGTGGTGAGCGCGCTGAAGTCCGCGCAGTGGTCGAGGTGCAGGTGCGACAGGAGCACGGCGTCGAGCGCGAACGGGTCGCACCGCCGCTGGAGCGCGCCGAACACGCCGCCGCCGAGTTCGACCGCGATCCGGACCCCGGCCACTTCGACGAGGTACCCCGAAGTGGGCAGGTCAGGACCGGGTGCGCTTCCCGAGCACCCGAGCACCGTCAATTGCATGGCGGCACGATAGCAGCCGCCAATGTGCAGTATTGCGGAAAACGCCACGGGCCGCCTGGCAATATCATTGGGCCAGGTTCACTCGAATGCATCAACGGGCCGGTGCCGAACGCGAGCACTCCCCGGATGCGCCCCCTGATCGGCCGCATTGACCGGTGACCGGATCGAGTTCGGGACAGCTCCGACTGCGGGTCACCGAAGGCAGGCGGTGGGGCATCCCGAACGGCCTGACCAGCCACGAATCCCCCGATCCGGCGGCCCGCGCGCGACGGCCGGGCGGATTGTGAGAGGTGGGCCACATTCATCATCCGGCCGGCGATCTGCGGGAAGTCCAGGTGAGCGCGAAGGCGACGCCGTGGTTCTGCCGGAATTACTGCCGGTGCCGCGCGCGGTGACCGGCGAACCGTTGTTCCACCGGCCCGTGCACGCTCCCCTGTCTGCGGTCGCGGTATTCCGCAGGACCCGTCCAGGGTGTTCTGCATTCCCGCGCCGGGGACGGGTCAGCGGCGGCGGCGCTCCAACGACGACAGGTGTTCCGACCAGCGGTAGGGGCTCGGCAGCAGCGCGCCGAGCGGGACCTCCTCGGTCTCCGAGACCAGCACGCGCACCCCCGGCACCAGGTCGGAGAGCACCTGGCGGCAGCGCCCGCACGGCACGACCACGCCGGACGCGTCGGCGGCCACCACGGTCTCCAGGTCGTAGGCGCCCTCGGCGGCTGCCGCGCCGATCACCACCAGCTCCGCGCACGGCCCGCCGGCGAAGTGGAAGACGTTCAGCCCGGTGAACGTGCGCCCGTCCACCGACCGGGCGGCGGCGGCCACCGTGTGGTGCCGCCACCGGCTGTGCGCGCGGGCCACGCCCACCGCGCGGTCGAGCAGTTCGCGGTCCGCTGCGGACAGGCTCACTCGGCACCACCGGCTAGACGGACCGGGACGCCCGAATAGTAGGAACAGCGCCGGCGGCCGGGTAGCGCCGAACGGGCGACCGGGCCGTGAACCGGCACCGGGGACGGGAACGGCCTGCCGACGCGCCCGCGAGTGGCGTCGGCAGGCCGGGTCCGCACGGCCGGGTGCTCAGGCCCAGAGGTGCCCGTCCAGGCGTTCCGCCGCCTCGTCCAGGGTCCCCGAGTACGCGCCGGTCGACAGGTACTTCCAGCCCGCGTCCGCCACCACGAACGCCACGTCCGCCGACTCGCCCCGGCTCGCGGCCTTCTCGGCCGCCCCCAGCGCGGCGTGCAGGATCGCGCCCGTCGAGATGCCCGCGAAGATGCCCTCGACCTCCAGCAGCTGGCGGGTGCGGCGCAGCGCGTCGTACGAGCCGACCGAGTACCGGCCCGTGAGGACCTCCGCGTCGTACAGCTCGGGCACGAAGCCCTCGTCCAGGTTGCGCAGGCCGTAGACCAGCTCGCCGTACCGGGGTTCGGCGGCGATGACCTGCACGTCGGGCTTCTGCTCGCGCAGGTAGCGGCCGACGCCGACGAGCGTGCCGGTGGTGCCCAGGCCCGCCACGAAGTGCGTGATGGTCGGCAGGTCCTTGAGGATCTCCGGACCCGTGCCGTGGTAGTGCGCGCCCGCGTTCGCGGGGTTGCCGTACTGGTAGAGCATCACCCAGTCGGGGTTCTGCGCGGCCAGCTCCTTGGCCCGCGCCACCGCCTGGTTGGACCCGCCGGCGGCGGGCGAGAACACGATCCGCGCGCCGTACGCCTGCAGGAGCTGCTTGCGCTCGGTGGAGGTGTTCTCCGGCATCACGCACACCAGGCCGTAGCCCTTGAGCTTGGCCGCCATCGCCAGCGCGATGCCGGTGTTGCCCGAGGTCGGCTCCAGGATCGTGCAGCCGGGGGTCAGCCGCCCGGACCGCTCGGCCTCCTCGATCATCATCAGGACCGGGCGGTCCTTGATCGAGCCGGTCGGGTTGCGGTCCTCCAGCTTGGCCCACAGCCGGACGTCCTTCGAGGGCGACAGCCGGGGCAGCCCCACCAGGGGCGTGCCGCCGACCGCGTCCAGCAGCGACTCGTACCGAGCCATCGCTCAGCCGCCCGCGACGGCCGGGAGGATCGTGACCGTGTCGCCGTCCTTGACCGCCGCTTCGAGGCCGCCCGCGAAGCGGACGTCCTCGTCGTTGACGTAGACGTTGACGAACCGGTGCAGCGCGCCCTCCTTCACCAGGCGGTCCTTCAGGCCGCCGTGGTTGGCCTCCAGGTCGTCGATGACCTGGGCGAGCGTGGAGCCCGCGGCCTCCACGGACTTCTGCCCGGCGGTGTGGGTGCGCAGGATCGTGGGGATCGAGACGGTGACGGACATGCTGGGACCTCCGAGAAGAGCCGGATATCGGGAGATGTGTCGGACGACGGAGCTTCAGCGGCAGTCGGGCGCGTCGTCCGCGCCGTTGTGCGCGAACATGTACGACTCGACCACCTCGACCGGTTCTTCGGTCACGACGCCGTCCACGATCCGGTAGGAGCGCAGCTCGTGCTCCTCCGGGTCCCTGGTGGAGACCAGGACGTAGTGGGCGTCGGGCTCGCTGGCGTAGGAGATGTCCGTGCGCGAGGGGTAGGCCTCGGTCGCGGTGTGCGAGTGGTAGACGACCACCGGCACCTCGTCGGCCCGGTCCATCTCGCGCCACACCCGCAGCTGCTCGGCCGAGTCGAACCGGTAGAACGTCGGCGAGCGCTCGGCGTTGTCCATGGGGACGAACCGCTCGGGGCGGTCGGAGCCCTCGGGGCCCGCGATGATCCCGCACGCCTCGTCGGGGTGGTCACGACGGGCGTGCGCCACCATGGCGTCGACGAGGTCACGGCGAATCACCAGCACGACCCCATCCTACGTGGTGGCGGAAGTTGTCCCGGTGTGTGAGAACCCGCACCAGCGGGCCTTGTCGGCGGGTCGGCGGCCGGTCCGTGAGCGGTCGGCGACCTCGCGCCACCTCGGACGGCGCACGTTCCACCGGGATGCCGGAGGTCCGCCGGCCGGCCCGGGGCCGGCCGGCGGTCGCGTGCTCAGTCCAGGACCGCTTCGACCAGGGTCTCCTGCACCCACGTCAGCCAGTGGTAGACGCCCAGGTGCGGCGAGCGCGGGTCGTCGGCCGGCAGCTCGTCGGGCATGTCGTCCTGCACGTCCAGCGCCGTGCCCAGGGCCAGCCGCACGTCGTTGAGCGCCGACAGCCACGCCTCGGCGTCCTCCAGGCGCAGCCGCACGTCGCCGCCGTCCGGCGGGCAGGTCTGGAGCACCACGGCGGCGACACCGCTCTTGAGGTCCAGCAGCTCGGGCTCGTGCAGCGAGCGCAGGGCGTTGGCCGAGTCGACCTCGGCCGGGTCCGGCGCGTCCGGGTCCAACCGGTGGAAGTCGGGCAGCAGCCGGCCCAGGATCGGGTCGTCCGGCGGCGTCGAGGGGCCCGTCCTGATCCCGGTCAGCTCGGCCAGCTCGTCCTGCGGGGCCTCCTCGGCGCGGGCCAGCAGCATGTCCTGGACCTGGCTCACCAGGCCGCGCACGACCGCCGCCTCCTGCCGGTCGAACCGGCCCAGCACGGTGTCGCCGGAGCGGGTCCACTTCTTCACGACGACCGCTGCATGGTCGCCCACAGCCCGGCCGCGTGCAGTCTGGCCACGTCGGCCTCCACCTTGTCCTTCGATCCCGACGACACGATCGCCCGGCCTTTGTGGTGCACGTCCAGCATCAGCTTCGTCGCGTGGTCGCGGCTGTAGCCGAACAGCTTCTGGAACACGTACGTCACGTAGGACATCAGGTTCACCGGGTCGTTCCAGACCAGCGTCTGCCAAGGGCGGTCCTCGGTGCGGACCTCCTCGGGCGCCGGGTCAACCTGCGTCCGCTCATGCTCGACGGGCGTGGTCATACCGCCAATGGTGTCATGTTCCGCTCCGTGGCGGAGGCCATAGGTCCACCTCCTGCGACAACGCCCCGGTCGAGCCTAGGCTCTTGCCCCATGTCGACGTCGCTGTTCACGGACCACTACGAGTTGACGATGCTGGCCGCGGCATTGCGCGACGGCACCGCCGACCGTCCGTGCGTGTTCGAGGTGTTCGCCCGCAGGCTGCCCGAGGGCAGGCGCTACGGCGTGGTCGCGGGGACCGGCCGGCTGCTGGACGCGATCGAGGCGTTCCGGTTCGGCGGGCCGGAGCTGGAGCTGCTGGAGCGCACGGGCGTGGTGGACGACGCCACCCTGTCGTGGCTCGCGGACTACCGGTTCACCGGCGACGTCGACGGGTACCCGGAGGGCGAGCTGTACTTCCCGGGTTCGCCGGTCCTGTCCGTGCGCGCCTCCTTCGGCGTGGGCGTGGTGCTGGAGACGCTGGCCCTGTCGATCCTCAACCACGACAGCGCGATCGCGTCCGCAGCCGCCCGCATGGTCGGCGCGGCCAACGGCCGGCGGATGATCGAGATGGGGTCGCGCCGGACGCACGAGGACGCCGCCGTCGCATCGGCGCGCGCCGCGTACCTGGCGGGCTTCACCGCGACGTCGAACCTGGAGGCCGCCCGGCGGCACGGCATCCCGACCGCCGGCACGTGCGCGCACGCTTTCACGCTGCTGCACGACAGCGAGGAGGAGGCGTTCCGGGCCCAGGTGGACGCGCTGGGCGCGGGCACCACGCTGCTGGTGGACACCTACGACATCACGGCGGGCATCAAGACCGCCGTCGAGGTGGCCGGCCCGGAGCTGGGCGCGGTGCGGATCGACTCCGGCGACCTGGGCGTGCTGGCGCGGCAGGCGCGTGACCAGCTCGACTCGCTGGGTGCCAAGAACACCCGGATCGTCGTGTCCGGCGACCTGGACGAGTACTCGATCGCCGCGCTGCGCGCCGAACCCGTGGACGCGTACGGCGTGGGCACGTCGCTGGTGACCGGGTCCGGTGCGCCGACCGCCGGCATGGTCTACAAGCTGGTCGAGGTCGACGGGCGGCCGGTGGCGAAGCGCAGCTCCCACAAGGAGTCCCGTGGCGGGCGCAAGAACGCGCTGCGCCGCCACAAGGACACCGGGACGGCGTTGGAGGAGGTCGTCTTCCCGCACGCGCAGACGCCGGAAACGGGTGCCGACGACCGGCTGCTCCAGGTGCCGCTGGTGCGCGGCGGGCAGCGCGCCGAGGGGCTCGACTCCCTGGCGGAGAGCCGGGAACGGCTGCGCGCCGCCCTGGTCAGCGTGCCGTGGGAGGGCTTGAAGCTCTCCCGTGGCGAGCCCGCGATCCCGACGACGTTCCTCTAGGTTGCAGGAGGTGTGCGCATGACCAGGGCGCTGATCGTGGTGGACGTCCAGAACGACTTCTGCGAGGGCGGTTCGCTCGCGGTGGCCGGCGGCGCGGCGGTGGCGGCGGCGATCTCGTCGCACGTGGCGTCGAGCGGCTACGACCACGTGGTGGCCACCCGGGACTACCACGTGGACCCGGGCGACCACTTCAGCGCGACGCCGGACTACGTGGACTCGTGGCCGGTGCACTGCGTGGCCGGCACCGCCGGGGCTTCGTTCCACCCGGAGCTGGACGTGACGGCGGTGGAGGCGGTGTTCTCCAAGGGCGCCTACGCGGCGGCGTACTCGGGGTTCGAGGGCGCGTCGGGCGGCGGCGAGTCGCTGGTGGACTGGTTGCGCGGGCGCGGGGTGGACCGGGTGGACGTGGTGGGGATCGCCACCGACCACTGCGTCCGGGCGACCGCGCTCGACGCCGCGTCGGCCGGGTTCGCCACCACCGTGCTGCTGGGGCTCACGGCGGGGGTCGCACGGGCCACCGTGGACACCGCGCTGGACCGGATGCGGGCGGCGGGCGTCGCGCTGGACGGCTCGCCGCACGTGGGCTGAGCGCGGCGCCCGGCCCCGCCCGGTGCGGCGGGGCCGGGTGCGCGTCACGGGGTCGGCGAGCAGGACGCGGAGCCGACGACGACGTCGCCGCTGATGCCGGACGCCTCGGTGAAGCGGAGGTGCATGAGGTTCATGGCCAGGCTGCCGTCGTTCGGGTCGGGCAGCAGGACCTCGCTGAAGACGACCTCCGCCAGCACCGCGCCGGCCGTGCTCTTCACCTGGTGGCGGTGGTTCGTCGGGATCTCCCGGGGCAGCCCCGGGAACCCGCTGAGCGCTTCCAGCTCCCAGCCGGCCGACGTGCCGCTCTCCCGGCCGGTGCAGGCGACCTTCCACCGGCCGACCTTGAGCCGGGGACCGCCCGAGGCGGTCAGCGCCGACAGCTCGAACTCGGTGCCCTGCGCGGAGGACCTGGTCTCGGTCAGGTTGTGCTGCGCGTCGACCACGGTGGTCTCGCAGGTCGAGGTGCCGGCGCCGAACCGGATGCCCGCCTCCGCGACGGGGGCGGAGGACGCGGTGGTGGGTCCGCCGACCGAGCACGGCGCGAGCGCGGGCACGACGACGTGCTGCCCCGCCCGGGTGAAGTCCGCCGACCCGGCGGACGCGACGCCCGGCGGGGTGGCCGCGCGGGCGGGTGCGCCCGCCAGGCACAGCGCCAGCGCCGTGGCCACCGCCCCGGCCCGGCGCGCGAGGATGTGGTTCATTCCGATGCCCTTCTCGAAGTGCTCTGCCCCCGGCCCATGATCGATCGGCACGGGTCGCGCGCCGACCCGCGCTGCGACTTGTCACCCTCAAGGGGAATGTGAGTACCTGATCGAGTGGTCGGTGACCGAGTGCGGTCAACTGGGGATGCGCACCGGCAGCGCCGAGCCGAACAGCGCGGGCAGCCCGACGAGCCGTTCCAGCGCGCCGCGCACCCGGGTCGCGGCCCGGCCGTCGCCGTGCGGGTTGCGCCCCGGCGGCAGCCGCAGCCGCGACCCGAGCACCCAGCCCGCCTCGGCCAGGATGCGGGTGGTCTCGGTGCCGACCAGCCACGCGCACCCGGCGTCCACGGCGGACATCCGCTCCGTGGCGCGGCGCAGCACCAGCACCGGCACGCCGAACGTCGGCGCCTCCTCCTGCAGGCCGCCGGAGTCGGTGAGCACCAGCGCGGCCCGCCGCAGCGCCCGCACCAGGTCTGGGTAGCCGAGCGGCTCGCCCACCACGATCCGGGGGTGCCCGCTCAGCACCGCCCGGACCGCCCCGCGCACCTCCGGGTGGGCGGGCAGCAGCACCCGGACGTCGGGGTGGCGGTCGACCAGCGCCCGCACGGCGTGCAGCACCCGTTCCAGCGGTGCGCCCCGGGACTCCCGGCGGTGCGCGGTCACCAGCACCAGCCGGTCGCCGGTCGCGTCGAGGTCGGCCTCCAGCGCGGCCAGCGCGGGGTCGCGCACCGGGTGGTCGGCGGCGGCCACCCGCTGCACCGCGTCGACCACCGTGTTGCCGGTGACCACGATGTCGGCGGTCGGCAGCGCCTCCCCCACCAGCGCCGTCGCCGCGTCGTCGGTGGGCGCGAGGTGCAGCGCGGCGATCCGGGCGATCATCTGCCGGGTGCCCTCCTCGGGGAAGGGCCCGGCCAGGTCGCCGGTGCGCAGCCCGGCTTCCAGGTGCGCCACCGGGGTGCCGCGCCAGAACGCCGCGAGCGCGCCGGCCAGCGCGGTGGTGGTGTCGCCCTGCACCAGCACGACGGCCGGGTCGCGCACCCGCAGCACCCGGTCGAGCGCGGGCACCAGCGCGGCGAGCAGGCCGGCGTGGCCGTCGACGCCCGCCGGGGTCTGCAACACGACGTCGGGTTCGAGGTCGAACGCACCCAGCACCTCTTCGACCTCGCCGTCGCGCTGTCCGCTGTGGACGATCACGGGGCGCAGCACCGGGTGGTCGGCCAGCGCCAGCGCCACCGGCGCGATCTTCACCGCTTCGGCACGGGTGCCGGCGAGCAGCAGTACTTCCTTCACATCGCTCCTTCGTCGCAGGGGGCCGCGGGCAGCGCCGCAGGGGAAGCCGCCGTGCGGGCGCGCGGCTGTCGAGGGGCCGGGTCGGGTCCCGGCCCCCGGATCAGGAGGCCGGGACCTCGCGCCGCCGGCGCAGGCCGACCACGACGACGGGCACGGCGAACAGCGCGATCATGGCGATCCCCAGCCACAGGCCCGCCCCGGACGCCGTGGGCAGCGGGGGGCCGGCCGGTCCGCACGTCGCCGAGGCAAGCACCACGTCACCGGTGCCGATCGAGCCGAGCACGCCGCCGAGCAGCACCAGGTGCACGGCGTTGACGGTCAGGCCGCCGTCCGGGCCGGCCACCTGCTCGTTGAGCACGACGCGGGCGATGGCCGCGCCCGGCGGCCCGACGTCCACCACGGTGTTGGGCGCGGGTCTCGCGGTCGGGCCGCCGAGCCGGCCGAGGTCGAGCCCGACCAGCTCCGCCGCGCCGCCGACGCCCTCCCGGCCGGCCGAGCAGGTCGCCTCGGCGGTCGTGGCGGAGATCCCGCCGGTCACCGACGACAGCAGGTCCAGCCGCACGTCGGCGACGACCGCCCGGGACCGGGTGCCGGCGTCGTCGTCCCGGGCGGCCGAGGTGGTGATCACGCCGGTCGCCACCAGGTCCGGCACCGCGATCCCGGCGACCGTGCTGTCCGTAAGGCCGCCCGCGTCGACGGCGGCGACCGCGCTGCTCGTGCCACCCACTGCAGGGATGTCGGCCGGTCCGCTCACGTCGGCGGCGAACGGGCCGGCCAGCGCCGCGACACCGTCCAGCAGCGACAGGGCCACCCGCGCGCCGTGGGCGGAGGCGTCGCCGGGTGCCGCTGCGGAGACGGGGCCCGCACCGGCCAGGAGGGCCGCAGTGGCGGCCAGCCCGGCTAAGCCCGTCATTCGCACACGCATGAAACTCCTTCCGCACAGGTCTGAACGTTCTGATCGAGCAATTGCCCCTATCGGCGTTCCACCCGTCGTATTAAGGGTTGCTGCCCGTAAAGGAGGACGACGTCCACTCGAACCGCCCAACTGCGTCCACTGTCAGTGGACCCCTACCGCGAACGAGCCTCACGTTGTCACCCGTTCCGGCAGTGCGGATCACCGATTCCCCGGCCGATGACCTCCAGACAGCCCCGAACGGGCGGCCCACGGTCGTATGAAAGGAACCGTTCAAGTGGGTGTGCGGCCCGCCGGCCCGAACGGGTCAGCCGCCCACGGGAGCGACCGCCCCACCCGCGCGGGGTCCACGGTGCGGGAAGACGGCGTGACGTCCGCGACTTTGTAGACCTGCGACAAAGACCGGACCAGTGATCGTTGGTTAACCTCGGGGCCGACTCGATCCCTGGAGGTCCCTGTGTCCGTCATCGCCGTCCACGGCCGTCGCGTGCTGGCCGACCTGGTCCCCGGCGCGCTGGCCCGTGACATCGCGCTGGTCGTCGCGGGCGCCGGCTTCACCGGCCTGGCCGCCCAGGTCGCGCTGCCCCTGCCGGGCAGCCCGGTGCCGATCACCGGCCAGACCTTCGCCGCCCTGCTGGTCGGCGCGGCCCTCGGCTGGCGGCGCGGCGGTGCCGCCATGGTGCTGTACCTGGTCGCGGGCGTGGCCGGGGTGCCGTGGTTCCAGGGCGCGTCGTCCGGGATGCCCGCGTCGCTGGGCTACGTGGTGGGCTTCGTCTTCGCCGGTGTCCTGGTGGGCCACCTGGCCGGGCGCGGCGGCGACCGCACCCCGCTGCGCACGGTCGGCACGATGGCCCTCGGCAACCTGGTGATCTACGCCTTCGGCGTGCCCTACCTGATGGCAGCGGCCAACGTGGGCTTCGCCAAGGCGCTGTCGCTGGGCGTCACCCCGTTCCTGCTCGGCGACGCGCTGAAGATCGCGCTCGCGGCGGGCCTGCTGCCGGCCGCGTGGGCGCTGGTCAAGCGTCGGTGACCCCCTACTTACCGCAGGTCGACCGGTCGGCGCCCGGCCTGGTCGTCGCGGCGCACGTGGTGGGCTCCACCACGCTCGACGACCGCGCGCCGGGCTCCGACCTGGACCTGGTGGTGGAACTGGCCCGCACCCCCACCCGGCCGACCTGGCGGCGCTCGCCGCCGCGCTGACACCGGACCTCGACGTGGTGTACCTGGTCGACGGCGCACCCGGCCCGTGGGCGCGCGACGGCGAACTGCACACCGACCGGCCGGCCGAGCTGACGCCCGTGCTGCGCGACCAGCTCACCAGGTACTCCCGGACGTTGCGCGGCCCGCGCCCGCACTTCCCGGTCACCGCCGGGGAAGTCGCCGACCACTGCCGCGCCAACCTGCGCGCGTACTGGGCACCGCTGGTCGAGCACGCGGCGGCGGCGACCGGCCCGGTGCACCGGGAAGGCGTGCTGTGGCTGGGACTGGGCCCGGCACGGCTGTGGCACACGATCCGCACCGGCGAGATCGTGGGCAAGACCCGGGCCGGTGAGCTGGCCGCCGCGCACTGGCCCGACCTGGCCGGGCCCGTGCGGGAGATCGTGGCGGCGCGGCACGACCCGGACCTGCCGCTCGACGAGGTCCACCGCCGCGCGGCGGTCGACCTCGGACGGCGGGTGCTGTCCGAGGGCTGAGGCCGCCGGCGGGTACCGTCTCCGGCGTGCCGTCCACCACCGCCATCCCCGACACCAGGACCCTGCTCGCCGTGGCCGTGGAGGCGGTGGGCGGAGCCGAGCGCGTGGGCCAGGTGGACATGGCCGAGGCCGTCGAGCGGGCCATCCGGACCGGGGAGCACCTGGCCGTCCAGGCCGGCACCGGCACCGGCAAGTCGTTGGCCTACCTGGTGCCCGCGATCCGGCACGCGGTGGCCGCCGAGTCCACCGTGGTCATCTCCACGGCCACCATCGCGCTGCAACGCCAGTTGGTGGACCGCGACCTGCCCCGCCTGGCCAAGGCGTTGCGCCGGGAGCTGGGGCGCGAGCCGCGCTTCGCCATCCTGAAGGGCCGCCGCAACTACCTCTGCATGCACCGCGTGCACACCGGGGCGCCGGACGAGCCGGAGGAAGCCGGGCTGTTCGACCCGTTCACGGTGTCCCGGCTGGGCCGCGAGGTGAAGCGGCTGCACGAGTGGTCCTCCGACACCGAGACCGGCGACCGCGACGAGCTGGTCCCCGGCGTGAGCGAGCAGTCCTGGCGGCAGGTCTCGGTGACCGCCCGCGAGTGCCTGGGCGTGGCCAAGTGCCCGATCGGCACCGACTGCTTCGCCGAGCGGGCCCGCGCCGAGGCGGGGCGCGCGGACGTCGTGGTGACCAACCACGCGATGCTGGCCGTCGACGCCCTGGAGGGCTACCAGGTGCTGCCCGACCACGACGTGGTGGTGATCGACGAGGCGCACGACCTGGTCGACCGCATCACGTCCGTGGCGACCGAGGAGCTGAGCGCGTCGCTGGTGGCCACCGCCGCCCGCCGCTGCGGCCGGCTCATCGACCAGGGCGTGGCCGACCGGATGGCCGAGGCGAGCGACGGCCTGGCGATGATCCTGGAGGACGCCCCGGCCGGCCGGCTGGACGCGCTGCCGCCCGCGCTGGCGGGTGCGCTGCGGGCCACCAAGGACGCCGCGCACGCCTGCATCACCTCGCTCGGGCCGGAGCGCAAGGAGGACGTCGACGGCGCGACGTCCCGCAAGCTGGCGCGGTCGCTGCTGGACGACGTGCACGACTGCGCCGCCCGCATCCTGACCGCGTTCGACGACGACCACGACGTGGTGTGGGTGTCCGGCGACTTCGCCGACCGCACCAAGCCCGCGTCGCTGCGGGTGGCGCCGCTGGGCGTCGGCGGGCTGCTGCGCGAGCGCCTGTTCGGCAAGCGCACCACCATCCTCACGTCCGCGACGCTGACCCTCGGCGGCACGTTCGACACCCTGGCCCGCCAGTGGGGCCTGCCGGCCGCGTCGAGCGGGAAGAAGGCCGAGGGGACCGCGAGCGACAAGGAGGCGCCGTCCGACCTCACCGGCCCGCGCTGGTCTGGCCTCGACGTCGGCTCGCCGTTCGAGCACGGCAGCAGCGGCATCCTCTACGTGGCCCGCCACCTGCCCCCGCCGGGCCGCGACGGCCTGCCGCCGTCCTACGTGGACGAGCTGGAGGGCCTGGTGAACGCGGCGGGCGGCCGGACCCTGGGCCTGTTCTCGTCGATGCGGGCGGCCAAAGCGGCGGCCGAGGCGCTGCGCGGCAAGCTCGACCACCCGGTGCTGTGCCAGGGCGACGACGCCACCGGCCAGCTGGTGAAGCGCTTCGCCGAGGACCCGAGGACGTGCCTGTTCGGCACGCTCTCGCTGTGGCAGGGCGTGGACGTGCCGGGCCCGGCGCTGCAACTGGTGGTGATGGACCGCATCCCGTTCCCGCGCCCGGACGACCCGTTGGCGTCGGCGCGGCAGAAGGCGGTGGAGTCGCGCGGCGGCAACGGGTTCCTGACCGTGGCGGCGACCCACGCGGCGCTGCTGCTGGCGCAGGGCGCGGGCCGGCTGCTGCGCTCGATGAGCGACAAGGGCGTGGTCGCCATCCTGGACCCGCGCCTGGCGACGGCCCGCTACGGCGGCTTCCTGCGCGCGTCCCTGCCCCCGTTCTGGACGACCTACGACCCGGAGGTCGTCCGCGCCGCCCTCAAACGCCTGGACGCCGCGAACTAGCGCGTCGGCCGCCGCCGGGCTGCGGAAGGGCCTGCACGGCACGGCACCGGCAGGAGACGAGCGGACCGGGAGCACGCCCCCTCGTCGCCTGCCGGGGTGTCAGCGGAAGTCGGCCACGTGGTCGCGCGCCCACCGGGCGTAGGACCGCGCGGGGCGGCCGAGCGCCTGCTCCACGTCCGGCCAGGGCGTGAGCAGCGCCGAGTAGTCGTCGTCGGGCACGTCCCCGCCCGACGACTCGCCGCCGTCGTAGTTCACGAACCCCAGCAGCAGGTCGGCGTGCTCGGCCGCGAAACCGCCCAGCGCCCGCATCTCCTCGCGCGCGGTCTCCCGCGACACCACCTCGAAGCGGACCTCCTCGCCCAGCGCGGCGGAGATCGCGGCCACCTGCTGCCGGTTGGTGATCAGCTCCGGGCCGGTCAGCGTGTACGCCCGGCCGGCGTGCCCGTCCTCCAGCAGCGCCGCCACGGCGACCGCCGCGATGTCGTCCTCGTGCACCGGCACGGACGCCTCGTCCGGGAACGGGTGGCGCACCACCCGGGCCGCCCGGATCGCCGGCGCCCACACCGGCAGCACGTTCGCCATGAACCCGGCCGGCCGGACGTGCGTCCACTCCGCACCGGACGCCTCGACCGCCGCCTCCACCGGGTTGACGTGCAGCCCGACCGTCACCGCCGCCGCCGACAGGTCCACGACGCGCCGGACGCCGCAGCGCGCCGCACGGGCCGCGACCGCGCCGTCGCCGGCCGGGAAGAGGTACAGCCGGTCGACGCCGGCGAACCACTCGTCGCGGGGGTCCAGCAGGTCGCCCGCCACCACCTCGACCGACGGCGGCAGCCCGGTCGCGGGCCGCCGGGACAGCGCCCGCACCTCCTCGCCGGCCGCCACCAGCCGCTCGACCACCCGCCGCCCCACCACACCGGTCGCCCCGGTCACCAAGATCGCCATGACCGGGACGCTACGGGCAATTCAGGTCAGGTCACGTCCTGAATGCCGCCACGGTCGCCGTGCCCGGGTCGACCTCCGTGTAACCGGCGTCGCGCACCACCACGGCGTCCGGGCGGGCCAGCAGGGCGTCCCACTCGGCCGGTGACGGGGTGCGCACCGCGCACCGGTAGTCCACGGACGCCCACTCCTTCAGCTCCTCCTCGGACAGCGCGGGGGCCAGCAGCATCGACGCGTGCCCCACCTGCGCCGCCGCCTTGCCCGCCGTCATCGCCACCCCCGGGTTCAGCCACAGCAGGCGCGCGCCGGCGGGCACCGGGCCCGGCTCGTCCACCGGCAGCTCGCTGCCCGAGATCTGCAACCGGGACAGCTCCTTGGGCAGGTCCGCCACCTTCGCCGGCACGAACGCCCGCACCTCGGCCCGGCCCACGGCCAGCGTCACGCCGGGCAGCGCCTGGACCGCCTCCCAGTGCGCGCCGCGCGCCCGCCGCGACACCTTGCGGATGCGCCCGCGCACCCACGCCACCACGTCGTCGTGCCACTCGCCGCCGGGCTCGGCCCTCGGGTCCAGGCACACCGCGACGGCCGCCGCCGCAGCCGCCTCCAGCACGTCGGTGCGGCGCGGCGGGTCGGTCCGCTCGATCCGCAGGACCACGGGCATCGCCCGCACCGCCGCCGGGTCCTCCTCGTCGGTCGCGTAGTGCCGGTCGACCAGCATCCGCAGCACGTCGTTCACGGCCGCACCAGCTCCAGCCCGTCCGCCGCGTCCGCCGCCTCCACCTCGGCCCGGGTCACGCCCAGCACGAACAGCACGGCGTCCAGGAACGGGTGCGACAGCGCGGTGTCCGCGACCTCGCGCAGCGCGGGCTTGGCGTTGAACGCGATGCCCAGCCCGGCCGCGCCCAGCATGTCGATGTCGTTGGCCCCGTCGCCGACGGCGACCGTCTGCCCCAGCGGCACGCCCTCCTGCTCGGCGAACCGGCGCAGCGCCACCGCCTTGCCCGGCCGGTCCACGATGTCGCCGACCACCCGGCCGGTGAGCGCGCCGTCCACGACCTCCAGCTCGTTGGCCGCGCAGAAGTCCAGCCCCAGGTCGTCCACGAGGGACCGGATCACCCGGGTGAACCCGCCGGACACCACGCCGCAGCGGAACCCGAGCCGCTTGAGCGTCCGCACGGTGGTCCGCGCGCCCGCCGTCAGCTCCAGCGAGCCCGCCACCTCGTCCAGCACCGACTCGTCCAGCCCGGCCAGCAGCGCCACCCGGCGGCGCAGCGACTCGGCGAAGTCCAGCTCCCCGCGCATCGCCGCCTCGGTGATCTCGCGCACCTGCGGCTCGACGCCCACGTGCGCGGCCAGCATCTCGATCACCTCGCCCTGGATCAGGGTCGAGTCGACGTCGAACACCACCAGCCGCTTCGCCCGCCGGGTCAGGCCGGCCCGCTCGACCGCGACGTCCAGGTCGACCCGCACGGACACCTCGGCCAACGCCTCGCGCAGCGCCGCGTCGGCCTCCGCCGTGTCCGCCGCGACCGAGACCCGCAGCTCCAGGCCGGTGACCGGGTAGTCCGCGACGCCCCGGATGGCGTCGATGTTCACGCCCAGCGACGCCAGCTTGCGCGCCACCTCGGTGAACCCGCGCGCGGTGACCGGCCGGCCCAGCAGGATCACCACGTGGCTGGACTCCAGCCGCGCGGTGCGCTTGCCGTCCGCGCCGATCTCCACCTCGACCTGCATGGACACCGTGGCCATGGCCTGCTCCACGGACTCCTGGAGCCCCTCCGGGTCGTGGCCGGCGGCGACCAGCACCCCGAGCACCAGGCGGCCCCGGATCACCACCTGCTCCACGTCCAGGACGTCCACCCCGTGCCGGGTCAGGACCGCGAACAACACGGAGGACACCCCCGGTTTGTCCGGGCCGGTGACGGTGATCAGGACGGGTGTCGCGCTCGGCTTGCTCACTGGTGGCTCCTCTGCCAGACAGCAACGAGCCCCGGCGACCAGGCGGTCGTCGGGGCTCGTCGTTGAACCTGCGCCCAGGTTACTTGTGGTCGTGCTCGGTGCCCTCGGACGCCGTGCCCGACTGCACGGCCTTGCCGGCCGCCTCGAACACCGTGGGCTTGGCCTTGTCGTGCGGGATGGCCTTGCCGGTGAACGTGACGTGCGCTTCCTCGTGCAGCCGCTCGATCATGTGCGGGTAGTGCAGCTCGAACGCCGGGCGCGCGGACCGGATGCGCGGCAGCTCGGTGAAGTTGTGCCGGGGCGGCGGGCAGGAGGTCGCCCACTCCAGCGAGTTGCCGAAGCCCCACGGGTCGTCCACGTGCACGGTCTCGCCGTAGCGGTAGGACTTGAACACGTTCCAGATGAACGGCAGCGTGGACGCGCCGAGGATGTACGCGCCGATGGTGGAGATCGTGTTCAGCGTGGTGAAGCCGTCGGAGGGCAGGTAGTCCGCGTACCGGCGCGGCATCCCCTCGTTGCCCAGCCAGTGCTGCACCAGGAACGTCGCGTGGAAGCCCAGGAACGTGGTCCAGAAGTGCAGCTTGCCCAGCGGCTCGTCCAGCATCCGCCCGGTGATCTTCGGGAACCAGAAGTAGATGCCGGCGAAGGTGGCGAACACGATCGTGCCGTAGAGCACGTAGTGGAAGTGCGCGACCACGAAGTAGGTGTCCGACACGTGGAAGTCGATGGCCGGGGCGGCGAGCAGCACGCCGGACAGGCCGCCGAAGAGGAAGGTGACGATGAAGCCGATGCTGAACAGCATCGGTGTCTCGAACGTCAACTGCCCCTTCCACATCGTGCCGATCCAGTTGAAGAACTTGATGCCGGTCGGCACGGCGATCAGGAAGGTCATGAACGCGAAGAACGGCAGCAGCACCGCGCCCGTGGCGTACATGTGGTGCGCCCACACGGCCACCGACAGCGCCGCGATGCCCAGCGTCGCGTAGACCAGGCCGTTGTAGCCGAAGATCGGCTTGCGGCTGAACACCGGGAAGATCTCGCTCACGATGCCGAAGAACGGCAACGCGACGATGTAGACCTCGGGGTGCCCGAAGAACCAGAAGAGGTGCTGCCACAGGATCACGCCGCCGTTGGCGGGGTCGAACACGTGGGCACCGAGGTGCCGGTCCGCGAGCAGGCCGAGCAGCGCGGCGGTCAGGATCGGGAACGCCAGCAGCACCAGCACCGACGTGACCAGGATGTTCCAGGTGAAGATCGGCATCCGGAACATGGTCATGCCGGGCGCGCGCAGGCAGACCACGGTGGTGATCATGTTGACCGCGCCGAGGATCGTGCCCAGACCACCGACGACCAGGCCGGAGATCCACAGGTCGGCACCCGCGCCGGGCGAGTGGATGGCGTTGGACAGCGGCGTGTAGGCGAACCAGCCGAAGTCGGCCGCGCCGCCGGGCGTGATGAAGCCCGCCATGACGATCAGGCCGCCGAACAGGTACAGCCAGTAGGAGAACGCGTTCAGGCGCGGGAACGCCACGTCCGGCGAGCCGATCTGGAGCGGCAGCACGAAGTTGGCGAAGCCGAACACGATCGGGGTCGCGTAGAGCAGCAGCATCACCGTGCCGTGCATGGTGAACAGCTGGTTGAACTGCTCCTGGCTGAGGAACTGCATTCCCGGACGGGCCAGCTCGGTCCTCATCAGCATGGCCATCGCGCCGCCCACCATGAAGAAGGCGAACGAGGTGACCAGGTACATGATCCCGATCTGCTTGTGGTCCGTGGTGCGGAACATCCGCAGCAGGAACGAACCCTTGACCGCCTCGCGAGTCCCGAAGGGCCGCGTAGCGATCGGCTGCGGGGCTACGGCCGTCACGGTGCCTCCTGCACTGTCCTGGTTCTGGCGTGGCCGGATGGCTGGCCACCCGGCTCCCCGGATCGTAGACGGCACTGTCGCGGGCGGCGCGTCTGGGCCTTGGCCGACCAGGGCGGGGTTGCGCAGCTCACAGTGCCCGACCGCGCCGCCCCCGGCCGGCCGGGCGGGCGGAAATTCGCTGGGCAGGGCCGTCCTGCGCGGTGAACATGCTGGTCATGGGTACGGCGTTGGAAGCGGTGCGCGTGGTGGGTGGGCGGTCGGGGCTGCCCACGGACGACTTGGCGGTGCTCAAGGAGGGCAGCAACCTGCTGGTCCACCTGCGGCCGGCGCCGGTGGTGGCCCGGGTGGGCGCGGTGACGGCGTCGGTGCGCGGTGACGTGTCCGGGCACTTCGCGCGGGCGGACGCGGTGAGCCGGTTCCTGGCCGGGCGCGGGGTGCCGGTGGTGGAGCCGGTGGCCGCGCCGGTCCGCGAGGACGGCTGGGTGGTGGCGCTGGCCGCGCACGTCCCGCACTCGCCCGACTGGACGCCCGACAGCGCGTCGTTCGCCACCATGCTGCGCGAGTTGCACCAGGAACTGGCGCACTTCACCGGCGACCTGCCGGCGCGCGGGCCGCTGGACGACGTCGACGCCGTGCTGGAGCTGCTCGGCCGGCCCGCCGGCCTGGTGGCGGCCCGCGACGCGGTGGTGGCCGGGTGGCCGGACCTGCCGGTGCAGGCGCTGCACGGCGACGCCCACCCGCACAACGTGCTGTTCACCCGGGCCGGGCCGGTGTGGAACGACTTCGAGGACACCTGGCGCGGGCCGGTCGGCTGGGACGTGGCGTGCGCGGCCACCAGCCGGCTGCTCGACCGGGCGGCCGTGGAGCGCGCCTACCCGGTGCCGGTGCTCGACCACTGGTCGGACGCGCGCCGCCTGCTGGTCCGGTGCTGGCGCGCGGCGACGGACCTCCACCGGGCCTCGACGCCGTAGGGTCGGCCCGTGCTCGAGGAGCTGTGGGACGAGGCGGTGCGGGTGCTGGGCGGTCGGCCGGGCACGGCGGGCGACCTGGCCGCGCGGTACGCCGACGCCCGTCGCGGCTACCACGGCACCGACCACGTGCTGGCCGTCGTGCGGGACGTCGGGCTGCTGGCCGGCCACCGCTCCCCGGCCGACCGGGCGACGCTGGTCCTGGCCGCGCTGGCGCACGACGTGGTCTACGACGGCAGGCCCGGTGACGACGAGCGGGCCAGCGCGGCGTGGGCGGTCGAGCGGCTCACCGCCGCCGGGGTGGACCCCGGGGCCGTGGCCGACCTGGTGCTGGCCACGGCCGACCACACCGCCGGCGACGAGCTGACGGCGTTGCTGGTGGACGCCGACCTGGCGATCCTGGGCGCGGACGCCGAGGTGTACGAGCGCTACCGGGCCGCCGTGCGGCGGGAGTACGCGCACGTGCCCGACGAGGACTGGCGGCGGGGCCGTGCACGGGTGCTGCGGGACCTGGCCGGCCGCGACCCGCTCTACGCGACGCCGCAGGCGCGCGCCCGCTGGGAGGCGCGCGCCAAGGCCAACCTCGCGGCCGAGCTGGCGTCGCTCGACGGCAGCCCCTGACCGGGTCCGCCCGCCGACCGCACCCGACGACCGCACCCGACGGCGGTCGGCGGTCGGGTCAGCGGCCGGCGGTGATGGCGTCGAAGGTCGGGAACGACTCGGCGATCCGGCTGCCGGTGAAGTTGCCGACCCAACCGTCGTCGTCGTGGAAGAACCGGATCGACACGTAGTCCGGGCGGGTGCCCATGTCGAACCAGTGCGCGGTGTTCTCCGGCACGCTCAGCAGGTCGCCCGCCTCGCACAGCACGGCGTGCACCTTCCCGCCCACGTGCAGGTAGAACACGCCCGACCCGCGCGCGAAGAACCGGTCCTCGTCGTCGTCGTGGGTGTGCTCGGCGAGGAACCTCGACCGGGCCTCGCCCGCCGCCGCGAGCCACCCCGGGTCGTCGGACGGCGTCATCTCCATGGCGTCGACCAGGACGTACCCCTCGGTCTCGGTCACCCGCCGGACCTGGTCGGCGTACGCCTCCAGGGCGTTGTCCCGGGTCACGCCGGGCAGCACGGGCCACTGCTCGTACCGCACGCCCAGCGCCTTCAGCTCGGCGGCGATCTCGACCGGGTCCTCCGTCCGCACCAGCACGGTGCCGGGCCCGGTGTCCGGCCACACGGTCAGCAGCGTCATCGCGGGTCCCTCCTCGTCTCGACCTCGAAGCGCAGCAGCCACTCCAGGCACTCCAGCCGGTGGCGTGCCTGGTGCAGGTCGTCACCCCACACGTACACCCCGTGCCGGGCCACGATCAAGGCCGGCACGTCCGCGCGGTAGCCGGCCTCGAACGCGTCCCCGAGCACGTCCATGTCCTGGTCGTTCGGCACCACCGGCACCACCACGACGTCGTCGTGCGCGCGCCGCCCGAAGCCCTTGAGCATCTCCAGGTCGCGCAGCTCGACCCCGCCGGGCCAGTGCTCGGCGGCCACCACGGGCGCGAGCGCGTGCACGTGGACCACCGCGCCGGCCCCGGAGACCGCCGCGATCCGGCCGTGCAGCCCGGCCTCGGCGGAGGGCGCCTTGACCGGGTCGTCGGTGCGGCCCCGCGCGTCGACCAGCACCACGTCGTCGGCGGTCAGCTCGCCCTTGTCCCGCCCGCTGACGGTGACCGCGAGCCGCAGCGGGTCGCGGTCGACCACCACGGACAGGTTGCCGGAGGTGCCGCGCATCCAGCCCATCGCGGCGTACCGCGCGCACTCGGCGGCGAGCGCCGCACCGGGTGTCACAGCGCGCTCACCGTCCGGTGCGGGCCGAAGTCCGCGTCCCCGTACGGCTCGCCGGGGCGGGCCACGCCCACGGTCCGCCAGCCGGCCTCGGCGGCGGCGTGCAGCTCGGCTGGGACGTCGGAGTAGAAGGTGATGTCGTCCGAGCCGAGGACGGCGGCGATCGCCCGGTAGGACGCGGCCTCGCGCTTGGGTCCCGCGTTCACCGTGTCGAAGTGGTGCTCGAACAGGCCGCGCAGGTCGCCGTCGGTGGTGTGGCCGAAGAAGGCCACCTGCCCGGCGACCGAGCCGGAGGAGAACACGGCCAGCCGCACGCCGTCCCCGTGCCACTTGCGCAGCGCGGGCACGACGTCGGGGAAGAACTCGGCGACCAGGTCGCCGTCGGCGTACCCCTGCTGCCAGATCAGGCCCTGCAACGTCTTGAGCGGCGTGACCTTCCGGTCGGCGTCCATCCAGCCGTGCAGCACGCGCACCAGCTCGTCCGTGCCGCCGTCCACACCGGACAGCTCCCGGACCTGGCGGACCGCCTCCGCGACGGCGGGGTCGTCGCCGTGCCCGTCGATCCACGGCCCGAGCCGGGGCCGGGCGTAGTCGTAGAGCACGACCAGCACCTGGTCGGTCGCGGACAGCGTGCCCTCGATGTCGAGCACGACCCAGTCAGTCATGTACTTCCTCGCCGTCGTAGTACTCGTGCAGGCGGTCGGGAGCGTACGCGCCGCGATCGGTGACCACGGAGGTCACGAACGCCGGCGGTGTCACGTCGAAGGCCGGGTACCAGCCCCGCACCCGGTCGCTGGCGGTGCGCCGGCCCAGCGTGCGCAGCACCTCGGAGCCGGGCCGGAACTCGATCGGCACGTCGGCCTCGGTCGGCGCGAGCCGGTCCGGCGCCTGCACCATGGCCAGGAACGGCACGTCGAACGCGGACGCCGCGACGGCCAGGCCCAGCGTGCCGACCTTGTTCACCACGTGCCCGTCCATGGTGACCCGGTCGGCGGCGGTCAGCAGCACGTCGACCTCGCCCGCCCGGAACGCCGCCGCGCCCGTGCCGTCGGTGATCAGCGTGGTGTCCGCGCCCATCTCGGCGAGGGTCTCGGCGGTCAGCCGCGCGCCTTGGAGATAGGGCCGGGTCTCGGTGCAGAAGTAGCGCAGCCGCTTGCCGAGCGCGGTCGCGGCCCGGACCGCCTCGATGAGGTACAGGTCGGCCCAGCAGTGCGTGAGCACCGCGCCGTCGTCGGGCAGCAGCCGCGCGGTGTGCTCCCCCAGCGCCCGGCTGCGGCTGCGGTACCGCTCGTCACCCGCCACCGCGCCGGCCAGCGCGCCCGCTTCGAGGTCGTCGGACGCGTCCACGCCCGCCAGCACCGAGGCGACCGCCTTGCGCAGGGCGTTGTTGGTGCGCCGGGTCGCCACGAGGAGCCGCCCGACGTGCTCCAGGTGGGCGCGCGCCTCGGCGCGGGGCAGGCCCCGGGCCTCCCGGGCGGCCAGCACCATGCCCCACAGCGCCGCGAAGTACGGGCCGGACGACTGGGTGACCATGTCCTCGATGGCGCGGGCCACCTCGGCGCTGGTCGCGCAGCGCACCCAGGTCCGCTCGAAGGGGAACACGCGGCGGTCCAGGACGTGCACGCCGTCGTCGGCGAGCCGGACGCTGTGCGCGAGGACCGGATCCATCAGCTGTACCCGGTGAACGGCGCCCGCTCGCCGGTCAGGAAGTACGCCCCGACCTCGCGCGCCTTGTACGCCACCGGGTCGTGCAGGGTGAGCGTGCGGGCGTTGCGCCAGAACCGGTCGAAGCCGTAGCCGGCGGCGGTCGCGCGGGCGCCGCACAGCTCGAACACCTTGGCGGTGGTGTGGTTGGCGACCCTGGTCGACACGACCTTCGCCGACGAGATCAGCGCGGCCACCGAGGCCCGCTGCTCGACGGTCAGGTCCGCGCCCCGGTCGCTCGCGTCGCCCAGCGCGGTCGCGGCGTGGTCGGCCAGCAGCCCGGCGGCCTCCACGTCGGAGACCAGCTCGCCGTAGGTGGCCAGGACGTACGGGTCGGCGGTCGCGCTGTCGACGCCGGACAGGAACCACGGCCGGGTGGTGCCCCGGGTGTACCGGGCGGCCTCCGCGAGCGCGCCCTCGGCCAGCGCCACGTACACCCGGGCGAGCACGGCCTGGAAGCCGAGTGCGGCCAGCGACTGGCGCGGGCTGGTCTCGTCGTGCTCGCCCAGCACGCGGTCGGCGGGCACGCGCACGGCGTCGAACGCCACGCCGCCGCTGGCGGTCAGGCGCTGGCCGATGTTGTCCCAGTCCCCGGCGTAGCGGATGCCCGGGGACCGGGCGTCCAGGGTGAAGGTGAGCTTGCGGCCGGTGTCGGCGCGAGTCGCGCTGACCACCAGCCGGTCGGCGACGGACGCGCCGGTGGCGAAGGTCTTGCGCCCGCTGACGGTGAACCCGTCGCCGGCCGGCGTGAGCTCCAGGGCGGCGTCGAGCGGGTTGCTCACGCCGGCCCAGAACAGGTCGGCGTCCTCCTCGACCACGGGCCCGTCGAACAGCCCGCGCCGCCAGACCTGGAGGTAGTGGTACCCGAGCAGGTGCCCGACGTTGGCGTCCGCCGCCGCGACCACCCGGGTCACCGCCTGCTGGGTGCCCCAGTCGCGGACCGACAGCAGGCCGGACCGCCGCAGCGCCTCGACCTCGGCCACCGGTTCGGCCCCGGCCCGGTCCCGCTCGGCGGCGTCGACCCGCAGGGCCCCGGCCACCTCGTCGGCGACGGTCAGCCACTTCTGCCGACCATCGGTGCTCGTCATCCCACAGCCTCCACGCTCGCCCACCACCGGTCCGACGAGCCTAATCGCCCGCCGGACGGGATCACTGAGCGTTCCGCCACATGGGAGGCGCCTGCCCGGTCGGCCCGCCACCCGGCGGCCGGGCCGGCAGGTGCCGGGCGAGGTCCACCAGGCCCAGTTCGACCAGCGCCTTCTCCAGGCCGAGCCCGGCCGGCCGGTAGTGGCGCCCGCCGGGAAGCAGCCGCGCGTGCAGGTCCGCCAGGTGGGTCCGCCACACCCGGCGGTCGCGCCGCCAGGCCGCCAGGTAGTCCACGTAGAGCTGCGGGGTGATCCGCAGGCACCGGCCCCGGGCCGCCTTGAGCGCCACCAGCACCCGGTCCCGCTCCTCTGAGGGCGGCCGGGCCGCGACCCGGTCCACGATGTCGCTGATCATGGCCCGCCGGTCGGCGATGAACCGCGCGAAGAAGCCCGCGTCCGCGTGCTCCAGCGAGCCGCCGTCGTCCAGCAGCGCGAACAGGCCCTCGGCCAGGCAGTCGCCGAACTCCTCGGACCGCGCCCGCTGGTCGTTGGCGAACGGGTCGTACGGCTTCTGCACCGCCCGGCCCACCACCGCCGACGACCCGATGCCCCGGTCGTCGAGCAGGAAGAACCAGTCCTCGTTGTAGACGTTCGGGAAGAACGACCGCAGCAGCGACCGCCCGACCACCAGCGCGCCACCGCCGGTGAAGGTGTCCTGCGCGCCGCCGACCTCGCGGTAGGCGTGGCACACCACCGAGTTGTCCGGGAACCCCTCCACGGCCAGGGCTGCCGCGTCACAGGTGTCCAGCAGGCCCGCCGCGCGGGTGAGGGCCTGCGGGTCGGGCACCGCGATGTCGTCGTCCAGGAACGCGATCCGCTCCCAGCCGACCACGCCCGCGAGCAGCAGCCCGAGGTTGCGCTTGAGGCTGGTGTCCACCCGCCGCTCGAAGATCGTGCCGGCCGGCCGGGTGGTGGTCTCGAACTCGGGCAGCAGCCCGGCGGGCAGCCGGTCGGTGTCCACGGCGACCAGCTCGACGTCGGGCCGGGCGCGCGCGGCGACCTGGTCGGCCGACGAGTAGCGGCTGCACAGCGCGACCACGACGCAGCCCAGTTCGGCGCCCACGTCGAGGGCGGTCCGGAGGGCGGCGGGGTGCCGCGCGGTGGGCACGACGACGGCGTCGACCGCCGACGTCGGCGCGGCCCCTCCCGCCGCCGCCCGCAGCAGGTCGCGGTGCGATCCGTGGTGCCGGACCGCGCGCGGTTCGGCGGTGCTGGTCAAGCCCGGCCTTCCGGCCGCTCGTAGAGCCGCGACTCGGGCAGGTTCCAGTCCGGGGTGACCACCCGCCCGTTCACCACCGACACCCGGGTCAGCACGCTGTAGGCGGCCAGGCCGGCGAAGGTCTTGCGCAGGTACTCCGCGTTGCGGTCGCGGAACCGCTCGTCGGTGAGGGCGCGCACCGCGCCGAGGGTCCCCCGGCCGTAGATGCCGTTGCAGATCGTGACCGTCCGCTTGTGGTTGAACGGGTTCGGCCCCCGGTAGAAGTGGGCGACGTCCTCGTGCAGGACCTAGCGGCACGCCGGCCGCCTTCTCGGTGCTGAACGCCGCCGCCAAGTCGCCCTGGGTGATCACCGGGTCCGCCGAACCCACCTCCTCGACGCTGGTCGTCGTCGTCCTGCTGGGCGCGTTGACCCTGGTCCTGGGCCTGGTCCGGCTGCTGCGCCGGGTGCTCGGGCTGCTCACCCGCGTCCTGCTCTCGGCCGGTGCCGCCCTGATGGGCCTGGCCTCGGTGCTCGCCGGCTGCACCGTCCTGACCACGCTGGTCCTGGTCTACATCCGCTGACCGGACGCCCCCGTCGTCTACCGTGTGCGGGCCCGCACACCGATGGGGGGAGTCGCCCGATGGACGTGTCCCGCAGATCGCGCCGAGGGGGAACCGCGTTCGCGCCCCCGAGGCCGACCGCGCCCGACGACGCCCGCGCGCCGGGTCCACACCGGACGTCCACACCGCACCTGCTGGAAGCCGAACAGCTCGTCGGCTACCTGTCGCTGCCCACGTGCCCGCTGGCCAACAACACCTACAAGGACCCCGACCAGCCCAACGTCGTGCGGTGGGGGTCGCCCGGCGACGCGTCGACCTGGCGCAACCACAGCCAGTGCGCGTCGTTCCAGACCGCCGTGCTCCGGCGCACCTACCGCTGGGCCACCGCGAAGTTCCTGCGCACCCACTTCGGGTCGGCCAGCCCGTTCGCCCGGGACTACCGGGAGGTCTTCGCGCGCGGCGGCGTGCCGCACTTCCAGGCCGTGCGCCGGGTGGCCGACCTGCGCCCCGGCGACCTCGTCGCCATCGACTACCGCAACGACCAGGACACCAACACCGGGCACATCGTGCTGGTGCGGTCCGTGCGCGGCACCTACACCGCGCCCGTGGCGAGCCTGAACTTCCCGGGCGAGACCCAGTACGCGGTGGAGGTCGTGGACTGCACGGCCGAGCCGCACGGCCTGCACGGCGTGGGCGGCTACCCCGCGTACCCGGACAGCCGGATCTTCCACGCCGGCGCGGCGACCACCGGCGCGGGCTTCGGGCACATGATGTTCTACGCCTGCGACGAGACCGGCGGGTTCACCCGCTACCGGTGGAGCGTCAACACGTCGTCCTCGGGCACCTACCCGGTGGCCCGGCGGCCGGTGGCGGCGGCCCGGATCACCTGACCGGGAGGCGTGCCGGGCACGCCTCCCGGTCAGGTGCGTCACATGCGCTGCCAGAGCGCCGGCGCGCTGGTCGGCTCCCACCCCGGCTGCGAGGTGTGCGGTTGGCGGCACCGGTACGTGCCGCCGCTGTAGGTGACCTCGTTGCCCGTCGAGTAGCTGGTCCACGGTGCCCACGACCCCGACGGGACGCCGGTCGTCGTGGTGGTGGTCGTGGTGGTCGTGCCGCCGTTGTCCCACGGCACCTGGGTCGACCGGTAGAAGCCGATGCCCAGCGCGGTCCAGCGCGGCGCCTGCGCGCCCAGCCGCACCTTGAACGCGTCCCAGTTGTGCGTCGACCACGGCGACCAGCCCAGCTCGGCGATCGCGGCGAGCCTCGGGAACGCCATGAAGTCGACGTGCGCCGGGGTCACGATCGTCTCCGTCCACAGTGGGGCCTCGACGCCCCGGACCGCCGACTCGGGCACGCCGCTCAGGTGCGTGCCGGGGTTCCAGTTGTAGGCGTCCTGCACCTCGATCATCCCGGCCCAGCTCAGGCCGAGCGGCGTGCTGGGGTTGTACTTCATGTCGAGGTACGCCTTGTTGGCCGGGGACATGAGCACCTTCGCGCCGCGTGCGGCGGCGGCCTGCACCACGGCGTTGGACGTGGTGGTGCCCCAGTACTGCGGCACGGCGGTGGTGTCGGTGGTGGTCTTGATGAACTCGTGCCAGCCCATGGCCTTCTTGCCGTACTTGGCGACCAGGGGCAGGACCTTGTTCATGAAGGTCCGGTAGTCCTGGTCGGTGGTGGCGCTGGCCTCGTCGCCGCCGATGTGGAAGTACGGCCCGGGGGTCAGCTCGGCGATCTCCCGGATGACGTCCTCGACGAACTTGTAGGTGATGTCCTTGCCGACGCACAGGGAGCTGTAGCCGACCGCGATGTCGGTGCGCAGGCCGGGCGCGACGCCGTTGCAGTTCAGCTCGGCGTAGGAGGCCAGCGCCGCGTTGGTGTGGCCGGGCAGGTCGACCTCGGGGATCACGGTGATGTGCCGCGCGGCGGCGTAGGCGACGATCTCCTGGTACTGCGCCTTGGTGTAGTACCCGCCTGGGCCGCCGCCGACCTGCGTGCTGCCGCCGTGGGTGGCCAGCTTCGGCCAGCTGTCCACGACGATCCGCCAGCCCTGGTCGTCGGTGAGGTGCAGGTGGAAGTAGTTGATCTTGTACAGCGCGAGCTGGTCGAGGTAGCGCTTGACCGTGCCGACGGGGTGGAAGTGCCGGGCGACGTCGAGCATCGCGCCCCGGTGGGTGAACCGGGGGTGGTCGGTGACGGTCGCGCCCGGCACGGTCCACGGCCCGGCCTGCGGCGTGCTGCTCTCCACCTTGCCGGGCAGCAGTTGGCGCAGGGTCTGCACGCCGGCGAACAGGCCGGCGGCGGTGTTGGCGCGGATCGTGATCGCGGCGGTGGCGACGGTGAGCTGGTAGCCCTGGTCGCCGACGGCCGGCGGGGCCCCGCCGAGGAGCAGCGCGATGCCGTCGGCGGGGGTGCCCGTGGTGTCCTCGACCGGGAAGGGGTACCCGGTGGACGGGCGCAGCACCCCGGCCAGGTGGTCGCCGACGCCGCGCGCCGACGCGGTGGTGTAGATCTTGCTGGTGGCGCTGAACGTGTGCGCCGCGCCGGGCACCGCCTGCACGGACACCGGCACCGGCACGACGCTCTGGAGGGGCTCGGCCGCGACGGCGGGCGCGGGTGCCGAGCTGACGTTCCACGCGACGGTTGCGCCGACCAGCGACAGGACGGCGAGCGCGCGCGCCGCCCTTGCTCGGGGTTTCACCGTGGGACCTCCTCGGGGAGCAGGCGGCGGCCACCGGGTGTCCAGCGTGAACACGCCGGCGAGATCAAGTCAATGGGTCTAGACCACTCGGCGCTCCGGCGACCGCGCGTCGCCCGGCGACGGGCCACCCCAGGGGTCAGGCGGGCAGGTCGAGGCGGCCCAGTTCGACGCGGGAGGCGACGCCCAGCTTCGGGTACGCCTTGTAGAGGTGGTAGCCGACCGTGCGCGGGCTGAGGAACAGCTGCGCGCCGATGTCCCGGTTGCTCAGTCCCTGCGCGGCCAGCCGCACCACTTGGAGTTCCTGCGGCGTCAGGGCGCTCAACGGGTCCGGTCCCGGCTGGGCGTGGCTCTCGCCGGTCGCCCGCAGCTCGGTGCGGGCGCGGGTCGCCCACGGCGCGGCCCCGAGCCGGTCGAAGGCGTCCAGCGCCGAGCGCAGGTGCCTGCGGGCCTCGCCCCGGCGGCGGTGCCGGCGCAGCCACTCGCCGTAGAGCAGTTCGGTCCGCGCCCGCTCGAACGGCCGGCCGGGTGCCCGGTGCAGGTCGACCGCCTCGGTGAACCAGCGCTCCTCGTCGGTCAGCAACGCCCGGCAGCGCGCCGCGACCGCGCGGGCCCACGGCCGGCCGGTGGTCCGCGCCCACTCGGCGTACCAGGCCGCGCCGTCCGCCGCGAACTCCGGCCGCCCCGCCCGCACGGCCGCCTCCACCAGGTCCGGCAGGCTGCCGATCGCGTACAGCCGGTGCGCGCCGCCGGCGACGTCCGCGAGCCGGTCCAGCACCGCCTCGTACCGGCCCAGCCCGAGGTCCAGCAGCGCCAGCGCGCACCGCGCCAGGACGGCGGCCGGCGGCCCGCCGAGCGCGGTCGCGGCCAGCTCCCGGCACCGCTCCCCGGCGCCCTCGATCGCGGCCAGCTCGGTCAGCACGCTGTGCAGGTAGCCGACGCTGAACACCTGGCCGATGTCGTCGGCGAGCCGCAGCCCCTCCTCGGCGGTGGCGCACGCGTCGTGGAACCGGCCCTGGTGCAGTTGCACCCGGGCCAGGTAGGCCAGCGCCCGGGGCAGCACGCCCAGCGCGCCCGCCGCGCGGCACTCCCGCTCCAGCGCCACCGCCCGCTCGTGCGCGCCCTCGTCGTCCCCGACGACCAGGTGCCACCAGGCCACCGCCGGGTTGCCCTGCCAACAGGCGTGCTCGGTGGACAGCAGCTCCTGCACCGCGCCGACCCCGCCCGCGACGTCCGCGCCCTCCAGGCCCAGCGCGGCCCGGGCCACGGCCCGCACCGCCCGTTCGACGGGCAGCCCGGCGGACTGCTCCGCGATCGCCCGCACGGCGTCGAAGTCCCGGGCCGTCCAGGCGTTCTGCACGGCGCCGAACAGCAGCTCCCCCGCCAGGTCGGGGTCGTCGGGCACGGCGCACCGCGCGGCCCGCGCGAGCGTGGCCGCCGCCTCGTCGGGCCGGCCCCGCTCGCCCGCCAGCGAGGCCCGGATGCGGAACAGGCGCACGTGCTCCAGCCGGTCGCCCACCAGCTCGGCCGCCTGGTCGACGAGCCCGGCGGCCCGCTCGAACTGCCCCGCCTCGGCGGCGGCGGCCGAGGCGGCGGTCAACCTCCGCCCGCGCCGGGCCGCGTCGGGGGTCAGCTCCGCCGCCCGCTGGTAGGCCGCCGCCACGGCCGCGAACCCGCCGCGCCCGCGCGCGTCCTCGGCCGACCGCGCCAGCGCCGCCGCGACCTCCTCGTCCGGCGCGGTGGTCGCGGCGGCCAGGTGCCACGCCCGCCGGTGGTCGTCGGCGAGCACGCCCGCCAGCGCCCGGTGCACCGCGAGCCGGCGCACCAGCGGCGCACCCCGGTAGGCCGCCGCGCGGATCAGCGGGTGCCGGAAGGTCAGCCGCCCGTCGTCCGAGCGCAGCAGGTGGCGCTGCTCGGCCGGCTCCAGGTCGGCCACGCCCGCGCCGAGCGCCCCGGCCGCCTCGAACACCACGCCCGGGTCGCCGGTGTCGTCGGCCGCCGCGACCAGCAGCAGGTCCCGCGTCGCCTCGGGCAGCGCGCCGATCCGGTCGGCGAAGGTCTGCTGGATGCGGCTGTGGGTGGGCAGCGCGCCCACCCGGTGGGCGTGCGCGGCGGGCAGGTGGCCCTCGCGCTGCGCGGCCGGCAGCTCCAGCAGCGCCAGCGGGTTCCCGCCCGCCTCGGCCGCGATCCGGTCCCGCACGTACCGGGGCAGGTCGGCGGCGTGCTCGGCGAGCAGGGCCGAGGACTCCTCCCCGGACAGCGCGCCCAGCCGCAGCTCCGGCAGCCCGTGCGCGGGGAACGGCGGCGCGTGCAGGTCCCGCGCGGTGAAGACGATGACCACGCCCTCGGCGCCCAGCCGGCGCGCGGCGAACACCAGCGCGTCCGACGACCCGGCGTCCAGCCAGTGCGCGTCGTCCACCAGGCACAGCACCGGTCCCTGCTCCGCCAGGTCGGCGAGCAGGGTGAGCACCGCGAGGCCGACCAGGTAGTGCTCGCCGCCGTCGGCGGGGGCCAGGCCGAGCGCGGCCCGCAGCGCCGACGCCTGGGTGGGCGGCAGCCGGTCCACGTGGTCCACCACCCGCCCCAGCAGCAGGTTCAGCCCGGCGAAGGGCAGCCCGGACTCGGACTCGACGGCGACGCCGCGCAGCACCCGGAACCCGTCCGCCGCGATGTGGTCGAGCAGCGCCGACTTGCCGATGCCCGCCTCGCCGCGCACGACCAGCGCGCCGCTGCGGCCCGCGCGGGCGTCGGCCAGCAGCCCGTCGACCCGCGCGAGTGCGGAAGAACGCCCGTGCAGCACGTCCCGCACCCTAGCCGGCCGGAACCAGGACGACCTTGCCGGCGGTGCGCCGGCCCTCCAGGTCCTCGTGCGCCCGCGCCGCCCCGGACAGCGGGTAGCACCGCACCACGGGGGCGACCCGGCCGCACGCCGCGCCCGCCAGCGCCCGCGCCTCCAGCGCGCGCAGCCCGCCCGCGCGCCGGGCCACGTGCGGCCCGACCGCGACCGTCGCGCTCAGCGCCCGCTCGAACAGGTCCGCCGTGGTCACCTCGGTCGGCTCACCCGACGAGAACCCGAACATCACCACCCGCCCGCCGGGCCCGAGCAGGTCCAGCGCGCCGCGCCCGAGCGCGCCGCCCACGCCGTCCAGCACCGCCGTCACCTCGCGCCCGGCCAGCTCCGCCCGCACCCGGTCCGCCCACCCGTCCTGCCGGTGGTCCACGGCGACCGCCGCGCCCGACCGCAGCACCACCGGCCGCTTGGCGGCGCACCCGGCCAGCCCGACCACGTGCGCGCCGGCCCGGGACGCGCCCTGCACCAGCAGGTGCCCGACCGCGCCGGCGGCGGCGGTCACCACCACGACGTCGTCCGGTCCCGGCGCTGCCGCCGCCAACACCCCCAGCGCCGTCCCGCCGGTGCAGATCATCGCCACCGCCTCGGCGAACCCGAGCCCGTCCGGGACGGCGTGCAGCGCCCCGACCTCGCGCACGGCCAGCTCGGCGTACCCCCCGTGGGCGAGGCCGAGCTGGGTCACCACGCGCCGACCGAGCCACGAGCCCGGCACGCCGGGGCCGACCGCGTCGACCACGCCCGCCACCTCGCTGCCCGGCACGGCCGGCAGCTCCGGCCGGGGCAGCCACCCGGCGCACCCGCGCCGGACCACCGCGTCCACCAGGTGCACGCCGGCGGCCCGCACCGCGATCCGCGCCTGGCCGGGGCCGGGCTCCGGGTCCGCGACCTCTTCGTAGCGCAGCCCGGTCGGCGGCCCGAACCGGTGCAGCAGGACGGCGCGCACGTCAGGACCCGTACGGCCGCGCGGCGCGGGCCTCGCGCAGCGCCGACCCCCACCAGACGAGCTGGTCGAGCATGGTCTTCGCGGCCCCGTTCACGCCCTCCGGGTCCACCGGCCCGCCGTCGTCGTCGAACCGCGACCACGCGCCGTGGAAGCTGACGGTGTCCCGCACGGTCACCGCGTGCAGCTCGGCGAAGACCTGCCGGAGCTGCTCGACCGCCCGCAGCCCGCCGCCGACCCCGCCGTAGGACACGAACCCGACCGGCTTGGCCTGCCACTCGGTGTAGTGCCAGTCGATCGCGCTCTTGAGCGGCGCGGGGAAGCTGTGGTTGTACTCGGGCGTGACGACGACGAACGCGTCCGCCTCGGCCAGCCGGGGCGAGACGAGCTTCACCTCGTCGGCGGGCTCCTCGCCGAACCCGTGCAGCACGTCGGGCAGCCCCACGTCCGCCAGGTCGAGCACGTCGACCTCGACGTCCCCGCGCTGCCGCGCCTGCCCCGCGAACCAGTTCGAGACGACCGGTGCGAAGCGGCCCTTGCGGGTGCTGCCGACGATCACGGCCAGTTTGATCACGTTGTCTCCCATGGCCGCAACGCTAGGGACGGGCGCGGCGGCCGGGCATCTGTCGGATGACTGGTCGGTCGACGGATTCGACCGGCGCACACCTGCACCTAACTTCAGGTCATGACACAGGAAGCGCAGGTGGGAACGCGGTGGGCACCGGTCGTGGCACTCGCGGTGGCGATGCTGGCGGTCACCTCGGAGATGACCGTCGCGGCCGTGGCGCTGCCCGGCACGGGGGCGGAGCTGGACGTCGGGCCGTCCGCCACGGCGTGGGTGCTGCTGGCCTACACGCTGCCGATGGCGGCCGTCGCCATCCCGGCCGGGCGGTGGGTGGACCGCACCGACGTGCGCCGCGCGTTCCTGCTCGCCACGACCGGGGTCGGCCTGGCGAGCGCCCTGACGGCGCTCGCGCCCGCGTTCTGGGTGCTGCTGCTCGGTCGGGTGCTGCAAGGGCTGGCGGCGTCGCTGGTGGTGGCGGGCTACCTGCCGGTGGTGGTGGCGGCGGTCGCGCCGCACCGGCGCGGGCGGGCCGTCGGGTACGTGATGACGATCATGACCGTCGGCGGGATGGCCGGTGCGCCGCTGGGCGGCCTGGTGGCGGGTGCGTTCGGCTGGCGCGCGGTGTTCCTGCTCAAGGTGCCGCTGCTGGTCGTGGTGGTGGTGCTGGTGCTGCGGTCGGTGCGCGGCGACGGGCGCGGGCTGCCGTTCCCGGATCGCGGCCTGTGGCTGGAGGCGGTGTTGCTGGGCGGCGCGGTCACGGCGGTGCTGCTGGCGTTCGAGGACCGGCCGTGGGTGGCGCTCGTGGCGGTGGCGCTCGCCGTGCTGTGGGCCCGGCTGCCCGGGTCGCGGCCGGTGCTGGAGATGGTCCGCCACGGCCGGTTCGCCCGGCCGCTGGTCGCGCTGCTGGTGTTCGCGGCATTGGGCGGGCTGATGTTCTTCCTGGTGCCGTACTACGTGACGGACGTGCTCGGCGGAGGCCCCGAGGACGTCGGCGTGGCGCTGCTGGTGTTCGTGGGCGGGGTGGGCGCGCTGTCGGCGGTGGCCGGCACCCTGGCAGACCGCTACGGCCCGGGGCTGCTCGCGCTGGTCGGCGCGGCGGTGACGGTGGTCGGGATGCTGGTGCTGCTGCTGCCGGTGGACGACATGGGGGGCCTGTGCTGGCGGCTGGCGGTGCTGGGAGTGGGGCAGGGCCTGTTCAACGCGGCGATCAACACGCTGCTGATGTCCGTGGCCCCGGCGGGCGCGGAGGGCGCGGTGGGCGGGCTCAGCTCCACGGCGCGGATGCTCGGTGCGACGGTCGGCCCGGCGGTCGCGGCCCTGGCGGCGGACCTGGCGGGCAACGGCGTGACCGGCTTCCGGGTCGGCGTCGCCGTGCTGACCGCGCTGGCCGCCTCGGGCACCGCCGCCCTGGCCACCGGCCGCCGCGACACCGGGCGGTGAACGGCCGGCGTTCGGCGTCCCGGTGGGCTTGCGCGTCGGCCGCTGCGAGACCGGGCCGTGAGCGACCCGGTGAGCGGCGGAGGGCTTGCGGCGGCCCGAAATTCCGTGGCCCCGACAGGCCGGGGCCGGCAGGGTGGCGCGGTGCGCTTCCTGTTCACCTGCGTCGGTGGCCCCGGCCACCTGAACCCGGTGCTGCCGATCTCCCGGGCGATCGCCGAAGCCGGCCACACCGTCCTGTGGGCGGCGTCCGACCCGGTGCGCGGCCTGGTCGAGCGGGCCGGGTTCCCGTTCCACCGACTGGGCCCGGCGTCCGACCCGGCGCCGCGCGAGCGCGGACCGCTGACACCGCCGGACCCCGAGGTGTGCGACTGGGAGGTGCGCGAGCTGTTCGCCCGCCGGGGCGCCCGCGCGCGGCTCCCGCTGGTCCAGCCGCTGGTGGAGCACTGGCGGCCGGACGTCGTGGTCTGCGACGAGTTCGACTTCTCCGCCGCGCTCGCCGCCGAGCTGCGGGGCGTCCCGCACGCGGTCGTCCGGGTGACGGCGGCCGGCGCGCTGATCCGGCCGGACGTCGTGGCCGAGCCGCTGGACGAGGTGCGGCGGGAGTGCGGCCTGCCGGCGGACCCCGACCTGACCGCACCGGGCCGGTACCTGGTGCTGTCGCCGTTCCCGCCGTCCCTGCGCGCGCCGGGCGCGTGGCGGCACGCCACCGAGCACGCCGTCCGGCTGGTCCCGACCGCCGCCTCCCGCTCCGCCCGGCCGTCCGTCTACTTCACGCTGGGCACCGAGTTCGGCCTGGAGTCCGGGGACCTGTTCGAGCGGGTGATCGCCGGCCTGCGCGAGCTGCCGGCCGACGTGCTGGTCACCGTCGGCAGGCACGTCGACCCGGCCGGGTTCGGACCGCAGCCCGCGCACGTCCGGATCGAGCGGTACGTGGCGCAGGAGGAGGTGCTGCCGCGCACCGACGTGGTCGTGTCGCACGGCGGGTCGGGCACCGTGATGGGCGCGGTGGCGCACGGCCTGCCGCACCTCGTCCTCCCGCTCGGCGCGGACCAGCCGGCCAACGCCGAGCGCTGCGCGGCCCTCGGCGCGGGCCTGGCCCTCGACGCGGTCACCGCGACCCCCGAGGACGTCCGCGCGGCGGTGTCGCGCCTGCTCGCGGAGCCGGAGCACCGCCGGGCCGCCGAACGTCTGCGGGCCGAGCTGGCCGCGCTGCCCGGCCCGGAGCACGCCGCAGACCTGCTCGTCCGGCTGGGCCGGACCCGGCAGCCGGTCGGCGAACCGGTGGCACGCTGACCACCGGACGGCCCCGGACCCGGCAGCCGGTGGCACGCTGACCACCGGACCGCCCCGGCCCGGGAGCGCCGGTCAGCCGTGGGCCGCCACGATCCGGGTGGACGCCGTGCCGAGCCCGGTCGGGCCCCGGAACACTTGGGGCGCAACGGTCCCCCGGTCGCCGAAGTGCCGCTTGAGGCTGTCCTCGTCGTAGCGCCGGACCTCCCGGTGCCAGTGCAGCACCCCGGCCATCCAGTCCTGCAACTCGGTGACGTAGGCCCGGATCGCCGCCTTCCCGGCGGCGTCCAGCCCGAACTCCTCGAACAGCGCGGGCAGCTCGAACTCGACCGAGTGCCGGAACTGCCGCAGCCGCTGGTTCGCCAGGTCCGTCACGACCGCGTACGCCCGGTGCACGTCGACGTCCAGGAACGTCTGCGTCACCAGCACGAGGTTGTGCAGCTCGCCCTCGTACTGGACCTCCTTGCGGTAGGAGTACAGGTCGTTGGTCAGCGCCCCGTAGTCGCTGGCGGAGTTCTCGATGTTGCGCATCGCCCGCGTGCGGTAGACCTCCTCGGGCACCAGCGCGCCGTGGCCGAGCCGGCTCATGCTCATGGTCAGCTCGGAGCCGAACGTCCGCCGGCGCATCTCCAGGTAGTCCACCGGGTCGGGCACGCGGTGCGCGTGCTGGTTGGCCAGCTCCCACAGCCAGGCGTCCAGCATCGCGTCCAGCGAGTGCCGCAGCTGCTGCCGGTTCGCCGGAGCCTTCGACGCGACCGTCGTCGTCCAGAGGTCGGACAACGCGCGCTCCATCGCGTTGACCGGCGCGATCTCCGCCGAGCCCGCCAACGGCGCGAGCTGCTTGAGCCGGGCGGTGGCGACCTTCGCGGCGGGCAGGTCGCCGGGCCGGCCGAACACCAGCGGGTAGTAGTCGTCGGCGTAGGTGCCCCACAGCAGCCACTTCGCCGACGCCGCCAGCTCGTCGGCCGTGGCGTCCGGGTCGATGCCCGCCGAGCAGAGCGAGACGTCGTAGTCCCGCGCGCGCTCCTCGGTCCACACGCCGGTGCCGTCCGCGAAGATGCCCATCTCCGCCGCCCACCGGACGCTGCGCTCCAGGGCGTCCGGCCAGTGCGGGCTGACCGCCACCGGGAACGGCATCTCCAGCGCGGGTTCCGGCAGCGGCGGCACCTCGCCGAACGGCACGTGGCCGTGGGCGCGCAACCGCTGCGGCGCGGTGTCGAGCAGCGAGCGCAGCGCCCGCGTGCCCAGCCCGGTCGGGCCGCCGGGCACCGGGTCGGCGCCCACCGCGCCGTCGTTCATGTAGCGGCTGGACCGCAGGTGCCACTCGTGGCCGCCGGACTGCCAGTCCTGGAGCCCCTTGACGTAGGCGGCGACGGCGAGCCGGCCCAGCGGGTCGACCGCGTGCTCGTCGAGCAGCGGCGGCACCTCGGTGGCGGCGGTGTGCTCGAACTGGTGCAGGCGCGAGGTGAGCAGGTCGTTGACCGCCTCGGCGGCCTCCTGGGTCGGGATGTCGAGGAACTTCTCCAGCACCAGGACGCCGTTGCTCAGCTCGCCCTCGTCCAGCACCTCCCGCTCGTAGGAGAACAGGTCGTTGCGCAGGTGCACGGCGTCGGAGAAGGTGTCCCGCAGCACGCCCAGCGGGCGCGACAGCGCGATCCGCGCGGGCACCTCCAGACCGGTGACGTGCTCGACCAGGTTCGCGCTCCACGGCGCCCCGCCGACCTTGCGGCGCATCTCGACGTACTCGATCGGGTTGGCCAGCCGGCCCTCGCTGATGTTGTGCAGCTCCCACATGGACTCGTCGAGCAGGTGCTTGGTGTTGTCGGCGAAGCGCCGGCGCCAGTCCACCGAGTGCGCCGGGACGGTCCGCTCCCAGAGGTCCTTGAGGCCCTTCTCGACCGGGTTGGTCGGCTCGGCGCCGATCACGCCGTCGACCGGCATGAACAGCGGCAGCCGGTCGAGGTACGCCTTCGCGCCCGCGATGTCGCCGGGGTTGCGCTTGTACAGCTCCACGAAGTGGTCGTCGAAGTAGAAGACCCACACGTACCAGTCGGTGACCAGGTCGAGGTCGTCGGCGGACGCGTCCGGGTGGGTGTAGGCGCACAGGAGGGCGTAGTCGTGCGAGTCGAGGTCGTGGTCGGTCCAGATGACCGTGCCGTGCTGGGGGACGTCGATGAAGTCCATGCCGTGCGCCCACGCCTTGCTGTGCGCCCGCGCGCGCTCCAGGTTCGGGTTCAGCCGCGCCGGGTAGGGCATGTAGAACTCCGGCAACTGGAACGGCTGCATCGGCTCGTGCCCTCCTCTGGGTGACCCGGCGGTCCGGACCACGCGGATACCGGGAGCACGCAACCAGTCGCGGGGCGCGTGGGCCAAGCCCTCCAGCGGTGGTTCCACACGTTCGGGCAGCGGTGTCCCTCCCTTGGCGCAACCCCGACGTGCCGAGGGTGTCCGCACTTCGCGGGGCGCCCGGCGGCCGGTGCGGGGGTCGCGGTCGCACGCGAGGCCGTGACCTGCGGGTTCCGGGGAGCGCGGCGGGCCGGGCTGCGGTGGCCCGAAGCCGATCGGCGCGGGGGCGCGCCTCGACCGTTGTGGTGGTGCCGGTCGCGGTCCGTGGTGAGTACACGTCAGGTGGACAACCTGGGTCGGACGCAACTCCGGAGAGTGATCAACTCTGCCATTGAGTGCAGTAGATCACGCCCGTATGGGTTAACCGCCGGCTTAGGTTAGGCTCCCCTACATGTCCAAGGGCGATGGCGCGCTGCTGGCCGGTGACGGCCTGGTGCTCGCGCACCACGACCGCACCGTCGTCCACGGCGTCTCGCTCGAACTGCACCGGGGCACGATCACCGCGCTGGTCGGGCCCAACGGGTCCGGCAAGTCCACGGTGCTGCGGTCGCTGGCGCGGCTGCACCGGCCCCGCGGCGGGGACGTGCGGCTCGGCGAGCGCCGGGTGTGGCACGGCTCCGCGCTGTCGGGCAAGGAGTTCGCCCGCGAGGTCACCCTGCTCACCCAGCACCGGCCCACCCCGTCCGGGGTGTCCGTGCGCGACGTCGTCGGCTACGGGCGCCACCCGTACCGCACCGGCTGGCGCGGCGTCGACACCGGAGGGGCCGCCGCCGTCGAGCGGGCCATGGCGCTGACCGGCGTCACGGGCATGGCCGACCGGGGCGTGGACGAGCTGTCCGGCGGCGAGCTCCAGCGCGTCTGGCTCGCGTCCTGCCTCGCGCAGGAGACCTCCGTGCTGCTGCTGGACGAACCCACGAACCACCTCGACCTGCGCTACCAGGTCGAGGTCCTCGACGTCGTCCGCGACCTCGCGGACGACCACGGCGTGGCGGTGGGCGTGGTGCTGCACGACCTCGACCACGCGGCGACCGTCGCCGACCGGGTGGTGCTGCTCACCGAGGGCCGGGTGGTCGCCGCCGGCGACGTCCGGGACGTCCTCACCTCCGCGCACCTCACCGAGGCGTACGGCATCGCGGTCCACGTCGCCGACGACCCGGTGACCGGGGCCGTCCACTGCCGCCCGCTGGGCCGGCGCGCGCCCCGCCCCGCCTGACCGAAGCACAACGGAGAAGAGCACCATGCGCATCCCCGCCCTGATCGCGGCTGCCGCGATCCTGCTGACCGCCTGCGGCACGACCGAGAGCGCGCCGCCCACCGGGGAGACCGGCTCGGCCGGCGGCCCGGTCACGGTGACCGACTCGCGGGGCAAGGCCGTGGAGCTGAAGGCACCGGCCAAGAAGGTCGTCGCCCTGGAGTGGGCCGAGACCGAGATCCTCGCCTCGCTCGGCGTCGCGCCGGTCGGCGTGGCCGACCTGGCGGGCCTCAAGACGTGGAACTCCGAGGTGAGCCTCGACGCCTCGGTCAAGGACGTCGGCAAGCGCAACGAGCCCAGCGTCGACGCGATCGTCGCGCTCGCCCCCGACGTGGTGGTGATGGCCGAGGAGCGCGAGTCCACCCTCGTGCCGCAACTGGAGAAGTACGTCCCGGTCGTGGTCACCAAGACCAGCGACGCGACCCGCAACATCGACCGGCTGCGCGACGACGTGAAGCTGATCGCCAAGACCGTCGGCAAGTCCGCCGAGGGCGACGAGCTGCTGTCCGACATGGACGCCAAGCTCGCCGAGGGCCGCAAGGCCGTCGAGGCCAAGGGCGCGACCGGCACGCCGTTCTTCATGACCGACGGCTGGATGGAGGGCAGCACGGTCAGCATCCGCCCGTTCGGCAAGGGGTCGCTGGTCTCCGACATCGCCGAGCAGGTCGGCCTGAAGAACGCTTGGACCGGCAAGGTCGACGAGCAGTGGGGGCTGGGCCAGACCGACGTCGAGGGCCTGTCCGCGCTCACCGACCCCAAGACCATCATGATCTACAGCGCGTCCGAGGAGGACGTGTTCAGCACCGGCCTGGAGCAGAACCCGGTGTGGCAGCGGCTGCCGTTCGTGACCTCCAAGAAGATCACCAAGCTCGCACCCGGCACCTGGACCTTCGGCGGGCCGGCGTCCGTCGGCCACATCGCCGACCAGGTGGTCCGGGCCGCCACGTCCTGACGTGCTCCGCACCGCCGCCGTGACGGCGGGGATCACGGCGCTCATCGTCGTGCTCTCCGCCGTCCACCTCACCCAGGGCACCTCCGACACCGGTGTCCTCGACGTCCTCGAAGCCTTCGTCGGCCAGGGCGACGAGGCGACCCGCGCGGTGCTCGCCGGGTCCCGCCTGCCTCGCCTGCTCACCGCCCTGCTGCTCGGCGTCGCCCTCGGCGTGGCCGGCGCGGGGATGCAGTCCGTGGCGCGCAACCCGCTGGCGTCGCCGGACACGCTCGCGGTCAACGCGGGCGCGCACCTGGCCGTCGTCGCCATCGCCGCGTTCGGGCTGAGCCTGCCCGCGCTGCCCTCCGGCGCCGCCGCGTTCGTCGGCGGGCTCGGCGCGGCGGCGGTCGTGCTCGGGCTGTCCGGCGGCGGGTCGACCAGCCCCCGGCTGGTGCTGGTGGGGTCGGCGGTGGCGCTGGCGCTGCAATCGCTGACCATCCTCCTGCTGCTGATGTACGAGCAGGAGACGACCGGGCTGTTCGCCTGGGGCAGCGGCTCGCTCACCGTCGCCGACCTGGACACCACCGCCCGGATGGCGCCCGTGGTGGCGCTCGCGGTGGCGGCGCTGGTCGCCATGGGCCGGTCGCTGGACCTGCTCGCGCTGGGCGACGACAACGCCACCGTGCTCGGGCTGAAGGTGCGGCGCACCCGGATCGGCGCGGTGCTGCTGACCGTGGCGCTGACCGCCGCGTCGGTGACCGTCGCCGGGCCGGTCGGCTTCGTCGGCCTGTGCGCGCCGGTGATCGTGAAGCTGCTCGTGCCGTTCGCGCCCGGGTTGGGCCGGCACCGGGTGCTGCTGCCGGTCTCCGGGCTCGTCGGCATTCTGGTCGTGGTGGGCGCGGACGTGCTGCTGCGCGCGGCGCTGGGGTCGGCCGGTGCGCTGGCCGTGCCGACCGGCGTCGCCACCACGCTGCTCGGCGCGGTGGTGCTGGTGTGGCTGGCGCGGCGCGGGCGCTCGTCGTCCGGCCGGACGGGGCGCGCGGCACCCGCCGGGCGGGTCGGCGTGGCCGGGTCGCGCGGACGCCTGCGGGCGGTCGGCGGGGTGCTCGCGGTGCTGGTCGTCGCCGCCCCGCTGGGCGGCATGATGCTCGGCGACCGCGTGGTGCTGCTGGGCGACCTGGTCAACTGGGCCACCGGGCGGACCGGGACCGCGCTGACCTTCGTGCTGGACCAGCGGCTCCCCCGCGTGCTGGCCGCGCTGACCGCCGGCGCGGCGCTGGCCGTGTCCGGGTGCGGCATCCAGTCGGTGAGCCGGAACCCGCTGGCCGAACCCGGGCTGCTGGGCATCACCGGCGGCGCGGGCGTCGGCGCGATCACGCTGATCACCGTCGTGCCGCTGGCCGGCGCGTGGCAGATCGCCGGTGCCGCCGGGCTGGGCGCGGCGGTGGCGTTCGGGCTGGTCTACGGGCTGGCGTGGCGGTCCGGCGTCGACCCCGACCGGCTGGTGGTCATCGGCATCGCCACCTGGTCCGGCGGGTTGGCGCTGATCACCCTGCTGATCGCCACCTCGGACCCGTACAACTCGGCCAAGGCGCTGACCTGGATGTCCGGGTCGACCTACGGCCGCACCCCGGAGCAGGTGCTGCCGGTGGCGGTCGCGCTGGTCGCGCTGACCCCGCTGCTGTGGACCCGGCAGCGCGAGCTGGACCTGCACGTCCTGGACGAGGACACGCCGCGCGTGCTGGGCGTGCGGGTGGAGCGCTCGCGGCTGCTCGTGCTGGTGGCGGCCGGGGTGCTGGCCGCCTCGGCGGTGTCGGCGATCGGCGTGGTGGCGTTCGTCGGGCTGGTCGCGCCGCACCTGGCGCGGTCGCTGGTCGGCGGCCGGCACGCGCGGGTCCTGCCGGTCGCGGCGGCCGTCGGCGCGGTGCTGGTGAGCCTCGCGGACACGCTGGGGCGCACCGTGATCGCGCCCGCGCAGGTGCCGGCCGGGCTGGTCATCGCCCTGGTCGGCACGCCCTACTTCGTGCTGCTGCTGTGGCGCACCCGGGAAGCGCGCTGAGCCGTCAGAGCAGGTCGGCCACCGGGCAGGCGAGCACCGGGTAGGACGGCAGCGGCCGGAAACCCAGCCCCGGTGGGCGGCGAGCACCGCCGTGTCGCCCTGGACCGCCTCGTGCGGGTCGTGCGGCAGGATGACCACCTCGCTCGGGCCGACCACCTCGTCACCGCGCAGGGCGGCGACCACGCGGTGGTCGGTGCCCTGCGCGCGGGTCTCCTCCTCGGACTCGCGCACCTGCCGGGCGGTCCACTGCGGGGGCCGGAACTCCGTCGCGCCGGCCGGCGCGTCGTGGATCGCGCCGCGCGCCACCGCGTAGGACTCCAGGTACTCGTCGGGCACCCGGCAGGGCCGCCGGACCAGGCGGTACCCGGCGGGCGGCGGCACGTACCACAGCGAGCGGTCGGCCGTGGTCAGGTCCAGCACCAGGCGGGCGACCGCCCGGACCGGGCGGAAGCCCGGCGACCGGGCCCACCGGTCACCCGGGCCGCCCTCCGGCACCAGCCACCCCTCGACCACGCGGCGGTCCCGCGCGGCGAACTCCACCGCCAGGTGCCGCAGCACCCGCGTGGCCACGCCGCGCCGGCGGTGCTCCGGGAGCACGACCACGTCGGCCACGACCAGGTGCGCGTTCTCGTCCTCGGGGAACCGCACGTACGCGACGGCCACGGCCGTGCCGGCGTCCCGGACCACGCGGAACGCCGCTTCGCCGAGCCCGGGGAACGGGTTGCGCATCCGCTCGACCGCCGCGTCGAAGTCCGGCTGGTCGTCGTGGTCCGGGTCGCGCCCCTCTGCCGGATCCGGTGGTACTCGGCCAACTCGGCGATCCCCGCCCGGTGCGGGTCCGACTCCACGACGTCCACCGCGCTCCCCCCGTGCTCCACCACCGCGACCGGGTCATCGTGGCGGAGCCCGGGTGCGCGGGGTTCGCAACCGGCCCGACGCGCGGGCCGCCGGTCGGCCCGCGCACCGGCCGCACGTCCCGGCGCACGGCGGATTTCCGCCGCCGAACGTGTGTTCTGCCCGCCCGGATACCCGCCGGGTGTTTCCCCGGCGGGCTCCGAGGGGTATGCAGGAAGCAGCGCCGGCCGCGATATCACCCGGTCCCGGGTGGCGCTGCCGCGAATCCCGTCGGCCGGCGCGACCCGCCGATCCGGCAAACAGCACGGGCACCGGCTCCCGGACGGAGCACCGGGGCCGGCGACCGGCACTGCGCGAGTCCGGGCCGGACGAGCCGGGCCGATCCAGCACGAACCCCACTCCCAAGCCCCTGACCTGCGGCGCAGCCGTCCGAACCGACGTCGGAAATCGGACAGCATCCGAAAGCGGACAGCGCCTGCACGGACCGCCGAGCGCATTCGACAATTCGGATGCCGACCGTTCGGGGGCATATCGGAAGGCCATAGATCCGACAGTATGACCAGCCTCCTCACTGGTCCTGGACAATTGGCCCGAAGGGCTCAATATCGGGTAGGCCGAGGCTACTGGCAACGGTTAATCCTCGAAGGGCTACCCCGTGCGCGTTACACAGGGACTTGCTTTTATCGAGGTCGCCGCTCGTGACTGGGACATTCGTCGTCCGAGTCCTCGGTATTCCCTGCGTGCCTGAGGAGCTGGCATGAAACGCAGTATCGGCGTGTACCTGGCCGCGTGCCTGGTAGCACTGTCGGTCCAGGCCGCGTCGAGCGCCGCACAAGCGGCGCCGACGGCACCGGCCACCCCTACCGCCCTGGCCACGACAGCGGCCGACCGGGCCGCCGCGTCCGGTTTGGACGCCCTGGCCAAGGGCCCTGACGAGCAGTTCCAACGCCGCGCCGTGCACAAGGGCGGCGTCCCCGGCAAGAAGGACCTGTACTACGTGTCCTACGACCGGACCTACAAGGGTCTGCCGGTCATCGGTGGCGACGCGGTCGTCGCCACCGACGCGGACGGGAAGGTCCTGGACACGGTCGCCGCGAACGAGGGCGCCCTCGCGGTCGACACCCGGGCCAAGATCAGCGTGGCACGGGCGAAGGGCATCGCCCGCGCCCAGCTGTCCACCGTGGACAAGGTCGAGGGCGGCACCCTGTCCGTCCTGGCCGGCGAGAAGGACAAGCTGGTCTACGAGGTGCTGGTGACCGGCACCCGGGCCGGTGCGCCGAGCCGCCTGCACGTCTACGTCAACGCCCAGACCGGCGTGGTCGAGGACCAGGTGGACGACGTCCACGCGGGCACCGGGCAGAGCGAGTGGAACGGCCCGAACCCGCTGAACATCGACACCAGCAACAACAGCACCGTGGACGACACCCGGCCCGGCCTGCGCTGCGTGGACTACGCCACCAACCAGCCGTTCACCAAGTCGTCCAACTCGTTCGGCACCGGCCGGGCGACCAGCAAGGAAACCGGCTGCGCCGACGTGCTCTGGTCCACCCAGAAGCAGTGGGACATGCTGAAGAACTGGCTGGGCCGCAACGGCATCGACGGCAACGGCCGGGGTGTCACGGTCAAGGTCGGCCTGGACAAGGTCAACGCCTACTGGACCGGCCAGCACATCGAGATCGGCCGGAACAACGCGAACCAGTGGATCGCGTCGATGGACGTCGTGGGCCACGAGCACGGCCACGCGCTCGACCAGTACACCCCCGGTGGCGCGGGCCGCGAGGCCGGCCTCGGCGAGGCGACCGGTGACATCTTCGGCGCGCTGACCGAGGCGTACGCCAACGAGCCGTCCCCGTACGACACCCCGGACTACCTCGTCGGCGAGTCGGTCAACCTGGTCGGCCAGGGCCCGATCCGCAACATGTACAACCCGCAGGCCGTCGGCGGCCACCCGAACTGCTGGTCCAGCTCCATCCCCGGCACCGAGGTGCACGCCGCGGCCGGTCCGCTGAACCACTGGTTCTACCTGCTCGCCGAGGGCTCGAACCCCGGCGGCGGCAAGCCGAGCAGCCCGACCTGCGACGGCTCCACCGTCAAGGGCATCGGCATCCAGGCGGCGGGCCGGGTGTTCTACAACGCGATGCTGCTGAAGACGTCGACCCAGACGCACTTCAAGTACCGCGTCGGCACCCTGACGGCGGCCAAGACGCTCGACCCGACCTGCGCGCAGTACAACGCGGTGAAGGCGGCGTGGCAGGCGATCAGCGTCCCGGCCCAGTCCGGCGAGCCGACCTGCACCCCGCAGCAGCAGAACGACTTCAGCCTGGAGCTGAGCTCGTCCTCCGGCACGGTGGCCCCCGGCGGCACCGCGTCCTCGACCGTCCGCACCACGACGGTGACCGGCCAGCCGCACTCGGTCGCGCTGACCGTGACCGGCCAGCCGAACGGCGTGACCGCGACCCTCACCCCGGCGTCGGTGACCTCGGGCGGTTCGTCCACGCTGAACATCTCGGTGGCGGCGGGCACGGCGGCGGGCACCTACCCGCTGACCGTGCGCGGCCAGGGCGCCACCACGCACACCGTGACCTACAACCTCACGGTGGGCACCGCCCCGGCGGAGGACGACTTCGCCATCGCGCTCACCCCGGCGAGCGGTGAGACCAACGCGGGCGGCACCGTCACCACGACGGTCGGCACCACGGTGACCTCCGGCGAGTCGCAGAAGGTGGCGCTGAGCGCCTCCGGCCTGCCGGCCGGCGCCACGGCGACGTTCACCCCGACCACGCTGGCGGCCGGCGAGTCGTCGAAGCTGGCCATCACCACCACCTCGGCCACGCCCGCCGGCACCTACCCGGTGACCGTCACGGGTACCGGCTCGCAGGCCACGCACTCGGCGACCTACCAGCTGCGGATCGGGGGCGAGCCGCCGGCGAACGACTTCTCGGTGGTCCTCGACCCGAGCAGCGGCAGCGTCCAGGCGGGTGCCTCGGCCACGTCGACCGTGCGCACGACCACCACGGCCGGCTCGGCGCACAAGGTGTGGTTCTCGGCGACGGGTCTGCCGACGGGTGCCACGGCGACGTTCAACCCGCTGTCCGTCGAGTCCGGTGAGACGTCGACCCTGACGATCGCCACGACCTCGGCGACGCCGGAGGGCCAGTACACCATCACGGTGACGGCCACCGGCACGGACAGCACGCACACCGCCACCTACACCCTGACGGTGACCGGCGGCGGCGGTCCGGGCGGCTGCGACGGCGTCCCGGCGTGGAGCGCGTCGACGGCGTACGTGCCGAACGACGAGGTCTCGCACAACTCGCACAAGTGGAAGTCCACCTGGTACTCCACCGGCGCGGAGCCCGGTCACCCGAACTCCTGGGCCGTGTGGCAGGACCTGGGCGCCTGCTGACCTGATCAGCACAGCCCGGATCGGATGACCCGGATCGGATGACACAGGGCGGCTGCCGACTCGAACGAGTCGGCAGCCGCCCTGCTCCGTCGGCCCCGGGTCCACCGCCGGGAGCGGCACCTCAGCGCTTGCGGAACGACTTCAGGTTGACCACGCCGAACCAGCGCCGCCACCACGGCAGGCCACGGCCCATCGAGCGCCGCGCCCCGTCCACGCGCTGCCAGTACTCCGCCACCACGCCCTCGCCCGGCTCCCCCGGCCCGAACACCGTGGCGTCCGCCGCCCGTGCCAGGTCCCGGAGCTGGAGCGGGCTGTACGCGGTCGGCTCGACGAACGCGGGCACCTGCTCCGCACCCGCGCGCACCGGCCAGGTGTACGCGGGCGGCACCACCGTCCCGGGCGTCCAGGCGTGCGCCAGGTGCTCCGCCTCCTCCAGCCGGGTCGTCCCGACCGGCACCTTCGCGCCCAGGTCGCGCGCGTGGTCCACGAGGTCGCGCCACGCCCGTGCGACGCGCAGCGCCATCGGCCCGGTGGAGCGCCGCCGCGCCCGCCGGCGGGTCTTGAGCAGGACGATCGTCCCCACCACCGTGACCACCAGCAGCACCGGCGGCCCGGCCCAGGTGAGGACGCCGAGCAGCCACGACGGCACCTGCCAGGCGTCCCCGACCATGCCGCGCCGCCCGGAGTTGGCGTCCACCCGGCCGGCGTCGGTCAGCGAGTCGGGCAGCCGCATCGCGTTGGGCGGCGGCACGATCGACGCGTCGGTGTTGTCGACCTGCTGGGGCGGCTTGCGGTCCGGGCGCTTGGAGCGGTCGGGCACGAAGTCCGACACGGCCAGCCAGCGGCCGTCCGCCACGTGGAGCTCCACCCAGGCGTGCACGTGCTCGCCGCGCACCACGCCGTCCGCGCCGGGTGTCGCGCCGAGCACGACCCGGGCGGGCATCCCGAGGTGGTTGGCGACCAGCGCGTAGGCCGCCGCGTACTGCTCGTCGTTGCCGACCGGCTTGGCGGCGTTGAAGAACGCCGCCATCCGGCTTAGGCCGTGGCCGGGCAGGTACTCGGCCTCGCCCGGCCCGCCGTCGGTGTACGCACCGTTCTCCCGCAGGTAGGTCGCCACCGCGCGGAGCTTCTCGCCCAGGTTCGGCGAGCCGCCCGCCCACTGCTGGGCCTTGCCGCGCACGAACGCCAGGTCGCCGACGGCCGGCCGGCCCGCCGGCTGGAGGTCTGCGGGCAGGTCGCCGGGCGGCAGCACGGCCGTGACGGTGTACCTGTCGCCCGCGCGCAGGCGGTCGGCGACGATCGCGGAGGCGGTGGCCAGGTTGTAGCGAAGCTGCTCGGTGTGCGACGCGGCCCGCTCGCCCTCGAAGGAGATCCGGGTGGCCCTGCCCGCGCCGGGCAGCCACGCGTTGACCTCCTCGGCGGACTCGAACGCGGCCTCCACGGTCACCTCCAGCTCGACCTCGCGGCCGGCGCCGGTCGCCGGGATGCGCGCGCCGACGCGCTGGAACCCGTTGCGCTCGCCGACCTCCCGGGGCGGCCCGTTGGTGGCCGCCCACACCGAGCCGTCGTAGTCGTCCAGCGCGGCGATCCGGACGCGCTCGCCCTCGGGCAGCCCCTTGACGGTGAACAGCGTCTGGTCCCAGAGCTGGTCGGCGTCCTTGGTGTACTTGCGGAACCCGACCAGCGGGCTCGCGTAGACGCCGATCTCGAACGGCGGCTCGACGTGGTCGCGCAGCACCACCCGGTGCCCCGCGCCGGGCAGCAGCGCGCCGATCCCACCGACCAGGCCGCCGCCGACGCCGAGCAGCACCAGCGCGGTGGCCGCCCGGCGCAGCCCGCCCGACGACCGGCGCGACCGCCGGGACCGGACACCGGCCCAGGCCAGCGCGACCAGCGCGAAGGCCACGCCGAGCACGACCACCGGCTCCTCGCCGGTGCCCAGCAGGACCACCGAGGCCAGCACCAGCAGCGGCGCGACGACCGGCGCGGCGCTCGCCCGGACCCGGCGGGCCAGCGTGAACCCGCCGGCACCGCACAGCAGGCCCAGGATGTAGGGGATCACCAGCAGCGGCCCGGTGCCGTCGACCGGCGGCAGCGTGGTGAGCAGCTGCTTCCACGCGTTGACCGACAGGTCGGCGAGCCCGGTCACGCTCTCCGGCGTCGGCAGCACGCCGCCGACCACCCGTTCACGGGTCGCCACCGCGCCGCCCAGCAGGAAGAACACCGCCAGGGTCATGAACGCCACGGCGATCATCGGCTGGCGCAGCCGGGCGGCCAGGAAGCCGACCAGCACGCCCAGCGCCAGCCCGGCCAGGCCCGCGCCGAAGAACGCCCACCCGGTGTAGGTGGTGTGGAAGCCCACCAGCGCCAGCGCGAACAGCGCGCCGAGGAAGCCGGCGTCGGCGAGGTCCGCCCGCCCCGGCCTCACCCGAGACCACCCCCGGCCAGCAGCACCGGCAGGTCGTTCAGCTCGCGCAGGGACAGCACGTCACCGGTCAGCGCGGTGCGGTTGTCGTGGTCGACCCGGACCACCACCGTGCGCACCTCGGTGGCGAACGCCGAGAGCACCGACTGCAACTCGGCGAACGTCGGCACCGGGCCGGTCACCACGACCGCCGTGGTCACGTCGGGCATGATCCGCACGGTCCGGGACACCAGCTCGACCAGCGGCTCCGTCCCGGTGTCGCAGCGGGTCAGCGCGTCCAGCGCGGCCCGCACGCCGGCCCGGTGCGCGACCTGGCCCGCCGCGAGCACGGTCGTCTCCACCTCGTCGCCGATGGCCCGCGCGGCGATCGACGCGCCCGCCGACACGGCCGTCTCGAAGTGCTCGGCGTCGGGGTAGGCCCCGGCGAACCCGTCCACCACGACGGCCAGGTGCGCGCGCCGGGTGTCCTGGTACTGGCGCACCAGGAACCGGCCGGGCGCGGCGAGCTTCGCCGACGAGCGCCAGTGGATGTGCCGGTGGTCGTCGCCCGGCGCGTACTCGCGCAGCGCGTGGAACGCCAGGTCGCTCATCGACAGGTCGGTGGTGGCCCGCCCCTCCAGGTCGCGCAGCAGCCCGGCGGCCAGCGGCTCCAGCGGCACGGTCACCGGGTGCGCGAACAGCTCGACCGGGTCGGTCCAGGTCACCGTGCGGCGCAGCAGCCCCAGCGGGTCGCCGCGCACGGTGGTCGCCGGGCCGACCGCGATCACGCCGCGCCTGCGGGTGGGGATCGGGAAGGCCCGCCGCCCGCCGCCGAGCACGTCGAACACCTCGACCTGGTCGCCCACCGGCAGCTCCAGGGTCAGCGGCAGCAGCCGGCCGGCGGTGGTCTGCGCGATGTCGACCGCGCAGTTCGCCTGCCGGCCCACCACGACCCGCTGCCGGTCCAGCTCGACCCGGACGCGCAGGGCCGCGCGCCCCAGGGTGAGCAGGCAGGCCAGGCCGAACACGACCAGCCCGGTCGCGCCCGCGAGCACCAGCTCGGTCCAGCCGAGCTGCGCGCCGGCCCACCACAGCACCACCGACGCGAGCGCGACCACCCGACCCAGCGGCGTGACCACGCCGAGCAGTTCGGCGACCCGGTTCACGCGACCCGCTCGACCGGCGGCACGACGTCGGCGAGGAGCTGCGCCACGACCTGGTCGACGGTCACGCCGTCGAACTGGGCCTCGGTCTTGAGCAGCACGCGGTGCCCCAGCACGGGCAGCGCCAGCGCCTTCACGTCGTCCGGGCCGACGAAGTTGCGGCCCTGCGCGATGGCCCACGTCTTGGCGCACCGCACGTAGGCCAGGCACCCGCGCACGGACACGCCCAGCCGCACGTGCGGGTGGGTCCGGGAGCCCTCGGCGAGCCGGCTGACGTACCCGAGCACGGCCGGGTCGACGTGCACCTGGTCGGCCACCGCCGCCATCTGCGCGACGGCCTGCCCGGAGATCACCGGCCGCAGCGCCCGGGTGCGGTCGCGGGTGGCGGCGTCGGCGAGCAGCGCGACGGTGGCGTTGTGGTCCGGGTAGCCGACGCTGGTCTTCATCAGGAAGCGGTCGAGCTGCGCCTCGGGCAGCCGGTAGGTGCCGGCCTGCTCGATGGGGTTCTGGGTGGCGATGACCATGAACGGGCTGCCGACCGGCCGGGTGGTGCCGTCCACCGTGACCCGGCCCTCCTCCATGACCTCCAGCAGCGCCGACTGGGTCTTGGGCGAGGCCCGGTTGATCTCGTCGGCCAGCACGATGGAGTGGAAGATCGGGCCGGGCCGGAACTCGAACTGCTGGGTGCGCTGGTCGTAGACCTGCACGCCGGTCACGTCCGAGGGCAGCAGGTCGGGCGTGAACTGGATGCGCGCGTTGGAGCTCTGCACGGTGCCGGCGAGCGCCTTGGCCAGCGAGGTCTTGCCGGTGCCGGGGTAGTCCTCCAGCAGCAGGTGCCCCTCGGACAGCAGGCAGGTCAGCGCCAGCCGCACCACGTCGTCCTTGCCGACGATCGCCCGCGAGATGTTGAGGACCATCTGGTCGAAGGTCTGCGCGAACATGCGCGCCTGCTCCGGTGAGGCCGCCATGGGTGTTCCTTTTCTCGTTTCGTGTGCCACTACCAGACCGTCTTGCCTTCGACGCCGCCGCAGTTGACGTAGACGGTTTCGCCCGAATAGCCGTAGTAGTTGCGGGTCTGCCTGGTCTCGTTCGGCGCGAACGTCTCGTTGACGAAGCCGCCGTTGCCGTGGTCGCTGTTGAAGGTGCAAGTCACCGAGGTGGTGAAGTCCTTGGTCTGCACGGTGATGTAGGCGCACGCGCTGGTCGTGCAGACACCGGTCCCGTTGCAGCCGCCCGATCCGCACGCCGCGCCCTTGGTCACGATCACCGACGCCGGCGGCGGGCCGGTGTTCTGCTTCTTGGTGGCGCTGACCGGGGCGCGGACGCCGTCGTCCACGGTGACCCGGATGGTGTCCGAGCCGTTGTAGCCGACGAAGTCCTTGTCGCTCCACGAGAACGCGGACGTGCCGGTGGTGAGGGTCTGGGTCTGCTTGTCGGTCTGGACGTGCACCGTGGCCGGCTTGCCGTTCGGGTTGACCGTGATGGTGAACTCGACGTGCTCGCCGCAGTCGCAGGTCTGGATCGCCAGGTCCTTGATCGGGCCGTACGCGGTGACCTCGGCGGTGGCCGGGGTGTTGCACGGGTTTCCGGCGTGCGCGCCGCCGCCGCTGCCGTTGCACGACTGGAGGGTGATCGGCACGGCCTCGCCGTTGGGCAGGCCGTTGACCGTGTACTTGACGTTGTCCCGGCCGTCCGGGTCGTAGTTCCAGGTGCCGCAGGAACCGCCGCTCCACGAGCAGGTCACGGTGTTGGTGCGGCCGTGCGACGGCGGCGCGTCGAAGGTGATCTCGGCCTGGCCGTCCTTGCCGGTCGGCTCGGCGGTGAAGTTCCGGATCGGGTCCGGCGTCGAGGTGGCCTCCAGCTCGGCGGCGGGCCCCGGCCCGGACGACTGGCCGGTGCTGTTGCGCGCGGTCACCGTGTAGCTGTAGACCGTGCCGTCGTTGGCCAGGCCGTCGTCGGCGCAGCTCGTGGCCTGGACGTTCGAGCACACCGTCTTGTCGCCCCGGCCGCTGCGCTGGACGGTGTAGGTGGTGGGGCCGGGGCCGTTCGGGCTCACCGCGCCCCACGACACCGTCACCGCCTTGCTGCCGCCGCCGGTCGAGTCCGCCGCGCTGAACGCGGGCGGGCCGGGCCGGGCGGGTGCGCCGGAGGACTGGCCCTCGACGGTCGCCGCCGGGCCGGGACCCTGCGAGTTGACCGCGATGACCGTGAACGCGTACTTGGTCTCGTTGTCCAGGCCGGTCACCGTCGTGCCCGTGCCGGTGGCGGTCGCCCGGCCGCCGCCGGCCCACGAGATCTCGTGCCGCAGCACCGGGGACCCGTCGTTCTGCGCGGCCGTCCAGCTCAGCCGCAGCGACCCGTCCTGCGGGTCGGACGCGGACAGGCCGGTGACCGCGCCGGGCACGGTGTTGGGCTGGGCAGGCTCGGACCGGCCGCTCGGCTTGCTCCAGCCGACCAGGTTATGCGCGCGGACGGTGAACGAGTACGCGGTGCCGTTGCCCAGGTTCGTGATCGAGCACGGCGACGCGGCGCACGTCTGCTTGCCGCCGCCGTAGTCGACCTCGTAGGAGTCGATCGGCGTGCCGTTGCTCGCCGGGGCCGACCAGGACAGCTCGACCACCTTGCTCTGCACCGCCCGGCCGGGCACGGGCGTGCCGGGGGCGTCGGGCACGCCGAGCACGTTGAGCGTGATCCGGCCGGTGACCTTGCGGTCGTCGCGGCCGGCGTCGGGCACGTCGGTGACCACGACGTTGAACACCAGCGTGCCGTTGGTGTCCCCGCCCGGCACGATCCGCACCGACGAGCCCTCGGGGCTCGCCGACGCCGCGCCGCCGGACACCTGGTGCACCGCCACCACGGAGACCCGCTGGTCCCGCAGCTGGGAGCGCACGTACGGCAGCAGGTTGACCGTCGTCGGGTCGCCGGCCTTCACGCCGTCCACGGTGACCGGGGAGACCGACGGCGGCGGCGCGGCGGCGACCCGGACCGCGAGCAGCGCCCTGGCCGCGCCGAAGCCGTCGACCGAGACCTCCAGCACGCCCGACGAGCCGGGGGTCGCGCCGGCGGCGGCCGTGATGGCCAGCACCCGGCTGCCCGAGCCGTCCACCGAGACGCCGTCCGGCCGGTCCTTCCACGACGCCGAGTAGCGCAGGTCCCCGACCTTGCCCCGGTCGGCGACCCAGACGTGGCAGACGGTCGTGACGTCGACCTTCACCGGCAGGCCGCCCTCGATCAGGGTCAGCGCGCCGTCCGGGCAGCGCAGCATCGGCGTGTCCGGGCCGACCTGCACCGGGATGGTGACCACGGCGGTCAGCCCGTCGGTGAGCGTCTCGCCGTCGGTGACCTGGAAGGTGACCGACGCCGGGCCGGTGTAGCCGTTCTTCGCGGTGAGCACCAGCTCCCGGTCGCCCTGCGGCACGGCGGTCAGGCCCGCCGGGGCGGCCCACACCTTGTCGGTCAGGGTCAGCCGGGGCGTGCGGCCCGAGGGCACCACCAGGTGGTCGGCGATGGCGACGGTGACCGTGCCGTCCACCGGGACGTCGATCACCTGGTCCGGCTTGACGTACGGGCCGCCGGAGCCGGGCGCGGGCACGTGGATGAAGCCCACGGCGGTCGCGCCGCCGTCGTCGGCCACCTCGTAGGCAACGGTGCGGGGGTGCTCGCCGACCGGCACGGTGACCTTGTCGCCGGACACCTTCGCGTCGTCGGCGAACACGCGGGTGACCTTCAGCTCCGCGCTGTCCTGGTCGCCGGCCTCCTTGAGCGGTTCCACCTCGGCGGTCCGCGCGTCGGACGAGGGCCGGGGGAACAGGTCGCCGGCCGTCGGCGGGGCGTTGTAGTCCTCCTGGCCGCGCACGGTCAGCGTGGCCACCGACATCCGGCCGATGCCGTTGCCGATGCCGTAGGCGACGACGGTGGGCTTGCCGTCCGCCTTCGGCGCGGTCAGCTTGACCAGGCCGTCCTCGCCCGTGACCTGGACGCCGGGGTTGCGCGCGGCGAGCGGTTCGAGTTCGGCGGTGTCGTCGCGGAAGTCGTTGGCCAGCACGTCGACCACGAGTTCGGTGCCCGGCGCGGCGGTCACCACGTCGTCCACCGCGACCGGCGGCTGCGGGTCGCCCGGCGGCACCACGGCCACCCGGACGGTGGCCTCGCCGCGCTTGCCGAACGGGTCGGTCACCACGTAGGTGAACTGGTCGGTGCCCGACGCGGTCGGGAACGCCTGGTAGGTCAGCGAGGTCGCGCCCAGACCGAGCACCCGGCCCAGGGTCGCGGCGGAGCCGATGCCGGTCACCGCGACCGAGTCGCCGTCCGGGTCGACGCCGCTGGTCGCCACCGGGACGACGACCGTGTCACCGGCGACCGCGCGCACCTCGACCGGGCGCGGCGCGGGCGGCTGGTTCGGCGTGCCGGGCGTCGGCGCGGGGTTCACCGTCACGTGCGCGCGGCCCACGGCCTGGTCGCCGGACGCGTTCTGCGCCACGTACTCCACCGTCACCGTGGTCGGCGCGTCCACCGCGGGCGGCGCGACGAAGCGGACCAGCCGGCCCGACACGTACGCCGTGCCCACGTCCGTGCGGCCGTCGCGGGTCGCGGTGTTCAGCCGGCCGCGCTCGGGCGCGTCGCGCACGTTCGCCTGGAGCGTGAGCGTGCCGCCGTCGGGCGCGGTGTCGTTGTCCAGCACCGGGATCGCGATGGCGTCGCCCGCCCGGACGGTGGCCCGGTCGTCCTTGGGCACCGGGGTGTCGTCGGCGGGCGGCGCGAGCTGGGTGACCGTGACCTCGCCGCTGACCGCGCCGGTCACGCCGTCGGTGACGGAGTAGCGGATGAGCTGCGGGTTGGGCTCCAGCACCGGGTCCAGCGCGTTGACCCGCAGCCAGCGGCCCTTCACCACGGCCACTTCGAGCTGGTCGCCCACGGCGGTGGCCTGCTGCACCGCGAGCAGCGATCCGGACGGGCTGAAGTCGTTGGCCAGCACGTCCACCAGCACCGGCTGCTGGCCGCGCAGCACGGCGGTGTCCGGCATCGCCACCGGCGGGACCGGCGAGTCCGGCGCGGCCGACAAGTCCACCCGGATGCCCGCCTTGGCGAACGGCGCGTTGCCGAACGCGGCGGTGTACTCCAGCACGACCGTGCCGGGCTTGGTGCCGGTCACCACGACCGTGCCGGCCTTGAGGTCGGTGACGACGGTGACGCCCTCCGGCGTCGCCACCTCGGCCGCCAGCCGCAGCGCGGCGGTCGGGTCGGTCGGGTCCGAGCCCGGCAGGTCGTTGTCCAGCGGCTGCACCTCGACCGGCCGCCCCACCTGGCCGCGCGCCACGTCCGGCTGCGCGGTCGGCGCGACCGTGGTGGCGTCCGACGCGGCCTGCACGGTAACCCGCTCGGAGCCCTGCGCCGGCTCGCCCACCCCGTCGGTGACCCGGTAGTCGACCGGCTGCGACCCGCCCGCCACCGGCGCGGCGAACTCCACGAACCCGGCGGGCGTGGTGGTGGCGACACCCGCCGCCGAACTCGCCTCCACCAGCACGATCGGGTCGCCGTCGTCGTCGCGCCAGTCGGCCAGCACGGGCAGCGTCAACCGGCCGCCGGAGGCGACCGTCCAGTCCTTGGGCTGCGCGCCCTTGCGCGGCGCGGGTACCGCGTTCTGCGCGGGCGTGCGGGCCTGCACGGTCACGGCGGCGGTCGCGTTGAGGCCGCGCCCGTCGTCCACGGTGTAGCGGAAGTGCACGTCGCCGGCGTCCTCGGGCAGCGTCACCTCGACGGTCTGGCCGTCCGGGGCGATGGCGAGCGTCGCAGCCGCGTTGTCCGGCGCGGTGACGTCGGAGACGGCCAGGATGTCACCGGCCGGGTCGGAGTCGTTGTCCAGCACGTGCAGCACGGTGGTCCGGCCGGGACGCGCGCCCAGCACGTCGTCCACGGCTTTCGGCGGCTTGTCGCGCGCCGAGTCGGAGGTGTTGTCGTTGCGCTCCTTGTCGCTCTGCCGCTGCTCCGGCGGCGGCTTGACCGACGACCAGTCGTCCACCTTCTGCTGGGAGGTCAGGTCCCACACCGCGCCGGTGTCCGCGTCGTTGAGCACCACCGCGCCCCGGTTGACCCGGAACACCGGCCGCACCAACGCCTTCTCGTCCTTGAGGTTGCCCGGCGCGACCGGCGCGCCGCCGCAGGAGCGCGCGTAGCCGCCGGTCGCACCGGCCCACGCGGCGTGCACGCAGCCGTTGAGCCGGACCGGCGCGGCCGGGGCGCCGTCCGAGGAGTACAGCTCGGTGGTGCCGCCCCCGCCGAGCTTCACGGACTTCAGCGCGGTCTTCGTCGCCACCACGACCACGTCGGCCTGCGGGCCGGGCTGCTGCGGGACCGCGTCCCGGCCCACCGAGGCCGTGCCGCCGTCGGGCAGCAGCAGCGTGCCGGACCCGGCGTCCAGGACGACGAGCTGGTCGCCGACCGCCGTCGCCCTCGGGTCGTCCACGGACCGGCCGAGGTCGCCGTGCTCGACGGCGGCGAACCCCGCGCCGTCCTGGCGGACCGTGGCGGTCCTGCCGGACTCGGCCACGACGTGCAGCGCGCCGTCGACCCCGACCGCCATCGCCGCCCTGCCGTCCAGGTCGGCGATCGGCGCACTGGTGGAGTCCACTTCGGCCAGTGCGGACACGCCCGCCTTCGGGTCGACCCGGACGGCCCACGCGCGCCCCTCGGCGGGGTCGAGCACGGCCAGCGTCCCGCCCGCCACCCCGACCTGCGCGGTCCCGGGCACGGTCACGCCCTGCTCGCCCAGGGTGACGGCGCGCGCGGTGTCGACCGGGTAGAGCCTGCCGCCCGCCCGGTCCCACGCCACGACGGCGGAGGAGTCCTGCGCGATGTCCAACTGGTAGGACTGCTGTGCTCCGCCCGGCGGGTAGAAAGCCGCGTCCAAAGAGCCGACCGGTTTGTTCAACCGGCCGAACAGCCCGTCCCGGTCGCTGGTCACCCAGATCCCGCCGTCGTTGAGCTCCACCTGGCGCACCGGGTGGCCCTGCGACGAGAAGGCGTAGGCGACCAGCAGCGCGGCGGCGACGCTGAGCACCGCACCCGATGCGATGGCGGTGCGGTGGCGGCGCAGGAAAGACAAGGGTTCCCCCAGTGCGCAAGCGGTTCAGGCTGCCAATCCGGCGTATCGAAACCCCACGGGATTTCGTTGCACCCCTTGGATAACTATTTGGAACGGTGTTTCACCCGCCGCAACCCTCAGGCGACCATTCGGCGGTGGCGTGCTTTCCATCCGCACGCACGACCTTCACCTGCAAGCACAACGGGCCTGCGGACGGCACGTCCACGACGGGGTCCTCCGCGGTGCCGGTGAGCGCACCGTCCGGCGTGCGCCAGGCGTAGGTGTCGCTGTCCTGGGTGGCGGAGTACTCCCAGGAGAACCGCACCGTCGCCGGGTCCGCGCGCACGGCGCTGACGGTCGGCTTGCCCGGCGGGGTGTTGTCGCCGCCGGCGTCGACGTCCAGGCCGGTGGTCAACGGTGGAGTGGTCGTTGCGGTGTCACCGTTCCCGCCGCCGAGCAGGACGCCGAGCGTTACCGCGACGACCACCAGCCCGCCGATGGCGGCGAGCACCGGCCACGCCGGGCGTCGAGGCGGCTCGGGCACCGCCACCTCGGGAGCCCGGGAGCGCGGCGGCACCACCGGGTCCGGCCGGTGCGGCGCACCCCCGGCGCGCGGTCCACTGTGGACGACCGGGCGGTAGGGCACGACCTCGAAGATCGGCACCGGTCCGCGCACCCGCGTGGCGGTCAGGTCGGACGGCTCCGTGGGCGGTGCCTCGCGCAGCAGCACCGGTCCGGACTCCAGCGCGAGTTCGGTGACCGGGAAGCCCAGCTCCCGCTGCACGGCCTGCAACCCGTGCGCGAACTCGACGGCGTTGCGGGGCCGGACCGGGGGGTCGGCCGCCATCGCCCGCGCCAGCAGGGCTTCCAGCGACCGGGGCGCCTTCCCGGTGGGCGGCGGACCTCCGCGCAGGATGCGGACCTCCTGCGCCTCCCGGGAGTTGTCGCCGCCCGGCACGGCGAACGGCGCGCGGCCGGTCAGCAGGTGCCACAGGGTCGCGCCCAGCGAGTACACCTCGGCGGCCACGCCCGGTTCGACACCGTTCGGCCGCACCACCTCCGGCGCGGACCACGGCACGGACAGCACCACGTCCCGGTCGGCGGTCGGCGCGGCCTGCTTCTCGGCGATGCCGAAGTCGGTCAGCGCCGGTTTGTTGTAGGAGTTGACCAGGATGTTGGCGGGCTTGATGTCCCGGTGCAGGATGCCCGCGCGGTGCGCGGTCTCCACGGCGCTGGAGATCTTCACCCCGACGTCCAGGACCCGCTGCACGGACAGGGGCTGGTGGTCGGCGACCCGCTTGAGGTCGTGGCCGGAGTAGTACTCCATCACCAGGAACAGCCGGCCGTCGGCGGACTGGTCGGCCGAGTAGACGGTCACGATGTTGTCGTGGCTGCCCACCTTCGCCATCGCCTTGGCCTCGGCCAGGAACATGTCCCGCACCCGCTGCGGCAGACCGGCCTCGTCGAGCACCTTCACCGCGACCTCGCGGTCGGTGCTGTGCTGGTAGTACACGTGCACGGTGGCGAACCCGCCGCGCCCGATCTCCCGCCGGTAGGTGAAACCGGGGATGTCCGGCGGCGTCACCCGGTCACCTCGTAGGTGAAGAACGCGCCCTCGCCGAGCATCACCCGCGAACCGGGCGTGAGGATGGCCGGGATGAGCCCGGCGAGCTCCTGGGGCGACCAGCCGGGTGCGATCACCGTGGTGCCGTTCTTCGAGCCGAGGTCGACGACCAGGACGTCCCAGCCGTCGAGGCGCACCTCGACGTGGTTGCGGGAGATGTCGTTGCCCTGGTTGGCCAGCCGGATGGCGTGCGGCGCGGTCGGGCTGCGGCCGGTGACCTGCGGGTCGCGGCCGAGGATCACGTTGCGGTCCAGGCTGATCAGCTCGCCCGTGGACAGGCGGAGCACGCCCAGCGGCGGGCGCGGCACGACGAACGCGTCCTGCGGCGGGAACCCCTGCCCGCACACCCGGCAGGCGATGGCGTGCTCGGGGTTGAGGTGCCGCGCGGGGCACGCGACGGCGCGGACCTTCGGTGCGCCGGCGGTGAAGACGTGCCGGGTGTCGTCCGGGGAGTTGCCCCGGCGCAGCATGGTCTCGTCCACGCGCGGCGGCGGCCCGGCCCAGCCGAGCGCCTGGATCACGCCGTCCGCGTCCCGCTGCACGGCCTGCGGCACCCGCTTCTCCGCGATCGGCGGCCCGTCCACGGCCTGCGGCACCGGCACCGCACCGGCCGGCGGGACGTCGGGCTGCGGCACGACCACGGTCCGCGCGCCGCCCACCGCCCCGTCGTGCGCCGGGGCGACGGGCGGCGCGGTGGTCGGTGGCACGGCGACCGGCGGAGTGGTCGGCGGGGACGCGCTCACGGGTGCGGCGGGCGGCAGCGGCGTGATGAGCTGGGGGACGTCCGGCGGCAGGGCGTTGTCGACAACCCGCACCTCGGCCTCGACGGGTGCGGCGGCCTCAGCCGGCACCGGGGTGAGTTCGGGTACCGGGGTGAGTTCGGGTACCGAGGGCGTGAACCCCTGCGGCAGCGCGGGCGCGACCGGCGAAGGCGGGCTCGGCATCGGCAGCACCTCGGTCACCGAGACCCGGTCCGGCGCGGGCACCACCTCCGTCACCCGGCCCACCTCCGGCGCCGCCACCAGCCGGGCCACCAGCCTCGACGCGAGCACCACCCCGCGCTCCAGCGGCAGCTCCGCGCTGCCGCCGCTCCCCGACGTCAGCCGCAGCTCCACGGCCGACTCCGGCAGCCCGGTGTCCACCCAGGTCGCCACCCCGTCGGCGCGCAGTTCGAGCAGCACCCCGTCCAGCCCGACCAGGCCGACCACCGCGTCACCGCGCAGCACGACCCGGCGTTCGCCCTCGGTGTAGCGGATCAGCGCGAAGCTGCCCACCGCGCGGAACCCCTCGTGCACGATCACGCTGAGCACGTCGTCCAGCCCGGCCCCGCCGCGCACCAGCTCCCAGCACCGCCGCACCACGTCGGACCCCGGCGCGGCGCCCATGATCAGCCAGGTGCCCTCGGCCACGACGGCGACGGACGCGCCCGGCGTGTAGACGGTCACGACGCGGTCCGGGGCACCGTGTCGTCGGGTTCGGCGTCGCCCAGCCCGTAGTCCACGACCACCACCGTGACGTTGTCCCGCCCGCCGGCGTCGACGGCCCGACGCACCAGCTCCCGGGCCGCGTGCTCCGGGTCGGCCACGTCCCGCAGCACGGCGGCGACCTCGTCGTCCGCCAGCTCGCCGGTCAGCCCGTCCGAGCACAGCAGGAACCGCTCGCCCGCGACCGGCGGGAACACCCACTGGTCGGGCCGGGTCGTCGCGTGCACCCCCAGCGCCCTGGTGATCACGTTGCGGAAGCGGGAGTACCGGGCCTCCTCCTCGGTCAGCGCGCCGGCGGCCACCATCTCGGCGGCCTCGGAGTGGTCGGCGGTGAGCTGGGTCAGCACGCCGCCGGCGTACCGGTAGACCCGCGAGTCGCCGATGTTGAACACCACCCAGTGCGGCGACCCGGCGAACCGCACCAGCGCCAGCCCGGTGGCCGTGGCACCCATCCCGGCCTGCTCGGGGTGCGCCAGCCCGGCGGCGCGGATGGCCCGGTTCGCCTCGGCCAGCGCTTCGAGGACGTCGTCCGGCCGCAGGTCCGGGCGACCGTCCAGCGCCCGCAGGTGCTCGACGGCCAATGCGCTGGCGACCTCGCCCGCCGCGTGCCCGCCCATCCCGTCCGCGACCGCGAACACCGAGGACCCGACCAGCGCGGCGTCCTCGTTGGACGACCGGACCCGGCCCACGTCCGAAGCCGCCCCGGCCCGCACGCCGTCCGCCCGCGCCATCAACGCCTCCCCGCCGGGCGGCCCTCCGGGACGACCACCACTCGCGTCTCACATCGCCAACCCGCCCCAGAACGTTGCACCCACCCCCGGGAGCAACACGCACCCACCCTTCCGGCCGCCGCGCGACGACCACGCGGCGCAACCCGCCACCCCGAGACCGCACATCCGCGCCCCACAGCTCCCCGGCGTCCACACCCGACGAACGTCGGGTGCCCCGGCTCCGCACCCCTGACGAAGGTCGGGGGTCGGGCCTGTCCTTCGCGCCCTGTCCCGCCCCGCCGCGCTCCCTAGCGTCGTCCACGACACCGAGGGACGACAGGGAGCACCACCTGATGAAGACCAGGACCACGGCGCTGGCAGCGGTTGTCCTGCTGGCCACGGCCCCGCTCGCGGCGAGCGCCGGCACGGCCACGGCAGGCACGACTGCGGCAGGCCCGATTGCGGCAGGCCCGATTGCGGCAGGCACGGCCACGGCCACCGTCGACCCGGCCGCGCTGGACCGGTACGTCGCCGACTACGCCGACGCCGCCGCCTACCCCGGCGTCGCCGTCGCGGTCACCAAGGACGACCGCGTGGTGCACGTCTCCGGGCACGGCCGGACGTCCGCCGGGGCCGACGTGACCGCGAAGACCCGGCTGCCGGCCGCGTCGGTGAGCAAGGCGTTCACCTCGCTCGCCGCCGTCCAGCTCGCCGAGCGCGGCCGGCTCGACCTCGACGCCCCGGTGACCCGGTACGTGCCCGAGTTCCGGCTCGCCGACGACCGCGCCGGCGCGATCACCACCCGCCACCTGCTGGAGCAGACCTCCGGGATCACCGACCGGACGCTGCCGGAGAAGAGCCTGCCGCAGCCGGGCTCGTTCGCCGAGGCGCTGACCCGGGCCGCGCCGACCTCCTTGGCCACCGACCCCGGCGCGCAGTACCGCTACTCGAACACGAACTACCACCTGGCCGCGCTGGTGGTCGAGCGCGCGGGCGGCGAGCCGTTCGCCGAGTACCTGCGCCGCAACGTGTTCGAGCCCGCCGGGATGCGCGACACGACGTCGGTCACGACCACCCCCGACGACCTGCCCGACGACGTGGCGAAGGGTTACGTGCACGTCTACGGCGCAGCGATCCCGGCCCCGGAGCCCACCCGGTTCGTCGCGGGCTCGGACGGCGTCCTGACCACCGCCGAGGACCTGGCGAAGTGGCTGGTGGTGCAGACGACCGGACGTGCCACGACCGGCGCGCGCCTGGTGTCCGACGCCGGCCTGAGGAGGATGCACACACCGTCCACACCGGACCGCACCTACGCCCTGGGCTGGGAGACCGCGAACGGCCGGGTCCGCCACAGCGGCATCTGGTTCACGCACTGCGCGGGCCAGCTCCTGCTGCCGAGCGGCTACGGGATCGCCGTGCTGGCGAACACGGGCGTGGCGCTGGGCAACGAGGGCACGTCGCGGCTGGAGGACGGCCTGGCGGCGTTCCTCGACGGCACGACCCCGGCGGAGCCGTCCACCGCCCGCGTGCCGATCGAGCTGGTCCTCGCCGCGCTGACCCTGCTCAGCCTGGCGCTGGGCGTCCGGGCGCTGCGCCGCCCGTGGCGACGCCGTTCCACCGCGCAGTCCGTGCTGCGCCTGATGCCGCGCCTGGGCCCGGTGACGGTCCTGCTGCTCCTGCCGACCGTGCTGGGCGTGCTCGTCGGCGGCGGACGGGACCTGAGCGCGGTCCAGCTCGCCTACTACAGCCCGGCGCTGGTGATCTGGCTCGCGGTGTCGAGCGCGCTGAACCTGGCCGTCCTGGCGACCCGCGCCACCCGGCTCCTGCGCGACCGCCCGGTCCCGGTGGCGGGGTAGCGTCGGTGACCGTGACGGATTCCGGGACGGGCGTGCCGCTCGCGGCCCTGGCGCTGTGCGCCGCGTCCGCCCAGGCGACCGCCCTGGCGATGGGCGACAGCGTGCCGCCGTGGACGGTGGTGGTGGTCGGGGCGGCGGCGGTGGCCGCCTTCCTGGTCGGCCGCCGCACCCGGCGGGCCGGGCCGGCCCTGGCCGTGCTGGGCGTGGCGGCCCTGCCGGTGGGCCTGGTGGCCCCGGAGGTGTGGGCGACCGCGCTGGTGCTGCTGGTCGTCGCGGTCGCGCTGCCGTGGCTGGTCGGCTACAGCGCCCGGCAGCAGGCGGACCTCGCCGCCGCCGCCACCGACCGCGTCCACCTGCGCGAGCGGACCCTCATCGCGCACGACATGCACGACACCCTCGGCCACGAGCTGAGCCTGCTCGCACTGCGCGCCGGGGCCCTGGAGCTGGCCCGCGACCTGCCCGAGCACCACCGGGCCGCCGCCGCCGAGCTGCGCGCCGCCGCCGGCCGGGCGACCGAGAACCTGGCCGGGATCGTCACCGTGCTGCGCGCCGACGACCCGCCGCCGCTGCACCCGGCGACCGCCGACGTGGAGGACCTGGTGACCCGGGCCGCCGAGGCGGGCCTGCCGGTGACCCTGGACTGGACCGGCCCGCGCCCGCTGCCCGCCACCACCGCGCACACCGCGCACCGGGTGGTCCGGGAGGCCCTGACCAACGCCGCCAAGCACGCCCCGGGAGCACCCGTGCGCATCACCGTGACGACCGGGGCCGACGGCACGGTCGTGACCGTCGCCAACCCGGTCGCGCCCACCACCCGGCGGGCACCCGGTGCCGGCTCCGGCCTGACCGCGCTGCGCGAACGGGTCCGCCTGGCCGGCGGCACGATCCGGTTCGACCGGACCGGCGGGACGTTCGAGCTGGTCGCCGCACTGCCCACCGGGGGCCCGCGGTGATCCGGGTGCTGCTGGCCGACGACGAGGCGATGATCCGCGCGGGCGTGAAGGCGATCCTCGCCACCGACCCGGACGTCGTCGTCGTGGCCGAGGCGGGCAACGGCCGCGACGCCGTGGAGCTGGCCCTCGCGCACCGCCCCGACGTGGCGCTGCTCGACATCCGGATGCCGGTCCTGGACGGCCTCGCCGCCGCCGCCGAGATCGCCCGCGTGGCGCCGGGCGTGGCGGTCGCGGTCCTGACCACGTTCGGCGACGACGCCTATGTCGCCCGCGCGCTCGACGGCGGCGCGCGGGGCTTCCTGCTCAAGTCCGGCGACCCGAGGGAGCTGCTGGCGGGCGTGCACGCGGTGGCGGACGGCGGGGCCTACTTGGCACCCAAAGTGGCCGCGCGGGTACTGGCCGCGATGGACACCCGCGCCATCACCCGTTCCGCCGACGCACGCGCGCGGACCGCCGTGCTGACCCCGCGCGAGCGCGACGTCCTGGCCCTGCTGGGGGCGGGGCTGAGCAACGCCCGGATCGCCGCGCGCCTCGACCTGGTGGAGGGCACGGTCAAGGGCCACGTGAGCACCATCCTGACCCGCCTGGACCTGGCGAACCGCGTGCAGGCGGCCGTCCTCGCGCACGACGCGGGCCTCACCCCACCACCGGACTGACCCGCTCCCCCGGCTCCCGCCGGGGCCTCACGCGTCCGGTCGGGGCGGCCCCGACCGGTGGGACGACTCAGGGCTTGCGGCCGAAGCGGAGCTTCCACGGCATCCGCGCCGACTCCAACTGCACCCCGAAGCTCATCTTCGACGTGCCCTCGGCGCGTTCCTCGAACCGGATCGGCACCTCCCGGATGCGCATCCCGCGCTGGGTCACCCGGTAGTTCATCTCGACCTGGAACGCGTACCCGTTGCTCTGGATCGACCCGATGTCGATCTTGCGGAGAGTGGCGGCGTGCCACGCCTTGAACCCGGCAGTGGCATCTTTGACACCCAACCGGAGGATCGTGTTGACGTAGACGTTCGCCCACGCCGACAACGCCTTGCGGTGCCACTCCCACTCGCCCGCCACCGAACCGCCCTCGACGTAGCGGGAGCCGATCACGACCGCCGCGTCGGTGTCCGCCAGCGTGCGCACCATGGTCGGGATGACGCTGGTCGGGTGCGAGAGGTCGGCGTCCATCTGCACGACGACGTCCGCGCCCTCGTCCAGCGCCTTCAGCATCCCCGCGACATAAGCGCGCCCGAGCCCGTCCTTCTCGGTGCGGTGCAGCACGGTCAGCGGCACCGGGCCGTCGGCGGCGAGCCGGTCGGCGACCTCGCCCGTCCCGTCCGGCGAGTTGTCGTCCACCACGAGGACGTGCAGGTCCGGGACGTCCACACCGGCCAGGAGGTCGACCAGGACCGGCAGGTTGTCCCGTTCGTCGTAGGTCGGGACGACCACCGTCACCTTGGGCGAACTCGATTCCATGCAGTACCCCTGAGAGTTTTCGCTGAGCGTCGAACACCGGTCCGGCCGGACGGGTCCACTGTAGGCAACACCCGCCGGACGACCACTCGACCCGGCGGACGGGTCGCCGAATCCACACATCGGAGTACCCGGGACGGGTCGCGGCCAACCGCTCTCTACCATTCCCGGGGTGACCGCCTACGACGACGTGTTCGACGACCTGGACGCTTCCGCCCTGCCGGTGCGCCGGCAGCAGATCCTGGCGGCGATCCGGGACTGGGTGGTCCGGCACGGGTACTCGCCGAGCACCCGGCAGATCGGCGAGGCGGTCGGGCTGCGCTCCACGTCGGCGGTGTCCCGGCACCTGGCCGCGTTGGAGGACCTGGGTTTCCTGCGGCGCGGTGACGCGGTGTCGCGCCCGATCGACGTCCGCGCGTTCCTGCGCGACCCCGCCGCCGGCCGGCCGTCCCGCGACTCGGTGACCGTCCCGGTGGTGGGCCACATCGCCGCCGGCACCCCGATCACCGCCGAGGAGCACGTGGACGAGGCCATCACCGTGTCCCGCGACCTGACCGGGCGCGGCACCGTGTTCGGCCTGCGGGTGCGCGGCGACTCGATGGTCGACGCCGCGATCTGCGACGGCGACATCGTCGTGGTCCGCCGGCAGCACGAGGCCCACTCGGGCCAGATCGTGGCCGCGATGATCGACGAGGAGGCGACGGTGAAGGTCTACCAGCGCCGCAACGGTCACGTCACACTCGAACCCCGCAACGACGCCTACGCCCCCATCCCGGGCGACAACGCCGTCATCCTCGGGGTCGTCGTCTCGGTCCTGCGCAGCGTCTGACCAACTGCCCCACCACCGGCCGTCCCCAGCGCCGGCGCACCCTTGCGACCCCACCGCCGACGTGGCTGAACGTCCCCGACGTGGTGTGCAAGGCTGTGCGCACTTTTTCGGAGCCGGGGTCCCGGCGTGGTCGTTCGGAGTGGGTGCTCGTGGTCGAGATCGTGCCCGGTGTGTCGCGGACGTTCAACGAGTTCTTGTTGCTGCCCAACAGGACGACAGCGGAGTGCACGCCCGCGCACGTCGACCTCGGCACGTCCCTGGTCCGGCACGCGGTCGGCGAGGCGTCACCCCTCCGCCTGTCGGTGCCGTTCACCTCGGCGATCATGCAGGCGGTCGGCTCGCCCGACCTGGCCGTCGCGCTCGCCCGCTCCGGCGGGCTGAGCTTCCTGCACCACAACCAGTCCGTCGAGGACCAGGCCGACGCGGTGCGGTTCGTGAAGAACTTCAAGGCCGGGTTCGTGGTCAGCGACACCACGGTCCGCCCGACCGACACGCTGCGCCACCTCGTCGGCCTGATGAGGACCACCGGCCACAACACGGCGGCGGTGACCGAGGACGGCACGCCCGGCGGCCGGTTCGCCGGCCTGATCACCGACCGCGACTTCCACCCCCACCGGCACGACCTGGACCTGGCCGTCCGCGACCGGATGCGGCCGGCGGACACCCTGACGTGCGGCAAGGAGGGCATCACGCTGTCCGAGGCCAACACGGCGCTGTGGGAGGGCCGCCTCGACTGCCTGCCGGTCGTGGACGGCGGAGGGAACCTGCAGCACCTGGTGTTCCGGTCGGACTACGCCGCGCACAAGCAGTTCCCCGGTGCCGTGGTGGACGCGGCCAAGCGGTTCCGGGTGGGCGGGGGCGTGAACACCCACGACTACCGCGACCGGGTGCCCGCGCTGGTCGCGGCCGGGGTCGACGTGCTGTGCCTGGACTCGTCCGACGGCTACAGCGACTGGCAGGCCGACGCGCTGCGCTGGGTCAAGCGGGAGTTCCCGGAGGTGCCGATCGGCGGCGGCAACGTCGTGGACGGCGGGGCGTTCGAGTTCCTGGCCGACGCGGGCGCGGACTTCGTGAAGGTCGGCATCGGCGGCGGCTCGATCTGCATCACCCGCGACCAGAAGGGCATCGGCCGGGGCCAGGCGAGCGCCGTCCTGGACGTGGCCGGGGCTCGCGACGCCTACGCGCGGCGGACCGGCCAGTACGTGCCGATCTGCTCGGACGGCGGCCTGCTGCACGACTACCACATGGCGCTGGCCCTGGCGATGGGCGCGGACTTCGTGATGATGGGCCGCTACTTCGCGCGGTTCGACCAGTCACCCGGCAAGAAGGTCCGCATCGGCGGCTCGGTGTTCAAGGAGTACTGGGGCGAGGGCTCCAGCCGCGCCCGCAACTGGCAGCGCTACGACCAGGGCGAGGACGAGCTGCACTTCGAGGAGGGCGTCGACGGCTACGTGCCCTACGTCGGCGACCTGGCCGACGCGCTGGCCCTGACCGTGGCGAAGATCAAGGCGACCATGGCCTCCTGCGGGGCGGCCACCATCCCGACCTTCCAGTCCACCGCCCGGGTGACCGCGGTGTCCGAGCAGAGCTACCGCGAGAACGCCGCCGCCGTGGCCATCCGCGAGACCGCCGACACCACCCTGGACTGACCGGGCGACGCCCTGACACCTCGCGGGACCCGGGTCCCGCGAGGTGTCAGGGTCGTGACTGCCCCGTGTCAGGGCGGTCGGCGAACGTACTCCCCAGCGAACGGCTCGGCACCACGGTCGAGCCCTTACCGAGGGGAGACCGGTCATGCCGACCTTCACCACGCCGAGCCCCATCACCGCCACCCTGACCACCGCCGGCGCGCGGGTCCGGGTCACCGCCGGTGAGCGGTCCGACACGGTGGTGCGCGTCGAGCCGGTCGACGGCGCGAGCAGGACCGACGTGAAGGTGGCCGAGGGCACCAGGGTCGACTTCGCCGACGGCGTCCTGTCGATCAGGACGACCAAGTCCGGCGGCAAGAACGGTTCGGTCGCCATCGCGATCGACCTGCCCGCCGGGTCGGACCTGGTGCTGGACACCGCGTGGACCGACGTCCACGCCAGCGGCCCGCTCGGCGCGTGCGACGTCAACACCGCCTCGGGTCACGTCCGGCTCGACCGGATCACCGCCCTGCGCGGCAACCTCGCCGGCGGCGGGGTCGAGGTGACCCACGTCGCCGGCGCCGTCGAGGTCGACGGCGGCACCGCCGGGCTGCGCCTGCACGAGGTCGACGGCACCGTCCGCTACCAGGGCACGACGGGCGCGGTGTGGATCGGCCACGCCCGGTCGGACGTCGACCTCGGCGGCTCCAACGGCACCTTCACCGTCGACCGCGCCGACGGCGACGTCACCGCCCAGGCCGCCAACTGCCCCATCCGCGTCGGCCGCACCACGCGCGGCAACGTCGCGCTCACCAACGCCTCCGGCGGCATCGAGATCGGCGTCAGCGAGAACACCGCCGCCGCCGTGGACGCCAAGAGCACCAAGGGAACCGTGCACAACACCCTGCCGGCGCAGGAGAACCGCGCCGACACCCTGAAGGTCTACGCCCGCGCGCGCCTCGACGACATCGTCATCCGCCCTGCGGCTGCCTGAACCCCTTCCCACAGCTACGAGAGGACCACATCGATGAACATCGCCTCCGACCAAGTCGAGCAGGGCTGGGGCCGGGTCGCCGACGTCTTCCGCGCGAACTTCGAGGCCGACGGCGAAGTCGGTGCCGCGTGCAGCGTCTACGTGGGCGGCCGTCCCGTGGTGAACCTGTGGGGCGGCCTGGCCGACCGCGAGACGGCCCGGCCGTGGCGGGAGGACACCGTCGTCCAGGTCGCGTCCACGACGAAGGGCGCCGCCGCGATCTGCGCGCACCTGCTGGTCCGACGCGGCGAACTGGACCTGGACGCCCCGGTGACCCGGTACTGGCCGGAGTTCGGCGCGTCGGGCAAGGAGGACGTCCCGGTGCGCTGGCTGCTGTCGCACCAGGTCGGCCTGCCGATCGTGGACGGCCCGCTCACGTTCGAGCAGGCGTGCGAGTGGGACCCGGTCATCCGCGCGCTGGAAGCGCAGAAGCCGTTGTGGACGCCGGGAACCGAGCACGTCTACCACAGCGTCACGTTCGGTTTCCTGGTCGGCGAACTCGTCCGCCGGATCACCGGCAAGTCGCTCGGCCGGTTCTTCGCCGACGAGGTCGCCGCCCCACTCGGCCTCAGCGCGTGGATCGGACTGCCCGAGGAGCAGGAGGACCGCGTGTCCCCACTGCACTTCGCCGCGCCGTTCAGCCTGGAGGAGCTGCTGGCCGGGATGATCGCGTCCACGGGCCTGGACGCCGACACCGTGACCGCGTGGGTGACCGCCGTGTGGGGCGCGGACTCGGTCCAGGCCCGAGCCGGCGAACTGGGCGGGGCCTTGGACAACTCGACGCCGTACTTCCTCACGCGTGCCTGGCGAGCAGCGGAGTTCCCGGCCGCGAACATGATCGCCGACGCACACTCCATCGCCCGCATGTACGCGGCGACCGTGAGCGACGTGGACGGCGTGCGCCTGCTCGACCCGCCGACGGTAGAACGGATGACGGAGATCCAGACCGACAAAACTCCGATGCACGGCCTACCCCCGGGCTTGACCATCCCCGCCGACCGCTCGTTCAACATGTCCCTGGGCTTCTGGCGCTCCTGCGAACCGATGCCGATGCTCGGCCCGGCCTCCTTCGGCCACCCCGGCTCAGGCGGCTCCATCGGCTTCGCCGACCCCGAAGCCACCGTGGGCTTCGCCTACACCACCAACCTCTGGAACTTCCGCCCCGACGACCCCCGAGCAGCCAACCTGGCCAAAGCCGTCAGGAACTGCCTGGGCTGAACCACCACGAAGCGACGGCCTCCGCACCCCGCGCAGGCCGTCGCTTCCGTGCGCACTCGCCGCCCACGGTCACGTCAAGCTCCGCGCTCGTGCACGGCGTCCACCGCCGAAGCCCGCGCCCTCACCAGTACCTCCTCCTCCGCCAGTGCCGTGGGCGGGTGGTGGCTCAGGCACATCGGCACGCGGACCTTCGACAGGCCGGTGCCCTCGGTGGCGCCGTAGAACTGGCCGGCGGGCAGGCGGGACACGTCGTCGACACGGCCGCCCTTGGCGCGTGCCAGGTCGCTTGCCGCCTGGATCTGGACCGGCGCGTTGAGCAGGCCGAAGAACTGGGTCGCGGCGTTGCCCGACACCACGTTGTGCAACGCCTTCGGCGCCTGCGTCGCGTAGACCATGCCCAGCCCGTACTTGCGCGCCTGCGACGCCAGGGTCAGCGTGCTCTGGGTGGACGCGGTCGTGGTGCGCGAGGACACGAAGGTCTGGGCCTCGTCCAGCACGAAGAGCCCGCCGAGGGGCCGGTCCCTGGCCGGGTTGCGCTTGATCCACGAGAACAGGGCGAGCTGGAGCTGGTTGACGAACGTCTGGCGCTGGTCGTCGTTGGGCAGGCCGATGCAGCTGATCACCGACACCCTGGCCCGCTTGCCGGGCGGCGGGGTGAGCAGCACGCCGGGGTCGAGCCGCTCCCCCGCCCCGCCGAACACCGGGTCGTTGATCATCTCGGCGTTGAGCCCGTCGGCCATGTCGGAGGCGAGGCGCGGTGCGTCCCGCACGGTGCTGGCACCGGGCGGCAGGTCGGCCAGGTACGCGAGGAAGTCCCGCAGCTCACCGCCGCCGCCACGGACGAAGTGCGTCAGGGCCTGGGTGAGGACGGCCTTGCCGGTGATGGCCCTGCGGCCGGCGACGTTGATGCGCGGGACCAGCCCGGCCACGGCCGCGTCGATCGCGGTGCGGAACTCATCGGGGTCGTCGGGGTCGCGGTCGAAGCCCGGCAACGGGTCGAGGGTGAGCGGGCGGCCCGCCTCGCGCCGGGGCGTCCAGACCACCACGTCCGTGTCGCGCAGGTAGCGGTGGGCGCGCTCCGCGTCGCCGGGTTCCCAGAGCGCGGGCGGGGACGGCCAGGCGTCTCCCAGGCGGGCGAGGTCGTTGTTGGTGTCGATGAGGATCGAGGAGACCCCTTGCAGGGCGACTTCCTCGACCAGGCGGCGCAGCAGCACGGTCTTGCCCGAGCCGCTGCCGGCGAAGACGACGGTGTGCTTGCGCAGCAGGGCGAGCGGGACGGTGAACGGCGTGCCGGTCATGATGGCGGTGCCCAGGCGCACGCTCGGCTCGTCGGCTGCCGGTTCCGGTGCAGCGCCTTGTCCCGGTGTCCCGGAGTCCTCGTCCACCACAGCGGCGGTGACGTCGAGCAGCGTGCCGCTGACCCCCGGCCACTCCGGCAGCGGGTCGGGGTCGTCGCGTCGGACCTGCGGCACGGGCGTGGCCGCGAAGTGGTCGAGGTCGGCCAGCGCACTCGCCAACAACCGCGAGGACGTCGCCGGACGGCGGGCCAGCAGCCACGGCAGGAACCCCGGCGGTGACTGGTCGCGCATCTTCTCCAAGGCGGTGAACAGCCGAAGGTCGCCCTCGTCGAGCGGCAGGACCAGTCCCCCGTCGGCGCGGAACGCCTCCAGCGCCGCCGTGGTGGCGGGTCCGCCGGAGAAGGCCGTGTTGCGCAGCACGACCAGGTGGCGCTTGTCGTCGCCTCGGCGGAGGTCCGCTTCCAGCTGGGCCGACTTGAGCCGCGCCAGCACCGCACGGGGGTGGGTGTGGGCGATGGCGCGGAAGCTCCAGTGGACCTCGCCCTCGCCGGCCTCGTCGACGGTGAGGCGCAGCCGGGCGTGCAACGGCGGGTTCCCGCCACGTGACGCGTCGACGGTCAGCGCCGGCCCGTCGGCACCCCGTTCGAGCACGAAGCAGTGCAGCGCGGCACCGAGCAGGGCCTGCATCCGCTCGTCCTCCCGCTGGGGGTCCAGGGGAGCACCGACGTCGGCGGCATCGCGCAGGCGGTCGAACAGGGCGTCGAGCCGGTCGGCTTCCTGCGGCACCACGGCCGGTCGGCCCGCGGGCTCGACCTCGGTGGCGAAGTCGCGCAGTTCCTCGACGGTGTCGTGGGCGAGGCATCGGCGGATGTGCTCGTCCACGCGCTGCAGGAGCCGCCGGGGCGTCCAGTGGGCCACGTCCGGGCCGGCGAACGCCGAGGGGTGCACGGGCCACGTGGCGTGCGGCGGGGTGAACCCGATCTCGCCGTACAGGCCGGCCAGGTGCCGCTCCACGAGTGCGGTGGCCACGGCCGCGCTGGGCATGGCGGTGCGCAGGTCCAGCACGCGGAACCGGTCGGCTGCCGAGTTGACGGCGTGGTGCTCGACGAGCTCCCACGAGCGCGGCAGGCACGCCACCACGACGATGGTGCGCCTGGTCTCCTCGCGCACCCGCATGAGCCCGTCGGCCAGGCGGTCGACCAGGGTGGGCTGCCCCGGCCCGTCGGCGGCCTGGGTGATCACGCTGTCGACCTGGTCGACGGCCATGACGACCGGACCGACCAGCGCGAAGATCCTGGACAGGTCGCCGAGCAGGAGCTGCGGCGGCCGGGACGCGACGCGGAAGCCCCACTCCGCGCGGTCGGCGGCCTCGACGCCCTCGGGCAGCACGAGGTAGGCGTTGCCCGCTTCCCACGCCTTGCCCTTCGCCCGGTACAGGACCAGCGCCCGCAGGGTGTCCTGGCACTCCACGGCGACTTGGGCGTCGACGGAGCGAAGCCCGTCGAGCAGCGCCTCGACGTCCTGCCCGCGCACCGGCAGGGTGCCGGTCAGGCGCAGGGTCGTCTCCCGGTCCTGGCCGGTGAGGCGGCCCAGCTCGCCGAGCAGGCGACCCAACTGCCCGCCCTGGCGGTCGAGCAGGCCACCGACCACGCCGTGCACCGCGCCCGCCCAGAACGAGTGGCCGTCGAGCAGCTTGAGCAGGAAGAACGCCCCGCCCCGCTCCTGCACGTGCTGCCGGAGCCAGCCGAGCATGTGCGTCTTGCCCACGCCCCGTTCGCCCCGCAGCACGATGCCCATGGGGCTGACCCGGGGCCGTCGTCCGGCGGAGGCGACGGCCTGGGTGATGCCGTCGACGGCGCGCGGGTGCAAGCCGTCGACGTGGTGGTGCATGGGACTCCAGATGTCGTCCGGCGTCACCGCCCAGCCGAACTGCACCGACGACAGCGCGTGGCGCTGCTCCTCGTTCACCCGACCGCCTCGATCACCAAGGTGTGGCGGGGGCTGCCGCCGAGCACCACCGCAGCCGACCGGTCCTGCTCGGTGAGCGACTTCTGGTCGGCTTCAGCCCGCAGGTGGACGTCGGGCCGGTCCGCCAGGGTCGTCAACGCCCGGTCGAGCCGGTCGGCAGGCACGTCGTCGAGGTGTTCGCGCAGCGCGCGCAGGGGCACCGAATCGCCGGCACGACGAGCCAGCACGCGGTAGGCGGTCTCCACCCGGTGTCCCAGATCCGGGGTGAAGAGCCCTCCGAGGGTACCTCCGGTGGCTTCCAGGTGACGTCGCAAGCCGGCCAGCAGCACATAGAGGGCGCCGCCGGCATAACCGGCCCGGGCAGGCCGTGAGGCGGACAGCTCGGCCTGGCACCGCACCGCGCCTTCGTCGGTGAGGTCGTGCACATAAGCGCGCCCGAGCTTGGTGCTGTCCACCAGCCCGAGGTCGTTGAGCCGGCGACGATGAGCGCCGTCGAGGGTGAAACCGGCCAGTTCCCGCAGTTCGGCATTGGTCAACTCGCGGGCCTCCGCCATCAGCACGAGCAGCGCGGCCCGCTCCCGCAGGGTAAGCCGTTCCTCGGGCATCCCGTTCCCGTTCCCGCGGTCACCCGCGTCCTAGATCGACACGACGAAGCCGCCCGCGTGCGCCCCGACGGCAAGGAGGCGGGCGTCCCGGCCAACACCCCACACGAGTCCCGGCCGCCCAGTCACCCCGTCCAGCACAGGAGCACCCCGGATCGTAACCACAACGGCCCACCCCGCTCGTGCCCCGCCGTCACGGGTCGCCTCGCCTGGAACCCGGAACCCATCGGGTCGCAAGCGGTCCGGCGATGGATCACGAACGGTCCCGCAAGCCGACCGCGCACCCGTGAAACCCTTCGAGGCCATCCTGCGATACGCCGTTGGCAGAGACCTCGCACTTCCCAAGGAAGGTAACCAGATGCAGGACCCGTCGGACCCGATCGGGGATCCGGAGCCTGAGGAGAACGACCGGAGCGATACCAGCGGCATACCCGTCGTGGACGATCCGACGCCCGACTCGGACAGCGACTCCACGTCGACCGTCCTGGTGGAGGTGCTCCCAGGGGTGGCGATCGTCTCCGGTGAGGTCCCTCCGGAGCTGAAGCCGGACCTGATCGACTTCGGGATCGTGCCGACTGCCGACCGCAAGCAGATCTCAGCGATCCTCGCCTCGTTCGGGAACGCGGCGACCGTGGTCGGCAATCTCGGGAACGCGTTCACCGGCGCGCAGGGGCTATACAAGATCGGCAACACGGCACAGGCCCTGCTGAACAACGGCGCGACGCTCGCCGTCAAGGACGGTGGGCACCTCGGAGCGGTCATGGTCAACGGCCGCGTCGTGCATCAGGCCCGCTTCTACGCCGTGAACGCGGTGAGCAAGGCGCGGATCGCAGCGTCGATCGGTCCGGCACTGGCCATGATCGGCCTCCAGATGATGCTGAGCGAACTCTCGGGCCTGGTGAAGACCAACCTGGCGGTGACCAACCAGGTCCTCACCACCATCCGCAAGGACCAGTGGGCCGAACTGACAGGGCTCGTCACCGCCATCGACCGCGCGGTCGACCAGGCGCGAGAGATCGAGTCGGTCCCGACATCCCTGTGGGAGGACGTCGCGGGCAGCGGAGCCCTGCTGCAGAAGCAACTGGAGTTCTACCGGGCCAACGTCCACGACCACGTCAGACAGGTCGACCGGGCCGACGCACGCAGCCTCCGCGAGTACCTGCAGGTGAACGCCGAGGCGGTCGCCTTCGACGTCTACGCACTCCTGTCCTCCCTCAAGGCGTGGACCGGCTACCACGCGCTCCGCGCCGCACGGGCGAGAGCCGCCGGACGCGAAGACGCCGCCGAGGCGCACTACGCCGAAGTCATCGCACGCGACACCCGCGCGGAGTTCGACTCCGCCCTCGCCGAGACGACGAGCCTCGTCGACGCGCTGACGCGGGAACTGCGGATCACCGCCGAACTGCGAGAACCCGACACCTGGCCGCTGCCGTGGAAGCGAAAGGACGTGAAAGCAGCCCGCGAAGCCTCCGCCCGGCTCCTGGAAGCGGTCCAGCTCCTCGCCGACACCCTCCACCCACCGGCCCCTCCGCTCGCGGCTCCGGACGTCGTCTGCGCACCCGGATCGCTGGATCCGGAGCCGTACCTCCGCATCCTGCGTTGGCTCTTCGAGGACGGTGAAGCCCTGCGCGTCCTCGGCTTCCCCGACCAGTCCGCGACCCTGGTCGCCATCACGGACCGCCGCATCATCACGGCCATGACGAACGAATTCCTCGAACAAGCCGAGATCCGTCAAGCCATCCCCCTCGACCAGGTGCGATACGTCCGGGCAAAACCCGCGCAAGGCGGAGGCTCACGCTCGGCGATCGACCTCATCACGCGCGACGAGAACATCCAGTGGCTCTTCCCCACCGATATCGACAAATCTCACGTCGACGCACTCGCCGCCGTGCTCGCCGAATCGATGACGATCCCCGAAGCCGAGCGCGACGAGCTTCAACAACGACGCCACCTGTCCAGCGGGGCAAGCGAGCAGAGCGAGCACGACAGCAGTCCTACCGCCGAACTCAAGGGGTGAGACTGCGCTCAGCCGTCCTCCGCGACCTCGTCGTCGACCACTTCGGCGCCGTTCCACACGAACCGGGCGGTGGTGACGGCGTCGTCGTCGCCACCGCTGATCAACTGGTGGATCGCGATGCCGTCCAACTCGCGGTAGGTGCACCACTCGTGATCGGAGGTGAGGACCAGGTCGAGGTCCAGCGCCGACAGCAGTGCGAACACCTGGCCGCGGTTGACGCTGTCGACACCGACGAAGACCTCGTCCAGCAGGATGACCCGCGGCGCTCCGGCAACGGCCTGGTAGTGGGCGGCCACGGCGGCGAACAGCGGCAGGTGCAACGCGATCGCCTTCTCACCACCCGACAGCGCACCGTGGAGCTTCTTGGTCAGGGGCTGCCAGCCCGTCCCGTTCATGCGGTCGACCTTCACCACGAACCGGTGCCAGGCCGTGTAGTCGAACACCTGCCCCAGCTGCTGCTCCCAGTTGGTTGCCGTCTCGTCGCCCTTGGCCTGTTCGACCCGGTCCCGGAAGAACCGGTGCAGCGACTCGCGGTCCTCCTCGGTCAACCGCACCGGGTCCTTGAGCAGGAGGTCGCGCGCCGCTTTCGTGCCCGGTGGCAGCTCGGGCGAGACCTCCCACACCAACCGCACCGCGACCTTGGAAGCGGTGCGCACGCGCTCCAAACGGGCGTTCATGCCGTCGACCAGGTCGTGCGCCTGCCGGATCCGGGCGGCGAGGTGGCGGCGCGTGTCCCCCGTGAGGGTCCGGTCGAACAGCTCGCGCTCCTGCGCGGTGATGTCCTCCCTGCTGCGTTCCGCATCGGACCGCAGCAGGTCGAACAGGGCCGAAGCGCCGATCCTCACCCCGTCCACCATCGCGGAGAAGACCTGGACGTCCTCGTCGGAGTCGAGTTCGAGGTCGGCCCGACCGCCCAGCACCTCGCGGGAGGCGTGCACCTCCTCCGCCAGCCGGTGTGCGGCGTCGCCCAGGTTCTTCGGCGAGTGGGGCAGCGACGGCCACGTGGCCGCGACCGACCGCGCCGCGTCCAGCGCTGCCCGGACACCGCTCGACGCCGTCAGCACCTGCCGGAACGCGGGCAGGTCGTCCAGGCCGCTGTCGGCGGGCAGACTGCCGGCTGCCAGGTGCCGGAACCGCACTGCGGCCTGGTCGCGCACCTCGGTGGCGCGGTCGCGGTCACGCGCGTCGGTGGCCCGCTGGGCGGTGAGTTCTCCCAGGCGCACGGCCAGGGTGCCGAGCTCGTTCTGGTTGGCGCGCGTCTCCCGCCTGAGCAAGCCGAGCTGCTCGCGCAGGGCGGCGAGTTCGTCCAGCACCTGCCGGTAGCCGACGCCGATGGTGCCCTCGACGGCATCCAGCTCGCTGTCGAGCCCACGGGCCACGGCTTCGGCGTCGTCCGCCTCGTCCTCGCGCTGTTCGGCGGCGAGCCGGGACCGCTGGGCCTGCTCAGCGGTTCGGTCCGCTTCGCGACGTGCCGTGAGCAAGGCGGCGTGCTCGTCGATCCAGGCGTCCGACGCGGTCCGGAAAGCGTCCATGGCAGCCGCGACGGTGGTGAGCGCGTTCCGCTCGGTCGGCAGGCCGTGCCCGGCTGCCGTCGCGGTCAGTGCCCGGAGGGCGTGGTCCACGCGCTGCTCGCTCTTCGCCAGGCCGGTCAGCGACCGCCGGACCACGCCGTCGGCGCTGGAGACCGCTGAATCCGCGCGAGTCAACGCCTCCAACGCCGCGTTGGCCCCGGTGTGGTCGGGTCGATCGCGCCGGTCGGCCTCGACATCGGACCTGCGTGCGGCCAGCGACAGCAGGGCTGCGGTGTGCGTCTCGATCAGCTCTTCCGACGCGGCGATCCGCTCACGCAGTTCGGTCAAGCGGCGCTGCCGTGCCCGTTGCCTGGCGAGCGCGCCGATGTACGAGACCTCGTCCTTGCGCCAAGTGCCGCGCAGGTTGCCCGTGCGCCAACCACCGTCGGCTCCGATGGCGACCGGGTGCGCATCGGCCGGCCCCTCGCCGTAGGCCACGCCACCGAGCAGGCGGGCGACGACGTCGGCGGCCACCGGCGCGTCGACCTCGGGTACGAGGACGTCGGCGAGCGAGCGCCCCGGCGCCGGCGGCACGGCACCGGGCACGGCGAACGTGTCGTGCCCGGTGACCGCGCCGTCGTGGCCGACCCAGGCGTCCAGGAGCCCGGACGCCTGGAGCGCGGCCTCCACCGACGCGCGGACGTCGTCGGGCACGGCGTCGGCGAAGCGGACCAGGCGCCACAGCGGCGCCCCGGTCATGGTTCCCCGGTCTGCGGTGCGTGTGCACGGTGGCTGGGGAGGCAGGTCCTCTTCGGTCAGCAGCCGCCGGACTTCGTCGCGCAGGGCATCCCGGTCGCGCCCGGTGTTCTCCAGCGCTGTCCCGACCAGCGCTTCTTCCCTGGTGATGGCACCCAGAACGCGGCTCGCGGCGGAATCGACCTCGGTCAGCACGGCGGTCTCCGACGCCGCGCGGTCCGCCAGTGCCTCGGCGTCGGCGAAGGTCAACTCACGACAACCAGCCACCCAGGCCAGGATGGCGGCACGGAGTTCCGCGAGCGCGGCCTCGCGCCGGTCGGCGAGGTCGGCTCGCCGTTCGGCGGCCTCCGACAGGGCGTCCCGTGCCTCGTCGACCACCTGTTCGGCGTCCCGCCTGCTGTTGACCGCGACCTCGTGCTCGTTGAGCGCGGCGCGCACGGCCTCGACCTGCTCGGCACGTGCCTGGACCGCAGCGCGCAGCAGGGCCCTGGACCGCGAGGGGTCGGCGAGGACGCGGACGATCTCGGCGTGCACCGAGGCGAGACCGACACGGGCGGCGGCGGTCGAGGCACCGTCGGCCAGTGCTCCCGCGCTTGCGGCACGTGCCTCCGCCCGCCGGGCGGCGGTGCCCGCCGCTTCCGCGTCGGTCCGGGCGATCTCGCGGTGGCGGACCGCGTCGGCACGCCTCTTCCCGGCAGTCGCACGAGCCTCGCGCACGCGGGTCCGCAGCCGGTCGAGCTGTTCGCCCTTCCGATATGCCTCGCTGCCGGTCAGGCCCTGAATGCGCCCTTCCGCCTCGACGACGCGCTGCTCCAACACCTCGCCGCGTTCTTCGGCCTCTTGTTTGTGCCGAGCGGCGCGGCGGTGCTCGTCCTCCGAGGCTTTCGCGGCGTCCGCGAGGTTGCCCAGTTCCGTGGTGGCGGAGATCAGCTTCGCCGCGGCGGCGCGCAGCACGCGCTGCGCGTACGAGCGTTGCCTGGTTTTCAGCTGTTGCGCGGCCTGCACCTCCGCGTCCAAGCGTTTGAGCTGTTCACGTTGCCGGTCCAGGCGCTCGAAGCCCTCCGCGAGGTCGCTGATCTCCGCCTCGCCCAGCGGCGGCAGCGCTTTGGACAGCAACGTGGACAGCAGCCCGGGGTCGAGCCGTTGCGACAGCTTCGGTGTGCGGAGCTGGAGCAAGGCCGTGATGAGCGCGTCGTAGCGCTGCTCGCTCAAGCCGGGGAACAGGGTCGAGCGCACGGCTGCCCGGTAGTCCGCCGCGTTCGCGTGCAGCGCGCCCTGGTTGCCGAGCGCGGCTTCCAGGGCCTTGGTGGTGAGGGGCGCGCTGGTCGGATCGGTGAGGGTGAGGCCACCCGGCACACCGATGCGCTGCCCGGTGGTGAAGTAGTCGGGGTGCACGGCGGTGGTGTGCTTGGTCGCGGCCAGCCGTGCACCACAGGAGAACCACCTGCCCGGGGAGCCGTCCGCGCCGGGGAAGCGGAACTCCAGCCACACGTACCCGACCCTCGTGGTGCCGGTCGAGCCCTCTCCCATCAGGTTCCAGTGCATGGTGCGCTCGGACGTGCCGAACGTGGAGAGCCGGTTGGCACGCAGGTTGGCGTCGAACAGGAACGGAAGGAGCAGTTCCAGCGCCTTCGACTTGCCGGTGCCGTTGGGGCCGCGCAGCAACAATCGTCCCTTGTGAAACCTGAAGACCTCGTCGTAGTAGCGCCACACGTTCAGGATCCCGGCGCGTTCGGGCACCCACCTGACCATCGTCTCCAGCGGGTCGCCGCTCTCCGCGCGTGGCAGCTCGGTCACCGTCATGACTCGTCCTCGCCGTCGTCGGCACTCGTTCGGGTCACCGCGTAGCGGGCGGCGGCGGGCCGGGCGCGCACGACACCGCTGTCGAGCCGGACGAGACCGAACGCCCTGAGCACGTCCAGCGCGTCGGCGACCAGCCGTGCGGACCCGTCCTCGCCGCGATAGCCCTTGGCCCACTTGGGGAAGCGGCCGAGCAGCCCGTCGGCCTCGGCCCGCAGTTGCTCGACGGCGACCGGTCCGGGCACGGACGTGATCACGTCGAGGAGGAGCAAGGCGGCGACCTTGGCGTTGCCGGAGTCGTCGGGGAACCGGCTGTCCGTGGCCACGCCGTCCGGGTCGATCAGCATGACGCCTTCGGCACGTTCCTCCACCAGCAACCCCGCCTGATCGGCGGCCCGGCGCAGGAGCTGCCCGCCCGTCGGTGACGACAGGTAGGCCAGTTCCGCAGGCGTCAGGTCGTCGCGGTGCACGACCGGGTCGTCGACCAGCTTGCGGAACGCCGAGTGCCGCAGCCACAGGTTGCGCTGGATCTCCGACACCGGCTCGTCGGCATCGCCGTAGCGCCGTTCGCGGGACAACCGCGTCAACAGCTCGGTGAAGCGCAGCGGCACCTCGTCGGCCGGGACCGCGACCTGCGACGCGCCGACCGGGGCCGCCAGCAGGCGCATGAGCAGCGTCGCGTCGACCCGGTAGAGGACTTTCGCCTCAGCGGAGTCGACGAACGACTCGGTGGCACCGTCCACCACTTCGACCGCACCGACCGACTCCAGCAGTCGCAGCGCGTCGACGAACGCCATCCGCTCGGCGCGGCTGGACGTGTCGAACGGCGGCAGCACCGGATCGGCGGCCGACGCCTGGACGACGCGGTCCGCCAGCAGTCCGACCGTGGTGACCGGCACGCTCATCAGCTCGGCGGCGGCCACGCACAGCAGGGTGTACCGGCGGCGGTCGAACGGCGCCCGGCCCGTGCGGTGCCGTCGCGCCGGGCGGGTGGGGTCGGTGGCGACCCGGACCTTGACCAACCGCGCGTACCCCAGGCGAGGTTCGACGATCAGCGACCACCCGCAGTAGTAGTCGAACCACTTCTCGACGGGTTCGCGCCGCCTGCGCACGAGGTCGAAGGCTTCCGGTGCGGTCTTGGCGCCGACCAGCGGTGTCGCCAGCAGCGTGCGGATCGCCCGCGCGACCTCCTCGCGCTCCGCGATGACCAGTTGGTTCGCCAGGTTGCTCATCCGGTCACCGCCCCTCCGGCAGTCCCCCGTGGTCGCCGTGCCGTGCGACCACCCGGCGTGCGGATCTCGACGTCGTAGTCCGGGCCGGTGAACACGCCGAGCGGCGTCCTGAGCACCGCCGGGGCGCGGTGCGCCTCCGGCGGCCTCAACAGGATCTCCACCCGCCCGTCGCCCGTGGTGGCCCGGTGGACGCCGTGTCGGTCCGGTGCCACGGCCAAGGCCCGTCCGAGGAGGTCGAGCAGCCGTTCGAGCACCTCGTGGTCCAACTGGCCGAACTGCGACAACCGCGTGCCGCCGGCGGTGTCCAACCGGTCCCACGCATCCTTCAGCGCGGCCCGCTCCGCACGAGCCGACTCGGCACGCGCCGCTTTGACCTCGGCCACGTCGCGCACCCGCCCGGTGCGGCTGAACCGCTCGGTCCGCCCCGCGCTGCGCAGCAACGCCGACACCTCCACCGGTGGCGCGTCGGCCCACCGGGCGGACGACACCACGAGCTCCGGGTCGGGGTGCGCGAGGTGTGCGTGCCGGGCCGAGCCGAGCCCGAAGGCGGTCGACCACAGCAGGTGCAGGTCCTCCTCCGCAGGCGCGACCGCGAACCAGCGCGCCAGCTCGCGGAAGTCCGCCGCCGCGCTGGTCGACCTGCGCCTGGACTCGGTGATCCGGTCGAGCACCTGCAACAGCGCGATGATCGCGCGCCTGGCGACCACGAACAGCTGCTGAGCCCGGGGCGTGCCGCCGTCCACCGGCAGGAACCACGCGCGCAGCCCTTCCCACCTGGCCCGGCGCAGCTCCAACCACGCCGCCTGCGGATCACCGCCCGAGGTGGGCGGGAGTTCGGCACCCACCAGCGCGCGGTGGTGCAGGAGGGCCACTCCCCGGTCCTCGACCAACTCGACCCGGTTGGCGATCGCGTGCGCCCGCTGCTCCAGGTTCGTGGTGAACTCGTGGAGGTACGCCACGGTCGCCGACTTGACCTCGCGGAACGTCTCCTGGTCGGCTCCCTCCGCCCGCAACAGGCGCTGCAGCTCGCCGTTGAACTGCTTGGTGTTGCCCCGCAGCGCCTCCAGGTGCCCCTCCAGCTCGACCAGAGTGCTGAAGATCCGGCGGTCCGGCACACCGGGATCGCCCAGCTGCGCCACCAACTCCCCGAGCCGGTCGGCGATCGCGTCGAGCACCGCCGTCTGGAGCGCGCCCGTCGCGGCCAGCACGCCCATCGCGTGCACCACACCGGCCAGGGCGGCCTCACCGCGCTTGGTCAACGAGTACTGGAGGTTGCGCCGTTCGTACTCGTCGGCGCTCCGGTAGTCCTCGGCGTGGTTCTGGGTCACGTCGAGCAGCCGCCACTCGCGCAGGCTCCCCAGTGCTCCGGTCAGGTCCTGGTCGCCCAGCGGGTCGAGCCACCCCACCGAGCGGAGCCGCGCCCGCACGTCGTCCAACCCGAGAGCGGTCTCCAACCGCTCGTTGGCCTCACCGAACGCGTGCAGGATCGCCACGTACAGCTCGGCCCGCTCGCCCGTGGTAAACCGGAACATCTCCGGCGGCACGCGCATGGCCTCCACGAGCACCCTCCTCCCACCGGTCGAGCACGCTACGGCAGACGACCGACATCCCGTCCGCAATCGTCGAGCTCGTCCAACAGCCGCGCGGTGACCCGTTCCTCCGGGACTGCGAGCCCGTGCTCGCGCATCGCGTCCGCCAGCCCGCCGTCCCACGGCGCATCGGTAACCCGGCCCACCGGTGTGCCGACGCGTGCGCCGCCCAGCGCCGGCAGGTAGTCGTCGGTGCCCATCCGCCACGGCACGGCGCCGGTGCGCGCCATCACGTGCGCGGCGATCCGCACGCCCTCGCCGTCGAAGTCCCCGTGGTAGTGAAGGGTCGCCCCGGCCGTGGTCATACCACGCAGGAGCACGATCACCGCGCTGTTGGGCCAGCCCGACGTGCACACCACCGGTGGGCACGAAGCCCCGAACCGGGCCACTGCCACCGCGAGCACGCTCGGGTTCTCGAACACCCACACGTCCTCAGGTGTCCCGACGAACGAAGTCGCCCGGACCTGCGCCAACGTCAATGCTGCAACGTGACCGGCATCGGCACACACGCGCAGCACCCCGCCCCCGACACCACCCAACCGCAGGCCGGCGACCAGGACGACCGAGGACAACTCGTCCTCGACCACCCCGGCGCGCTCCCACAGCGCCCGACGCTCCTGCGCGTCTCCCGGCAGGTCGACGCCGTAGAGCGCCGCCAGCGCCCGCAGGACCAGCCCGGCGCACCGCGTTCCCTCGTCCAGGGCGTGCGGGTCGCCGAGGGCGGCCTCCGCCAGCACCGGCAACGGCACACCCGTCGCGGGCAACGCGGCGACGACCCGCAGCGCCCGGTCGAGCTCATCCCGGGTGCGCTCGACCGAACCACCGACGAGCCCGGCCCGCCGAACGACGTCGACCCACTCCCCCAGCACCGGCTGGCCCGTCACCACGGGATGCCCTGCCAGCCACGCCCACAGCTCGGAGCGGGCACCGGCAGCGAGCGCCCGACGCCCGGCCCGGTCGTCCAACGGACCCAACAGGGCCACGACGACCTCGCGCACCCCCGTTCCCACGGACTCCCGCAGCAACTCGTCGAGCCCGGCCACCGACACCGTCACGTACTGGCCAGGCAGTCGATCGGCCCCGAGCAGGTCGGCCACGGCCGATCGCTCCTCCTCACCGAGGGGGCCGACCTTCACCCGGCTGACCGGGCGCCCTGATGACAACCGGTCGTGCACGGCCTGCCACACGGGCCGCAGACCGGCGGAATCGAGCCCGTCCAGAGAACGCCCCGTCAGAGCACACCTCCGGGGCCTCCGGCCGGCATGACGTGGCCCAGCTTGAGCAGGGCCTTGCGAAACCTCAGCTCGTGGTCCGGTCGGACGGCGACGTGGCGGTCGCCGATCGGACAGCACAGCGCGCGAGTCGCGCGGTCGCGGGTGATCAACGCGGCGAGCGCGGGATCAGCGCACTCGATGACGCGGACACGGCCGAGATCGGTCAACTGCGAGGTCCGCCGCTCGACGTCCGCGACCAGCGTGCGCACCACGTCGGGCAGGTCGTGCTCGGTCCGCTCGGCGAGGAAGTCGGCGAACTCACCGAGGTCGCGGCCGTTGTCGAGCGCCACGAGCAGGCTTGCCGCCGACACCGTCCAGACGCGGTCGGCGGTCTGCTCCGCGTGGGCGGACAGGACGAGCCGGTCCGCGACGCCGAGGTCGCCCATGGCGACGACGTCGAGGTTGGGCAGCACCTTCAGCGGCCGGGTCCCGGCGGCTGCGGGCTCAGGCGGTTGATACGTGTCGGTCAGGCCGAGAGCGTATGCGCCGAGCGCGGTGAGCCTGATCGCCACGAGTCCGTCGTAGCGGCTCAACGCGTCCAGGTCGTCACCACCCCAGTTGTCGACGTAGTCGTCGCGCGCACCGCGTGGGTCGACGTAGTCGAGGTCGATCAACCCGAGAGTGCCCGCGTACTCGAACAGCACGGCCAGGGTGTAGCGGCCTTCCAGGAATTCCCAGTCGTGGTGCCCCTCGTAGCCGAGGCTGCCGTACTCCGGGTCGACGAGGTACAGCTTCCACAGCGCCATCTCGGTGCGCGCGACGGTGGGGCTCATGTTGCCGCGCTGCATGGCGGTGAACAGTGAGTCCACGTCGACCCACTTGTCAGGCGGGCAGGTAGCCAGCGCCGCAGCGACCGCTTGTCGACGGGACTTGGCCGCAGTGAGCACGTTGCGGGCTTGCTGGCCCTTGATCTGCTCCACCCGGCTGAACTCATCGATCACCGCGTGGGTGAGCCAACGCCGCCACAGCCCCCGAATGGCCTCGGCGGACGGCTTCCCGAGCCCCTCACGCCCCTTCGTGGTCAACCGGAGGCGGGTGCCGTCGAGTGTGGCGAGGCCACCGGCCCGAAGCAGCAACGGCCACGCGAACGCCGCGATGGGCTCCTCGCGGTAGAAGTCACCGTCCACCAGGTGCGAACCGATGGCCCGCACCGTCGCGGCGGACGGGCGGCCGGTCTTGTCACTGCACCTGACCTCCCCGGCCGCGCACAGTTCGAGCACGATGCGCAAGTTGGCCAGAGCCGCCTCCGCAGTTAACCGCACCTGTTCCGGAGAGGAGTCCATCGGGTTCACGTCCCCCTCGCCCAGCGGCGGTAGGCGTCGACCCACTGCGTACCTTCCAACGGTGGAGCAGGCAACGGCAAGTCAAGAACGGGAATGCGCTGCTTCGACTTCCCGCGCACGCAGACAGCCAAGATCTGCTCGTCACCGGTCAGGTCCACACCCGTCACCGTCACGTCGACACCCAGCACCATCGTCCGGAACGGCACGGCCAGGTGCTCCTCGATCACGGTGTAGAAGGCAGTGACGCACTCGCTGTCGTTGTAGCAGTCGACAGTCGCCTCCGCGATCAGCGCGTCCAGTGCCACCCGGTCCGATCGGCTCACGCCGCGAGGTTCCCACATCCCGTGACACGGCTCGCAGGAGGAGCGACAACCGCTCGGACTGCGAGCACCGCTCACATCATGAAGCTTGTCCGGACCGGGCTTTCCAGACGGTCCAAGCGGCGCAGTCACAGCCGAGATGCACGAACCACACCGTATCGACGAGTTGTGCCAACAACCGCCAATCCACACAGAACCCGCCGCGCGGTATGAACCTCGGTTCGCACCTCGTCGGAAGGGGAAGCAATTCCGCTCCAGTGCCGACCTGCACCGACATGTAGTGGGTCTGGCCACGTACTCAACCTCGAAGATCGGCCGACCCGGCGGTCTGCCCTGGCAGTACCCCGTGTACCGACCCTCCGTAGCGGCACCGTGCACGACCTCGGCGATCTTGTCCTCGGGAATGCCCACTGCAACGAACTCATCCTTGTGCTTCATCACGTGTGCCAGACCGGCCTCCCTACCAGTCCTCGGGTTCACCCCTCCCTCCTCCAAGAAGACGATCTTCTCGTTGGAGTCCTTGCCGATCTCGCGCTCGTCGCACTCGCCGGTGCTCACCCGACCGGTCCCGAAGTCGTCAGCACGACCGAAGCCCACGGTGCCGCGTGACTCATGGTAAGGGCGGTGTTGCGGCAGTACCCGGGCAACGCCGCCCTCATCCACAGCCCTGTGCCTGGCATGCCGCGGTCGTGAACGGGGAGGATCGTCGAGTGTTGATTGGTTCTACCGACTTTTCGCCCCTCCATCTCGGCGACACAGTTCTGGACTATGCATCACTGCGTTGGTCGCACCGGAGGATGTCGCGCCCTCCTGGCCACCATGAAACGAAGCGGTGGCCAGGAGCGATCATCACGAGGTGCGCGGTATCGAGTTCGGATCCGGCGGAGCACTGTGATGCCCGCTGAAGTCGATGGGCCCCGGTGGTGCGAGCCCGGCCTGGACCGGCGCGGTGGCCGCTACCCGCTCTCGGTCGAGGCGCCGGTGACGAGTATGGTGGACACGCTGGTGCCTGGTGTGTCCACGCTGACCAGACTGGTCCGCTATTACTCCTTGTACTGGGCGCTGGCCGACTACGCGGAGGAACACGACCTCGATGCTGCGGCGTGTCAGGTGTTGGTGCGCCGTACCGAAGTCGGTCTGGCTCTCATATCCATAACCCATGACCGGGATCTGCTCGCGCACGGCACCGATACCGTCAAAGCACTGTTACGCAAAGGCTCCGCCAACGGTCTGGCGGAGCCGGGGCGTTCTTCGTACTCGCCTCGTTCCTGGGGTTTCTGGTCGCAGTACAACGGTCCGAGCATGGCCATGGGCACCGTCACCGTCGAGGCCGGTGCGCTTCGTGCCGGCAAGCACCGGTGCCCCGCCTCGGTGCGTCGGATGTTCCGACCGCTCGTCAACCTGGCGACGCGTGAGGAGATGGGCGATGTCGACCGGCTTGCCGCGCTGGCGATGGAGGCTCCGGACACTCCCGACCTACCGCCGTTGCGCGATCTCTTCGCCGCGACTCGCGACGGGCGCCACGTGCCGGAGGAGTGGAGCGGTGACGACCACACGCGGCGCGCCACACTGCGTTTCCTGGCACGAGCGGTGCAGCGCATGCCCGGCAAGGCGCACGTCGGTGCATTCCGTCACTACCTGGCCTACGGCGACACCCTCGACACCGATCCGGTCCTGATCGCCGACGAGCGAGCGCGGGCGTGGCGCGGTGTGCTGCTCCGGCACCACTCGGTCGGCGCGTGGCGCCGCATGTGGGCGGCGCTCGTCCAGCAGGTGCTCGACAAGAGCGGAACGGCGACCAGGGACGACCTCCACGCGTGGATCAGTTCCGAGGTGTCCGACGTGACCGTTCGCGAGTTCGCCCGGTCCCTGCCGCCGGCCGTGGACCGGAAGGGGTACCCCTTGCCCGCGGAGGAGTCTCTTCTCGGTGAGCCGTTCTCCCCGGAGGCCGACCTGGCCGTGCTGCTGCTCGGCGCACGGCGCCTTGAGCACCTGGAGGGTCGCAGCCTCGACGCGTTCCTGGGACGACGCCGCAGCTCATCCGGGCGCGGCCAGTTCCTGGACCCCAACTGGGTCGCTTTCCGCAGGTCCGAGCACGAGGACCGGCCGCTGCCCGAACTCGCCCGTGCTTTCGTGGACGACATGATCGCGCAGTCCCGCAGGGTCGCGCTGCGCAAACTGCGGGTCGGTGACGACGGCCGGATGACCGTGTTCAGCAAGTTGCACGAGCGCAACGGCCGGTACTTCGCCGAGCAGGCGGAGGGCGCGGGCAACGTGGGCCTGCGCATCTACCAGCTCTCGGCGATGGCCGAACAGCTCGGCCTCTTCACCGCGGACGGGATCACCCCGCTCTGCGCCGGACTGCTGGGGTTGGCCGGATGAGCCGGGCGGATCACGAGTTCCACTCCCCCTTGACCCTGCTGCGCGAATGGCGTGACCGGTCGGACGGTGCTCGCTTGCGCGAAGTCCTCATCACCGGCTTCACGCACGACCTGGTCTTCCTTGAACGCCACTGCGTTCCCACCGCGCGTGCCCTGGGCGCTCGCATCACCGTCCTCGGGGACGCGGGGCAGGCCGTGCACGAACCGGTCGACGTCCGGTACGCGGGCAGGACCTACCAGCACGGCCACGCGGCGTGCGTCGGGGCGTTCCACCCCAAGCTCGTCGTCCTGGTCGGCGATGACGATGTGTGGGCGGCGATCGGCTCGGGCAATCCCACGTGGTCCGGGTGGGGGCACAACCAGGAGCTCTGGCTGGTGCTGCGCACGTCGACGCGGCAGGGACCGGCCGCGCAGCGCGACCTCGCCGCCTGGTTGGTCGATCTGCCCGAGGTGGTCGCGATGCCCACCTGGATCGCGGACGCGGTCGTCCGCGTGGGCGGCTACGTGGCCCCCGACGAGGTTGACAACTCGCTCCCTGACCTGCGGATCTTCGGCAACCTGCGACAGCCGATCCTCAGCCGATTGTCGCCAGGGCCCGTGGACGCGCTGCGGGTCAGCTCGCCGTTCTTCGACCCGCGTGGCGCGGCCCTGCGGGCGCTGGTCGACCGATTCTCCCCTGCCGCAATGAGCGTGGCCCTGCAACCGACGTTGTCGCAGTACGACGCCGCTGCCCTGGCACAAGTCGCGGCAACCGTGCCGACGACCGGCTTCCGGTTGCTCGACGAGAGCCGCACCTATCACGGCAAACTCGTGGAGTGGGCTGTCGACGGGGTCACCACGGCGTTGGTGGGCAGCGCGAACTGCACCGCGGCCGCGATGCTGAGCACCACCTCGGCAGGCGGCAACTGCGAACTGGTCGCTCTCGCGCCTGTCCTCGACAGCTTGCTGCCGGAGGGCACCGCGGCGACCAGGATCCCGCCGAGCGAGGCGCACGCGTTGGCAACACAACCTCGCCACGCGGTCAAGCTGGTCCTACTGGGGGCGCGACGCCAAGAACAGGACCTGGTCGTGGAGCTCACGACCACCGCCCGCGAGCCGGTCACCATCGAATCGTCCCCTGACGGAACCCCTGGGACTTGGACGGCGTTTCAAGTCTGGCTCCCCACCGGGGAGACTTCGGCGACCCTGCGGTTCCCGGCACCAGAACAGCTCGGCGGCGCCGTGCGCGCGTGGGTGGAGGTCTCGGGTGAGCGCGTCGTGTCCTCCGCGGTGTATCTGACGGATCCCGTGCGCTGTCTGCCGCGCGAGGACGAACAGGACCGGCCCCGTCTCGTCCGTGACTACGAGCTGGACAAGACCATCACCGACCCCGCGCTGGCCGCCCGCTTCAACGCCGATCTCCTGCGCCTGCTCAGCCAGGTGCAGCGGCCGCCCACCGGCACCTCAGCTCTGCGAACGCAACCGGCCGCTGTCGAAGTCGCCTCCTCCGAAGACCGCTGGGGTGCGTGGCTGCATCACGTGGAGGGGATTCTCGGTCCTTCACTGACGGGCCTCGTCTTCCCCTCCTCTCCGCGGCTGCCCGACGGCACGGTCACGAGATGGACGGTCGGAGCGGACCCGGATGACACCGAACTCGCCGACGGCGAGGACGAGGACGTCGTGGACACCGAGATCGAGCCCGACTCGGAGCACCGGACCATCCCGCCGTCCGAACACCGCAAGCTGCGGACCTGGGCGATACGGTGGGTCAAAGCGGTGTCCCGTCCCGCCCGTCCACCGCTGGAACTGCGGATGACCGTCGTCCTCCTCTATCTGGACCTCCTCGCCGCAGGCGTGTGGGGCACGGAAGAGAGCTGGCGGACGGAGGTCCGGGACCTCGTTCACGCCCTGCTGCCCGATGATGAGGAAACGGATGCGCTCCCTGGACGCACCATCTCCTACCAGTGCTCGTTGACGGCGGTATGCCTCGCCCTGCTCTTCCAGGGCGCCTCGCCGCACGGCGGAGGTGAACACGACATCATCGCCAAAGCCGCCTGGGAGGCTGCACGGGAGTCAGTGGCGTTCGCCGACCGTCGACTCGCGGTGGAATACCTTCACCGCGCCGCGCAACCACACGCCAGGGTGGTGTCCGAATCGGAGGTGGACGAGATCATCCACCTCGCCGAAGCAGTCGTCGACGATCCCCGCGCCGAAGTCCGGGCGGCCTTCGCGCAGGCAGGGCTGCCCGCACGGCTGGTGAACGGTGTGTGGGTGGTGGACGGCGAATTCCGCAACCCGCGACGCACCGCCGCCCAAGCGGCGACCGTGGCGGGGAAGCAGTCCGCCGTCCTCGCCCGCAACACCAGCCGGGCCGCTCTCGTTCTCCGCGATGGCGCCACGCTCTACTTCGCCGAGTCCACCGCACCCAGGTGGCGTGTTTACCGGCTCTCGCCGCTCGGCACCCCGCTGTCGCTGCTCGGCAACCCGGAAGGGCTCCCAGCCGCGGTGAGTCAGCATCCGCTGGACGCCGCTCCACCTCAGGTGAGCCAGCTCGCCGATCGGCTGGAGGTCGACTTGACGCAGCTCGTGGCCGCGGTCCACACGATGTCGTAGCCGCCGGCCCGCTGTGGTGAACTCGAACTCCCAATCCGTCGAGAACAAGTCCGGCTGGGCGCTCTCCTTCGTCGGCTTCTTCGCGGCGGGCGGCACTGGCAGAACATCGGCGTCGGTCAGATCCTCTACCGTGATCAGTGGGCTTCCGAGGACGCGGTGGAGCAAGTCGTCCTGGAGCGGTTCGAGTGCCACGAGTCGTCCGAGCACGTGGATGAGGTCGAGCAGTTCGGTCGTGGTCGACGGCGTCCAGGTGGTCAGGACGATGTCGTCGAGCGGGGACTTGCGGTTGCCGGAGGGGTTTTTCTTGCGGTAGCCGAACCAGTGCTTGAGCACCCGCATGCCGGCGACCTCGTAGTTCCACACCTCGGGGGTGGCCGGGGCAGTTTTCTGAGGCATCTACGGTTCGCAATAGCGATTGAGCGCGCTCCGGTGGTGGCGATGCCCCGGATCACATGGGATCCACTTTTCGGGACGCCGCTGGCGATCATCGACCAGGCGGTTACCCGTACTCCAGGTAGACCGAACCTCCATGCATATATGCACTATCAGCTTGGGTTAGTCTGCGGGCACGCCGAGGAATGACGTAATCGTCGATCTTGCTCACCGGAGCCCATTCACAGCGATCCAATTCTGAGTCATCCAGGATGATCCGCTGTTCGTCGTCGCCGAGCGTTCCGCAGTCGAACAGCCAGAGCACCTTGTCGCCTTCGCCATCGTCGGGTGCCCAATCCACGACGAGCAGGTGTTGCGGCTCTCGGTCGAGGTCGAGTTCCTCGCGTAGTTCCCGGCGGCAGGCCGCTGCTGGCGACTCTCCGATGTCTACGTAACCAACCAGGAATTTCCCAGCCGTTGCTGTAGGTCTTGTGCACCAGCAGGATTCGGTCCTGATCGTCGACGAACAAGGCTCCGGCGGCCATGCGAGGCGTTGCGAAGCGGTCGGCGTCTGTAGCCATGCGTTGAGCCTACGGAGGTCGTCGGACGGCTGCGCTACTCCACGTTCAGGCGTTGGGCCAAGCTGGCAGGGGCGTGGCTGGGCTTGGTGCGTTGTCGGCGCATCCACATCAGCACCAGTTGGCGTTGGCGCCCAGGCGTTGTGCCGTGTCGTTCGCTTCGCGCAGGAAGTCCTGGGTGCACGTGTGGTCATTGGCGCGCGCTGCCGCCGTCGCCCCTGCGAGGAACAAGCTGCCGTAGATCGAGAGCATGGTGCGGTTAGCACGAGGCAGTCCGGGCGGAGCACTGCGGCTGCTGCTTCGGTGAGTTGCATGGCTGGTGCGTAGCGGCCGGTTGAGAGCAGGGCGTGTACAACTGAGCGGAACAGTGAGCCCAGGATGCAGGATGACGGGGTCGCCTGTCTGCTGGGCAGCCGCAAGGCCGCGTTCGGCGGCGATCCAGGCGAGGTCTGCTTCTCCGAGCTTGGTGAGCAGAGACATCGCAGCCTGGTAACTGAGGGCCAGGAGTCGTTGAGCTTGGGGGCCGTGTGTCTGCACCGCTTGGACGGCGTCGGCGAGCAGGAGTGGGACTCGATTAGCAACGAACCCGTACTTGGAGGCTTCGTAGGCGTTGATGACTGCTTCCACTTCACTACGCAGGCCATCGAGGTCGATAGGGCCAGCGTCACCGTTGGGCGTCGCCGCTAGTGGACTGGGTTGGCGGTAGTCCATAAGCGTGGCTCGGAGGGCGGAGACGCTCGCCATCCCGCCCTCGGGAATCCAGTCGAGCAGAGTGGGTTCGCCGATCAGGTCGCCGACCGAGACGCTCAGGGCGTCCGCGAGGCTGCGTATGACCGAGAGGCGGTCGAGATCGATGACATCGAGCACCGGGGCGTCCCCCTCGCCGACCACGGGATGAGCCTCTGCCCAACACTCGTCGGTTCTGGTAGGTGTGCAGGTCAGCACCCATGAGGAGCGTCCAGAACGGACGGCGCGGTAGGTGGTGTCACCTGCCGACAGCCAGGAGGGATGGTCGGTCCTCACCGAGGACACGATCACGGCGAGGCTCCCTACGGTGGGGTTGAGGGTCACCCATGATGCCGATGTGACCTCCTCGGCACACCCACCCCGCCGGCGTGGCGAAGTGGATGCACCGGAATGGACGTTGACGCTCACCGAGTGCATGTAGGCCGCGCCCAGGTACCGGCAGTGCTTGGCCGGACGACAGACCGCAACGTTTAGAGGGCGGCTGCTTTGAACGAGCGCCGGCTCCGTCCCGGAGCCTGTTCGACGCTTTGTCCTCTCTGGCGGAAGTTCCGCTCAGACAGTCGTCTACCAGCCTCGGATCGTGTGTCCATACTCGGTGTCGGGGTCAAGAGTGCGTCTGCGACACGCCCGCCGGAGTCCTTAACGTCCCCGAGATCGCCCAATCGCTCCGACTCGGCCACATCCTCAAAGACCCCGTCCAACGCACCTACTCCCACGTCGCCCCCGAAGTCACCAGCCGCCTGCTCCAGTGCCTCCAAGACCGCTGGGACAAAGCCGTCGTCGACGTCGGTGACAGCACCTGGCGCAGGATGGCGTAGCCGGTGCGCACTCGTCCTCTCAAAGGCCAGCTCGGGCCCTCGGCCCTTCAGGCGATCCTGTTCAGGTACCAGCAGGTGCCACGATGAAGTCGCCGTCAGGGAGGGGACAAGTACGTGGCCTCATTGGGGGACGTGGCCGCCCAGTTCAAGACCACGCTGGCGAAGATCGACCACCTGGCGGCGGCACTGAAGACAGCCGAGGACCTCGTCCAGGAGGCTGCTGACCAGCTCGGAGCTGCTGGTGCCGGTAGTGCCCAGGAGTACGAATTCAGCCAGGTGGTGGGCCGATGGACCGACGTGGCGGAGAGCACGTCCATTCTCCTCGACCTCGTCTCCAACATCCGCACGCAGATCGAGCAGCTCCTGCACGGCTTGGTGGGCGACGGCCCATCGCATAAGCCGACGAAGGACCGACCACCGAAGCCACCGCACGCGGGTGCTGATCCGCCGCCGGACATAACCTGGGCTGAGCGGCAGCGAGAACAACTACCGAAGTACATCACCAGCGGAATCTATGCCGACCCCGACGGCAACACCGAGATCGTCCAGAGCGGCCAGGAGGTCGACGGCACGCACCAGCGGGTCGCCGACCACCTACGCAACCTCGGCTTCCCGGCAGGAACCAGAGAACGCGTGACCATGGGTGAGCACGTCGAGGGCAAGGTGGCCTGGCGACAGCGCAACAGCGGAGTGGGCCACGTCGAACTCGTGGTCAACAACGAGATGTGCCAGGGCATGAACTCCTGCCGCAAACTCGTCCCGTTCATCCTCCGGCCAGGACAAACCTTGGTCGTCCACGACCCGGTAACGTCGCGGGTCTTCCACGGAAGGAGCCCGTCGTGACCCCGCTCGACATCTACTACTTCAGCGGTGACAACCGCGCCGACGAGCCTGTCACCGTGGACGATGACATCGCCTTGGACGATGTCATGACAGACATCCTGGCCAATCCACAGCCGCACCCGACCGTGGTGTACGCCAAGGACCGGCCGACGATCGGACCGGCGGAGTTGCCGGACCACCAACTCAAGTTCGACCTCGACACCGAGCACCAGATCGCCGCCGTCCACCTGTTCGGCCCGAAAGACTTCCTGCCAGCCGACATGACAGGCGAGGCGGACGACGCCACGGCATGGATCGCCCTACCCCGGCAGGCGGACATCCGAGTCCCCAACGGCGTGACGCTCTACATCGACAGGGACACCCGCACCGAGTTCCCCAGGGAAGCCTTCCTGCCGCTAAGCATGCTTCGCAGTCTCCTGCACGAGTTCATGCGGACCGGCAAACGCCCCACATGTGTCGACTGGCAGCGAACCGACATCTTCTAGCGACAACGCGGTCCTACGCGCCCGTTGACGGCCGTCCGGGACCGTTAGGGGTTGGTTACACCGGAGCCGGACGTCGGTAGCCGCTACGGCCGCCGAAAGTCGCTGTACAGAACCACCCGACCGGGTCACCGAGACCTGGAGCACAACGCTGACAACATTTCGTGCGGAGCGACCGCCTGCTCCAGATTTGCTCCAGCTCGGCCACCGCAGCCCACAGTGGACCGAAAAACAAGATCGCCCGCCACCTGCATTACCGCAGGTCAGCGGGCGAATCAGTCAAGCTATTAACTTGTGGAGCTGAGGGGACTCGAACCCCTGACCCTCACACTGCCAGTGTGATGCGCTACCAGCTGCGCCACAGCCCCGTGCTTCGCACGTTTCGCGGTGACCGGGGCCGCCGCTCTCGTGTGGCAATACCGTACAACACCGGGCCCTCCGGATGGAAATCGGGGGTACCGGTGGGGTGTTCGGGCTGCTAGACCGGGGTGCATGGGTGTCTTGACGTTGGTCGAGCCGGATGCCGAGGGGGTTCGTCCCTCGGTTCGTCGGGTGGTGCAGGAGGAGCGGCTGCGGGGGTTGATCGGGCGGTTGTTGGCGGCCGGCGGGGTGCAGGCGGAGCGGTTGCGGGGGGTCGGGGTTTCGGGGGGTGGGGACGTTTCGCTCGACGACCTGGCGCGGTTGCCCTTCGTGACCAAGCACGACCTGTGGGAGCACTACCCCGACGGCTTCCAGGTCGATGACCGGATCGTCTGCATCCACGGCTCCTCGGGGACCGGTGGGCGGCCCACCTTGATCTCCTACACCGCTCACGACGTCGACGTCTGGGCGTCGGTCATGGCTCGGGCGCTCGGCGGGGCCGGGGCGTCTTCGCGCAGTCGGATCCACAACGCCTACGGGTACGGGTTGTTCACCGGTGGGCTCGGGGTCCACCACGGCGGGATGCGGCTCGGGGCCACCGTGGTGCCGTTGTCGGGTGGCATGACCGAGCGGCAGGTTCGGCTGATCGCCGACCTGCGGCCGGATGTGTTGTGCTGCACGCCTTCCTACGCCGTGCACCTCGGCGAGGCCCTGCGGCACAGCGGGGTCGAGTCGCCGTTTCGGGTCGGGGTTTTCGGGGCCGAGCCGTGGACGGACGGGATGCGCGAGCAGCTCCAGGGGCTGCTGGGGCTCACCGCGCTCGACATCTACGGGCTGTCAGAGATCATCGGGCCCGGTGTCGCCTGTGAGTCCCTCGACTCGCAGGGGATGTTGAACGTCGCCGAGGACCACTTCCTGGTCGAGGCGGTCGACCAGGCGGGCGACCCCGTCCCGGACGGCACGCCGGGCGAGCTCGTCTTCACCACGCTCACCAAGACCGGGATGCCGTTGCTGCGCTACCGCTCCGGTGACGTGGCGACGCTGGCCGGCCCGGTCGAGGGCAGCCCGCGCACGTTGCGGCGGATGAGCAAGGTGCTGGGGCGCCGGGACGACATGCTCGTCGTGCGCGGCGTGAACGTCTTCCCCACCGAGATCGAGAGCGTGGTCCTGGCCGACCACCGGGTGGGCCCGCACTACCTGATCGTCGAGGACCGCCGCGCCCGGCCTGAGCTGTGGGTGGTGGTCGAGGGGTCTTCGGACGGGAGCCTCGCGGACGACCTGGTCGGTGCCTTGCGCGCACGGCTCGGCATCACGTGCAAGGTGGTCGTCGCGCCGGACGGGACCGTGCCGCGCACGGAGACCGGGAAAGCACGACGGTTGGCCCGCTGGGTCGAGGGCCAACCGCCGGTCGCCGGGTTGTCGTAGGAGGAGCGGCGAGACCTACTTCAGCAGGTTGGTCAGCCAGTCCTTGTCGCCGAAGTCGACGGGCTGGTCGTTGCGGGCGACGGTGGGCGTGCCCTTGAAGTACGAGGTGGCGCGCGCCTTGTCCAGCTCGGCCTGCGCGTCCGCGACGTGCGTGTCGTTGTCGACGCAGGTCTTGAACGCCCCGTCCGAGATGCCGAGGTCGTTGCCCAGCTGCACGAGCTGCTGCTTGGTGTAGCCGGGGCCGCCCTCCTCGGGCTGCTTGGCGAACAGCGACTCGTGGTACTGCCAGAACTTGCCCTGGTCGACGGCGCACAGTGCGGCGTTGGCGGCGTCCTTCGAGTAGCCCTCGGGGCTGGACATGCGGATCAGGAACGGCAAAGCGTGGTAGCGAACCCGCAGCGCGCCCTTCTCGACCTCCTGCTTGATCTGCTCGCCGTAGATCTTCTTGAACTGCCCGCACGCCGGGCAGAGGAAGTCCTCGTAGAGGTCGATGGTGACCTTGGCGCTCTCCTCGCCGACCACCACGACGCCGCCCTCGCGCTTGATCGGCGCGGAGACGCCGGCGACGTTGTCGGGCGGGGTGAGGGTGTCGGTGGTGGAGTCCGACTTGGACCAGATGACACCGCCGACCACGGCCAGCGCGAGGACGATGACGACCACGACGCCGATGATCACCTTGGTCTGGTCGCCCTTGGCACCCCGGGCCGCGGCCACCGCCTTCGCGGCCTGCTGCTCCTGCTTCTTCTTCCGAGCGTTGCGCTCCGCGCCACCCACGTCGCAATCCTCTCCGCCTCGCCTGCCGCCGCAGGCTACCGAGAGATGCTGAGCGGAACCTGAGTGCTCACGCGTCCGGTTGGCGCGGGCGGCCCGCGAGCCGTTCGCCGGTGGGCACCTCGGGGCCCTCGTCCAGGCATCCGGCCTCGTTGGCGACGACCTCGGCGACGTGCGACGACGGTTCGCGCGGCAGGGTCTCCGGCGCGAACACCCAGACCGCCAGGGCGATGATCATCATTACGCCCGTAAGTGTGAAGGCCGCGCTGTACGACACGTGGTCGACCAGCACGCCGGCCAGCAGCGGCCCGATGATGGCACCGCAGTCGGTGACCATCTGGAACGCCGCGAGCACCGGCCCGCCCTTGGCCTTGGCGCCGATCACGTCGGCGACGACGGCGTTCTGCGGCGGGTTGAGCAGGCCGGCCCCGATGCCCGAGACCAGCGACGCGGCCATGAACCACGGCACGCCGGTGGTGAAGCCGAGCCAGATGGTGCCGACCGCCGACACCGCGAGCCCGGCCATGGCCATCGGCTTGCGCCCGATGGTGTCGGACAGCTTGCCGGAGATCATCAGCACGGCCGCGTTGCCGGCCGCGAAGACCGACAGCGAGATGCCGGCCAGCGCCGGGCTGCCGTTCAGGGCCTCCACGACGAACAGCGGCACGAGCGAGATGCGGACGCCGAACACGGCCCAGCCGTTGGCGAACCCGGACGCCAGCGCCGCGCGGTAGGCGGGCGAGCCGAGGGCCTGGCCCACGCTGAGCGTGGTCTGCTGCGCGTTGGGGTCGAGGGCGGCGAGCGTGGAGCGGCGCAGGAACCACCAGACGACGAGCGCGGCGAGCACGAGCGCGGCGGCGTAGGTGACGAACGGCACGCGGATGGAGATCTCGGCGAGGGCCGCGCCGATGATCGGACCGGCGATGTTGCCGAGCAGGAAGCCGGTGGCCCACAGTCCGGAGGCCCGGCCGCGCATCGGCGCGGGGGTGATCCGGATGAGCAGGCCGACCGCCGCGACGGTGAACATGGTGGAGCCCACGCCGGCCACGGACCGGAAGACGATCAGCTGCCAGTAGGCGGTGGCGAACCCGCAGGCGGCGGTGCCCAGGGCGACGATGAGGATGCCGACGACGTAGGTCCGGGTTTCCCCGAACCGGCTGACCAGCCGCCCGCTGACCGGCGCGAACAGCAGCCTGACCAGCGCGAACGCGCTGACGATCGCGGAGACGGCGAAGGTGCCGACGTCGAAGCTCTTGGCGTAGGCGGGCAGCACCGGGGCGACGATCCCGAACCCGACGGCGATGATGAAGCTGGCGACGACCAGCACCCACACCTCGCCGGGGAGCCGGGGTTTGGACCGCACGTCGTTCCCCAGCACAGTGCCCTCCGCTCTCTGTTAGCTGTGCTAAGGATATGCCGAAGGACCCTCGAAAACTCAATCCAACAGTTCGTCAACTCTGCGTGCATAGGCGGTCACGGGGTATCCGGTCTCGAATCCGCACGCGTCCGCGAACCGCTCGCCGCCCCCGCCCTCGGCGACGTGCGCGGCCACCAGGAGCGCCCCGAGATCACGCAACGCGGCCACTGCACCGTGCACCAGAGCCGTGCCGACGCCGCGCCGCCGGCGCGCGGGCCGCACCACGACGTGCTCGACCAGACCCACCCGGTGCTCGGCGAAGCCGGACGCGAACCCGGCGAGCCGCTCCCCGTCGTCCACCACGACGAACACGCACCTCGGGTCGTCCAGCCGCTGGCCCAGGTGCCGCGCGAGCCGACGGGGCTCCGCGCCCAGGTCGTCGGCGAGCAGCGCGGCCACTTCGGGCAGGTCGGCGTCCACGGCCGCGCGCACGCCCCTGCCGGACGCCGCGCCCCGGTGCACGACCGCCAGCGCCTCCTCCACGGCGTACCAGCCGGCGTCGTCGGCGATGCCCTCGATCTCGGCGACGGTGGTCGGTGAGGCGTACACCACGGCCTCGGCCCGCCCCACGTCGGCAAACGTTTGCTCCAGCCGCATCAGCGTGCCGGCGACCTCGGCGGACGAGCCGTAGACCGCGCACGCGTGGTTGCCCAGCGGCAGCGGGTTGTCCCGGTTCACCACGACCTGGGCGCACCCGACCCGGCCGACCTTGCCGTAGCGGACCGCGCCGGAGGCCAGCCGCGCCGCCTCGACCAGGGTGGCCAGCTCACGGGCCCGGTACGGGTCGAGCAGTTCGGGGTCGTCGGGGTCGCGCAGCGGGTCAACCACCCGACCAGCCTCGCACGTGCCGGCCACGCCGGCGTGCCTCGCGCACCGCGCCGGCCACGCCGGCGTGCCTCGCGCACCGCGCCGGCCACGCCGGGAGGCACACTGGCCCCCGTGGAACTGCCGATCACCGGGGTCTTGGACGAGCTGGTCCGGACGCTGTCCGAGCACGGGTCGACGGTCCTGGTCGCCCCGCCCGGCACCGGCAAGACGACCCTCGTGCCGCTCGCGCTGGAGGGCCGGGTGGTGGTCGCCGAACCCCGCCGCATCGCCGCGCGCGCCGCCGCCGCGCGGATGGCGAGCCTGCTGGGCGAACCGGTCGGCCGGACCGTGGGGTACGCGGTGCGCGGCGACCGCCGCACGTCGAAGGACACCCGGATCGAGGTGGTCACCTCGGGCCTGCTGGTGCGCCGGTTGCAGCACGACCCCGAGCTGGCCGGCGTGGGCACGGTCCTGCTGGACGAGTGCCACGAGCGGCACCTCGACGCCGACCTCCTGCTGGCGCTGCTGCTCGACGCGCGCGAGGTGCTGCGCCCGGACCTGCGCCTGCTGGCGACCTCGGCGACGGTCGCCGCCGACCGCCTGGCCTCCCTCCTGGGCGACGCGCCCGTCCTGCGCGTCGAGGCGCGCACGCACCCGGTGGACGTCGCCCACGTGCCGGCGCTGCGCACCGAGCGCCTCGAAGCGCAGGTGGCCAGAGCGGTCCGCCGGGCGCTGTCCGAGGGGGACGGCGACGTGCTGGCGTTCCTGCCCGGTGTCGCGGAGATCCGCCGCTGCGCCGCGCTGCTCGCGGACGCGGACGTCGACGTGGTGCCGTTGCACGGCCGGCTGGCCTCCGCGACCCAGGACGCCGCGCTGCGGCCCGGCTCGCGCCGCCGGGTCGTGCTGGCGACCTCGATCGCGGAGTCGAGCCTGACCGTGCCGGGCGTGCGCGCGGTGGTCGACTCGGGCCTGTCCCGGGTGCCGCGCGTGGACCACCGGCGCGGTCTGGCGGGCCTGGCCACGGTCCGGGTGAGCGCCGCCGTGGCCGACCAGCGCGCCGGGCGGGCCGGCCGGGAGGCTCCCGGGCGCGTCTACCGCTGCTGGCCCGAGCACGAGCACAGCACGCTCCCCCGCTACCCGGAACCCGAGATCCGCACCTCCGACCTGACCCGCCTGGCGCTGGAGCTGGCCTGCTGGGGCACCCCGTCCGGCGAGGGCCTGGGCTGGTGGGACGCCCCGCCGCCGGGAGCCCTGGAGGTCGCGCACACCACCTTGCGGGCGCTCGGCGCACTGGACGACAGGGGGATCACCGATCGCGGCCGGAAGATGGCCGACCTGGGCCTGCACCCGCGCCTGGCCCGCGCGCTCCTGGACGGCGCGCGGCTCGTCGGCCCCCGGACCGCGGCCGAGGTCGTGGTCCTGCTCGACAACGACCGCGCCGCCGACGGCGTGGAACTCGACGCGGCGCGAGCCGATCCCCGGGAGGTGCGCCGGCTGGCCGCGCTCGTGGAGGGCCGGGAGCGCCCGTCCCCGGACGCGCGGGCGCTCGTCGTCGCCCTCGCCCACCCCGAACGCCTGGCCCGCCGGCGCTCCCCCGGGTCGTCGCTCTACCTGATGGCCGGCGGCACGGCGGCCGAGCTGCCGCACGGCGCGCTGTCCGACGCGGAGTGGCTGGCCGTGGCGGCGGCCGACCGGGAGCCGGGCCGCGCGCACGGCCGCATCCGGCTGGCCGCGCGCGCGTCGGAGGAGCTGGCCCGCCAGGCCGCGCCGGCCCTGCTCACCGAGGAGGACGACGTGCGCTGGGACGGTGACGTGGTCGCCGAGCGCCGGGTCCGGCTGGGCGCGATCACGCTGTCGGCCAAGCCGCTGCGCACGCCGGAGGCGACCCGGGCCGCGCTGCTCGCCGGTCTGCGCGCCGAGGGCACGGGCCTGCTGGGCTGGGACCAGGACGGGCTGCGCACCCGCGAGCGGGTGGCGTTCCTGCACCGCGTGCTCGGTGCGCCGTGGCCCGAGCCGGACGACGGGGCGCTGATCGCCGTCGTGGACCTGGGCGGCGCGCGCCGGCGGGCGGACCTGGCGAAGATCAGCGGCGAGAAGGTCGTGCGCCTGCTGCTGCCGTGGCCGGCGGCGGCCAGGTTCGACGAGCTGGCCCCGGACCGCCTGCAGGTGCCGTCCGGCTCGCGGATCAGGGTGGACTACTCCGGCCACGACCCGGTGCTGGCGGTCAAGGTCCAGGAGGTGTTCGGCTGGACGGCGACGCCGCGCGTCGCCGACGGCCGCGTGCCGGTCGTGCTGCACCTGCTGTCCCCGGCGGGCCGCCCGACGGCCGTGACCGGCGACCTGGCGTCGTTCTGGCGGACCGGCTACCCGCAGGTGCGGTCCGAGCTGCGGGGCCGCTACCCGAAGCACCGGTGGCCCGAGGACCCGCTCACCGCGCCACCCGCACGCCGCTAGACCCCGAAGAACGATCTTCCACGCCTGGGACTCCCCCGGTGGGTCGGCCCCCGTCGCCGACTCACGCGCCCACCACGGGCACAACGACAGCGGGCGCCCACCGTGTCGGTGGGCGCCCGCTGTCACTGTGGAGGTGCCGGGAATCGAACCCGGGTCCTCTGCCGGCTCATCAAGGCTTCTCCGTGCGCAGTCAGCTAGGTCTCTGCTCGGCCCCCGCGATCACGCTGACAAGTCGCTGTGACGGGCCCAGTCACTGTGGGTGTCCCTGCCGTTCCCCGTGACCGGGAACGGAGGTGAGCCTCCTTGCTGATGCCAGCATCCGGAGCGGAGGCTCCTCCGGGCTGACAGCTCACTCTCCTGGCTGCTAGGCAGCGAGGGAGTAAGCGGCCTGGTCGTTAGACTCGGCGCTTATTGGTTTGCGATGACGCTTGCGGTGGTCTCTCGCCTGCACCGGCACGCTTCCCTTGAATCAACGCACAAAGTCGAAACCGTTCACCCCCTGGTCGGGTACCTCGTCCGCACAGCATAACGTGCCCGGGGCCGGACCTCATTCCCAATTCGCCCGGTAGGGCTGGCCCCACCCTCCGGACGCCGGCCGACACGATGGTCCGGGGGCCCGCCGACGGGCGATGCTGGTCGGGTACATCTGGCGTGAAGGTGGGGAACATGACTGCGCGGGCCAACCCGGACATCGCACGGACCAGCGGGTACTTCCTGCTGAACCTGTTCACCGGACTGTTCTGGTTCGGTCTGCTGGTGCCGCTGCTGGCCGTCAGCGTCAGCACCATGGTGGTGTGGGTCGGGTTCCCGCTGCTGGCGCTCACGCTCGTGCTGGCACGCGGCGCGGCGAGCCTGGAGCGGTCCTGGCTGCGGGTGGCGCTGGGCGTCGACATCCCCCCGCCGTACCGGCGGCTCCCCGAGGGCAGCCTCTACACCCGGACCAAGGCGATGCTGACCGACCCGGCCACGTGGCGGGACTTCGCCTACTGGATGGTCATGCTGCCGCTGGGCATCGTGGAGTTCGCCGTGGTCGTCGCGCTGTGGCCGGCCGTGCTGGCGCTGACCTTCTTCCCGCTGGTCTGGCACTGGCTGCCGGGCACCCTGGAGGTCAGCATCGGCGACGCGACGTGGCTGGTCGACTCGCTCGGCAAGGCGCTCCCCCTCAGCGTCCTCGGCCTGCTGCTGGGCGTCCTGGTCCTGCCGGTGGTCAAGGCCCTCGGCCGGGCGCACGCCGCGCTGGCGCAGGGCCTGCTGGGCCCGTCGCGCACCCGCTTCCTGGAAGCCGAGACCGACCGGCTGTCCGCGAGCCGCGCCCGGGGCGTGGAGGCGGCGGAGGCCGAGCGCCGGCGCATCGAGCGCGACCTGCACGACGGCGCGCAGCAGCGGCTGGTGGCCGTCGCCATGGGCCTGGGCCGGGCGCGCGGCAAGATGGAGTCCGACCCGCAGGCCGCCGCCGAGCTGATCGCCGAGGCGCACGCCGACGCCAAGCTGGCCATCTCCGAGCTGCGCGACCTGGCCCGGGGCATCTACCCCAGCGTCCTGGGCGACCGGGGCCTGGACGCAGCCCTGTCGTCGCTGGCCGCGAAGTGCCCCATCCCGGTGGACGTGTCGGTCGACGTCGAGCCGCGCCCGCCGACAGCCGTGGAGAGCGCCGCGTACTTCACCGTCGCCGAGGCGCTGACCAACATCGCCAAGCACGCCGGCGCCACCCGAGCCGCCGTCAAGGTCACCCGCACCGAGAACTCCGTCGTCGTCGAGGTGACCGACAACGGTCACGGCGGCGCGCAGATCCGCCCGGGAGGAGGGCTGGCGGGCTTGGCCGACCGGGCTGCGACCATTGACGGCGTGGTCGTGGTGGTCAGCCCCGTCGGGGGGCCGACCGTGATCCGGACGGAGCTGCCGTGCGCGTGGTGATCGCCGAGGACTCGGTGCTGCTCAGGGTGGGCGTGGAACGCCTCCTCGCGGACGAGGGCATCGAGACGGTCGCGGCCGTGGAGGACGGTGACGCCCTGCTCGTCGCCGTCGAGGAGCACCGCCCCGACCTGGCGATCGTGGACGTCCGGATGCCCCCGAGCTTCACCGACGAGGGGCTGCGCGCGGCCATCGAGGCCCGCAAGCGGGTGCCGAACCTGCCCGTCCTGGTCCTGTCGCAGTACGTGGAGGAGCGCTACGCCGTCGAGCTGCTCGCGGGCGGCGCGAACGGCGTCGGCTACCTGCTCAAGGAGCGGGTGGCCGACGTCTCCGAGTTCGTGGCGGCGGTGCGCCGGGTGGCCGAGGGCGGCACCAGCATCGACCACGAGGTCATCACGCAGCTCATGGTGCGCAGCAAGCGCAACCCGGTCGACTCGCTGACCCAGCGCGAGCGCGAGGTGCTGGGCCTCATGGCGGAGGGCCTGTCCAACGCCGCGATCGCCAAGTCCCTGGTCGTCTCGGACGGCGCGGTGGAGAAGCACGTGGGCAACATCTTCGCCAAGCTGGGCCTGGAGCCCAGCACCTCCGAGCACCGCCGGGTGCGCGCCGTCCTGGCGTTCCTCAACCTCGGCTGACGACCGGCGGGCGGCCCGGTCCGGAACCCGGCCGCCCCCGCGTCAGCGACGGCCCTTCAGCGCACGCCCGTACGCCTTCTGGATGTCCCGCTGGGCGTCCCGCTTGGCGATGTCCTGCCGCTTGTCGTACGCCTTCTTGCCCCGTGCGAGCGCCAGCTCGACCTTGACGTACCCGTCCTTGAAGTACATCTGCAGCGGCACCAGCGACAGGCCGCTCTCCTTGGTCTTGCCGATCAGCCGCTCGATCTCCTTGCGGTGCAGCAGCAGCTTGCGCTTGCGCCGGACCTCGTGGTTGGTCCACGTGCCCGCCACGTACTCCGGGATGTGCAGGGCGTGCAGCCACACCTCGCCGTCGTCGACCTGGCCGAAGGCGTCCACGAGGGACGCCCGGCCCATCCGCAGGCTCTTGACCTCCGTGCCGACGAGCACGACACCCGCTTCGAAGGTGTCGAGGATGGTGTAGTCGTGCCGAGCCTTGCGGTTCGACGCGATCACCTTCTGACCGCGTTCCTTGACCATGCCGAGAACCTTACGTGAGCCGGCCAACCATTATCGGGTCACAACCGCACGTACAGGCGCAGTGTCACGTAGCCGGTCAACGCCGAGATGAGGACCGCCACGCCCAGCAGCACCGGCGAGATGATCACCACGTCCAGCAGGCCCATCGGTGGCAGGATCTGCGAGCTGAACAGGTCGCCGGACACCCTCGTCGCGCCCCACACCATCAGCGCCAGCCCGCCCACGCCGACGATCGCGCCGATGACGCCGGCGACCACCGCCTCGATGAGGAACGGCAGCTGCGTGTACCACCGCGTCGCGCCCACCAGGCGCATGATGCCGACCTCCGTGCGCCGGGTGAACGCCGACACCTGGATGGTGTTGGAGATCAGCAGCAACGCCGCCAACGCCTGCACCAGCGCGAGCCCCAGCACGATGTTGCGCAGCCCGTTGAACACGTCCAGCAGCCGGCTGAGGAACTCGCCCTGGTCGTTGACCGCCTTCACGCCCGCCTTGCCGGTGAACGCCTGCACGATCACGCCCGCCCGCGCCGGGTCCTCCAGCTTCACCCGGAACGTGGCCGGGATGGCCTCCGGGCGGGCCAGCTTCACCAGCTCGGGCTGCGCCTCGAAGATCTGCCGGAACCGCTCGTAGCCCTTCTCGCGGTTCTCGTAGACGACCGAGTCCACGCCGGACGTGGTCTCCAACTGGCTGCGCAGGCCGGCGCACGGCTGCTGCGCGCAGTCCTTGTCGTTCGCGCTGACGTCGTTGGTCAGCAGGACCGACACTTCCAGCTTGCTCTGGTAGTTGTCCTGCATCTTGTCGACCATGCGGACGATGAGCAGTGCACCGCCGAGCAGGCCGAGCGAGATCGCGGTCGTGAGGATCATCGCGATGGTCATCGTGACGTTCCGGCGCAGGCCGGTGACGACCTCGCTGAACACGAAGCTGGTACGCATCGGGGGGAACGTTCCTCAGGGTCGGGGGATGTGGAGGTGTCTCAGCGGCCCACGCCGTAGACACCCCGCGCGTCGTCGCGGATGATGCGGCCGTGGTCGAGCTCGACCACGCGGCGGCGCATGGAGTCGACGATGTTGTGGTCGTGGGTGGCCATCAGCACGGTCGTGCCGGTGCGGTTGATCCGCTCCAGCAGCAGCATGATGTCCTGGCTGGTGTCGGGGTCCAGGTTGCCGGTCGGCTCGTCGGCCAGCAGCACCAGCGGCCGGTTCACGAACGCGCGGGCGATCGCCACCCGCTGCTGCTCGCCGCCGGAGAGTTCGTGCGGCATCCGGTCCGCCTTGCCGTCGAGGCCCACGAGCTGGAGCACCTCGGGCACCACCTTGACGATGGTGTTGCGCGGCTTGCCGATGACCTCCAGCGCGAACGCCACGTTCTCGGCCACCGTCTTGTTCGTCAGCAGCCGGAAGTCCTGGAACACGCAGCCGATGGACTGGCGCAGGCGCGGGACCCTGCGGCGGGACATCTTGGCCACGTCGAAGTTCGACACGTAGACGCGGCCCTTGCTGGGCACTTCCTCCCGGAGCAGGAGCCGCAGGAACGTGGATTTGCCGGACCCGGAAGGTCCGATCAGGAACACGAACTCACCCTTGTCCATCTCGACCGAGACGTTGTCGAGCGCGGGGCGCGTGGAGGTCTTGTAGACCTTGGACACGTGTTCGAGTCGAATCACGACGGGTGAGTCTACCCGTGGCCTGGGTAAAGCCTTCGTCTCGCCCGTCGAAACGCGGCGTGGCGAAGGCTTGACCGATCACGAACGGGCTACGCCTGCTGCTTGCGCCACCGGATGCCGGCTTCCAGGAAGTCGTCGATCTCGCCGTCGAGCACGGCGGACGGGTTGCCGACCTCGTGCTCCGTGCGCAGGTCCTTGACCATCTGGTACGGGTGCAGCACGTAGGAGCGCATCTGGTTGCCCCAGCTCGACCCGGAGTCCTTGAGAGCGTCCATCTTGGCCTGCTCCTCCTGCCGCTGGCGCTCCAGGAGCTTCGCCTGCAGGACGGCCATCGCGGTCGCCTTGTTCTGCAACTGGGAGCGCTCGTTCTGGCAGGACACCACGATCCCGGTCGGGATGTGCGTGAGGCGCACCGCCGAGTCCGTCGTGTTGACGCCCTGCCCGCCCGGCCCGGACGAGCGGTAGACGTCGACCCGCAGGTCCTTCTCGTCGATGTCGACGTGGTCGGTCTGCTCGACCACCGGCACCACCTCGACGCCCGCGAACGACGTCTGCCGGCGGCCCTGGTTGTCGAACGGCGAGATGCGCACCAGCCGGTGCGTGCCCTGCTCGACGCTGAGCGTGCCGTACGCGTAGGGCGCGGTGACGCGGAACGTCGCGGACTTGATACCCGCCTCTTCGGCGTAAGAGGTGTCGAACACGTCGACGGAGTAGCCGTGGCGTTCGGCCCACCGCGAGTACATCCGCAGCAGCATCTCGGCGAAGTCCGCCGCGTCGACGCCGCCTGCCTCGGCCCGGATGGTCACCAGCGCGTTGCGCTCGTCGTACTCGCCGGACAGCAGCGTGCGGACCTCCAGCGAGGAGATCTCGTCGCGCAGCTTGACGCGCTCGGCGTCCGCCTCGGCGATGCTGCCCTCGTCGCCCTCGTCCTCGGCGAGCTCGTAGAGCACCCCGAGGTCGTCCAGGCGGTCGCGCAGCGCGACCACGCGGCGCAGCTCGCCCTGCTTGTGCGACAGCTGGCTGGTGACCCGCTGTGCCTGCTCCTGGTCGTCCCACAGGTCCGGGCGGGCCGCGGCCTCCTCCAGCTCCGCGACCTGGGCGCGCAGCGCAGCGAGGTCCATCACCGCCTCGATGCTCGCCAGCGTGGCGGAGAGGTCCTTGATGTCTGCTTCGACGTCCGGGTTCACGGCAGAAGATTACGCCAGGACCGGTCGCGGAGTGCGACCGGTCGGCGCTCGTCAGGCCGTGGGGATGGCGTCCAGCAGCTTCAGCACCGCCTTGGCGTGCGCGAGCGCGAACTCGGCGACCGCCTTGGCGTAGGCGTCCTCCGCGGTCTTCACCGCGGTCCTGGCGGCCTCCTGGTCGGCGCCGTAGTTGGCCCGTGCCGCGTCCACCAGCGTCTGGCGCTGCTTGGCGGTCAGCGAGCCGGCGTGCACCAGCCGGAGGATCAGCGGGCTGCGCAGGTGGTCGGGGCCCGGCTCGGACAGCAGCCAGTTCTTGAAGGCCCTCTTCCCGGCGGCCGTCAGGACGTACTGCTGGCTGGAGCGTGGGCCCTGCTTTCCGAGGCGCAGCAGACCCGCGTCAGCCAACGCGGGCAGCTCGCGGTAGACCTGGCTGCGGGTGACGCTGAAGAACGCTCCGAAGCGCTCCCCGGCCTCAGCCACCAGCTGGCCACCGGTCTTGGGTCCGTCGTGCAGCAGCCCGAGCAGGGCGGCGGCAGTCGCGTTCAGGTCCGACACGACACCAACGGTGCCACTTCCGGGTGCGGCTGTCCACAATGGTCAGCCGTTCTGTCCACTGTGGCTGATCACGGGCTAGCGGAGTTGGGCCAAGCGGAGCAACGCAAAGCTCCGTTCCGTGACCGCCCGCTGATCAACGCCACGCTTTCGGCCGCTTGACCGGAAGTGTCCACCCGGACTGGAAACGCATTGCCCCGCAAGGGAAACCGCACTTTTGCGTTCACCCGAACGGCCACCCCACGTGACAGCCCGCTCTGTTGCTCTTGTTCCGGGCCCTGCCGCTTAGCACAACACGGTGATATGCACCCTCTGGTCTGGCGGATACCACCAGTGCTGGGATCATCACTCCACGTAGGCGGCTTCTCTGGGAGGTGTGTGGTGGGCATCAAGTGGATGGACGCCAAGGTGGTCAAGAGTGCCAGGGCGTGGGCCAGCGGCTCACTTCCCGACCAGGCCGGCAAGGACGAGTGCATGGTGTGCGGCAAGCAGATCCGCCGCCACCGCACCGTGGCCGGCGAGGGCAGGGTCTGCTCCCTGGTCTGCGCCCAGTACTGGGCGGAGAACATGACCTGAGCGCCGAAATGACGAAGACCCTCTCTCCACCAGGAGAGAGGGCCTTCGCCGTAGTAGCGGGGACAGGATTTGAACCTGCGACCTCTGGGTTATGAGCCCAGCGAGCTACCGAGCTGCTCCACCCCGCGTCGCTGAAACCAACAGTACACCCCCGCCCCTCCACAACCAAATCGCCCCCCACAACCCACCCGAACAATCCCCACACCAGCCAAAACACCCAAGCCACCCCCCGGATAGCTCGACAACCAGATGCGGACCACCAGATACGAACAACGATTCGCGCCCCCGGGATGGGGGTGCAGGGGGCGAAGCCCCCCTGCGCGGGGCCCGGGGGCTGCGCCCCCGGTGAAATGCGAAAAAGTCCCGTCTGCGAACTCCGCAGACAGGACTTTCCCAGCTTTGTAGCGGGGACAGGATTTGAACCTGCGACCTCTGGGTTATGAGCCCAGCGAGCTACCGAGCTGCTCCACCCCGCGTCGGTAATACGAACTCTACGCCGGGGTTGCCCGGAAGTGCAAATCGGGTGGCCCGGACGTGTCCGAGGCCACCCGATTCACGACTCGCGACCGGTCAGCCGGTCGGCGTGGGCGACGGGGCCACCGACGAGGGCTGGCCGGTAGGCGGTGCCGCCGCCGAGGCCGCCTCGAACTTCTTGGTGGCGTCGTCCAGCGCCTTGTAGGCGCTGCCCAGCGCCGCGAAGTCACCGCTGCCCTGCGCCGCCTTGATGGCCGCCAAGGCGCTCTGGATGTCCTTCACGGCCTGCTGCACCTCCGTGCTCTGCCCGTTGCCGTTGCCCGGAGGCGTGGTGCTGGTGGGCGGCGTGGAGGTGCCCGGCGTCTGCCCCGGCACGTCGGGCAGCTGCGCCGACGCGCCGGTGAGCACCTTCTCCAGGGCTTCCTTCAGGGTCGAGGCGTAGCCGACCTTGTCCCCGAAGCTCACCAGGACCTTGAACAGCTGCGGGAACTGGGTGTTCTGGCTGGCCCGTTCGATGTAGATGGGCTCCACGTAGAGCAGCCCGCCGCCCACCGGGAGGGTGAGCAGGTTGCCGTAGACCACCTTCGTCTGCCGCTGGGTCAGCAGGTTCAGCTCGCTGCTGACCTCGCCGGAGGTGAGGAACTGGGTCTGGATCTGCTGCGGGCCCTTGGCCTCGTTGTTCAGCGTGAGCACGCTGATCTTCCCGTAGTTGTCCGGGTCGGAGCGCACGCTCACGTACGACGCCATGAACTCCCGGTTCTGCCTGACCAGCGCGCTGGTCAGCTGGAAGCTCACCTTGTTCGGGTCACCGGTCGGGTCGCCCGCCAGCACGTAGAACGGCGGCTGCTGGTCGCGTTGCTGCTGGCTGTTCTGCTGCTGCTGCTCGGGCGTGGTGACGTTGTCCATGGTCGGGTCGGACGGCACGCCCCAGAACGAGACGCCGGAGTAGAAGTCCTGCGGCTGGTCGACGTGGTACTGCGCGAGCGTCTCGCGCTGCACCTTGAACAGGTCCTCCGGGTAGCGCAGGTGGTCGCGCAGCGACTGGCTCATCTCGCTGCTCGCCTTCACCGTGCCGGGGAAGACGCCCATCCACGCCCGCAGGACCGGGTCCTGCTCGTCCATCGCGTACAGGGTCACCGTGCCGTCGTAGGCGTCCACAGTGGCCTTGACGGAGTTGCGGATGTAGCTGACGTCCTTGTTCGGCTGCTGCGCGACGCCGGGCAGCGAGTCGTTCGTGGCCGACGCCAGGGACGTGCGGCGCGCGTACGGGTAGTTCTCCAGCGTCGTGTAGCCGTCGACGATCCAGGTGATCTTGCCGTCGACCACGGCGGGGTACGGGTCAGCGTCCACGGTCAGCCACGGGGCCACCTTCTCCACCCGGTCGCGCGGGTGGCGGTTGAAGATGATCCGCGAGTCGTCGCCGATGGCCGAGTTGAACAGGATGTTCCGCTCGCCGTAGGCGGCGGCGAAGACCAGCTTGTTGAACAGGCCGCCGATCCGCACGCCGCCCTTGCCGTCGTAGGTGTACTGCGAGCGGTCGGTGTCGTACTCGCCCGGCGAGCCGCTGTCGCGCCCGCCGACGATCGAGTAGTCCGCCGCGCTGCCCAGCTCGCCGAAGTAGGTGCGGGGCTGCTGGACGCCGAACGGGCCGGGCCTGACCTTGCCCTCCTGGTCGACCTCGGCCGCCTCGAACACCGGGTAGCCGCCGTTGCCGCCCTGGTCGGCCGGGGAGTTGATCTTGCTGGCCTCGGCGAACACCATGCCGTTGCCGTGCGTGTAGATCAGGTGCTGGTTGATCCAGTCGCGCTGGCCCTGCGGGATGCCGGCGGTGTTCAGCTCGCGGACCGCGACGATGTAGTCCTGGAGCTGGTTGTCCACTTTGTACCGGTCGACGTCGAGCTTCTCCGGGAACGCGTAGAACGGCCGGAGCTGCTGGAACTGGGTGAACGTCTTGGAGACGACGGCCGGGTCGAGCAGCCGGATGTTGCCCAGCGTCGCCTGGTCGTTCTTCAGCTCGTCCAGCGAGACGTTCTGCTTGCCCTCGTACGGTTTGGTCTCGACCTTGTCGTCGGTGAGGCCGAACGCCTCCTTGGTCGCCGCGATGTTCCGGCTGATCGAGTCGGCTTCCTTCTCGATCGCGTTCGGGCGCACCGAGAACTGCTCCAGCACCGCCGGCCACGCCGCGCCGACCAGGATGCTGCTCAGCACCAGCAGGACGGTGGCGATGGCGGGGAGCTGGAGGTTGCGCAGCACCGCGCCCACGAAGAACGCGATCGCGCAGAACACCGCGATGCACAGCAGGATCAGCTTGGCCGGCAGCACCGCGTTGAGGTCGGTGTAGGTCGCGCCGGTGAACTTGTCGTTCCGGTCGGAGAACAGCAGTTGGTACCGGTCGAAGAAGTACGCCACCGCCTTGAGCAGCACGAACACGCCCGCGACGATGGACAGGTGGGTGCGCGCGGGCCCGGAGAGCTGGCCACCGCGACCGGCCAGCCGGATGCCGCCGAACAGGTAGTGGGCCACCACCGCGCCGACGAACGACACCGCCGTGGCGATGAACAGCCAGGACAGCAGCCAGGTGTAGAACGGCAGCTGGAAGGCGTAGAAGCCGATGTCGTGGTTGAACTCGGCGTCGGTCTGGTTGAACGTCGTGGCGTTGAAGAAGAGCTGGATCTTCTGCCAGTCGCCCTGCGCCGAGCCGCCCGCGATGACGCCGACGACCACCGGCAGCCCGATGGCGAACAGCTTCATCCGGCGGGTCACCACGGAGCGGTACCGGGCGACCGGGTCGTCGGGGCCGGACACCGGCACGAACACCGGCCGGCTCCGGTAGGCGAGGACCAGGTTGAGCGCGACGAGGCCGCCCACCAGCAGGCCCACGGCGAAGAACAACCCGAACCGGGTCGCCAGCTGGATGCCGTAGACGCTGCGGAAGCCGACCTCGTCGAACCACAGCCAGTTGACGTAGGTGCCGAGCAACCTGGAGCCGGTGATCAGACCGACCAGGACCACCGCACCGACGATGAGCAGAATCCGGCTTCGACGGGACAGCCTGGGCAGTCCGACCGGGGGCCGAGTGGCCACTGGGCACGCTCCAAGATCGCGGTAATGGCTTTCGTACGTTCTGTCCAACTGTACGGAGGCCGCCCGGGGTTCCCCGTCCGGTCGCCCGATTCGGGTGGATGCGACCATGGCGCACGTGTCAGCGACTGAGAAGCCGCCCGTGGTGCTGCCCGCCGTGGCCCGCGAGGTCGAGGAGTTCGTGTCCACCGCCGGCTGGAACCAGGCACCCCAGCTGTTCGCCCTGGTGCCGACCGCCGACCTGCTCGCGCAGCAGCCCGAGCTGGCCGGTCAGCTCGACCCGTCGGCGTCGCCGCTGACCCCGATCGCGCAGGACGAGCTGCCGGACTCGGAGCTGGACAAGGCGCTGGCCGGGATCGTCTGGCCGGAGGTCGTGCGCGGCTGCGCGCTGGCCCAGGAGATCGTCGTGCTGCCCCCGGAGGCCGAGGCGTCGCTGTCCGAGGACCTGGACGACGAGGCCGCCCGCCGGTTCGCCGCCGAGCACCCGCAGCGCCGCGAGGCGCGTCTGGTCGCGGCGGTGCTGCGGGACGGCTCGGTGGCGTGCGTGCTGCGGCTGCGCGGCGGCGTGGAGGCCCCCGACGAGGTCGTGGAGCACCCCGAGCTGGCCCCGAACCTGACCGACGCGCTGCTGGAGACCCTGCGCCCCTGAGCCGCGCGCCCCTGAACCGCCGGCCGGGACGGCGTCAGCAGTGCGGCGCGTCCTTGCCCGCGTTGATCGCCTTGAGCGACTCGACGGCGTCGGCGAGCTTCTCGACCTTGACCAGCCGCAGGCCCTCCGGGGCGTGCTGCTTGGCCTCGTCGCAGTTGCCCGCCGGCACCAGGAAGGTCGTCGCGCCGCCCTCGCGCGCGGCGACCATCTTGAAGTTGATGCCGCCGATCCGGCCGACCTCGCCCTTGTCGTTGATCTCGCCGGTGCCCGCGACCGACTGGCCGCCGTTCAGCTCGCCGGGCGTCAGCTTGTCCACGATGGACAGCGCGAACAGCAGCCCGGCGGACGGGCCGCCCACGTCGCTGAGGCTGATCTTGATGTCGAACGGCACGTCGGCGCGGTCCACCGGCCGGATGCCGAGGAACCCGCTGGTCCGGTCCTCGGAGGCGCCCAGGGTGACGGTGGCGGTCTGGCGGGCCGACTGGCGCTGGAAGGTGATCTCCACCCGGTCGCCCGGCTTGGTGTTCTCCAGGGCGGCCCGCACGTCCTCGAAGCCGGCGACCTCCTTGCCGTTGACGGCCACCAGGCGGTCGTCGGGCTGGAGCACGTTGTCGGCGGCGCTGCCCCGGGTGATGTCGCCGGCGACGACCTTCACCGGGTAGGACAGGTACCGCAGCGCGGCCACCTCGGCGCTGGTCTGCGAGTCCTGGAACGCCTTCACGTTCTGGTCGCGGACCTGCTGCTCGGACTCGCCGGGCCGGAAGAACTCCTCGCGCGGCGCGAGCGCGTACCGGCCGGTCACCCACAGGCCCAGCGCGCCGAACAGCGAGATGTCGTCGGTGAGCGACACCGTGGTCATGGTGAGGGCACCGTTGGTCGGAAACGTCTCCTGACCTTCGATGTGCACCACGTCGGTCCCGTTGACCTGGCCCAGCGTGTTGTACGTCGGGCCGGGGCCCAACGCGACGTAAGGCACCCTGGCGAACCCTCCGAGCAGGCCCAGCACCAAGACCACCGTCAGGCTGATCACCAGCGTCCACGTGCGCCTCGTAAGGCCCCGGCGAGGCCGGGTCGGGCGCTTCGTCGGCTGCTCCACGACGGTGTCGGTGCCTTCGCTCACGCCCGACAGGGTACGACCACCCCCTCACGCCGTGGGCGAACCGGTCCCGCGCACCACCCCCGGCCCGCGTACCGTGGTGGCATGAGTGACGTGCCCTTCGGGTTCAGCCCGCAGGACCCCGACGACCGAGGCCGCAAACCGGAGGAGCCGGGCAACCCGTTCGACTTCACCCAGCTCGGCGCCATGCTGAGCCAGCTCGGCGCGATGTTCAGCAACGCGGGCACGTCCGCCGGGCCGGTCAACTACGACCTGGCGAAGCAGATCGCGTTGCAGCAGCTGGCCGGTCAGGGCGGCCTGGGGTTCACCCCCGACCAGGACAAGGCGGTGGCCGACGCGGTCCACCTGGCGGAGATGTGGCTCGACCCGGCGACGGCGCTGCCCGCTGGCACCTCCAAGTCCGAGGGCTGGACCGCGCGCGACTGGGTGGAGCGCACGCTGCCGACGTGGCAGCGGCTGTGCGACCCGGTGGCGCAGCGCATGTCCGGCGCGTGGGTCGAGGCGATGCCCGCCGAGGCCAAGGAGGCGGCCGGGCCGCTGCTGTCGATGCTCGGCCAGATGGGCGGCATGGCGTTCGGCTCCCAGCTCGGCGGCGCGCTCGCCCAGCTCGGCTCCGAGGTGCTGACCTCGTCCGAGGTCGGCCTGCCGCTCGGCCCCGAGGGCACGGCGGCGCTGCTGCCCGCCAACATCGAGAAGTTCACCGAGGGCCTGGAGCGGCCCGCCGGCGAGGTGCTGGTCTTCCTGGCCGCCCGCGAGGCGGCGCACCAGCGGCTGTTCAGCCACGTGCCGTGGCTGCGGCAGCGCCTGCTGGACACCGTCGAGGCGTACGCGCAGGGCATCAAGGTCGACACCTCGGCGCTGGAGCAGCTCGCGGGCCAGGTGGACCCGTCGAACCCGGCCTCCATCGAGGAGGCCATGAAGTCCGGGATGCTGGAGCCGCAGACCACGCCCGAGCAGAAGGCCGCGCTGGCCCGCCTGGAGACGCTCCTGGCGCTGGTCGAGGGCTGGGTCGACGTCGTGGTGGCCGAGGCCGTGGGCGACCGGCTGCCGGGCGCGGAGGCGCTGCGCGAGACCCTGCGCAGGCGGCGGGCGTCCGGCGGCCCGGCCGAGCAGACCTTCGCCACGCTGGTCGGCTTGGAGCTGCGCCCGCGCCGGCACCGCGCGGCGGCGGCGCTGTGGAAGCTGCTGGGCGACCAGTACGGGATCGAGCAGCGCGACGGCGTCTGGGAGCACCCCGACCTGGTGCCGACCGCCGAGGACCTGGACGACCCGATGGAGTTCGCGGAGCGGTTCGGCCGGACCCGCAAGGCCCTGGAGGACCCGATGGCGGAGCTGGAGCGGACGCTGCGGGAAGAGAAGGACGAAGACTGATCCCCGTGCCCGGGAGGGGTCGAGCCGGTCGGGCGGCTGACGCCCGGCCACCGGCCCGCCCCGGGGTCAGTCCTCCTCGGTGATGCCCAGGCCGGCCGCCGCCGACAAGCCCTCCAGGAAGCCGATGGCCCGCTCCGACCTCGGGTAGCGGTGGACGAGCTCCCAGAAGTCCTTCCCGTGGCCGGGCACCGTCAGGTGGGCCAACTCGTGCACCAGCACGTAGTCGAGCACCCACGCGGGCACGTCGCGGAGCCGTTCGCTGATCCGGATGGTGCCCTCGCTGGGCGTGCAGGACGCCCACCTCGTGCGCATCGGCGGCACCCACCGGACGCTGGTGGGCTGGACGCCGTCCAGGTGCCGGTCGGCCAGCTCGGCGCAGCGGGCCAGCAGGGCGGCGTCCGACGTGCGGGTGGGCGAGCGCCGGCGGGTCTCGCTGCGCTGCAGGCGGCTGAGCATCTCCGCCACCCAGTGCTTCTCCTCGCTCTTGCTCATGCGCGCCGGCAGCAGGACGACGACGGTGTCCCCCTCGCGGTACGCGCTCACCATGCGACGGCGCCGAGCGCTGCGCCGTACCTCCACCTGCGGTTCGGGCATGGCGTTCACGGTAAGGCCCCGCACCGACAATCCGCGGCGGCCAAGCGGCGGTGCGCACGGCATCGGCCGCACAGATTCCCCCGAACGACGGCTGGACACGCGGCACGCCACGTGCAGCGGTAGCCCGTCCGCAGAGGTAGCGTGCTGCGCAGCCCCCGAGTGTGGTGCAGATCGCCCCTCACTCTCGAAGCAAGGAGGAAGCCGTGGCCGAGACCTACAACGGCTACTGCGTCAAGTGCCGTGAGAAGCGCGACTTCACGGGCGAGGTGCACGAGAGCAACAACCGCAGGATGGCCAAGGGCAAGTGCCCGGTCTGCGGGACCACGGTGACCCGGATCCTCGGCAAGGCGAAGGTCTGAGCCGGTGGGTGGCCGGGTCAGCTCCCGGCCACCCGACCGGGTTCCCGGCGCGCGACTCGCCGGAGGACCCGCGTCCTTGCGCGGCCCGGTCCCGGCGCCCCGGCACGCTGCGCCCGTGACCACGTTCCACCGCCCCCGCGTCCTGCCCGGCCTGCCCGTGCTGCGCCGCCGGGCCGACGCGATCCAGATCGGCCTCGACCCCCGGCACTCCGTCCTGGTCGAGGACGTGCCCCCGGCCACGGCCGCCGCCCTGTTCGCCCTCACCGGTGCCCACACCCTCCCCGACCTGCTGCGACAGCTCGCCGGGCGGGACCACGAGGACGAGGACTTCGCCCGCCTGGTGCACGCCCTGGCCGACCTCGGCCTGGTCGAGGAAGCACGTCCGGAGCCGCACGGCCGGCTCGTCACCGAGGCCACCGAGTGGGCCCTGCGCACCGGCCGGCCCGCGCCCGGCCTGGCCGGCGACCGCGCCGCCCGCTCGGTCGTCGTGCACGGCGACGGCCGGCTCGCGGTGGCCGTCGCCGGGTCGCTCGCGTCTGCCGGCGTCGGCCACGTCCGGGTGATCGCGCGCGGCCGGGTGAACCCCGAGGACACCGGATCGGGTTACCTCGACGCCGACGTCGGCCGGACCCGCCAGGAGGCCGCCGACGAGGCGGTGCGCCGCGCGTCGCCGGACGTGCGGACCGAGGTGCTGGTGCGACCGCCGGACCTGGTCGTGCTGGCGGACGCCGAGGTGCCGCCGCCGGAGCTGTCCAGGACGCTGCTGCTGGACGGCACGCCGCACCTGGCCGTGCGCGCGGCCGAGGGGCTGGGCGTGGTCGGGCCGCTGGTGGTGCCCGGCCGGAGCAGTTGCCTGCGGTGCTTCGACCTGCACCGGGCCGACCTGGACCGGGGGTGGTCGGCGCTGGCCGTGCAGTTGGTGGACCGGCCCCGGCACGCCGACCTGCCGACCGTGACGACCACCGGCGGGCTGGCCGCCGGGCAGGCGCTGCTCGCGCTGGACCACTCGTCCGGCGCGCGGACCCGGCCGCCGGCGTGGGACGCGGTGCTGGAGGTGAACGCCTTCGCGGGTCTCGTGGAGCACCGGCTGGCCCCGGTGCACCCCCGCTGCGACTGCCGCTCGCTCGTGTGAGCCGGTCCTCAGCCGGGGCTGTGTAGGTTCGAGGAGGCATGAACCACTGCGACCGTGTTCCACGGGCGGGGGGAGAATCGTCGGGTGAGTGAGATCCCGCGCAAGGCCGTGCAGCGCACCGCCAAGCTGGCCAGCCTGCCCATCGGGGTGGCCGGCCGGGTGGTGGGCGGATGGGGGAAACGGCTGGTCGGCCGCAGTTCCGAGGAGGTCAGCGCCGAGGTGTCGGCGAAGACCGCGGAACAGGTCTTCGCGGTGTTGGGGCAGCTCAAGGGCGGTGCCATGAAGTTCGGGCAGGCCCTGAGCGTGTTCGAGGCCGCGGTGCCGGACGAGCTGGCCGAGCCGTACCGGGAGGCGTTGACCAAGCTCCAGGCAGCGGCCCCGCCGATGCCCGCGCGCACCACGCACCGGGTGCTGGCCGAGCAGCTCGGGTCGGGCTGGGCGAAGCGCTTCGCGTCGTTCGACGACGAGCCGGCGGCGTCGGCGTCGATCGGCCAGGTGCACCGGGCGGTGTGGCACGACGGCCGCGACGTCGCGGTCAAGGTGCAGTACCCGGGCGCGGACGAGGCGTTGCAGTCCGACCTCAAGCAGTTGCTCAGGTTCAGCCGCGTGCTCCAGGCGATCATGCCCGGTGCCGAGGTGAAACCGCTGCTGGAGGAGCTGCGCGACCGCTACCTGGAGGAGCTGGACTACCGGACCGAGGCGGGCAACCAGCGGCTGTTCGCCAAGGCGTTCGACGGCGACGAGCACGTCCTCGTGCCGCGCGTGGTGGCCAGCGCGCCGAAGGTGATGGTCAGCGAGTGGATCGACGGCACACCGCTGTCCAAGATCATCCGATCGGGGGAGCGCGAGGAGCGCGACCTGGCGGGCAGGCTGCTGTCGGAGTTCCACTTCTCCGCGCCGAGCCGGTCCGGCCTGCTGCACGCCGACCCCCACCCGGGCAACTTCATGCTCGGCGCGGACGGCCGGCTGCGGGTGCTGGACTTCGGCGCGGTCGCCCGGCTGCCCGACGGCCTGCCGCCGACGTTGGGCCGGATGACGCGGCTGGCGCTGGAGGGCCGGTCGCGCGACCTGCTGGAGCTGCTGCGCTCGGAGCACTTCATCCGGCCCGGGACGGAACTGGCGGAGGAGGACGTCCTCAACTACCTGGCCCCGTTCGTGGAGCCGCTGCGCGAGGAGACGTTCCACTTCACCCGCAGGTGGCTGCGGAAGCAGGCGGAGCGGGTGGGCGACCTCCGCAGCCCGGACTCGCAGACGGGCCGCTCCCTCAACCTGCCGCCGCAGTACCTGCTGATCCACCGGGTGACGCTGGGCGCGACGGGCATCCTGTGCCAACTGGACGCGAACGTCCCGGCCCACGCCATCGTCGCCCGCTGGCAACCCGGTTTCGCGGACTGACCCCGCCCCCGGCCCGGTGCTGTGCGTCCGGGCCAGGGGCGCGCGTCTTATCCAGGGGCCGCGCGTCTTGCCAGGAGTCGCACGTCTCGCCAGGGCTGCGTCCTGGGACGCGGGCACTGCGCTCGAGTTCGGGGCAGGAGTTGTCCACAGCCCAATTTCCCCATCCACAGATCGCGGACCGGTCCTCGCGCTCCCCCGCCATCCGGCCCAAGATCGACGTCATGACAAACCTGATCACCACCGCCACCCCTGCCAGCACCGACCCGGTCAAGTCCACCCGCGCCAGGACCCGCCCGATCACGCTCGACGTCATCGGCCTCGAAGCAGTCACCAAGCTCGAGGTGATCAAGACCTCGGACCTGCGGGCCGCCGGCGTCTCCCGGTACGCGATCAACCTCCGCTGCCGTCCGGGCGGGCCGTGGCAGCGGGTCCTGCCCGGCGTGCTGCTGCTCGCCGCCGCGCCGCCGACGAGGGCGCAGCAGGTGCGCGCGGCCCTGGCGTACGCGGGGCCGGAGGCGGTGCTGACCGGCGTGGACGCCCTGCGCGAGCAGGGCTTCCCCGACCTGCCGCTCCCGCCGCTGATCCACATCCTGCAACCGGTGGCCTGCCGCAGGACGGGCCGGGGCGACTTCTTCCTGGAGCGCACGACCCGCCTGCCGAAACCCGTGCTCAAGGACGGCCTGCCCCTGGCACCGCCCCTGCGCGCGCTGCTGGACGCCGCCCGCCAGGAGCGCCACCCGGAGCGCCGTGAGGCGGTGCTCACCTCGGCCGTCCGCGCCGGCTACCACCCGGCCGCGCTCCTGGCCGAGCTGGACGCGGGCAGCCAGCGGGGCGCGGCCGTCCCCCGCACCACCCTGCGCGGGCTGGCCCACGCCCACCACGCGGCCTTCACCTGACCCGGTCCCCGCACCACCCACCACCAGCGGAAAGGAGCCCTTCGACCAGACCCGGCACAGCGCTCCGGCGCTCCACGATCCCGGCCGCCAGCAGCGCCCGGTACATGCTCACCAGTACTCGGCGGGGAGCTTGCCCTCGATGTCGCGCACGTGGGCGCGCGCGCACTCGTGGCACAGCCAGCGGTCCGCGCCGTTCTCGCGTTCCCGCGCCCAGGCGAGCAGTTGCGCGGCGTCGGTCACCGAGTCGCGGGTCCGGCCGCACCTCGTGCACGCCGGGTTCACGGCTTGCGCCCCACGTGCACCGTCCCGGCGGACAGCAGGAACACGTCGTCCCGCCGGCCGACGTACGCGGGGTCGTCCGGGTCGAGCAGCCGGGTGAGGGTGTGGCGGTCGGCGGCGTGCAGGCGGTCGGCACCGACCTCGGCCATCCACCGGACCTGCTGCACGACCCACTCGCGCACGGCGGGTCCGGCGGGCGCGGGGTGGTCGACCAGGTAGCTGAACGCGGTCACGTCGACCAGGCCGACGTCGGTGAGTGCCGTGTTCCACCCCGTGGGGAGGCGGACGGCGTCGGGCATCGACTCGCGCATCCGCACGAACCACTCGGCGCGGGCGTGGGCGAGCCGGTCCTGGAGGCCGGGTTCGCCCAGCCCGACGTCCCAGGGCAGGAAGCGGCTCTCCAAGCCGCCTTCGCCCAGGGCCAGCAGCCCTCCGGGGGCGAGCGCCTCGGCCAGGTCGGCGACGGCGCGGCGCTGGTCGGGCAGGTGGTGGACGACCCGGGACGCCCACACCAGGTGGGCGGGGTCGGCGAAGGTCGCGGGCTGTTCGGCGGCCAGGTCGGCGAGCACGGGGCGGACGCGGACCGTCGGCGTGGGGGTGTCGTTCTCGTAGGTCGCGGCGGCGCGGGCGGCGGTCACCGCGGCGTCGAGCACCTCCGGCACGGCGTCGACCAGGACGACGGTGCCGCCGCCGCGCGCGGTCAGCGCTTCGACGAGGGCGACGGCCATGCCGCCCCCGCCGCAGCCGACGTCGACCACGGTCGGGCGGTCGGGCAGGGTGCGGGTGAGCCTGCGGGCGATGACGCGGACGGCGTCGGCGTCGAGCTCGGCGGCCCGGCGCAGCGAGGCCACGCGCGATGTCCAGTCGATTCCGTCGTGAGTGTGAGCGGCCACACGGCAGACCGTACCGATGACGGGGCCCGCCCTCCCCTCGAGATCCGAGGGGAGGGCGGGCCGGGTGTCACGGCGTCGGTTCGCGTCGGCCCGCCTCGGGCCGGCGGTCAGACCGCGCGGGCCTTGAGCTGGGCCCTGCGCTGGGCCCAACCGGCCAGGCGTCCCCACCTGCGGGCGGCGACGAGGCGGTGGGCCGTTCGTTGGCGTTGAGCGAATACCTCGGCTTCGTGCATTCGGGATCTCGCCAGATTTTCTTCGAGCAACATGGGGTTACCTCGCGGGTCGAGTTCGATCACAGTGGTCTGGTCGCTGGTGGTTCGGTACGTGGTCACGCGGCGGCCTCCTGGCTGGTAGCCCCCCGGACAACGGTCGCGGCGGGTGCCGCGGGAACAACGGTCGCGGCGGGAGCCGCAGGAACGACGGGTGCCGCGTCCTTGCGCGGACGCCCACGGGGGCGCTTGCGCGCGATGACGGCTCCGCGCTCGAAGATCTCGCCGCCCCAGACCCCCCAGGGCTCGTGCCGGGCGAGCGCGCCCGCCAGGCACTCGGCGATCACCGGGCAGCCGGCGCAGAAGCGCTTGGCCTGCTCCAGCTCGGCCGGCGCGTCGGCGAACCACAGGTCGGGGTTGTTGGTGCGGCAAGGAAGCTCCAGGCCGGCGTCGGGCGCGGTGTCGATCAGGTTGGCGACACCCGCTCCCGCGAACTCCGGTCCGGTGGACGTCCCGGTTATGGGGACGGTCGCGGTCAACATCTGGTGGACTCCTGTCACAGGTCTTGCGATGGGGTTTGTCCTGCTCAAACGGGTCGAACAAACACAAAGGCCGCGGATCCGGTTACGGGTCCGCGGCCTTGGTGAGCCTCAGGTGTGCCTGACGGGTGGTCAGGTACCTCGCTCGTGCGCGGACGGCGCAACGTTCTGAGTCGGGACGGTGGCGGGCGCGTAGGCGGCCGGCACCTGGATCAGCTGAACTCGCTCGACGCCCCGAGTCGAGGCGTGGCGATCGCGGGCAGACTTCTCCCCCACGACGTGAGCAGTGCCGGACACGGTGCTACCCGTCAACGAGGGGCGAGCCGGCATCTGGAAGATCGTCTGAGTCTTCACACCGGTCACCTCCTCGGGCAGCTAGTCTCGGAACATCGCTCTGTCAAAATCCCCAGCGGGCGCTCCGCGCCCGGCCTCAGCAGGTTATGACCCTGTCCCGGGGCGATGCAACCGCTTTTTCCAAATACCTGTCGATCGTGTGATGTTTCAGCGTTTGCCCTGGACAAGGGCCAGCACGTCGGCCCCGTAGCGGTCCAGCTTGGCCGCGCCGATGCCCGCGATGGCGACCAGGCCCGGGATGTCCTCGGGGCGCTGCTCGGCGATCGCCACCAGGGTCGAGTCGGTGAACACCACGTAGGCGGGCACCTTCAGCTCCTTGGCGCGGCCCGCCCGCCACGCGCGCAACTTGGCCAGCAGCTCCTCGTCCACGTCCGACGGGCAGCTCTCGCAGCGGCTGAGCTTGACCGACCGCGCGTCGGTCAGCGCCGAACCGCACACCCGGCACAGCGGCTTGGGCCGGCGTTGCAGCGGCTCGCGCTTCGCGGCGGTGCGCGACGCGGGGTGGTCCTCGGGGATCAGCCCGTAGAGGAACCGGCTGCGCCGGCGGTAGCGGCGACCGCCGACCGCGCGGGCCAGCGCCCACGACAGCCACAGGTGCTCGCGGGCGCGGGTCACCCCCACGTACAGCAGCCGGCGCTCTTCCTCGATGGCCGCCTCGTCGCCGTCGGCGTGCACGATCGGCACGGTGCCCTCGACCAGGCCGACCAGGAAGACCGCGTCCCACTCCAAACCCTTGGCCGCGTGCAGCGACGCCAGCGTGATGCCCTCGACGGTCGGCGGGTGCTGCGCCTCGGCGCGCACGTCCAGCTCGGTGACGAACTTCGGCAGGTCCGCGCCCTCGACCGAGGCCGCCAGTTCCTCGGCCAGCTCGACCAGGGCGAGCAGCGACTCCCACTTCTCCCGCGCCGCGCCGCCGGCGGGCGGCTCGTCGGTGAGCCCGATGCCGGTCAGCACCTCGCGCACGACCTTCGGCAGCTCGCCGGACGGGTCCTGCGCGGCGGCCGACCGCAGCGCGATCACCGCCTGGCGCACCTCGGGCCGCTGGAAGAACCGCTCGCCGCCGCGCACCTGGTAGGGGATGCCGAGTTCGGCGAGCGCCTGCTCGAAGATCTCGGACTGCGCGTTGACCCGGTAGAGGATGGCGACCTCGCTGGCCGCCACGCCCTCGTCCAGCAGCGCCTTGACGCGCTGCGCGACGGCCGCCGCCTCGGCGGACTCGTCGTCGAACTCGGTGAACTTGGGCGTCGGGCCCTCCGGGCGCTGCCCGATCAGCCGCAGCCGGGAGCCGGCGGGGCGCCCGCGCGCCCACTTGATCACCTCGTTGGCCAGGCCGACGACCTGCGGCGTGGACCGGTAGTCGCGCTCCAGCCGCACGACCGCCGCCTCGGGGAAGCGGCGCGGGAAGTCGAGCAGCGGGCGCGGCGAGGCCCCGGCGAACGAGTAGATGGTCTGGTTGGCGTCGCCGACCACGGTCAGGTCGTCACGCGGGCCCAGCCACGCGTCGAGCACGCGTTGCTGGAGCGGTGTGACGTCCTGGTACTCGTCCACCACGAAGCAGCGGTAGCGGTCGCGGAACTCCTCGGCGACCTCGCTGTGCTCCTCCAGCGCGGCGGCGGTGTGCAGGAGGAGGTCGTCGAAGTCGAGCAGCTGCGCCTCGTTCTTGAGCTGCTCGTAGGTCCGGTAGACCTGCACGACCTGCTCTGGCGGCGCGGGCGTGTCCCGCTGCGTGCGCCCGGCGGCGGCCGGGTAGTCCTCGGGCGCGACCAGTGACGCCTTGGCCCACTCGATCTCGCCGGCGAGGTCGCGCAGCGAGTCGGACTCGGTGGACAACCCGGCGCGGTTGGCGGCCTGGGCGACGAACCTCAGCTTGTTCCGGTCGATCAGGTCCCACTGCGGCCCGCCGACCACGCGCGGCCAGAAGTAGCGCAACTGCCGGAGCGACGCCGCGTGGAACGTGCGGGCCTGCGCGCCGTGCACGCCGAGCGCCCGCAGCCGGGTCCGCATCTCGCCGGCGGCACGCGCGGTGAACGTGACGGCGAGCACCTGCCCGGCGGCGACGTGACCGCGTTGCACCAGGTAGGCGATCCGGTGGGTGATGGTGCGGGTCTTGCCGGTGCCCGCCCCCGCGAGCACGCAGACCGGGCCGCGCGGTGCCTCCACCGCGGCGCGCTGTTCCGGGTCGAGTCCCTCCAGCAGCCGCTCCATGCGCTGCATCCTCGCACTGCACACGGACAGCGCTGTGATGGGGCGACACGACGCGCCGTATCCTGGGGGGTATGGCTGGAAAGCAGGACAAGGCCGCCGCCAAGGAAGCGGCGAAGGCGCGGCGCGCGGCTTCGAAGGCGCGGCGCGGACAGATCTTCGAGGCGTTCAAGGTCCAGCGCCGCGAGGACAAGGCGCTGGTGCCCCTGATGCTGCTGTGCCTGGTGGGCGGCGCGGCAGCGGCGTTCCTGCTGGGGCTCATCTGGGACATGCAGTGGGTCCTGCTGCCCCTCGGCATCGCCGTGGGCGCGCTCGTGGCGGTCATCGTCTTCGGCCGCCGGGTGCAGCGCAACGTCTACGCCAAGGCCGACGGCCAGCCCGGCGCGGCCGGCTGGGCGCTGGACAACCTGCGCGGCCGGTGGCGGGTGACGCAGGCCGTGGCCGGCACGACGAGCGGCGACATGGTGCACCGCGTGATCGGCCGCCCCGGCGTGGTCCTGGTCGCCGAAGGCGCACCGCACCGGGTCAAGGGCCTGCTCGCGCAGGAGAAGAAGCGCGTGGCCCGGGTCATCGGCGAAACCCCGATCTACGACGTGATCGTGGGCAGCGAGGACTCCCAGGTCCCGCTCCGCAAGTTGCAGGGCCACCTGATGAAGCTCCCCCGCAACATCTCGACCGCCCAGGTCGACACCCTGGAGAACCGCCTGGCCGCCCTGGCCAGCCGAGGCACCGCGATGCCCAAGGGCCCGCTCCCCCAGGGCGCGAAGATGCGCAACGTCCAACGCGCCATGCGCCGCCGCTGACCAGCCGAAACCCGACTGAACAGCCGAAACCCGACTGACCGGCCGTTTGCTGAGAGCCTCCCCGGAGGGCTCTCAGCATGTAGCGCCCCTTCTGTCGCCCCCTCCTGGGACAATGGAACCGGGGGCCGGAGGCCACGACCGGGAGCGGACCCCACCGGAGGCCGGAAACCGCGCGGAGGCAGAGCCGCTTGGCCGGGGGACACGCCACCTTCTCGCGCCGCACAAAATCACGCCGCCTAGGTTCACGCCGCCCAAGATGTCGCCGACCGGGGAAGCCGCAAGCCGCGCTGCGCGAGTCACCAGCGGCGCCGACCGCGCGCAGTCGCCACGCCGGCACCGCCCGCCGCTCACCACCGAACACGGCCCTCGCCACGCGCCGGCGCTGCCGGCGGTCAGCGGACGCGGATGACCACCGTTCCGGCGGCCTTGTCGTGCAGGCCGCGGCCGTCCGCGTCCCACACCACCGCCGGGATGATCGGGAAGATCAGCACCGTGCGCAGCGCCGCCCGGGGCAGCCCCACCACGCCCGCGCCGTCCAGCCGCGCCACGCGCAGCCCGAACAGCGCGTGACCGGGGGTGAAGCCGAAGAAGCCGACCGCGACCACCGTGATCGCGAACCAGGCCAGCAGGCTCCAGTTGCGCGGCAGGTCGGGGTAGGTGAACACGCCGGCCACGCCCATCGACAGGGCGAAGTCGACCAGGATGGCGAACGTGCGGCGCCCGGTGCCGGCCACCGCGCCCGGTCCGGAGCGCGGCAGGCCGAGGCGTTCGCCCTTCCACCTCTGGGCGGTGCCGTCGCCCGAGTCGGCACCCGGCTCCAAGGCCGAGCGGGGTCCAGACAGCCACGAACCGGTCCACTTGCTCACCCCACCAGAGTAAGGCCGTGCTCAGCGGGTGAGGATCGCCAGGTCGGGTTGCCCACCTCCGGGTGCCCGTTAACACTGGCGAAACACGAGGGTGACTGCTGGGCAACACCGCCGCCCTAGCGTCGACCCCAGACGGCAGGCCGCGCTCGACCCAGCGGCGCACCACCACGCCCCCACCGCAGTGAAGGAGTCGACGAGGGTGTTCAAGAATCCCGACGAGGTCCTCAAGTTCATCTCCGACGAGGGCGTGAAGTTCATCGACGTCCGGTTCAGCGACCTGCCCGGTGTGATGCAGCACTTCACGCTGCCGGCTGCGGCGTTCGACGCGGACGCCATCGCCGAGGGCCTCGCGTTCGACGGCTCGTCGGTGCGCGGCTTCCAGTCGATCCACGAGTCGGACATGCTGCTGCTGCCCGACCTGTACACCGCGCGCCTCGACCTGTTCCGGATCGCGAAGACGCTGATCATCAACTTCTTCGTGCACGACCCGTTCACCCGCGAGGCGTACAGCCGCGACCCGCGCAACATCGCGCGCAAGGCGGAGCAGTACATCACCGAGTCGGGCATCGCGGACACCGCCTACTTCGGCGCCGAGGCGGAGTTCTACATCTTCGACTCGATCCGGTTCGACACCACCGCGAACGCCTCCTTCCACGAGATCGACGCGGTGTCCGGCTGGTGGAACTCCGGCCGTGAGGAAGAGGGCGGCAACCGGGGCTACAAGGTCAAGTACAAGGGCGGCTACTTCCCGGTCACGCCGAACGACCACTACGCCGACCTGCGCGACAAGATGGCCCTGAACATGGAGGCCAACGGCTTCACCGTCGAGCGCGCGCACCACGAGGTGGGCACCGGCGGCCAGGCCGAGATCAACTACAAGTTCAACACGCTGCTGCACGCCGCCGATGACCTGATGCTGTTCAAGTACATCATCAAGAACACGGCGTGGCAGGCGGGCAAGACGGTCACCTTCATGCCGAAGCCGCTGTTCGGCGACAACGGCTCGGGTATGCACGCCCACCAGTCGCTGTGGAAGGACGGCGTGCCGCTGTTCCACGACGAGTCCGGCTACGCGGGCCTGTCCGACACCGCGCGCCACTACATCGGCGGCATCCTGCACCACGCCCCGTCGCTGCTGGCGTTCACCAACCCGACGGTGAACTCCTACCACCGCCTGGTGCCGGGCTACGAGGCCCCGGTCAGCCTGGTCTACAGCCAGCGCAACCGGTCGGCGTGCGTGCGCATCCCGATCACCGGCAACAACCCGAAGGCCAAGCGCATCGAGTTCCGCTGCCCCGACTCGTCGGGCAACCCGTACCTGGCGTTCTCGGCGATGGTGATGGCCGGCCTGGACGGCGTGAAGAACAAGATCGAGCCGCCGGCCCCGATCGACAAGGACCTCTACGAGCTGCCGCCCGAGGAGGCCCTGAACGTCAAGCAGGTCCCCGCGACCCTCGACGCCGTCCTGGACAACCTGGAGGCGGACCACGAGTTCCTGCTGGAGGGTGGCGTGTTCACCCCGGACGTGATCGACACCTGGATCTCGTACAAGCGCAACGAGGAGATCAACCCGCTGCGCCTGCGCCCGAACCCGTACGAGTTCGCGCTCTACTACGACGTGTGATCGGAACGGACGCCGTCAGGCGTTCACCGAGGGCCGGGTGACTGCACAGTCGCCCGGCCCTCGGCCGTTCCGGCGTCACGTCGGTGCGCGGTCCGCCGGGTCGTCCGCGCCGTCGACGGGACGGGCGCGTTCGCGGGCCGGGACGCGTTCGGCGGTGGTCAGGGAGCGGTACTGGATGCGGAGGTACCTGATCTGGGTCGCCGGGACCACCACTCGGGACCAGACGTCGCCGATGCGGCGTTGTTCCGGGGTGTCGCCGCCGGTCAGCGGGAGACCCAGGTAGGTGAGCTGGGCGCCTTCGAGCACGATCTCGCGCTCCTCCGGCGTGCCCGACGCGGTGTGGGAGCGCAGGTAGCCGAAGAACGACGTCCCGTCCACGAGCTGCACGTGCACCCACGGCACGGCCTGCTCCGGCCGGTCGGTGCGGAACACCTGGTGCCACGCCGTCTGCTGGCGCACCGCCACGACCTCGCGCCCGCGCCGGGCCAGCACGTGGTCCAGCGCCGCCGCCGAGGCGCACGCGACGACCAGCACGGCCGACCCGACGCCGACCACCGCCCACACCCGGCCCTTCGGGTACGCGTCGTCGGTCACCACCCGCGCCACGTCGAGCAGTTCGACGCCCGCCGCCCCGAGCACCGCCAGCGTCCCCACGACCAGCACCAGCGCCAGCGCGGTGAACCCGAGGCTGCCCAGCGCCACCCGGCCGGCCTCGCGGAACGCCGACTCCTTCAGCCCCGCCCGGCGGCGTTCGCGCAGCAGCTCGAACACGATCCCGGGCGCGGCGAGGCCCAGGAACGCGAGCAGCGCGCCCAGGGTCTGCGGCACCATCAGGCGATGTCGCCGCCCTCGTCCGGCGGCGAGTTCCGCTCCGAGTCGAGGTACGCACCCGGCTCGGAAGCGGAGCTGTACGGCCCGCCCACGGGCTCGACCGGTGGGCCCGCTGCCGAGCACAACGGCCCGCCGTCCTCGCCTTCGTACACGTGGACGTGCTCGTCCGGTTCCGCGCTGCTCGGCTGCACGTCGACCGGATCGGGATCGGTTCGCTCGGTGCCCCTGTGCTCCATCGGACCTCCTGCGGCTTCTCCGTCCTATCCGGAAAGTCGCGGCCCGGACACCCGGCGTTACCTGGGCACCGGCACGTCGGCGACCGCCACCGCGCCGCCGGTCGGGGCGAGCTGCCCGCCGATCCCGCCGAACGTCACCGTCAGCACCGTCGCCGAGCCGGTCACCTCGGGATCCAGCTCCACGTAACCGGAGGTGGCGGCGTTCTTCGCCACGGTCACCGGCCACCTGCTCGTCGCCAGCGACGCGCTGTAGTTCCGCTTCCCGTCGTCCACCGCCGAGATCGACGCCGTCGGCAGGTCCATCTTCGCGGTGCTCGCGTTCACCACGGTCACGTGCAGCCGCAGCCGGCCGCCGGCGTTCTCCACCCGGGTGACCTCGACCGTGAGCAGGCCCCGGGTCTGCTTCCACGTCCCCACGGCCACCTTCGTCTCCACCGCCACGGGCGGCGGCTGCAACGAGGTGGTGGACGTGACCACGCCGTCGACCGGCGGGGTGGTGGTGGGCGCGCTGGAGCGGAACGTCACGCTGAGCGAGCCGACGCCCACCGCCCCGGTCGTGAGGGCCTGCACCGCGCCCAGCAGCACCAGCACGCCGAGCACGACGAGGCCGATCTTCGGCACCGCGTTCTTCTTCCTGCGGGTCTCGTCGTCCATGACGTCCTTCGTCCGGGCGCGCGCGTGCGAACGCGGGGGTCCCCATCAGCCCCGCCAGTCTCGGCACACCACCACGGATAGTCAATGACACCGGCGGGAGCCCGGCCGCTCCACCATCGTGGCGTGCGGTTAGGGTCGCGCCGTGTCTGATGACGTCGCAACCACCGCGCAGGTGCTGTCCACCAACATCTTCGACTCCGCCGCCGAGGCGATCGAGGCGATCGGCGCAGCCGACGTGCTCGGCCTGGGCATCAAGGTCTCCAACCGGCTGGTGCCGGACGAGGACTCCGACGACACCCTGGTCGAGGAGTGGATCGTGGAGCTGCTGACCTCGGTCCCCACGGTGGACGACGAGGAGTGAGGCGTGCGGGGGCCTCCCGCGCGGGCGGCCCCCGTCCTCACACCGTCAGCACGATCTTGCCGCGCACGTGCCTGCCCTCCAGCAGCCGGTGCGCCTCCGCCGCCTCGGCCAGCGGGAACGTCTGCTGCACCACGACCCTCAGCTCACCGGACGCGGCGTGCTCGGCCAGCCACCTCAGGTCCGCCTGGACGGGTTTCGCGTACGCGAAGCGCCCGCCCAGCTCCAGCACGTTGGTGTCCACGATGGACACGATCCGGGACGGGTCGCGCACCAGCGCGGGCGAGTCGTTGAGCGCGGCACCGCCGGCGCAGTCGAACGCGACGTCGACCAGCCCGTCCCCGCCGACCAGCTCGGCCACGTTGTCCACCAGCGCATCCCCGTACGCGACGGGCTCGACCCCGAGCGAGCGCAGGAACGCGTGGTTGCGCGGTGACGCCGTCCCGATCACCCGGGACGCGCCGAGGATGCGCGCCACCTGCACCGCGAGGTGCCCGACGCCACCGGCGGCGGCGTGCACGAGCACCGCGTCCCCGGCGGACACGTGCACCTTGCGCAACGCCTGCACCGCGGTCAGGCCGGTCAGCGCCAGCCCGCCCGCCTCCGCGAACGACAGGGTGGCGGGTTTGTGCCACAGCCCCCGCTCGGTGGCCGCGACCAGCTCCGCGTAGGTGCCGTGCTGCACGTGGTCCTTGCGCTGGTAGCCGAACACCTCGTCACCGGGCGCGAAGCCCTCGACGGCGGGCCCGACCGCGCGCACCACGCCCGCCACGTCCCAGCCGGGGACGAGCGGGAAGTGGTGCGGCACCGAGTCCTTCAGGTACCCCATGCGCACCAGCCGGTCGACCGGGTTGACCCCGGCCGCCCGCACCTCCACCAGCACCTGGTCGGAGCTGATCGGCGGGTCGGGCAGCTCCCGCAGGTCGAGCACCTCGACGTCGCCGAACCGGTCCTGTGCAATCGCCTTCACGCACCCCAGTGTTCACGAGCCGTAGAAGACCCGCTCGATCACGGCGCGTGCGCGCCGCGTCGTGCGCCGGTAGGCGTCGAGGAACTCGCCCGGGTCGCGCGGGTGCCCCATCACGCCCGCCACGGCCGCCAGGTCGCGCCCGGCGGTGGGCAGCTGGTCCCCGGGCTTGCCCCGGACCAGCACGATCGCGTTGCGCGCCCGCGTCGCGGTGATCCACGACTCCTTCAGCGCGGTCATGTCGTCCTCGGCCACCAACCCCGCTTCGCACGCCGCGCGGAGCCCGCGCACGGTCGACGGCGTCCGCAGCTCCGGCACCTCGTGGGCGTGCTGCAACTGCAACAGCTGCACCGTCCACTCCACGTCGGCCAGGCCGCCCCGCCCCAGCTTGGTGTGCAGGGACGGGTCCGCGCCGCGCGGCAGCCGTTCCGCCTCGACCCGCGCTTTGATCCGCCGGATCTCCCGCACGGACGCCGCGTCCAACCCGCCCTCCGGGTACCGCACGGGGTCGACGAGCTGCGCGAACCGCGCGCCGAGGTCGGCGTCCCCGGCGATGAACCGGGCCCGCAGCAGCGCCTGCGCCTCCCACAGCTCGGACCACTGCGCGTAGTACGCCCGGTAGGACTCGAACGTGCGCACCAGCGGCCCCTGCCGCCCCTCGGGCCGCAGGTCGGCGTCCACCTGCAACGCCGGGTCCTGGCTGGGCGCGCTGAGCAGCCGCCGCACCTTCTCGACCACGGCGCTCGCGTACCGGACGGCGTCGGAGTCGGTCACGCCCGGCGCGGCCTCGCACACGAACATCACGTCCGCGTCCGACCCGTACCCCAGCTCGCGCCCGCCGAGCCGGCCCATCCCGATGACGGCGACGGTGGCGAGCCGGTCGCCGGTCGTGCGCACGACCGCGTCCAGCGCGGCCTGGAGCACCGCGACCCACACCTCGGACAGCGACACGCACACCGCCCGCAGCGGCGCCAGCCCGAGCAGGTCGGCGGACGCGATCCGCAACAGCTCCCGGCGGCGCAGCGACCGGGCGGCGGTGACCGCGCGGCCGAGGTCGTTGTAGCGGGACACCGTGCTGCGCAGCGGGTTGCCGATGGTCATCGGGTCCAGGCCGACCAGCGAGTCGGTGTCGGCGAGCAGCCGCAGCACCTCCGGCGCGCGCACCAGCAGGTCCGGCACCAGGCGGGACGTGCCCAGCAGCGCGGCGAGCCGGTCGACGACCGTGCCCTCGTCGCGCAGCAGCCGCAGGTACCAGGGCGTCTCGGCGAGCGCCTCGGACACCCGCCGGTAGGCCAGCAGCCCGCCGTCCGGGTCAGGCGTCTCGGCCAGCAGGTCCAGCAGCACCGGCAGCAGCGCCGACTGGATGCGCGCCCGCCGCGACACGCCCCTGGTCAGCGCCTCGATGTGCTTCAACGCCCCGTCCGGCGCGGCGTAGCCGAGCGCGGCGAGCCGGTTCTCGGCCTCGGTCGTGGTCAGCCGCAGCGCCTCGGTCGGCACGTTCGCCACGGCCTGTAGCAGCGGCTGGTAGAACAGCTTCTCGTGCAGCCGCCGCACGTGGTTGGCCCGCTTGCGGAACTCGGCCAGCAGCACCTGCGCCTCGGACAGCCCGCCCTCGGCCGCCAGCCCGGACGCCCGCGCCAGCCACCGCAGCCCGGCGGCGTCGTCGTCGGCCGGGAACAGGTGGGTGCGCAACAGCTTCTGCAACTGCAACCGGTGTTCCAGCGTGCGCAGGAACCGGTACGCGCGACCGAAGTCGGCGGCGTCGGTGCGCCCCACGTACCCGCCGCGCCCCAGCGCCGCGAGCGCCGCCGTGGTGGCCGGGATGCGCAGCTCCTCGTCACCGCGCCCGTGCACGAGCTGGAGCAGCTGCACCGCGAACTCGACGTCCCGCAGGCCGCCGCGCCCCAGCTTCAGCTCCCGGTCGGCCAACCCGACCGGCACGTTGTCCTCGACCCGGCGGCGCATCGCCTGCACGTCGGGCACGAAGTCCTCGCGCTCGGCCGCCGTCCACACCATCGGCCCGACCGCGTCCAGGTACCGGTGCCCCAGCTCCTCGTCACCGGCCACCGGGCGGGCCTTGAGCAGCGCCTGGAACTCCCACGTCCGCGCCCACCGCCGGTAGTAGGACACGTGCCCGTCCAGCGTCCGCACCAGCGCGCCGGCCTTGCCCTCGGGCCGCAGCGCCGCGTCCACCTCGAAGCACGCCTGCCCGGCGACCCGCATCATCGTGCTGGCCAGCCGGGTCGCCACCCCCACGTCGCCCTCGCCGACGAACACCACGTCCACGTCGCTGACGTAGTTGAGCTCCCGCGCGCCGCACTTGCCCATCGCCACCACGGCCAGGCTGCACCCATCCGCCCCGGGCACCTCCCGCCGCGCCACGTCCAACGCGGCCCGCAACGCCGCGACCGCCAGGTCCGACAGCAGCCCGGCCACGTCGTCGTAGCCCACCTGCGGCAGCTCGGGTTCGACGAGGTGCGCCAGGTCCTCGGCGGCGATCCGGCACAGCAGCGCCCGGTACTCGACCTTCAGCGCCCGCACCGCCGCCGCACCGACCAGCCCGTCGACCGAGGCGAGCAGGGCGGGCGCGAACGACTCGGCCGACACCGGTTCCGCGCCGGCGAGCTGCGCCCAGCGGTCGGGGTTGGCGGCCAGGAAGTCCGACAGCGCCGTGGACGACCCGAGCACCGCCAGCAGCCGGCCGCGCAGCACGTCGTCGGTCCGCAGCACGTCGTCCAGCGCGGACCGGCGGTCACCGAGCGCTTCGCGCAGCCGGTCGACGCCGAACAGCGCCAGGTCCGGGTCGGGGCTGCGGGACAGCGCCCACAGGATCGGGTCGTTGCCCGCCGAGGGCCGTCGGCCGTCCCACCACCCGGCCGCGCGCAGCAACTCGCCGCTGCGCGCCTCGGTCAGGCCGAACCGAGCGGGGGACGTCGGGGTGCGCGCTGGATCGGTCATCGGGGAACACGGTAGTACCGCGAACCGGGCGGGGAGCGGTCAGTGCGCCACGATCAAGTAGATGCCGAACAGCACCACGGCCACGCACGCCACCAGGCACGTGCTCGCGGCCACGGTGGGCAGCGCGGCCGAGCCGCCCCGCTCCCGCGCGTCCTCCCGCACCGACAGCGCCCGCAGCCCCGCCGAGAACAGCACCACCAGCCCCAGCACCACGCCCAAGCTCACCCCGAACACGGTGCCCAGCGCCGCCCAGTCGACCTTCATGCCGCCACCTTGTGCGTCTCGGCCTGCGCCGCGATCTCATCCACCACGTGCTCCGGCCGCACCGGCTCCCGCCGCGACAGCAGCCAGATCACCAGCGACACCACCACGGCCACCGCCGCCACCACGACCACGCCGACCGTCCCGGTCGACGCCACCTTGCCCGCCAGCGCGCCGACGATCCCGGCCGCCGGCAGCGTCAGCACCCAGGCCGCCGCCATCCGCCCGGCCACGCCCCACCGCACGCCGTCGCGCTGCCGCCCCAGACCGGAGCCCATGATCCCGCCGGACGCGACGTGCGTCGTGGACAGCGCGAACCCGAGGTGCGAGGACGCCATGATCACCGTCGCCGCGCTGGTCTGCGCCGCGAAGCCCTGCGGTGCCTCGATCGTGGTCAGCCCCTTGCCCAGGGTCTGGGTGATCCGCCAGCCGCCCAGGTAGGTGCCCAGCGCGATGGCGACCGCCGCGCTCAGGATCACCCACATCGGCGGCTCCGAGCCCGGCGCGAGCGTGCCGGCGGTGATCAGGGTCAGCGTGATGATGCCCATCGTCTTCTGCGCGTCGTTCGTGCCGTGCGCGAGCGACATCAGCGCCGCCGACGCGATCTGCCCGGTCTTGAAGCCCTTGTGCGACACCGACTCACGAGCCCGGCGGGTCAGCCGGTAGGTGAGCACGGTCGCCAGCAGCGCCACGATCCCGGCGACCAGCGGCGCGGCGATCGACGGCACGACCACCTTGTCGACCACCTTGGCGAAGTGCACGGCGTCCGCACCCGACGCGATCCAGGTCGCCCCGATCAGACCGCCGAACAGGGCGTGCGACGAACTCGACGGCAACCCCACGTACCAGGTGACGAGGTTCCACACGATCGCCCCGACCAGGCCGCCGAACACGACGGCGGGCGTGATGCGGGCGTCGTCCACGATGCCGCCGGAGATGGTCTTGGCCACCTCGACCGACAGCAGCGCCCCGACGAGGTTCAGCACCGCCGAGAAGGCGACGGCGGTCCGGGGCCTCAACGCGCCGGTGGCGATGGACGTCGCCATCGAGTTCGCGGTGTCGTGGAAGCCGTTCGTGAAATCGAACGCCAACGCCGTGACGACCACGATGATGACGAGGAGCGAGGCGTCCACGCTGATTCCTCCGGCTGGAACGACACAGTCGTGGGTGAACGCTACCTGTCCTGCCGATGAACGCTCACATCACCGGAGGTTCGTCACACCAGCGGGAGATCCCTCGACACCGGGAACCCGCCCTCCGCCAACCGGACAAACCGCTCGGCGAAGGGCTGCCACGCCTCCCGGATGTCCTCGTGCCCGCGCACCAGCCGCTCCGGATCGAGCCTGGCCGGCGGCACCGAGGCGACCATCTCGGGAGCCCCCTGCGCCCACCGCGCCACCATCTCGGGCGTCGTCTCGACGTGGAACTGCACCCCGTAGGCGCGGTCACCGACCCGGAACGCCTGGTTCGGGTACTTCGGGGAGGACGCGAGCAGCTCGGCGGTCGGCGGCAGCAGCGCGATGTCGTCCTGGTGGAACTGGAGCACGTCCGGCGTCCACGGCAGGTCGGCGAACAGCGGGTCCCGACCCGCCACGTCCCGCTTCGCCACCAGCGCCATCCCCACCTCGGGCCCGTGCGGCCCGCGCCGCACCTGCCCGCCGGTCGCCGCCGCGAGCAACTGCGCCCCCAGGCACACCGCCAGCGTCGGCACCCGCGTCGCCACCGCGTGCGAGAGCAGCCGGCGCACGTCGGCCAGCCACGGGTGGTCGACGTCGTCCAGTGCTCCCATCGCCCCACCCAGCACCACCAGGCCCCGGTGGTCGGCGAGCTGGTCGGGCACCGGCTGCCCGTGCGCCCGGACCACGTCGAGCACCGCCCCGGCACCGGTCAGCCAGTCACCCAGACGGGCGATGGGGTCGTTGTCGTCGAGCTGGAGCACGAGCAGGCGCGTCACCTGTCCGAGGGTAGATCAGCAGGCGCACGCCACCCCGTGCAGGTTCTCCTCGCCGCCCTCGACCGGGTACCCGGCGGCCAGCCACGCCCTGATCCCGCCGGACAGCCGCTTCACCCGGAACCCGAGCGCCGCCAGCGCCGCCGCGCCCTTCGTGGCGGCGTTGCACTCGGAGCTCTCGCAGTAGCAGACGTAGACCAGGTCGCGGTCCCACCCGGCCGTGGTGACCTCGTCCACCTCCCAGTGCGGCAGGTGCACCGCGCCGGGGATGCGGACCCGCGCGAACGCCTCCGCGCCGCGCGTCTCGACCAGCCGGAAACCACCGGTGTCCCCCGCGCGCAGGTCCCGGACGACGTCGTCCGGGTCGGCCTCGAAGGCCAGTTCGGCGGCGAAGAAGGCCGCCGCGACGGAGGGCTCGGCGGGCGGGAAGCGCAGCGTGTTCGTCATGGGGAGATCGTGCGCGAGCCGCCCGCCGGCGGGACAGGGAGAAGTCCAGGCGTACCCGGCGGAGTGCCTACGATTCCACGGTGGAACTGGACGACGTGGACTGGAAGCTGCTCGACCTGCTCCAGCGGGACGGCCGGATGACGTTCACCGACCTGGCGAAGCGGGTCGCGCTGTCCGCACCCGCGACGACTGAACGCGTGCGCCGGCTGGAACAGGCCGGCGTCATCACCGGCTACGCGGCCGTCGTGTCCCCGGGCAGGGTCGGCCTGCCGATCGAGGCGATCGTCCGGGTCCGGGTGCGCAGCCTCGACACACCCCGCTTCCGGGACCGGGTGGTGACCCTGGCGCAGGTCCGCGACGCCGACCACGTCACGGGCGACGACTGCTGGCTGCTGCGCGTGGTGTGCCGGTCCACGGCGGAGCTGGAGGAGTTCGTCGAGCAGGCCCAGCGGTACGGCGACACCACCACGTCCCTGGTGTTCTCCTCGGCCGTCCGCAACCGGCCGGTGACCCGCGACGTGGTCGGGGGCAGCACACCCCCGCCACGCCGGTGACCCCGCTCAGCCGCCGCTCGGGACGGGCCTGGTGAAGACGACCTCGGCGGCGTCGCACACCGGCACGAACCCGATCCGCCGGTAGATCGAGTTCGACGTCGGGTTGCCCAGGTCGGTGAACAGCACCACGTGCTCGGCACCGGCCTCGATCGCCCACTGCGCGCACGCGGCCGTGACCGCCTCGGCGTAGCCGTTGCGCCGGTGGCTCTTCGGCGTGAACACCGGGCCGATCCGGGACGTGCCGGCGGCCGGCCGCCCGACACCCGCCCACGAGACCGGTTCGCCGTCGCGCAGCCACAGGAGCTGCCCCGCGCCGATGGCGAGGGTGCCCCGGACGTAGGTCCACGCGAGTTCCTCGTCCGGCTCGTGCGCCGTGGACTCGTCCACGAACTCCAGGTACCAGCGGACCAGCAGCTCGGCGTCGTCCTCGGCGGCCGGGCGCCACGTCCCCGCGACACCCGTCGGCGGGACGAGCTGCGCCAGGCGGAACAGCCGCATCGCCATGACCTCTCGCGCCGCCACCCCGGCGTGGGCGCTCCACGCCGCAGAGAACGCCTCGACCCGGTCCCTCGGCCCGTTGGCACCGGGCACCTCGGAACCGACCAGCGCTTCGGCGACCGTGTCGGCCCACTCCACCGGGACACCGCTCAGCGTCAACGGCCACGGCGGTGTCCGGAGCGCCGCAGCCACCAGCTCGCCGTCGTCGGTCACGGTCACCAGGAGCGGCGGCCGGTCGGCCGGGTCGGGGTTGGTCAGCCGCCGGTCGACGGCGGCGACCGGGATGGTGTGGAACACCGGGTCGGCGGTGAAGAAGTCCTTCGTCAGCGCCCAGAACCCAGCCAGGTCGTCGTGCCTCGCCACATCTGCCACGCCCGGACGTTAACGCAGAAAAGCCCTCAGGGGCACCCGGATAACCGGGTGCCCCTGAGGGGAAGATTGCTCGGCGGCGTCCTACTCTCCCACACCCTCACGAGTGCAGTACCATCGGCGCTGGAAGGCTTAACTACCGGGTTCGGAATGGGACCGGGTGTTCCC
>NZ_JBFAJV010000004.1:46006-540951 GCF_040655415.1 Actinosynnema sp. NPDC050436 | reverse complement strand
TTGCCCGCCTCGCGGAAGCCCGGCCGGTTGAGCAGGCCGGTCAGCGGGTCGTGGTAGGCGTCGTGGCGCAGCCGGGCGAGCAGCCGGCGGTTGTCGGCGACTATCGTCAGGTGGCTGGCTGAGGCGGACAGCAAGTCGATGTGGGCTTTGTCGAAACTCCGCTCACGTCCCGTCAGATCGTGTACTTCGACTGCGCCGAGCAATTGGGTCGCCTCACGCAGCGGCGCGACGAGGGCTTCTCGTGTGTTGCGACGAGCCAGAGCCTCCGAGACCGCCTCGTCGGCGTCGACGGTTCGGAAGTGCCGCACCTTCGAACCTGGCAGTTGGAGCAAGGGGTCCTCGCGCAATCTGCCCGGATTATCGCTGTTCGGTGGCAGCGGCTTACCCGCCACGATACTCACCATCGGGGATTGCGGGTCGATGCGTAACCGGAGTACCACCCGGTTGGCGTTGAGCTGCTCGCGGATTCTCTCGGCGACCCGGTGCCATGTGTCTTCGTCCGCGAACCCTCCTGGCGCGCCGCTTTTCACTTCACGAAGGAAGTCCGCAGCTCGGGAGATCTCGTCGAGCACGACGGCGAGGGGAGTTTGGAACGTCACCGGTGACCCGCTAAAGTCGACGGCCGTCGACTCCAGCACGACCAACTCGTCGTCCTGTGCGTCGATGATGCGCTGCAGTCGATCCAGACCGGTCGACGTGTCAAGCAGGATCTCTTCTGCTGAGGGCAAATTCGACCGCAGGACGACCTCACCGTCGTTCGGGAGTATGCGCGGTGAGCCGTCCGACTGCCTGGCGTTGCGCTCCAAGCGCGTGATCTTGTCCTGGAGGAGTTCCGTCAGTATCGAGGCCCGCTCACGTTCCTCCTTCGCCTGGGCGAGCTGGCTCTCTGCCCGACCGCGTTCCCGTCTGGCGTTGCTCAGTCCTCGGCGTACCTGTTCCAGTTCGGCCTGGTAGCCGATCACCTCGGCCAAATAACGATCTCGTTCCGCGGTGAGATGTGAGATCAGTGCCGACAGACGCATGAGGACGACACGCAGCACTAGGGCCTGTCTTCATAGCCAGATGGTGAGGGTGGCGAGGTCGATCATGCCTTGGTAGGAGGTGGTGGTCTTGTCGTAGCGGGTGGCGACGGCACGGAACTGTTTGAGCCGGTTGAAGCAGCGTTCGACCACGTTGCGGCGCTGGTAGGCGTTGCGGTCGAAGGCGGGTGGGCGGCCCCCGGCCGGCCCCGGCGCAGCCGGTGTGCCTGCTGGTCGCGGCGCTCCGGGATCGTGGCCGGGATGTGCCGTCGCCGGAGTTCGGCGCGGATGGCGCGGGTGGAGTAGCCCTTGTCCGCGAGCACCCTGACCGGCCTGGTCGCCGGCCGTCCCGGACCGGGACTCCGGAACTCGATCCCGGCCATGACCCGGGTGAACACGGTGCAGTCGTTGACGTTGCCCCCGGTCAGGACGACCGAGAGCGGACGGCCGTGGCCGTCGCAGGCCAGGTGGATCTTCGTGGTGGGTCCGCCGCGCGACCGGCCGATGGCATGATCACCTGGGTCACCGTGCCCGCCGCACGATCCGACCGCCCCCCGCGCCGGTCGCGGTGGACGCCACGCGGCGGGCGCCGGCCGCATGCTGGTGCGCCCGCACGATGCTCGAATCCACCGACACCTCCCGGTCCAGCTCGTCGACCGCCTCCCCGACCACCCGTACCTTCGCCACCAACGCCGACAGGGTGCCGTCGAGGGACCACCGCCGGAACCGGGTGTAGACCGTCTGCCACGACCCATACCGTTCCGGCAGGTCCCGCCAGGCGACACCGGTCTTCGCCTTGAACAGCATCCCGTTGACCACCCGACGGTCGTCCACCCGAGGACGACCCCTCGCCCCCGACACGGGAAGAAGCGCCTCGACCGCACGCCACTGCTCATCGGTCAACCCATGCCTGCGCACCACAGACACAGATCAAACCAGACCAGCCAACCCGGCTATGAAGACAGGCCCTAGGACCACCTGGGATGCGCGGTGCTCGACCTGCACGCTTCCCAGGAGTTGCCGGCGTGCCGTGCTCAGCTCGTCCGTGACCTCGATGAGTCGGCGCTGTGTCGCGATGGTCTCGGCCTGAGCACGGACCAACCTCGTGTGCGCGTCGCGCAGCTCCGGCTCCGCCGGAGGCAGGTCCGTCCTCCTGCTTCGAACGGCGCGCTGCCACAACTCCCGGCCCACGCGCGCCCGATCGGACCGATGACGTTCCTCGGGAGTACACGCCTCAATCACCGCCTGCACGAACGTCCACGGAGGCAGCTGGTCTCCGGCCAACTGCTTCGACACCGTTGTGTCGCTGCACTGGCAGGTCCTGCTGATCGCCTTCAGCGTCAACTTCGAGTGGTCCACAAGCCCCCGCAGGTACCCCGCGAGGTCGTGCCGTGCCTGGTCGTCACCTTTGAGCGGACCCCAGGGGCGGCCTGACCGCATCGCTACCTCGCTCCGTGTCCCGTCCGCGGACAACCGGCGGTTGTCCGCCGCGACCTACAGTGCCAGCTCGGACAAGCACGGGACCACCGGCGAACCGCAACAGTGTGTCTTGCGCGAACACCGCATCTGACGAACGAGGAGATCCGCCATGGTGGACCTGATCGCATGGGTGGGGGCGAGCGCGATGGTGGTCGGTACCCTCAACCGTCTCCCGACCGTTGTCGCACGATTCGCCCGTGTTCTCATCCCGCTCGTCCGCGCAACTCGTGACCTGCGGGCAGAACTCCGAGGGCACGGCTGCGAAAGCTTGGATAGCAATAGGTGAAGCGAAGGCCTACCGACCCGACATCGGCAACGTCCGCCCGTCGGCACAACTGGACGTTGTCGATGTCGGGCGGAGGCGCACTGCGTCTGGGTACGGATCCGATTGTTGGAGATTGGGGTTGGCGGAGCTCCCGATCGGTGTGCTCGATGTGCCAGGGAGCACGTGGGAGCGGGGTGTGAAAGCAGTACAGTATGGGAGCCGTTGGGCGCGTAGGACGGCGTTGAACCGCGCCCAACGGCTTCCCGAGGCTGTGCGTTTCCTGTGGCGACGGTATTTCCGCTGGTGCCAAGGCGTGGGTCGATGCGTTCGACCTCGAGGACGGCGACGAGTTGCGCGCGGCCTCTGGTCAGCGCACCGTGGTGACGGGCAAGCGGGTCCACGGCGAGTACAACCAGGTCTACAACTGCAGCGTCGCCGACCTTCGCACGTACTACGTGCTGGCAGGCGAAACCCCGGTACTCGTGCACAACACGGGGTGCCCGACCGGCACCGGGCGCGAGCTGCTCGACGGACGGGCTCAGCTCCACATCATCCACGGTGACCACAAGGGCGGCGGTCACAAGTAGCCGGGAAACAAGGACAGGACGGTGTTCCCCGTAGGATGGGACACCGACAGGATTCTGGACAGCGTGGCAGAAGTGGTGACCAGCCCCAAGAGCGTGTGGAAGCAGCAGACGGGGGCGGCAGGAGCGCTTTACACGCGCAACGGCGACCCCAGCCGGTGGAAGGTGGAGGGGAAGGTGGACGGGGTCAACATCCGCGTGATCTTCGAACCGGCGAACGACCGGGTCGTCACCGCGTTCCCGCTCGACAAGTAGTCGATGAGATGAGGTGAATGTGAGTCCCATGCACTTCCGCACCGAGCTGGAGAGCTTGTTGGCAGATTCCCCGCTGTCCGATCCCGACGTGTTGGGTGACGTACGGGGGTTGCTGGTGGCCGGCGAGTACGCGCTTGCCTTCGACACCTTGTGCTCCTGGATATACGACGACCAACTCCGCATCAGTTCCGCTTATTACGAACGGTTGCAGTGGGCCTCGGAAGAGTTGGGCTCTGCGAGGCTGGTCGGCAACATCGGAGATTTGGCTCGACCATGACGGTATGGTACATCCGTGCGGCAGGACCTATCGTGCTGAAGGGTCGAGGTTGGCATTGACTCTCAATGTTGTTGTCCACGGCGTCTATCGCTATGCCGAGACGTGGGAGGAGATGTCGGCGCTCATCGCTGAGGTGATGGATAACCTCAAGTCCGAAGAAGTCGGTGGTCCCGGTATTAGTCCGGGCGAACAGGCGTGCTTCATGTTCGCGGATGGGCGGCATACTGTCAACAGCTGTGATCGGTGGCCGGGAAACTACTTGTACGTGGCGGTCAACAGGTCGACCGGGTTTGGTGGACTAACCTGGTTCGTTAATACGGAGAGAGCCGCGCGGGAGAACGACGGAATATCGGAATACATTTGGGTATCCGACAATCCGTCTCCGCCCGACCGCGACCCTCGTGTGGTTTCCGATCCGGGGTGCCCGCTGTTCTACGATCGTCGCAGTGCGGTGCCGATCGAACGAGTCCGTGTTGTCCTGAATAACTTTTGCCGTGTCGGCACTGGTGCCCGACCCGTAGGGGTTGATTGGGTTCACGGCGAGATGAACGGGCGTCGACTCGATGGGTGATCCGCAGTTGTAGGGCCGTCCTCCTCCTTATTGCAAAGGAATGGCCAGGAGCGGTTGCCCGGGACTATCAGTACTATTAGACAACGGACCTGAGTCGACGCGGACGACGGCAAGTTGCCGGTACTCTTACCGAGTATCCGGGTCACTGGAGCCCCTTGTGTGGACAGGTAGGCGGATGGTGTCGGCAAGACTGCGAAGTGGTTCACGAGCGGTTCTCGGCCTCGTGATCGCGGGGATCACGGTGGTCGTGGGGTGCGGCGACGGGGGTTCGGCCTCTGGTGTCGAGCGCGGCAGCGGGGTGGGGGACCCGCCGACGGCGGTCAGCGTCAACGCCGAGATCGACGGGTTTCTGGAGTCCGCGACCGAGACGCGTCCGCTCACCGAGTTCACGGACTGGGAGTGGGACGAGGTGTACGTGTTCGATTTGCGCTACACGTCGGGGGAGAAGGTGAACGAGGTCGTCGGGTGGGACATCGCGCCGGGGTTCAGTTCTGGTGGCGGGGCGTTGGCCTTTTATCGGGGAGAGAAGGTCGTGCGGTACGAGGTGTCGGGTGCCAGGGTCTGCGAAGGGATCTACACCCGGTCTGCCTACGTCGACCCGAAGTACGGCTGCTGGCTCCGGGACGAGAACAAGCGTCCCTTCGAGCAGGGGGTGGGGCCGAGCAGCACCCGGTGATCTGCGGGCTTGCGAGGCGGGCGGTGTGACGTGTCGAAGCGGACCGGACCTGTGGGTGCCAAAGGTCGGTCGCATGGCTAGACTTGTATGAAAAATTGTCTCCAGAGGGCTGGCCTCCAGCAGGTTGGCTCCGGACAGTGTCCGGAGGTGGCGTCGGACGGTGCATTGTGTAGCCCGGTCCGGGTGTCCTGTCCGACTGAACCTTGCGGTGTCCGGACCTAGTTTGCGGGACTGGCTGCGGTGTCCGGCCTACCTTGCGGAGCCCGCTGACCACACGTTCTAGCCAGCCGGGAGAATGCGGCGCGTGCCGGATCTGGGTGTACTGCCGGGCGGTGCGCCAGCGGCGCCCGAGAGGTTCGAGCTGGTCTTCGCAGACGAGGACGGCGAGAACCGGGTAGGGCTGAGCGAGGTGTGGTCGGTGCCGTTGGAGTCGTGCCTGCCGGTGCGCGGGTTTCCGTCTTTCAAGGGCCAGCGCCACTACGTGGGCCGCTGGTAGACGGCCACCACGGGCACGTTGGTGGGGTACGAGTCGTGGCTGGAAAGGGACCGGCTGATCCTGCTGGACGTCGATCCGCAGGTGGTCGGCATCGCCTCGCAGCCGTTCTGGCTGTTCTTCACCACGACCGAGGGCAAGCGGCGCTCGCACGCGCCGGACTACTTCGCGCGCCTGGCCGACGGGTCGGCGTTGGTGCTGGACTGCCGCCCTGCCGACCGGATCAAGCCTCGGGACCAGGTCGCGTTCGAGGCGACCGCGCAAGCCTGCGCGGTGCTGGGCTGGCGCTACGAGGTGGTCGACGCGGTGGAGCCGGTGCTGATGGGCAACCTGCGTTGGCTGGCCGGCTACCGGCACCCGCGCCACGACCTGCCCGCGGCCGCGCTGCGGGAGGCGTTCGCCGAGCCACACGGCTTGCTTGAGGGCGCGGAAGCGGTCGGTGATCCGATCGCGGTGCTGCCGGTGTTGTTCCACCTGCTCTGGCAGCGCGAGCTGCACGTCGAGTTGTCGAGGCCGCTGCACACCGACGCGGTGGTGAGCCGGTGAACGTCGGAGCAAGGCCGGTGTTGCGGGTGGGAGACCGAATCGCCTTCGACAGCGAGGAGCACCTGGTGGTCGGTATGCTGGAACGGCCGTGAGGTTGCGCGCGGACTCCGGGGCGGAGCAGGTGGTGCTGGCCGGGACACCTCATGCAGCGGCTGACTTCGTGGTGCTGGATGCCGCGGGCGCACCCACGTCGACGCCGATGGTCGAGCCGTTCGGAATGCTGGAGGCATTGCCCGCGGAGGTCGTCGCAGCCGCCGAGCAGTGGCGCGAGCATCTGGTGGAGGTCGAGACCGGGCTTGCGCCCGGCGCCGTCGCGGGCACTGGTCCGCGGCCCGGCTACGACCCCCTGACCACCACGTTGGCCGAGCGTCAGTGGGCCAAGGCCGCCGAGTTGGGCGCGGGTCTGCGCACGATCGAGTTGAAGCGGGCCCGCTACTTGCAGCAGGGGTTATGGGGGCTGGTCGACCAGCGCACGGCCCGCCGCTTCGACGTTGCCGGGCAGACCGACGCGCGGGTGGTGGCGGTGCTGCGGGAGCTGATCGCGGCGGAGACGGACGCCTCGACGGGCACCCGGTCGCGGCTGATCCGGCGGACGGTCAAGCGGCTGGAGGAACTGCATGGACCGGGGACGATTCCGCTGCCGGGGCGCAGCGCGTTCTACGCGCTGGTCGACCGGTTGAGCACCGGGCGGCACACCTTCGGCTCCGCGGTGACCCGCCGCCAGCTCGCGAACCGGCCCGACGGCGCGTTCACCGCGACGGCCGCGGCGCGGCCGGGCGAGCAGGTCCAGATCGACTCCACCCCGATCGACGTCATGGTCCTGGCCGCCGACGGCGTCCCGGTCCGGGCCGACTTGACCATCGCGGTCGACGTCGCCACCCGCGCAATCTGCGCGGCGGTGCTGCGCCCGGTCGGCACCAAGGCGGTCGACGCGGCGCTGCTGCTGGCGAAGATGCTGGTCCCCGAACCGATGCGGCCGGGCTGGTCGGCCGCGCTGGCGATGGCCTCCTCGGTGCTGCCGCACGAGCGGCTGCTGGCGGTGGACGCGCGGATGCGGGAGGCGGCGGCGCGGCCGGTGATCGTCCCGGAGCAGGTGGTCGTCGACCACGGCCGGGTGTTCATCTCCGAGACGTTCACCCGCGCCTGCGAACGGCTCGGGATCTCGATCCAACCCGCGCGCAAGGGCACCCCGACCGACAAGGGCGTGGTCGAGGCGACGTTCGCCGCGATCAAGACGCTGTTCGCCCAGCACGTCGCAGGGTTCAAGGGCGCCCATCGCCTCGCCCATCACCGAGCGCCGGTGCGAGAACATCCGGTACCCCGATCTCTGCGTCCAGGTCGATGCCGTTGCCCGACCGCCGGTGGTGTGGACCGGACCCGCCTCCGCCGTGGCCTGGCAGTTCTCCGGCACCGACCCCGAGAAGCGCGAGCGGGCGGCGGTGAAGGTCATCGCGGTGTCATTCTTCGCGTTGGCCGCCTACGTCACCGTCGAGTCCGTGCCGGCGACGGTGTCGCTGCTGGTCATGCCGTTCCTGTCGGCCACGCGGCACCGCGCCGGACGTGAGCTGGGTTCGGCCAGCGCGGTCGCGGACTCCAAGCAGACGCTGCTGTGCACGTACCTGTCCGGCGTGCTGCTGGTCGGCCTGGTGCTCAACTCGCTGTTCGGCTGGTCCTGGGCCGACCCGGTCGTCGCCCTGGTCATCGCCGCCGTGGCCGTGAAGGAAGGCCGCGACGCCTGGCGCGGCGAACACTGCGCCTGCTGACGCCGCCACCGAATCCGCAAAGTAGGTCCGGACAACCAGCTCACCCGGCTGTCCGGATCTACTCTTCGACCCAGGACTCCTATACGTGACCCGAAGTGCAAGGTAGCGGGTTGGCGCTGGTCAGGGGGTTGCTTGGGGGCGGGTGTGGTGGGTGGTGGTGTCGTTTCTACGGTTCGGGGCCGTGTCTCGGGAGTGGACGACCGATGAGTTGATCGCGTCGTGGATGTTGGTCGATGGGGACTGGCCGTTGGTGGGCAACAAGTCCGGGGTGACCCGGTTGGGGTTCGCGTTGCTGTTGAGGTTCTTCGAGTTGGAGGCCCGGTTCCCGCGTGGTCCGGAGGAGTTCGCGTGGGTGGTGGTGGCCTATGTCGCCGATCAGGTGAAGGTGGCGCCGGAGGAGTTCGACGGCTACGACTGGGCCGGGCGGTCGGTGAAGTACCACCGGGAGCAGATCCGGACGGAGTTCGGGTTCCGCGAGTTCACGCGGGGCGACGAGGACAAGGTCGCGGCGTGGCTGGCCGAGGAGGTGTGCCCGGTCGAGCTGCGGGAGGAGCAGTTGCGCCAGGCGGTGCTGGTGCGCTGCCGTGCGGAGCGGCTGGAGCCGCCGGGGCGGATGGAGCGGATCGTCGGTTCGGCGCGGGCGAGCTTCGAGCGGCGGTTCTGCGAGGCGACGTTGTCCCGGTTGGACGGGGGGTGTCTGGTGGCGTTGGAGGACCTGGTCGCCGAGGACGCCCCGCTGCTGCCCGGCGGGCGGACGCTGTGGGGCGAGTTGAAGGCCGATCCGGGGCAGGCGAGTCTGGAGACGCTGCTGCGGGAGATCGACAAACTTGCGGCGGTGCGGGCGTTGGGGTTGCCCGGCGGGTTGTTCGCCGACGCCTCGGAGAAGCTGGTCGCGGCGTGGCGGGCCCGTGCCGCGCGTGCGTACCCGTCGGATCTGCGGGCGATGCCCGGGTCGGTGCGGGTGACGTTGCTGGCGGCGTTGTGCCGGCTGCGGGCCACGGAGATCACCGACGCGCTGGTGGACCTGCTGATCACCCTGCGAAGGTCCGCCCCGCCGGTCAACGAACTCTGCCCGGACTCGAGCCGTGCGCGGCGCCTCGTTGGGCGATGACCGGCGTGGTGTCACGGGCGCGAACCAGGCGATGGTTCTCGTCGTGGTCGTACCTGGGTCGGCGGAGGGCCGATGCGGATGACGAGGTGCCGACCATGCCGCAGATCAGGAGCAGTCGCTCGGGCAATCTCGGTCGCACGCGGGCCTTGGGCCACTCGGTCTACCGCTGCCAAGACGTCGCAGTCGACGCGCCGAACAGGGCATCGGGCAACCGATCCAGCCAATCCCGATGTGTACCACGTACAGGGTCCCCAACGCCCCCAGGCCGTCGGCAGACCTGCGGTCCGGCCGGCATAACAGCTCGAAGCGCACGGACCAGGAACTCATCCTCAGTTCGTCCATCGGAATCTCGCATCCCTGAATATCGGAACGAGTCGCGGTTGAGGAAACGAAGAAGTCGGTACGCCGATCCGTTGGGATTCAATTCAATCGGGTGCGGCGTGTGCGAGTGGCACAGCGAAGGTCGCTGCGGTGCTGAGATGATCGACGACGCTCGATGTGGTCGCCGATCGTGGGCGGGCGGCGCGGTCGAGAGTGGGGATGCGCCCGAGGTTAGGACCTGCCAGGATCCGGAGAAGGAACTTCCGCCGCCTCGAGGACGGCTGAGTGGGCTTCGACGGATCACGACGTTGATCGGACCGAACGGGGTGGACACGTCCGCTGTCTGCACGGACGGAGTTGTCGGCAGGTGCAGCGTCCGAGATCAGCTCGTGCGCCTGGTCGGCCATGTCCGAGAAGACGGGGGATCGCCTGCCGGGACGCCCACGCTCGAACAGCATGTGGTACCTCTAGCCGATGTCCGACGGCTCATTACCCACCTCCGTCGTCCGCTTCACCGATTCCCGAGGACGTCCGGTCGGTGCAGGCGTCATGCTCGACGGTGGTGTGGTGACGTGCGCGCACGTCGTGAACCTCGCCCTCGGCCGACCCCCGTCGTCCGCCGAGAAGCCCTCCGGCGAAGTTGCGTTCGACTTCCCCGCACTGCCTGGCACGCGGGCGTCGGCGGTAGTCCGCTCCTGGGCTCCGCCGCCCTCACGCGAAGGGATGTCCGGTGACGACCTGGCAGTGTTGGACGCCACCTCGCTCGAAGGGGTGACACCCGCCCGTCTGGTGTCGACACCACCCGTCCCCGGCACCGGGGTGACCGTGTTCGGCTACCCGGAGTCGCACCCGAACGGCACCTGGACGCGAGCCGAGGTGTGGGGACGGGTCGGTGGTGACCTCCTCCAGTTGAACGCGGAGTCCGGACCGGCGGTGCGGCGCGGGTACAGCGGTAGCCCGGTGTGGGCCGCAGACTCGGGTCGGGTGGTCGGCATCGTCGCCACCGCCGCCAAGGAGGACAGCTACGCCATCCCGGCCGACCGGTTGCGGATCGCACTACCCGAAGAGGCATTCCCGGTGGTGCTGCACTTGTCCGGTACCCGTTTCGGTTCCGGCCTGCCGCTGCCGAGCGGGTTCGACGAGGCTCGTCCCGACCTCGTGATCTTCACCGGTGACCTGACCGAACACGGGTTCAAAGAGGAGTTCGAGCGCGGCTTCACGTTCTTGGAAGAAGTCGCACGGACCGTGCGCCTGCCACGCGAGCACGTGGTGATCGTGCCGGGTGCCCGCGACGTGAACTTGAAGCTGTGCCGAGCCTACTTCGACTCGGAAGAGGGGTGGGGGCGCACACCGACCCCACCGTACTGGCCGAAGTACGGGCCGTTCGCCGAGGCATTCCAGCAGTTCTACAGAGGGCGGTTCACCTTCACACCGGACGAGCCGTGGACGCTGTTCGAATACCCGGAGCTGGCGCTGTCGGTGGCCGGAATGAACTCCACGGTGCCGATCACCCACGAAGACGGCACCAGCGGTGTGGACGAGCGGCAGCGTGCCTGGTTTGCGCGTCGGCAGGAAGAGCACCCCGGCCATGAGTGGCACCACTTGGTGGTCGTCGACGCGGGTGATCCAATCGCGCACCTGTCGTCACCGGGAACAGGTCTCACCACCCCGAACTCGAACCGGTCGTCCACGCACGAACAGGTGGACGAGCACTTCGGGCCGCCGGATTTCTTCGAACGTGTGCTGGAGGCGACACGGGTAGCGAATCCGGATGCGGTGGTCACCCCGTGCACGGGTTACCTGCGGGTCTCTCGGCCCCGGTCCGACAGCGGCGTCGAGCAGTGGCCGGTGGGAGTGGCCGAACGGCTCGACCGGCCCAGGGTGGACAGCTTCGTCGAGCAGGTGCACCGACCGTTCGCCGCCGCCGACCCGACGGTGCCGTCGCAGATCGTGTACAGCGGCGACCCTGCCCCGCAGGAACTGCTCGACTCGGCCCGACGGCAGGGCGTGCGGTTGCGCAGCTTCGTCGAGTACCAGGGCATGCTCGACCTGCGTCCGCTGGTGTCGCGCCAGTCCAAGCGGCTGGTCGAGGATCGCGTGTACCCGGCTGAACTGTTCGTGCCGCAGAGGTTTCGGCAGGTGGGATCGGAGGAGGTCGCTGTCGACCTGCTGGGGCGTGTTCTCGGCTGGTTGCGCGAGGACATCGCGCGTTTCGTCGTCGTTCTCGGGGATTTCGGGCGCGGTAAGTCGTTCCTGCTGAGGCAGTTGACCCGGGCGCTACCCGAGGACAACCCGAGCTTGTCACCAATTCTGGTGGAACTGCGCAACCTCGAGAAGGCGCCGACCCTGGACGAACTCCTCGTGGGACACCTCGTCCGAGAGGGGGTTGAAGACGTCAATGTGAAGAAGCTGCGCTACCTGATCAGCAGCGGACGGCTGGCGCTGCTGTTCGACGGGTTCGACGAGCTGGAACTGCGCGTCGGCTACGATAATGCGGCCGACTACCTGACAACTCTGCTCCAAGCCGTGACCGACCAGGCGAAGGTCGTGCTGACGAGTCGGAGTCAGCACTTCCAGTCCACCGACCAGGTGCTCAACGCCCTCGGCCGACAGGTGTCGGCGCTGACCGCCAGCCAGGTCGTGGTGCTGGAGGACTTCACCGACGAGCAAATCCGCGAGTTCCTGACCAGGCACTACGATGGTGACGCGAAACGCGCGGACCGCCGGTTCACGCTGCTGGGAGCCATCAGCGACCTGCTCGGCCTGTCCAGGAACCCGCGGATGCTGTCGTTCATCGCCAACCTGGACGAGCAGCGGCTGCTGGAGGTCCAGGAGCAGCACGGGAAGATCAGCGCCGCCGAGCTCTACCGGGAGCTGGTCGACTTCTGGTTGGTCCAGGAGGCGGACCGGCAGGACCACCGACTCGGTACGTCGTCGCTCGACAGCGACGAGCGCTTGTCCGCGTGCACCGCGTTGGCCATGCGACTGTGGCGGACCACGGCGACCACCGCCCACACCGCCGACTTGACCGACACCGTCGTGCAGACGCTGACCCGGTTGACCGAGCGCGGGTACTCGATCGACCAAGCGGCGCACGCCGTGGGTTCGGGATCGTTGCTGGTGCGGACCGCGTCGAGCGGGTTCGCTTTCGTGCACCAATCGGTCATGGAGTGGCTCGTGGCCAGGGCGGCCGCCGAGGAGCTGTCCGTGACAGACGTCGTGAACCGCCGCATGTCACGGCTCATGGTCGACTTCCTCTGCGACCTCGCTGGGCACGAAGAAGCCCTGCGGTGGGCACAAAACGTGTTGGCAGCGGCCGATGCGCCCGAGGCCGCCAGGCACAACGCCACCGAAGTCATCGGGAGGCTGGGTGCCCGCGTCCGCCTGGTGCTTGCCGGGATGGACCTGCGCGGAACCGACCTGACCGCTATGGACTTGCGAAGGGCGGATTTGAGCAAGGCAGACCTGCGCGGGCAACTCCTGCGCGAGAAGGACCTCGGTGGTGCCGACCTGTCCGACGCCGACCTGTCCGAAGTGCGGCTGGTCGGCGGCAGCTTGGTGGGCGCGGTGCTCGATGGCAGCCGGTGGGACCGCGCGGTGCTGCTCGGGGTCGAAGGAGCCGCGCCTGAGGAGGCCGTCGTGAATGGGCGTGACGCAGCCGAGCGGATGCTCGCGCCGCTCGGTCACGACGTGCGTGCGACCGCCTTCTCCCCGGACGGCGAGCTGATCGCGCTCGCACGTGAGCACGTGGTGGAGCTCCACCACGTGCGGACCAACCGGCCCGTGCGGGTGTGGGGCGGGCGACGGACGCGTTGGATCGCTTGGTCACCGGACAGTCGCCTCGTCGTTGAAGTCGAGGACGACGGCAGGGCGCACGTGCGCGACGCGGTCACCGGTGAACTGCTGTCGAGCCTGTCGTCCCGGCTGCGGCCGCGTGTCTCCTTCACCGCCGACTCGACCAGGCTGATCAGCCAGGACGTCGAAGGACGGATGCTGTTCTGGGAAGCGCGGTCGGGAGAACTCCTCACCAGTCGTCCGGCGTACCACGACGACGTCATCGTCTCGCCCGACGGGAAGTTGTTGGCAACCAGATCAGGTGTCGAGGTGCAGATCCGCTCGATCGACGCCACGTCGGTGTGGTCGCGGTGCCGAGCGGGTCACGGAGCCGGTATGGCGTTCTCCCCGAGTGGCAAAACCCTGGTGGTCACCCAACCCGGCTTCATCACGGTCATCGACACCCAGACGGGTGAGCACTTGGACGGCCACCCAACCGGCCTGGCGAGGGTGCGAGACCAGGTCTTCCTCAACGAGCTCACCGTGCTCGTCAGCGACGGCGACAGCGTCATCACCCTGTCTGCCGTGTCGGGCAGCCGAAGTGCGGTCTCGATCACCGGGCAGGTCCAGCACATCGCCGCCGCCCCTTCGGGCACCAGCTACGCGGTCGCCACCAGCCACGGCGTGTCCGTGTATCCGGAGGGGGCACCACGACCCACCCGACTCCTGACGAACGATCACCACGGCGTCGGATCGGCGGCTTTCTCCAGGAACGGCCAGTGGCTGCTGACCACCTCTGCTGACGGAACCACCCGGATCTGGGATCTGGTCACGGGTCACGTGCATCAGGAGTACTCCGCGCTACGCACCGCTCGACGCACAGCCGTGTTCTCGCCCGCCCACGACCGGATGGCGTACGCGACCGAGAGCGGATTCGACATCCGCGCGCGCGGACATACGCCGATCATCAAGATGGCCGGTCAGCTCGTCGCGCTCGACTTCTCCGCCGACGGCTCTCGGCTGCTTACCGCCTCGCGGAACGTCGTGCGTCAGTGGGATTCCCGGAACGGCCGACCGATTGGCCGCTACGAAGCCGGCTACGGCTCCTTGATCACCGCCCTGACATGCCGAACGAGGAGTGGCCTGTTCCTGACCGGCCACGCGGACGGCACGGCCGTGCTGTGGCGGGATGGCAAGACCTCGAAGCTGCCCGCACACAGGGGCCAGGTTCACGCAGTGGGATTCGCGCCGAACGGACAGGTGGTGGCGACCGCGTCCTCCGACGGCACAGCACGGGTTCGTGACCTCGACGGCCGGGAGCTGGCCAGGCTGGAACACCACGAGGACGGCGTCGTCGACGTGGTGTTCTCCCCGGAAGGCCGCCGTGTTGCGACGGCTTCCGAGGACGGCACGGCTCGGATTTGGAGCCTGACCGGCGAGCCACTGTCGGTGCTGATCGGCCACACCAACACAGTGCGCAGTGTGGCGTTCTCGCCCGACGGGGCCCGGATTGCAACCACCTCCGACGACGGCACGGCGCGGATCTGGGATGCCGGGACCGGTGCCGAGCTCGCGGTGCTGGTACACGGGCAGCGTGGAACGGCGGTCGTGCTGCCCGACGGGTCGTACAAGACGAAGGATGACGTCGGTGACCGCTTGTGGTGGGCGGTGAAACAGGTGAGGTTCGAGGTGGGGGAGTTGGATCCGTACTACCCGGAGATCAGGCGGCTCGGGGTTGGTGACAGACTGCCGGGAGCAACGTCCTGACGTGGCCGGCGCAGGTGCGGATCAGGGTTTCCACGGCGCGGATAGCGGCGGCTGCCTTGGTGCTGTGCCGATCCGAAACGCGTGGGTTGGCGAACTGGAGACGGCGTCGAACGTCCGGTCCTCCTTGCCGTTGCGGTCTCAAGCAAGGAGTGCGGGATTGCATCGGGTGGCTGAGGTGGGGTGGTGAAGTCTCTGGCCGACTGCACGGCCTGCCCATGGGGAGTAGGGACTTCGCTTGCGTGCGGACGGCGCGTGCCGTGTTCGGGAAACGCCGCCAATCCGTAGAGCCGCTCGCCCAGCACGGGATCGGTATGGAGTGTCTTCCGGCGACGGTGCCCTTGGCTTGGGCGGTGAGGACGCCCGTTGCGGTGAACCACGTCGGCGTGGTGCCAGGTCGATGCGACGTGCTCAGCGGGGAGTGTCCGGACCAGGAGTTCCGGTGGAAGGCGCTGACCAACACGGTGTCGGTGCGAGCGTGCAACGGCGGCTCGAACCAGCGCGGGAGAGAACACTGGCGAGAGCTGGGCTTCGACGGCGGTCGGCCGATGGAACTGCACGAGGCCCTCGGGACCCGGTCGGCTCGCGGGTCCGGAGCCGACATGGGGTTCCGTGTGACTGTCGAGTGATCAACCAACATCTCACCCTGGACTGTGAAGGCGTCGGCGTCACCGAGGAGGAACGAAGTCCGCTCCGCTGGTTCCTCGACGACCCGCACAGCCCGATTTGGATTACCTCGCTGTGATGCCGGCGCGGATCGATGAAGCGGCGTGCTACCTGCCGGCTTGCTCGTCTCCGCCAGCCAAGGACGCGAGCCGGAGGTGTGGCGCTGCTTGATCGGCGCGGCCTTGGCGCTGAAGGGTGCGGCCGTAGAGCAGGCGCGTGTAGGCGTCGTCCGGATACCGTTCTACCAGGGTTGCCAGTTCGACCTCCGCGTGCTTCAGCTGTGCTGACGCGAAGTAGGCGCGGGCGGCGAGAGTCTTCACTGATCGGTCGTCGGGGAACTCGTTCTGGAGGTTGCGCAGCATCGTCAGCGCACCCAGGGGATCGCGTTGACGCAGCAGTGATTCGGCCCACCGCATCCTGGCGACCTCCGCAGGCAGTTCACCCGGTGTGCCGCAACTGTCCAAAAAGGCTCGGATCGCTTCCGGAGCCTGGGCGCCTGCGAGTGCCCGGTCACCCACCACCAGGGACGGTGACGTCTTCACGCCGCGAGCCTTGCCCTCCAGGAGCAGTTCTCGGACGTGCGACTCTCCTGCGTCGCTGTTCAGAAGTCCGGCTCCCTGCGCAAAACCTGCCGCGTCGGCGATGCCCGCGAGTACGGCGGGAGCGCTGATGTCGAGCGCTTCGATGAAGTGGGCGCGCAGGATGCGTTCCACCACGTCGTCCTGCAAGCGGGCGCCGCCGTGGTCGTGGGCCAAGGCAATCAGGCGGTGGGCATCGTGGCTGCCGGCCCGCCACCTGGCACCCCACCGTGGACCCAAGCCCTCCGCTACTGCGATCGAGGAGACCCGCACGCGGTTCTCGGCCGGGGTCAGGTCTGGAGCGCATGCCCGCACGGCTTCGTCCATCAGCGGGTCCTGTAGCGCCTCTTCCAGGGGCACGGCCCGGCTCGGAGCGGTCGGATCGATGCGGAAGGGGCGCCAGACCACCTCGACGTCATCCCTGCCCACCAGTGCGCGTTCGAGGCGACGCTTGCCGATGTAGGCCCAGGGGCAGACCACATCTGCCCACATCTCCATTCGCATACAGCGACGGTAAACGACACTTGTCGTCTATGCAACAGCTTTCGTTGAGTGCTTCGTGCGTTGTCCGACGCCTGACACATCGTCGGGGTGCATCAGCGACACGTGTCGACTATTCGTCAAGTGTCGTGAAGGGCTTACACTCCGTGTCATGGCGAAGGAAAGCCCCGCTGTCGAGGTCGGCGAGCGCGTCGATCCCCGGGTTCGTCGTACCCGGAACCTCCTGCGCGCTGCGGTCCTCGAACTCGCGTCCGAGCGCGACGTGGAGTCGATCACCATCGCCGACATCGCCGAGCGTGCCGACGTGAACCGTGCCACCGTCTACCAGCACTTCAAGGACCGCGACGCCCTGCTGCTCAACGCCATGCAGGAGGAGGTCGGCCGACTCGCCAACGCGGCGGCACGCTGCCCGCTGACCCGTAAGGGCGGCGGCACGCCGACGGAGCTCGCCGACCTGTTCCGCCACGTCGAGACCAATACGACGCTGTACCGGGCCATGCTCGGACCGACCGGAACAGCGCGGTTCGTCAACGAGTTGCGCGGTCTGCTGGCCCAAGAGGTTGCTGCGCAACTCCGTGCAGCGAACGCGGCGCGAGACGAGGCGCTCACCCAACTGCGCGCGCACTACTTGGCGGGCGCCTTCGTGGGAGCCTTCACCCAGTGGGTTTCCGCTCCACAACGACTCACCGCAGAGCAGGCTGCTGACGAGGTGTGGGCGTTGTTGCGCTGAAGCACCGGTCGGAGATCCGTGGGGACGGAGTGTCCCGCGTACGCTGCGCCGGTGAACAGATCATTCGGGGCCGTTCCGGCTCTGGTTGCCGTGATGGTGCTTGGTGCGTGTGGCGGCGGTGCGGCTCCGGCTGTGTCCTCCTCGACCGCCGGGGGTTCGTCGGTTGCCACCACCACTGCGGTGGTGGATCGTGCGGTGGAGGAGCAGGCCGTTCGCAAGGTTTCGAGGATTACAAGAACGCCGCCCGCGCGAAGGACGGCAAGGGTGCCGTGCAGGCCATGTCCAACAAGATGCTCAGCACTTACCTCGAACTGAAGGAACTCGCCCTCACGTCGTCGGAGGAGCAGACCGCCCGGCTCGGCACCACGTGGCGGCTCGTGGTCTACACGCTGCGTGCCGAGTTCGGTGCCTCTGAGCTGCGCGCCATGACGTCGGCGGACGTTGTTGCGGCTGCGGTGGAGAAGGGGTTGATCAGTGAGGGGGCGCTCGATCGCGTCCTGCTGGGGTCGATCGAGGTGAACGGGGACACGGCGAAGGCCGAGGTGACTACCGCCGACGGGCAGGCGAGTGGGTTGGCGTTGGAGTTCACCAAGGAGTTCGGCCTCTGGAAGTTCAACCCCGAACCGCTGCTGTACCTCGGTGACCAGGCGTTCGAGTACGCCGCCGAGCAGCAGGGGCTCACGGTCGACCAGTTCGTGGATCGGACGCTGTCGACGCTGTACGGCGCGGATCGGCTGCCCGGGTTGAAGCAGCCTCTTGAACGCTGATCGAGGCACTGGACCGGTGTGGTTCGTGGGAGGGGGACTGGAAGGTAGGGGCGAAAGTACCTAAGCGTGTCAGATTCCCCGTCGTCTCCATCTCTCTAGCTTTGGTCGTGACAGCAGGACACGATCGTTGAGGAGAACGACATGAGCGACATGAACGAGCTGGTCCAGCGCTACATCGCCGCGTGGAACGAGACGGATGCCGCCGCTCGGCAGGCTGTGCTGGCGGAGGTCTTCGCCGAGGACACCACCTACGCCGACCCGCTGGTTGCCGTTCAGGGACGGGATGGGCTTGATGCGGCTATCGCGGGGGTTCAGGCGCAGTTCGGGGGATGGGTGTTCCGTCTCGGTGGTGCTGTGGACGCCCACCACGACATCGCGCGGTTCACCTGGCACCTCGGTCACGAGGGGGCTGAGCCGGTCGTCATCGGGTTCGACGTGGCGGTTGTGGGCGGCGACGGGCGGATCCGGCAGGTGCCCGGCTTCCTCGACAAGGTGCCGGCCGGGGTGTGAACCGTCCCCGAGGACGAAGGTGAGTGGGGAGGGCGGTTCACAGGCCGAGGTGTTCGGCGGAGGTTCTGAGGTCGCCGCGCGAGGTGACGCCCAGCTTGGGGTACGCCTTGTAGAGGTGGTAGCCGACGGTTCGGTGGCTGAGGAACAGTTGCGTGGCGATGTCGCGGTTGGACAGTCCTCGCGCGGCCAGCCTGGCGATCTGGAGTTCTTGCGGCGTGAGGCTTGCGGCCGGGCCTTCGGCGGGGCTGGGGGCTTGGTCCTGGGCACCTGTCGCGGTCAGTTCGCTGCGGGTGCGTTCGGCCCACGGGCGCATACCGCGCCTCGGCTTTCCTCCTCGCCCTCCGCAGCAACTCGCCGTAGAGCAGCGCGGTTCGCGCGTACTCCAGCGCTCGCCCGTCCTGGTCGTGCAGTCCGAGCGCTTCGGTGTAGAGCGCTTCGGTCTGGTAATCGTCGGCGAGCAGGCCACGGCAGCGCAGCACGAGCGCGTCGGCCCACGGCTGTCGGACCGATCCTGCCCAACGTTCGAAGCGCACCAACGGTTCTGCGGCACGTTCCGGCACCCCCACCCGCACGGCCGACTCGATCAGGTCGGGTGTGGAACGGGTGGCGCAGATGTGGTGGCGCATGGGTTCACGGGTCAGGCGCTCGAAGCGGGCGAGTGCCGCCTCGACGCGACCCAGGCCGAGGTCCAGCAGTCCGAGCGACCAGTGCGCCCACGGTGCACCGGGGGCGGTGATGCCGGCGGCGGCAGTCGTCAGCCCCTCTTCGGCGTGTCGCCTGCACGCCGGTTCGTCACCCCCGGCGGCGGCGAGGTAGGCGAGCACGCCGGCGAACTGGCTGATCCACTGCTGCTGGCCGGTGTCGCGGGCGAGCTTGAGGGCCTCGGTCGCGGTGGCCAGCGCGTCACGGTGCCGCCCGGTGAACACCTCGCCCTCGGCCATGAAGAACAGCGCTGTCGGCAGCCGTCCCGAGCCGCCCCTCGCGCGGTGTTCGGCGGCGAGCGCGGTTGCGAGTTCGTAGGCGTCGACGTCCTGGCCCAGCGCGAGTGCCGCGCCGCACACGATCATCAACACCTGGTCGGGCGCGCGGCCTCGGCTGCGCACCGCTGCGAGGGTGTCGGCCAGCGCCGGCGGGCGGGCGGAACGGTCCTGGTCGAGGTGGGCCAGGTACGGACCGACCGGCGCGAGGGGGTGGGTGTCGTCCAACGGCAGTGCGGTCAACTGGTCCAGCTCCGCCGCGAGCTGCCGTTCTCCCAGGTACCAGGAGGTGTGGACGGCTTGGACCACCATCGCGGCGGCCTGGCCCGGATCGGTGGCGCGGATGAGCCCGGCACCGTCGAGCAGCAAGCGGTGGGCGGAGAAGTAGGAACCCTGCCAGAAGTCCGCGAGCGCCCGGACCTGGGTGACCCGCGCGCTCATCGCCGGGTCCTCGCCCAGTCGCCGACCCGCGCGGTCCCCGAGAGCCCTGGCGCGGGCCAGGTCTCCGGCTTCCAGTGCCGCTTCCGCTGCCAGTGCCTCGCGGCGGGCCTTGACGGCGGGCTCGGCGCTCAGGCGGGCGGCTCGCTCGTAGGCCGCCGCAGCCGCCTCGTGCCCACGGCGCTCGCGTGCGCGGGCGGCGGTGTGCTCCAGCGCGGCGGCGGCCTGTTCGTCGGTCCCGGTGGCGGCGGCGGCCAGGTACCAGGCCCGACGGTCCGCGTGCTCGGGGGAGTCCAAGGCGTCGGCGAGCGCGCGGTGCACGGCAAGGCGTCGCCCGAGCGGTGCCCGCCGGTAGACGGCGGCACGGACCAGCGGGTGGCGGAAGCGGATCGTGGTGTCGTCGGTGTCACCGCGCAGCACCAGGCCGGCCTGCTCGGCGGGGGACAGGTCCTCGACGGTGGCTCCCAGCGCGGCACCGGCGCGCAGGATCGCGGCGAGTTCGCCGGTCTCGTCGGCCGCCGCCACCAGCAGCAGGTCCTGGCACGCCGCCGGGAGCCGGCTGACCTGGCCGTGGAAGGCCAGGTGCAGGCGGCTGGTGAGGGGCAGGGCTCCCGGCGTGGCCGCGCTGCCGCTCTCGGCCGCGAGGGCGACCGGCAGTTCCAGCAGCGCCAACGGGTTGCCGTCCGCTTCGGCGAGCAGCCGGTAGCGCACGGCGGGGGCGAGCGGGTGCCGGTCTAGCAGGGTGGCGGCGTCCTCCGGCGCCAGTCCGGACAGCGACAGCTCCGGAAGACCGCCGGCGGGGAAGGAACCTTCGCCGTCACGCGCGGCGAAGACCATGACCACGCCCTCGGCGTGCAGGCGTCGGGCGGCGAACACCAACGCGTCCCGTGACGCCCGGTCGAGCCACTGCGCGTCGTCGACCAGGCACAGCAGCCCCGTCCCGTCCGCGTGTTCGGCCAACAGGGAGAGCACGGCCAGCCCCACCAGCATCGGTTCGGAGTCGACGGCGGGTCCGAGCCCGAACGCCGCCTCCAGGGCCGCGCGCTGCGGAGCGGGCAGCGCGGTGAGGGAGCCGAGTGCTTTGCGCAGCAACATCTGCAAGCCCGAGTACGGGAGGTTCGCCTCGAACTCGATGCCTGTGCTGCGGACCAGCTTGAGGTCTCCGGCCGCTGCGGCGGCGTGGTCGAGCAACGCCGTCTTCGATGCCTGGCTCGCCGCGCAGCACCAACGACGAACTCATCCCCGTCCGGGCTGCCGCCAGCAGTTCGGCGATCGCATCGACTTCGGGCTTCCGCCCGTACAGCTCCCCCGCGCCCATGCTTCCATCCTGGCACTGCAGGACGGCGACGGGCGAGGGGTGGCCCGGTCCGTCGACGGACCGGGCCACCCCTGTACGGGCGGTGTGGTGGCCGCTCGGCTCAGCCGGTGAGCAGGCGCAGGCCGTAGGCGTTCAGGATCTCGTTGACGGGCTGGAAGTAGGTGGTGCCGCCGGAGGAGCAGTCACCGGAGCCGCCCGAGGTCACGCCCTGGGCCTGTTGGCCGGTCACCCACGAGCCGCCGGAGTCGCCCGGTTCCGCGCAGGCGGAGGTCCTGGTGGTGCCGTAGACCGCGCCTTCCTGGTAGCGGACGGTCTGGTTCTTGGCCTGGATGGTGCCGCAGTGCCAGCCGGTGGTGGAACCCGAGCGGCACACGGACGCGCCGACCGGGGCCTCCTGCGAACCCTTCAGCACGACGTTGCCGCCGCGGTAGTCGTTCACGTAGGGGTAGAGCGTGACACCGGAGTACGCCTGGATCACGGCGTAGTCGTTGCCGGGGAAGCTGGAGCCGTAGAACTGGCCCAGCCGCTCACCCCTGCTGTTGGTGGCGCTGGTGCCCCGCGTCCCGCAGTGCCCGGCGCTGACGAAGCCGCCCTGCACTGCGAAACCGATCGAGCACCGGCCGCCGCCGTTCATGTAGTAGGCGTCGCCGCCACGGATGTAGGCCAGTGTCCTGGGGGACTCGGTGACCTCGTCCACCCGGACCGTGCCCTTGCCGAGTGCGGAGGCTCGGGCGGTGAACGCCGTCGTCGCAGCGTCCTCGAGGGACTTGTTGACCGTGACGACGACCTGGTTGGCGCTCGGATCGACGTACCAGCCGGTGACCGACTTCGGTGCGACGCCCTCCAGCTTGTCCAGCTGTGCCTTGACGTTGTCGAGCGTAATGGCGCTGTTGGCCAGCTTGCGGGCGTCGGCACCGGCCGCGCGGATCGCGGCCAGGTCCGCCGCGTCGGTGGTGCCGACGACCAGTTTGCCGGTGGTGCCGTCGAACCAGGAGCCGGCGAAGTCGGCTCCGACCAGGGTGCGGAGCCTGGTCTCCAGGCCGGTGGCCGCCGCCTCGCGGGCGAGGCGGTCGGTGGCCTGCTCGGCGCTCAGGCCGAGGTCGCGCTGCAGGGCGGCGAACATGGCCGGGGTGGCCGTCTTCGCCTCCGTCGTGGTGGGTTCTGCGGTGGCGGGCATTCCGGCTGCGGCGACGGTTCCCGCCGCGAGCAGGACGACGCCCGTGATACGAGCCGCAAGTGTGCGGTTCATCCGACATCTCCTCGTGGTGCAGGGAAGATCCGCGCGATGGGTGCGGACACGCCGCGCGGACCGGGGTCGGCAGGAGTCCTGCCCGCGTCACCGCACCCGGTCCCGGCCGGCCGACCGGGGGTTTCCCGGATGCTGGAACGCACCCGTGGGCAAGCTAAGTCCGGGATGACGCCCGCCAGTACCTACGATGGTCGGGTTTTTCCACCTGTAGCGGAATGGCATACCCCTGTCACAACAGTGGCTCTTGCGCCCGGTGGACGGGCCGTGGACGGGCCGTGGGCGGAACATTCCAGCCCTGCGCAACGGTGATCGTCACTACCATCGGGACAATGACTCTGCGCTTACCCCTTGCCGCCGCCGTAGTGCTCGTGCTCACCGCTTGCGGGAGCACACCGCCCGCGAGCACACCCGCTGTGGACACGCCTTCCGCGAGCACGCCGGGGGGTGGGCCGGACGCGGCGTTGAAGGCCCTGGCCGAAGCGGCCGACGCCGGGGACGACGAAGCGGTGCGCGAGGTCGTGTGCCCGGAGCAGTGGAGCGACTCGCGGACACTGGCGGCGAAGAAGGTCGAGGCCGCGCAGCTCGACCCGCGCCTGGCCGACATCCGCTACCGGCTCACCGCCAAGGAGGTCCGGGACCGGGCAGACACGACGGCGACCGGTGTGCTGGAGGTCGAGGTCGAGGGCATCCCGGACGACCTGTCGCCGGAGGCGCAATCGGGGCTCGACGCGATGGAAGCGCCGATCCCCGTCGCCCTCCTCGGCCCGGACCGGACGATCAAGCTGGTGAAGCAGGGGGACGAGTGGCTGGCTTGTCGCTGAGCCGGGTCGCGTGTGGACACCGGTCCTGGTCGGGTGGACCTATCGCTGCGCGGTGGGTCTACCGGCAGCGGATGTAGACGACTGCCACGCCGGACGGGTCGCGGTCCCGGTATTCGAGTGCGAAGGCGTCCGAGCTCTCGATCAGGGCGGCCAGCTTGGCGTAGCCGTGGCGGCTGGCTTTGAAGTCCGGGATCTGCAGGTGCAGCAGGTGGCCGACCGTGCTCAGCAGCGCCCAGCCCTGGGCGTCCGCCGTGCCGGCGACGATGTCGGAGATCGTGGCGAAGACCGCGTCGGTCTCCTCCTGGTCGGCCGGTGCCACCGAGAAGGTCCGCTTGGCCGGGGCGGGTGGGTGGTTCCACTCGGCTGTGCCGTCGCCGTAGCGGAACGTCGGGACGCGCAGGCTGACGAAGTGGGCCGGGCCCTTGCCCGGGGCCGGGGGCCTGTTCACCACCGTGAACTTCCCGTAGCTCTCGATCAGGTAGCGGAGCTTGGTGTAACCGTGGTTCCTGGGCGAGAAGTTGGGCAGCACGGACTGGAGGTGTGCGCCGACGTCGGACAGCAGCACCCACCCGTTGGAGTCCTCCCGGGACTCGATGAAGTCCGTGATCACCGTCTCCGGGTCGCTGTCGTCCGGTAGTTCCGGCAGGCGGTCCGCCGTCCGCTGGGAGGGTTTCGTCCCGTACGGGCGCGCAGCCCCCAGGAGGCCGGAGAACTCGACCTCCAGGACGCCGGTGCCCGTGTTCACCACGATGTCGTCCGCGCTGCGGGTCACCGTGGCGACTGCGGTCTCCAGGCGGATCTCCCCGAGGTGGGAGAGCGTTGCCACGTGCCAGAAATCCAGTACGCCGTCCGCGCCCGCCGTCACCACGACGTCGTCTTCGAGCGCGATCAGCCCCCGCACCCGCGCCGGCCCGGCCTTGAGCAACGGGCGCAGCGGGGTCCCCGGCTCGTCGGGGAGGTACTCGAAGAGGGTTCCGCTCCCGTCGACCAGCAGGAGCGAGTTGTGCTCCCCGGCACTCCGGACGACGACGTCGACGATCAGGTTGGGCAGACCCGCCGTCATCGTCGCCCACGTCGCCGAGGTGTCGTCGTACACCTGGAGCCGCCGTCCCCTGACGACGGCCAGCCGCCACCCGCGATCGCTGCGGAAGCCCGCGAGCGAGGTGATCGGCAGGACCGAGCTGCTGTGCCCGACCTGGTACAGGAACTCGCCGCTTTCGAGGTCGAACACGTGCAGGTGGTCGGCGTGCGCGGCGATGAGGGTGGGGTTGTCGCCGGGGAACGCGGCCAGTTCCGTCGGGGACCTGTGCTCGGCGGGCGGCGGGTAGCGCACCACGGTGGACTTGTCCTCGCGGTGCGCCCGGCCCGACTCGTCGTCCGCGTGGACCGGGAACACGGCCACGAACGTCTTGCTGTCGCCCTGCGCCCACTCGTCCCCGGTGAAGCCCGACCCGGGGTCCCACAGCTCGCCACGGCCGCCGGTCCCGCCGATGGCGAGCAGCAGCTTGTCGCCGGGACCGGTCACCTGGGCCAGCGCGGACACCCGCGACCGGGCCGTGTAGACGGGGGAGGCGGGCGTGCCGTCCGGGGCCCACACGCGCACGGTGTTGCCGGCGGCCACGGCCAGCAGGGTCCGGCCGTCGTCGTCGGGGAACGCGACGAGGTCGTGCGGGGGCGGCCCGTCGAGGTGGAACCCGCCCTGCGCGCTCCCGGTGGCGGGGTCCCAGAAGCGCACGAAGCCGTCGACCCCGGAGGTCGCCACGAGCGGGCCGGTCGTGGTGGGCACGGCCGCCACCGCGAAGAGCCGGCCCTCGTGCGCGGCCACCGGTCCCATCACGAACTCGGCGGACTCCACGTCCCACACCCGCAGCGCCCCGTCCCTGGTCCCCACCGCCAGCCCGGCCGGGCCGTCCAGCGCGCAGAAGGCGGCGACGGGCGAGGCGGAGGCCGGCGGCGGCAGCGGTTCGCCCGTGGTGACCTCGACCAGACGGAGGCCGTCCCCGACCAGGCTCGCCAGCACGACCCCCCTGCCCCGCACGGCGAGCGCGGCGATGCCGGACACCTGCCCCGGGTAGGACGTCACCTCGGTGACCTGCTTCTCGGCGGCGGGGTCCCACTGGTGGACCACGCCGTCCGGGTGGCCGGTGAACACGACCGGGCGACCCGCCGTCTGCCACACCGCCAGCGCGGTGATCCGCCGGTCCGCCGCGGTCTCCGCGAGCGGGGTCGCGGAGCCGGGGCCGTCCCACAGGCGCACGGTGCCGTCGGCGGTCGCGCCGGCCATGATCCAGTGGTCCGGCCTGCGGATCCCGGGTTCCGGGGGTGCGACGGGCTCGACCTCGGCGTGGTACTCCTCGGCGCGCTCCGGGAACGGGTCCCACAGGCGCACCGCGCCGTCGGCCTCGGGCGTCAGCAGCAGCTCCCGGCCGTCGTGCCAGGTGGTCTTCCGCACGAACGGCGTGCCGGTCGTGCTCAGCGTCTCGACGAACTGCGCGGTCCAGTCGGTCTGCGGGTTCCACATGCGCAGGCCGTCCGGCCCGGCCGCGACGACGCGCTGTCGGCCGTCGGGGTCGACGATCGGGACCACGGAGGTGAACGGGTCCGGCGCGGTGCGCCCGCCGCTCTTGCCGCGCAGGTCGCCGACGTCCCAGATCCTGATGGTGCCGTCGGTGCCGCCGGAGGTGAGCATGTCCCGCCGGCCGTCCGGCGAGGTGACCGCCACCAGCGACGAGACGCCGCCGCTGTGGCCGCTCAGCGGCCCGCCGACCGGTTCGCCGGTGCTCTCGTCCCACAGGCGGATGAGCTGGTTGACGCCGCCCGTGGCGAGCAGCAGGCCGCCGTCCGCGTCGAACACCGCCGCCACGGCCTGGACCTTCGAGTGGTGCCGCAGCGGCCGGGTGCGCGGTTCGAGGGTGGTCCCGTCGACGAGCACGACGTTGCGCTCACCGTCGCCGCACGCCAGCATCGCCCGGCCGGTCGAGGAGGTGTAGGCGAGCAGGGCCGCCGCGAGCTGGGACCGGGCGCCCTCCATGACGAGTTCGCCCGCCGCGTCGGCGTCGGTGAGGGAGTGCACGTGGACGCGGCCGTCGGGGGTGGCGACCGCCACGCGCGGCGCTCCCGAGTCGTCGGAGTAGGCGGCGATCCGCAGGACCTCCTGGTCGGTGACCGCCGGCAGGCGGGCGACCAGGAGGCCGGTGGACGGGTCCCACCGGCTGATCGTCCCGTCCGCGTGGGCGGCGACCAGCTCCGGCCCGCCGGCGGGCAGCTCCAGCACGGCCACGGCCCGGACGGGCGTCGGCTCGGCGGCGGCGTCGACCAGCTCCTGGCGCACGGCGCGCTCCAGCGGGTCCCAGACGAGCAGCCGCGCGTCTTCGTGCGCGGTCACGACGTACGGCGTGCCGTCGTGGCCGGTGAACGACACCAGGCACTCGACCGGCGAGTCGTCGGCGGACAGCGGGCCGTCGAGCCGGCGGCCCTCGATCGGGTCCCACAGCTCGACGGCGTCCCCGGCGGACACGGCCAGCAGCGACGTCCGGCCGGGGCCGCGCACCACCGCCAGCCCGCGCACGGTCCGCTGCGGGCGGTTGAGCACCATGGTCAGCGACGCCTGGGCCAGGTCCGCCCAGCCGACCCGCCAGCGGCCGGGGAACTCGTGCCCGTCCGGCCGGGGCAGCGGGTGGGTGACGCCCGCGAAGTGCGCCTCGGCGAGCTGGCGGTTGCCCAGGCGCTCGGCGGGCCGCAGCGGCTGGAGGATGTGCTGCGCGCCGATGACCGCGCGGATCGACGGCGGGATCGGGTGCCGGCCGAACAGGGAGCGCATGGCGTTGGCGGCGACGGCGACGGGGGAGAGCCGGTCGAGCGTCCACGTGTCGGCGGCCAGTTCCCGCCACGCTTCGGGGCCCGCGATTGCGGCGTGCGCGGCCAGGTACTCGCAGATGTAGGCGGTGAGCTGCTCGCGCGGGTCGTCCGCGACGAGCGCGAGCAGGGCGCGGAAGACGGTGAGGTGCTCGTCGGGGACGTCGCGGTAGTGCTCGGCGAAGGTGGCGTGCGAGAGGCGGTAGACGGTGTCGCCGTGCTCGATGTCGACCGTGATGTACGGGCTCGCCGCGTCGATCAGGTCGTTGACGTCGAAGTCGGTGATGGGCGTGCCGGGTGCCAGTGCCTGGGCGACGTGCGCCCAGACGCCGCCGAGGACCGGCAGGCCGCGACCGCGCGCGACGCCCAGGGCGTGCAGCAGCGGGCCGAACGCCGGGCTCTGGGCGGTGAGCCGGGCGACGGCCACCGCGAACAGGTCGCGGTGGTCGCGGCTGAGCAGGTCCGCCACCGCCTCGGGGTCGTCCAGCGAGCCCGCGAGCAGCTCGTGCACGGCGAGCCGGGCGTAGAGGAAGTGCCGCTTCTGCCCGCCGATCAGCTCGGCGACCTCCCCGATCCGCCGCCGCGCGCGGGGGTCGGTGAGCTGGGCGCGCAGCCGCTTGGTGATGTAGCCGGCCACGGCGGCCGGGTCCGCCTCGACCTCGACCTGCGTCGCCGGTCCCAGCGCGACGATGAGGTCGTGCGAGTCCGGGGCCGGGTGGTCCGGGCCCTCCGAGGTGGACGCGCGGGTGCCGACCAGCACCCGGGTGCCCCGGGCGGCGGCCAGCGGCGCGATGACCTCGCGCGCGATCAGCAGCGGCTGCTGGGCCTCGTCCAGCGCGTCGATCAGGATCGTCCGCGTCCGGTCGTCGCCGTCCAGCGCGGCCAGCAGCGCGCGCACCCGCTCGCCCAGCGCCGCCTCGGGTGCCGGCGGTGCGAGCTTGAAGGCCGTGGTGAGCTGGGTGACCAGCTTGGTGGCGGTCCAGCCCGTCAGGTGGATGACGGCGTCGAACACCTCGTCCGGCGGGCGGTCCGGTGCCGGCACCGTCTCGATCAGCTCGGACTCCACGAGCACGCGCCACAGCCACGGGCGGCTCAGCTCGACCACGTTGCCCAGCAGCGCGGACTTGCCGCTGCCGGCGGGACCGGTCACCACCAGCATCCCGTGCGCGGCCCCGCGCAGCCACGCCGAGATCCGCCGCCGCTCCTCCGTGCGGCCCTGGAAGTACCAGGCGATCTCGTTGAACTCGCCGCCTTGGGCCTTGGGCAGGAAGTGCGCCTTCTCGCTCTGGGGCAGCCGCGCCAACGCCGCCTTCAGCCGGGGGAAGACGTCCATGTCCACGCCGGTGGGCACCACGTCACGCCTGGTCAGCACCTGGTTGCCCAGTGGCAGCAGGGTGGCCCACGCGCCGTGCCGGAGCTTGTCCTGCAACTCCGCGCCCAGGTCGATCAGCCGGATGTCGGACACCCGGTGGGTCGTCTGCATGATGTGCGCCAGGGCTTCCCGGAAGGCACCGAGCCGGGGGCCGCCCTCGACCGTGGTGGCGATCAGCAGGACGCTGCGGCCCGGCGGGATCTTCGTGCTCAGGATGCTGCTGAGCGCCTGCACGAACTGCGCGGACTTGCAGGCGTCCACGACGACGATCGTCCAGGAGTCGACCGCGTGAGGGCCCTTGAGCAGGTCCACGAGGGCGTCCGCGAGCAAGCCGGGCTCGATCCACCGGTCCGACCGGCCGCCGGCGATCATGACCTTGCTCTTGGCGCCCACGCCCGTGCCGTGGCTGACGCAGTACAGGAAGGTGTCCGAGGGCTTGTCGAGCTTCGCCAGCTCGGCCAGCCGGTCGGTGGTGCTGTCCAGGCCCCGCTGCTCGGCGGGGACGTCCCAATCGACGACTTCCAGGGTGAAGTCCGCCAGCAGCTCGGCCACGGCCGCCGCTTCGCCGTCGGCGTCGAAGTCCTGCCAGGAGGGGCTGTTGTACTTCCCGTACGCCAGGGGGAAGAAGCGCAGCGGGCGTGCCGTCACCCCGCCGCCCCGGCGGGCTCCGTCACCAGGACGGTGTGGCTGACCGGGGAGGTGCTGCCGCCGTCCGCCTCCACCCGGTACAGGCCCGGTCTCGGCAGGGAGAGGCGGGCCACCGGGACGCCGTCCTCCCAGTCGGGCTCGGCGACGTCGACCTCGTCGTCGGGCCGGTCGCCGGTCAGCTCGAACGCCGTGACCTGCGCGTCGATCCGGGAGACCTCGACCGGCACGGGGGTGCCGACGACGGCGGTGTCGGGCACGCCGATCCCGAGGCCGACCGCCTCGTCGCCCATCAGGGGACGCGGGCGGTCGCCCGGCCTGGTGACCAGGTCCGTCACCAGGGACAGCACCTCGCGCATCGACGCCAGCCGCCCGTGGGCCTGGGCGAACCGGTGGTGGTCCTTGAGCAGGGCGGCCGACTCCCAGTGGACGGTCCCGTCGCCCGCCTGCTCCTCGACCGTGACGGTTCCGCCGGGCCCGTAGCGGAAGGACTCGGTGACCGCTTCGACCAGGCCGTCGCGCAGCACCACGCCCTGCGCGGTCTTCTGCGCGACGCCGACCACCGAGTGGTGCCCGACCAGGGGCCGCTGGTCCAGCCTCTTGTGGAAGGCGCGCGACTCCGTGGCGAGGGCGAGGTCCCCGCCGATGGCCTCGACGTCGGCCGGGGTCAGCGGGGCCGGCCCGGCCGGCGCGTGCACGCAGCGGTAGGTGGGCAGGAGGTCGTGCAGGCCGGGCATCGTGCGCGCGGCGGCCTGGAGGCGGGCGGGCGGCAGCGGTGGCCGCGCGCCACGGCCCGTGCCGAGGATGAGCGCCGCCCGGACCGACCCGTAGAACGGGGTGCCGATCGTGATCGTGGACCGGACGTCGGCGGTCGCCCCGGGGATGAGCGCCAGCGCCTGGGCCAGCAGGCCGCCCATCGAGTGGGCGATGACCACGAGCTGCGCGGGCCGGCCCTCCGGGTGCCGGCGGCGGGCCCTGAGCTGGGCGTCGTTGTGCCGCCACGCCGCGAGGTGGCCTGCCATCCGCTCGGCGAGCAGCGCCGCGTTGTGCTCCACCGGGAGCCGCCAGTCGTAGGCGAACTCCAGGACCGCCGCCGGGTCGGCCACCACGGAGCGCACGGTCGCGAGCAGCCCCGTGTACGGGTCGACGGCGCCGAGGACCGGGGCCCACGCCGGAGCCTGGATCACCTTGGTGGGCACCACCCGGCCGTAGCGGCCCTCCCGCTCGTCCTCGTCCAGCGCGAGGCCGTGCAGCCCGTCACCGCGGGTCCACGCCCGCCAGTACCAGCGGAGGCTGTCGACGCCCCAGATGTGCCGCCGCTGCACGGTGTCGTACAGGGCGCTCCCCAGGATGCCCGGCACCACGACGACGGCGTCGTGCGAAACGGGTAATGCGTCGGGGTCCGCCAACGTCCTCCACCTCCACGCACCCGCGCCGGGGCGGTGGCGCGGACGCTCAAGATTAGCCGCACGGCAGGCCGGAGTTGCCGGTTGCGACTGCTCCATTCGGGGAAACGTCCGGCAGCAAGCCGGTCGTCGGGTCCGTCCCTCCCGGAGGTCGGCGAATCCCGACCTGATCCGCCTTACGATCATCACCCCGGCGGGCCGCGCGACGCGCGCCGACCAGCCGGCAATGCCGTGCCGCACCTGATCGACGCTCAACTCCCGGGGGGACGCTCAACGATGGTCGACCGCTTGGCCGTGCTGACCGCCATCTACCAGTCCGACCGCGCCGACCGGGCGGGCACCTTCACGGTCAGCCTCGCCACCATGGGCGCCGCCGTGACCTACCTCGTCGGCACGGTCGCCTTCTACGACAAGCTGGACCTCCTGGGCTGGGCCATCGCGCTGCTGCCCTTCCCGCTGGTCTGCATCGCCGCCTTCCACTCGCAACTGGTCGCCCTCGCGGCGGTCCGGGCGCGGTCGATCCTCAGCCTGGAGCGCGCGCTGCTGGCCGCCACCGCCACCGACGACGGCGTCGACCCGGACCACATCGGGGTCACCGCCAGCGAGCGGGCGACCAACGTGCACACCGCCGAGTGGTGGAACCGCGTCGCCATCGTCGTCGCGTACGGGGGAGTCGGCGTCGTCTACGTCGCCTACACGGCGCTCATGCTCGTCAAATCCGCTGCTCACCTGAGCGGGTGGGTCGCCGTGCCGGCGGTCGCGTACGCGGTGCTGCTGGCCCCGCTCGCGCTGGCCTGGAAGCGCGGCACGGCCGGTCTGGACTTCCGCGCCGGCCCCGCAGGGGCCTGAACCGGGGCGGATGGTCTTCGTGCGGGGAGAACGGCCGGGGGACTACAATCATTGCCGTCCGGCAACCAAGTTCTGTGAGGTGGAGGGCCCCGACACGGGCGTCCGTGCATTGTGGTGGAGACCGAGCACGCAGTCCGGCAGGACGTTCCTGCGGACACGGGCTGGCGCGGAGCCCCCTACCCCGGGGTGGTCGTGGCCGGCGAGGCGGTGAGCGCGGTCAACGCCGCCGCCGAACGGCTGTTGCCCGGAGTCGTCCCCGGCAGGCCGCTGCGCGAGGGGTCCGCGTGGCTGGCGGACGCGCACGGGGCGTTCACCGCCGGCGCGCGCGGACCGGTGTCCGGCAGGATCGGGGAACGCAGCTTCGAGGCGCACCCCGCCGCCCACGCCGACGGCTCGGTCACCTGGTGGCTGGTCGACAGCACAGACGTTGACCTGGCGCGCGAGCAGTTGCGCGTCGAGCGGGAGCGCACCGCCCTGCTGAGCAAGGTCTCGTCCGCGCTGCTCACCTCGCTCAACCCGGACCGCTGCCGGCAGCTCACCGCCCAGCTCGCGGCCGATCACCTGGCCGACGCCGCCCTGGTCATCGCGCCCGGCAGCGGCCGGGAGTTCCCGGTCACCCGGTGCACCCGGGGCGGGACCCCGGTGCACGACCGGCTCGCGATCGAGCCCGAGGAGGTCACGGGGCTGGCCGAGGCGTTGCAGGGCTTCCCGCCCGTGCCGTCGCGGTGGATCGACCCCGGTTCCGCGCCCGACTGGCTGGTCACCGAGGAGTTCGGCGAGATCGGCTCCATCGTGATCACCCCGCTGCCCGGCCACGGCGTGCCCGCCGGCGCGCTGGTGCTCCTGCGCCGCAGCCGGCACCAGGCGTACACCGAGGACGAAGAGGTGTTCGCCCGGCTGTTCGCCGCGCGCGCCGGCTCGGCGATGTCCGCCGCCCGGCTGTTCGCCGCCCAGGCGTCCATCACCGAGATCCTGACCCGCGACCTGCTGCCGCCCGTGCTGCGCCGGGTCGACGGCGTCGAGTTCGCCGGCCGCTACCGCGCGGCGTCGGACACCGAGCGGGTCGGCGGCGACTTCTACGACGTCCACCCGGTCGGCGTCGAGGGCGACGACCTGCTGGCCGTGCTCGGCGACGTGTGCGGCAAGGGGCTGGAAGCGGCCGTCATGACCGGCAAGGTGCGGGGCGTGGTGCAGGCGCTGCTGCCCATGTCCGACGACCACTCCCGGGTGCTCTCGCTGCTCAACGACGCGCTGCTGAGCAGGCACTCCACCCGGTTCGTCACGCTCGTGCTGGCGTCGGTGGCCCGCTCCACCGCCGGCGTGCGCCTGCGGCTGACCTCCGGCGGCCACCTGCCGCCGCTGGTCGTGCGGGCCAACGGCGTGGTCGAGGAGGTGCCCACGACCGGGACGCTGATCGGCGTGCTGTCCGACATCACCTCCACCACGGCGGAGGTCGTGCTCGCGCCCGGCGAGACGTGCCTGCTCTACACCGACGGCATCACCGAGGCCGTGGGCGGCCCGCTGGGCGGCGAGATGTTCGGCGAGGAGCGGCTGCGCACCGTGCTGGCCTCGTGCGCGGGGATGCCCGCCGAGGCCGTGGCCGAGCACGTCCACATGGTCGCCGCCGAGTGGATCGGGGACGGGGGCCACGACGACATCGCCCTGCTGGCGGTCACCGCGCCGCGCGGGCAGCACCTGACCGCCGTCGGCGGGCACGGACGAGGGCGGTACACCACGTGACCGTGACGGCAGACCTGGCCCAGCAGACCGCCGACGCGCTGTGGGACGCGGTCGTCGTCGGCGACGACCACGCCGCCGGGCACGTGGTCCGCCGCGCCCTGGACGACGGGCTCGACCCGGAGTCGGTGCTGCTCGACGTCATCGGCGGCGTGCAGCGCAAGGTCGGCGCGGAGTGGGCGGCCGACCGGCTCACCGTCGCCCAGGAGCACGCCGCCACCGCCATCAACGAGCGGGTCATCGCGCAGTTGAGCGCGACGGTCCACTACCCCCGCCCGCACCGGGCCCGGATCGCGGTGGCCTGCGTGGACGGCGAGTGGCACGCGCTGCCGGCCCGGCTGCTCGCGGAGGTGCTGGCGCTGCGCGGCTTCCGCGTCGACTACCTCGGCGCGCAGATCCCGACCCCGCACCTGATCACCCACCTGCACACCACCGGGCCCGAGGCGGTGGCGCTGTCCGGCTCGCTCGCGCCGAGGCTGCCCACCGCGCACGCGACCATCACCGCCTGCCAGGCCGCCGGGACGCCCGTGCTGGTCGGCGGCAGCGCGTTCGGGCCGGGCGGTCGCTACGCCCGGCGGCTCGGCGCGGACCTGTGGGCACCCGACGCCCGGACGGCGGCCGACCTGCTGGCCCGGGGAGCGCCGCTGCGGCGGCAGGACGCCCACCAGCCCATCGACGACCTGCCGCACCTGGCCGACCAGGAGTACACGCTGGTCGCGCGCTCCGGGAGGCGGCTGGTGCGGTCCGTGCACGCGGGCCTGGACCGGGCCGGCCACGGGACCGGGCACACGCCCGAGGACCTCGCGCACATCGTCGACTACCTGTGCACGGCGCTCTACCTGGACGACACCTCGCTGCTGACCGGCTACCTCACGTGGACCGCCGACATCCTGGCCGTGCGCGGCGTGCGGACCGCTTTCCTCGTCCCGGCGCTCGACCTGCTGGCCACCGAACTGCGCGACTTCCCGCGTGCCACCCGCCTGCTCCACGAGGCCCGAGCCGCGATCACCCGGACCACCCCCGACACCGAGCCTGGACCCGACGCATGACCAGAGCGCAGCACCTGACCTGCACCCTCTCCTCCACCGACGCCGACCTGGCCGCCGTGTCGCTGGCCGGGGACCTCGTCTACGACGTGGGCGAGGAACTGCTCACCGTGGTGCGGCGGGTGCTCGCCCTGCACCGCCCGGCCGTGATAGCGGTGGACTGCTCCGCCTTGACCTACTGCGACTCGCACGGCCTGTCGCTGCTCCTGGCCGTCCACCGCACGGTCGCCGCAGCCGGTGCCACGCTCCGCCTGGACGACCGGCCCGCGTTCCTGGACCGGCTGCTGCGCCGCACGAACACCTACCACCACCTCACCACCGACGCCGCGCCCGGCCGCGAGCAGCGCCCCCGGTCCTGACCCCGCCCCGGGCGGACCGGGTCGGGTGCGGAACGGGCGAGGCCGGCCGCGAACCGAAGTCCGCGACCGGCCCCCTCAGTGCCTCACGGCAGGTTGACCCACTTGTGCCGGACGATCTCGTTGTCCATCGACACGTTCGTGCCGTCGAAGTTCAGGGCGCCCAGCACCGCGATCTTGGTCCCCCGGTAGATGCCGCGCCCCGGGGTGTCGCTGTTGAAGTTGCGGTAGACCCAGACGTCGTCGAGGTTGCCCGGGATGCCGTCGTTCCACACCGACGACGCCTGGTTCGCGCACTGACCCCAGTTCGAGGAGTCGTACAGCCAGCGCTTGCACTCGTTCTGGAAGTGGTTGTCCCGGTAGGCGTGGAAGTAGCCGGCCTCCAACACCCTCGCCTCGTCCACCTGGGCGGGTTCGGCGTTCGCCGTGACCGTGCCGGTCAGCGCGAGCACCGCGACCGCCACGCCCACGAAGATGCTGCGGATCTTGCCCATCTCGTTCCCCTCTCGGATGTTTCGTGCGACAGGCCCGCAGGGCCTGCGATCAGGAGCCCGCGGTGATGTCGCGGGCGCGCGGCAGGGCCTCCAGGCGCATCTGCCGCTGATTGTCCACATCGGACCGGAAGCGGTCTTCGAGCGCGATCCGGTGGTGCTCGTCCAGCTCCCGGAGCCGGGCCGCCAGGCCGGAGTCGACGGCGCAGGTCGCCTCCGCCACGGCCAGCGCGGTCTCCACGGCGTCCGGCGGCAGCCCGGCGCGCAGCTCCTGCGGACTGCCGAACGCGTGCCCGGCGGCGGTCATGCACGTCGACCACGGGACGACCGCCTCGGCGAAGCGCGGATCGGCCTTCACTTCGTCGTGCCGCATCAGGACGAGCGCGTCGGTGGTGACGCGGGCCTGGAACCACGCCTGCGCGTCCCCGTACAGCGCCTCTTCGGCCTTGCTGGTGCAACTGCGGTCGCTGCGGGTGTAGACGGTGCCCTCCGGCGAGGTCGCGGTGATCCCCTCGGCGCGTTGCCCGTTGGCGGCGTTGAGGTAGGCGGACTTGCGCGCCGTGGACAGGCCGTCGAAGTACCGCCGGTTGGGCTCGTTCTCCTTCACCGAGGACAACTGCCGCTGGATGTCGCCGCCGTAGCCGTGCGCCCGCGCCCACGCCACGTCGTCGATGACGTACGGGAACTGCCGGTCGTCCGGCACCGGGTGCAGTTGCGCGACCGTGTAGTCGAACCCCGCCCTCTTCATGCAGTCGCGCATCAGGACCTGCTCGGCCGCGTGCAGCGTCTCCAGGTCGGCTTCGGTGACCTCGCCCGACAGCTCGGCGGAACCGCACCCGGCCAGCCACGTCGTGGCCGCCAGCACGATCACGCCGAGCACCCCCCGTGCTCGTCTCATGACCGGAACGCTACGGAGGGCGACTGGGAGAAATCCTGTGCGCGGGTCGACTCGGCCTGCTGCGACCGGCAAGATCGACGGCGGCAACATTGCCGGTGGGGGAGCCGGTCGGGGGATCGGGGGAGCGGTATGGAGGACGACCTGGAGTCGTTCCGCACCGGGCTGCGCGCGAACCGCGTCCGGGCCGGCCTCACCCAGCGCGAGCTGGCCGAGCTGGCCTCGGTCAGCGTGCGCACCGTGCGCGGGATCGAACAGGGCGCGGTGCGCCCGCGCCGCGCCTCGCTGTTGCAGCTCGCCCGGGCGATCGAGCGCCGGGGCGGCCCGGTCGGGATCGGCGTGCTCGGGCCGGTGGTGGTGGACGGCGTCGGCCCGCGACCGGCCAAGGTCCGCGCGCTGCTGGGCCTGCTCGCGTTGCACGCCAACGAGAACGTCGCGTTCGGCGACATCGTGGACGTGCTGTGGGGCGACGCGCCGCCGGCGACGTGGCGAGAGCTGCTGCACGGGTACGCGTCCCGGCTGCGCAAGCTGGTCGGCGACCGGGTCGAGGGCCTGGACGGCGCCGGGTACGCGCTGCGCGTCGAGACCCGCGAACTCGACCTGCTCACCTTCGACGCCCTGGCCGCGCGGCAGCGGTGGGACGAGGCGCTGCACTGCTGGCGCGGGCCGTTGCCCGAGGAGCTGCGGTCGTTGCCCCGGGCGGTCGCCGTCACCGGGCGCAGGCTCGCCGCCACGCTCGCCCGCGCCGACCAGGCGATGGCCTCCGGCGACCCGGAGACCGCCGTGTCGTGGCTGCGGCGGCTCGCCCCCGACGAGCAGTGGCACGAGGGGCTGCACGCGCGGCTGATGCTCGCGCTCACCGCCGCCGGGCAGCAAGGGGAGGCGCTGGCCGTGCACGCCGGCCTCCGACGCAGGCTGCTCGACGACCTCGGCGTCGAGCCCGGCGCGGAACTCGCCCAGGCCCAGTTGCGGGTGCTGCGGCGGGAGGTCGAACCGGTCACCTCGTCGGTGCCGCGCCAACTGCCCGCCGACCCCGCGCTGTTCGTCGGACGTCACGAGCAGCTCGCGGCCCTGGACGCAGGACGCGTGATCGCGGTGTGCGGTGCCGGGGGCATGGGCAAGACGTGGCTCGCCCTGCACTGGGCGCACCGCAACACCGACCGGTTCCCGGACGGCCAGCTCTACTTCGACCTGCGCGGTTTCGACCCCGCCTCGGCCCCCGTCGCCGCCGAGGTGGCGGTGCGGGCCTTCCTGGAGGCACTGGGCGTGGAACACGCCGAGATGCCGTCGGACCCGCAGGCGCAGGCCGCCCTCTACCGCAGCCTGACCGCCGACAAGCGGATGCTCGTCGTGCTCGACAACGTGCGCGACTCGGCCCACGCCGTCCCGCTGCTGCCCGGCGGCGGCTGCACGGCCGTGCTCACCAGCCGCAACCGGCTGCCCGGCCTGGTCGGCGCGCACGGTGCCGTCGTCGTCGGCCTCGACGTGCTGGACGACGCCGAGGCGCGCGCCATCGCCGCGAGCCACCTCGGGGAGGCCAGGCTCGCCGGCGAGCCCGACGCCGCGATCGAGCTGGTGCGGCACTGCGCGGGCCTGCCGCTCGCCCTCGGCATCGTGGCCGCGCGCGTGGCGACCTCGCCCGACCTGCCGCTCGCCGCCCTGGTCGGCGAGCTGCGTGCCGCCCGGCTCGACGCGCTGGACGCGGGCGAGGCCGCCGTCGACCTGCGCAGCGTGCTCGCCACGTCGTACCGGGCACTGCCGGAGCGGGCTGCCCGCACGTTCCGGCTGATGGCCCTCGCACCCGGCCCGGACATCGGCGCCGACGCCGTGTCCTGCCTCGCCGGCAACGTCGACCCGTCCGTGCACCGCGCCAACCCCGGCGAGCACCGAGCCGGCAGCGCGGGCTCGCACGGGTACCGCGCCGGCAGCAACGGCTCACCCGCGTACCTCGCCGGCAGCGCCTGCCCCGTCGCCCGCCTCGACGGCCGCGCCGAGACCGGCGGGCGTCCCGCCGGCGGTGCCGACCCGGGTGAGCGTCCCGCCGACAGCGGGGATGCGCCCGCGCGTCCCGCCGGTGCGGGCGAGCAGGCGGCGGACCTCGCCGGCGTCCGGGCCGACCGGGCCGACCTGGCCGTCCTGTGCGCGGTGAACCTCGTGCAGGAGCACCGGCCCGGCCGGTTCCGGATGCACGACCTGACCAAGCTGCACGCCCTCGAACTCGGGGGCGCGGCGGAACGCGCCCGGGGCACGGCCCTGATCACCGACTTCTACCTGCACAGCGCGCTGGCCGCCGACCGGTGGCTCTACCCGCACCGCCCGCCGCTCACCGCCGGGCCCGCGCCGGCGGGCTGCGTGGCGCACGCCGACGTCGCCTCGGCGATGGCCTGGTACACCGACGAGTACGCGTGCCTGCTCGCCGCGCAGCGCCTGCCCGGACCGTCGAGCTGGCACCTGGCGCGGCTGATCGGCGTGTACCAGTGGCGGGCCGGCAAGCACCACGACACCGTCGACGTGTGGCGGGTCGCGCTGGCCGAGACCGGCCGGCTCGGCGACCCCGCCGCGCAACTGCTCGCGCACCGGTCGTTCGGTGACGCCTGCGCCGGCGTCGGCGACCTCGCCACCGCCACGGAGCACCTGGAACGCGCGGTCGACCTGGCGGCCGGGCAGGGCGAGACGACGGAGGAGGCGCACGCGCACAACTCGTTGGCGTGGCTGCACGACCGCCGGGGCCACCACGAACGCGTGGTGCTGCACGCCACCTGCGCGCTGGCGCTCTACCGCCGGCTCGACCGGCCGCAGTGGCAGGCCGACATGCTCAACTGCATCGGCTGGGCCCACGCGCACCTGGGCAGCTACGAGCTGGGGCGGGCGCACTGCGAGGCCGCGCTCGCGCTGTGCCGCCGACACGACCACGTCGACGGTGCCGCGCACACGCTGAAGAGCCTCGGCTTCCTGGCCCACCGCTCCGGCGACTACGCGGAGGCGGTGCGGTACTGCCACGAGGCCCTGACCCTGTGCCGCCGGCTCAACCACAGCTACATCGAAGCGAGCGTGCTGACCCAGCTCGGCGAGTCCGAGCAGGCCCGGGGACGCGCCCGCGAGGCGGGAGCGGCCTGGCGCGAGGCGCTCGACCTCTACCGCGCCCAACGGCGCACCGCCGCCGCGCGCAAAGTGGAAGGGCTGATGGCCGCCGCAGAACCGACCTGACCGCTGCCGCGCAGTCGGCCTGAACGGGTGCGCGGAGTCTGCCTGACAGGGTGCGCAGAGTCGGCCTGACCGCCCGTCGCCGAACCCGGTTCCGGTGAGGAGCCGCGTCAGAAGCTGAAGTTGCGGATCGCCGCGCCTCCCACCGCTGCCGTCTCGTCGAAGAACCTGACCAGGTCGCGGTAGTTGTGCTCCAGGTACTCGATGTCGTCGGCACCCCAGAGGTGCCGCATGGGGTAGACCTCCTTCTCGCTCAGCTTCGCCGTGTCGTAGTGGCCGGCCAGCACCTCGAACGGCGTGGCGCTCAAGGCTTTCGCGGCTGCGGCGACCATGACGTCGTCCCAGCCGAACATCGTGCACTCCTCGTCGATGGCGTCGCCGTCCTCGTACAGGTCGACCCGCACGTCGGCCGCGTCAAGCAGGAACTGGATGCCGGCCCACGACTTCTCCAGGAAGCAGTACGGGACGTTCTCGTCCTCCACGTACTCCTCCGCCTGCTCCGGGTCTTCGAACGCCCGCGCCAGCTCCTCCGGGGTCACCCGCGTGAACGACAGCGTCATGCCCATGAATCCGCCACCCCGATTGTGTTCCTCTTCGACCGGGCCAGCTTCGCACGCTCGGGCACCGGAAGTGGCGGAACCCGGAGATCGAGCGGGATCCCCTCGTGGACGGGCATTCCCGGTCGCCGGCGGGCGCTTGTGGACTGTGGTGTTGCGACGTGGCCGGTCAGCCTTTCCGCGGCCACTGGTGTCCAGGATGGGCGGCTATCACTTCGGCCAGGGTCGTTGGCCTCGCGCGCGACGCTCAGCGCCTCCCCCGGTGGCAGGTTCTGCGCGCCGGGAAGGCCAGGGACAGCACCGCGACGTCGATGCCCTGGTCGTCCATGTCGGCCAGCTCTCTTCCATGCCGGTGATACCGGAGCAAAGTTGTCAGCGGAATCATCGATGGAAACGGGACGGGAGTATCGATGTTCACTCGGACCTGTAGTTGATCGAGGTTCTTGGTCGTGGAGTGGGAGGAGCGGGCGCTAGCCTCGTGGCCCATGTCTGGTGGGTTGGATCCCCTGCGGGAGCGGGCTTTCCGGGTGCTGTTCTTCGGCAGGCTGGTGTCCGGGCTCGGGTCGGCGGTCGCCCCGGTGGCCTTGGCGTTCGCGGTGCTGGACCTGACCGGGGCGGCCGGTGACCTGGGGGTGGTGCTGGCCGCGAACATCGCGCCGCAACTGGTGTTCCTGGTGGTGGGCGGGGTGGTCGCGGACCGCCTGCCCCGGGGTGCGGTGATGGTGGCGGCCAACGTCGTGTCCGCCGTCGGGCAGGGCGTCACTGCTTCGGTGCTGCTGTGGGGTCGCCCCTCGGTGCCGTTGCTGGCGGCGCTGGCTGCGATCACCGGGATCGCGGCGGCGTTCTTCGGGCCCGCCTCCCAGGGCGTCGTGCCGCAGACCGTGCCCGCGGAGCAGTTGGCGCGGGCGAACGCGCTGCTGCGGATCAGCCTCAACACCGTCCGGGTGCTGGGGCCCGCGCTCGGCGGCGTGGCGGTCGCCGCCGCCGGACCGGCGTGGGCCATCGGGTGGGACGCGCTCACCTTCGTCGCGGCGGCGGTGCTGTTGGGGCTGCTGCGGGTGCCGTTGCCCGCACGGGCGCCGTCGCACTTCCTCGGCGACCTGCGCGACGGCTGGTCCGAGTTCTGGTCGCGCCGCTGGCTGTGGGCGATCGTCCTGCAGTACGCGCTGGTCAACATGGTGTGGGTGGGCGGGTTCCAGCTCCTCGGCCCGGTGATCGCCGATCGCGCGCTCGGCGGCCCGGTCGCGTGGGGGCTGATCACGGCCGGGCTCGCCGCCGGGCTCGTCGCGGGGGCGGTCGTCGTGCTGTGGTGGCGGCCGGGACGACCGCTGCTGGTCGCCTCGGTGGCCACGCTGACGAAGGTCGCGCCGCTGCTCGGGCTCGCCGCGCACGCCCCGACGCCCGTGCTGGTGGCCTGCGCGGCGGTCGCCGGGGTCGGCGTCGAGATCTTTTCCGTCTCGTTCACCACGGCGATGCAGCACCGGGTCCCCACCACGCGGTTGAGCCGGGTCTCGTCGTACGACCTGCTGTTCGGCCTGGCGTTCATGCCCCTCGGCTACCTGGTCGCCGGACCGGTCTCCGACGCGCTCGGGGTCACCACGACGTTGCTCGCGGGGGTGGTGCTGGTGGCCGGGTCCACGGCGGTGGTCCTGTGCCTGGCCGAGGTGCGGTCGATGCGCTCGGAGGAGCCGGGCGGACTACGTCGTGGGCAGCGGGTCGCCGGTGGGGGCGGGTGATCCGGTCGTGGTGGGCGGCGGGTCCTCGGCCGTCACCGGTGGAGGTTGCTCGGCGGTGGTGAGCGCGGGCGGAGGCGCTTCCTCGGTGGCGGGTGGGGGTTGTTCGGTGGGCGGAGGTTGATCGGCGGGTGGTGTGTCGGTGGTGGGCGGTGGAGCGTAGACGGTGGGCGGTGCGGCGCTGGTGGGAACCGGGGTTGCGGTGCCGCCCAAGGGCTGTGCCGCTGCGGCCGTCACGGCTGCGGGGGTCGTCTGGGGTTGTGGTGTGCGCGGGCGTTCGAGGGCGGGGGATCCGGACGACGTGGGGGCGGTCGGGGACGACTCGGTGGTGGTGAGGCCCGCGTCCGGCACGTTCGGGTCGGGCTTCGCCTTGCGGTCGGGCGGCGGGGTGTCGGGCTGCTCCTCGGACACGGAGACCTCTTGCGCGGCGGTGTCCGGCAGCGCTGCTTCGAGCGCGGCGGCGGTGTCGGCCTGCGGTGTGGCGGCGTCGGGAGGCGCTGCGGCGGAACCGGTCGGGTGCAGCTCCTCCATCGTCACCGTGCTCGCCGCGCTCAGCGCGACCACCGCCAGGGCCGCCGCTCCGACCAGCACGCGCGGGCGGAGCAGCCGTCGCCGTCCGGCCGGGTCCGGGAGCACCAGCGGGATGTCGGCCACCGCCGGGCGTCGAGGGGCCTCCGGCGGCTGCTCCTCGGCGGTCGCCGGGGGAGTGGTCGGCACGGCGGGAGCGGTCGGTGTTGCGGCTCGCGCCGCGCCTCGGGCGACCACGGTCTTCGGGTCGCTGTCCACGGCGACCCCGCGCCCGAACTGCTGCGACAGCAGCCGGCCGACCAGCGGTATCCGGGACGACCCGCCGACCAGCAGCACGCGGTCCACCTCGGGTTCCGCGAGGCCCGCCGACCGCACGGCCGCCCGCAGCAGGGCCACGGTCTCGTCCAGGGCGGGCCGGACCATCGCCTCGAACTCGCCGCGCACCAGGCGGGCCTGGGCGTGCCCACCGGGCAGCAGGACGGGGATGGTGACCTCGGTGTCCCCGGACAGCGCCTCCTTGGCCTCGGTGCACTCGCGGCGCAGCCGGGTCACCGCCGACATCGCCACCGGGTCATCCGGGGCCGTCGCGTCGAACTCGCCCGCGAACGCGGTCCGCAGGTGGTCGAACACGGCCTGGTCGAAGTCGACGCCACCGAGCCGGTCCGCGCCGGCGGGGTCGCCGAGCAGGGCGAACCGCGCGTCGTCCACCTTGCGCAGCACGGCCGCGTCGAAGGTGCCGCCGCCCAGGTCGTAGACGGCGATGGTGGTACCGGCCTCGACGCGTTCGCCGGCGCTGTAGTCGAACGCCGCCGCCTCGGGTTCGGTGAGCAGCGCCGCTTCGCCGAGCCCCACCTCGGCCAACGCCGTGAGCAGCAGCCCCTTCTTGTGCTCGCCCCACGCGGCCGGGTGCGTGACGGCGAGGTGCTCGGGGGTGCCGCCCTCGCGCTCCACCGCCCGGTCCACCACCCACCGGACCAGACGGGCGGCCAGTCCGTGCGCGGTGTGCTGCCCGCCGGACAGCAGCAACGGCGTGCGGTCGCCGATGCGGCGCTTGAACTCCCGCGCCACGCCACCGGGGCACGCGAGGGCGCGGCGTTCGGCGGCCTCGCCGACCAGGACGGTCGCGTCGGGACCGAAGAACAGCACGGAGGGCACGGCGGCCGTCCGCGTGCCGAGGGGCAGCACCTCCGCCGGGCCCCACCCGCCCGCGTCGCGGCGGCACACCGCAGCGGCGGTGAAGGTCGTTCCCAGGTCGACACCCATGACGTAGGACATCTGCTCGCTCCTCCACCCGTCAGGTGACGCACGGTCATCCGAGCCGCCGGTGGCGCCAGGCGATCGGACCGGCGGGGCACGTCGTCCACCCGGCTCATCGGTGTGCCGAACCGTCGCATTAGCCGGACCGATCCCCTAATCGGTCCGCAGCCAAGAACCCCTAACGGGGGAAGCGTGAACCCCCAATCGGCCTAGCGGAGGTCTGGGTGGTTGTCCCGATGGCACGGCGGCGGCCGATACCTAGCGTCATCGGCAACTCCTCGAAGAAAGGCACCTCCGATGGCCACCAACGTCAGCCTGCTCCAGTTCATCCTGAACCTGCTCGGCGACGGCGACGCCCGTGCGGCGTTCACCGCGAACCCGCGCGAAGTCCTCCAGGACAACGGTTTCGAAGTCCTGTGCGCCGACGACGTCCGCGACGCCAGGCCGCTCATCGTGGACAGCGTGCAGACCGCGCAGCAGAACTCGTTCGACCGCGAGCTCAACGGTGGCGGCAACAGCACCCACGTGCACCACACCCCGCCGCCCCCGCCCCCGCCGAGCGGCGGTCCCTCGGGGCACGGCGACCACGGCGGCCCCCAGCACGGTCCGCAGCACGGCCACGACGGCATGGACGGCGCGATCCGCGAGATCCACTACATCACGCAGAGCTACTCGTGGAGCGACAGCCACAACACCGTCCTGGACAACTCGGTGAACCAGAACATCTGGGCGCACGGCGACGTGGTCCAGTGGTTCGACAACGACCCGGTCGTCGCCTCCGGCGAAGGCGCTGTCGCGGCGGGCGACGACATCGACGGCACCGTGGTCACCGGCCACCACAACGTGGCGGGCGACGACAACGAGGTGAACAACGTCGGCGAGGCCAACGCGAGCCTCGGGGGCGCGGTCTCGATCGGCGAGGGCGAGGCGACCGGCGAGTACGAGGCCAACGACTACTCGACCGACGTGGACGCCGACGGCAGCGGCAACGTCGCCGTCGCCGCGAACGGCAGCCAGACCGTCCAGAACGACTCGCACGACTGGGAGAGCAACGACTCGCACGACATCGACAACAGCGTGGAGGTCGAGGACTCCTACAACCACGAGATCGAGGACTCCTTCAACACCGCGACCGCCACCAGCACGAACACGGCGACCAACACCACCACGACCACCAACACCGACAACAGCGTCGACGTCGACGACTCGTTCAACCAGGAGACGGAGGTCGAGGACTCGTTCAACGACGACCACAGCGTGGACGACTCCCTCAACGACGACCACAGCGTCGACCTGGACGACTCGTTCAACGACGTGCACAACGACATCGCGTCGCACAACGACCTCGACGTCGAGGTCGACGTGGACGACAGCATCGTCGTCGGCTGACACGCCTGAAGTGGACGGCCGCGCCACCTCCGGGGTGGCGCGGCCCCGCGTCGGAAGGAGCCGTGGTGAGCGGACGGACACCGATCGAGGTCGTGGACCTCGCCCTGCGGGCCGTGCGGGTGCGCGACCGGGAGGACCTGGCGGTGCGGTTGGCGCAGACCCGCCGCCGGCTGCTGGACCCCGAGGTGCGCGTGCTGGTCGTCGGGGAGTTCAAGCAGGGCAAGAGCCAATTGGTCAACGCCCTGGTCAACGCGCCGGTGTGCCCGGTGGACGACGACGTCGCCACGGCCGTGCCCACCGCCGTGCGCCACGCGGCCACCCCGCACGCGGTCCTGGTCGACGCCGCCGGCACCCGCACCGGGGTTCCGGTGGGTGCGCTCGCCGAGCACGTCTCGGAGGCGGGCAACCCCGGCAACCGGCGCGGGCTGCGGTTCGCGGAGGTCGGCCTGCCCCGGTCGCTCCTGGCCGGCGGGCTGTGCCTGGTCGACACGCCCGGCGTGGGCGGACCCGGCTCCGCGCACGGGGCCGACGCGCTGACCGCGCTGCCCTCCGCCGACGCCGTGGTCGTGGTGTCCGACGCGGCGCAGGAGTACACCGCGACCGAGCTGGACTTCCTGCGGCAGGCCGCACTGGTGTGCCCGACCGTCGTGTGCGTGCTGACCAAGATCGACCTGTACCCGGACTGGCGGCGCGTCGCCGAGCGGGACCGCGCCCACCTGGCCGCCGCCGACCTGCCCGCCGACCTGCTGCCGGTGTCGTCGGTGCTGCGCCTGCACGCGGTGCGGACCGGTGACCGGGCGCTCGACCGCGAGTCCGGCTTCCCGGCGCTGCTGCCGCTGGTGCGCGAGCGGATCGCCGGCCGGGCCTCGGACCTGGCCGCCGCGTCGGTCGCGCACGACGTCCGCGCGGTGGCGCACCAGCTCGCCACCGCCGTGGAGGCCGAGCTGTCCGCCCACCGCGACCCCAGGCGGGCGGCTGCCCTGGTGGTCGGGCTGCGCGAGGCCCGGGAGCGGGCGGACGCGCTGCGCGAGCGCTCCGCGCGGTGGCAGCAGACCCTCAACGACGGCGTCGCGGACCTGATCTCCGACGTCGAGTTCGACCTGCGCGACCGGATGCGGCGGATCACCCGCGAGGCGGAGGCGGAGCTGGACGGCGTCGACCCGGCGCTGGTCGAGGAGCAGTTCACCGGCTGGGTGCGGCAGCGGGTCTCCGCCGAGTCGGCGGCCAACTTCGCGTGGACCCACCAGCGCGCCCGCTGGCTGTCCGGGCAGGTCGCCGACCACTTCGCCCACGACGGCGGCGACGTGCTGCCCGACCTGCGCGGGCACGACCCGTCCGCGCCGCTGGCCCACGCGGTCGCCCTGGAGTTCCCCGTGCCGGAGGGGTTCGGGTTCGGCCGGCGGCTGGTCACCGGCATCCGGGGCGGCTACGGCGGCACGCTCATGGTCGGGATGCTGGGCACCGTCGGCGGGCTCGCCCTGGTCAACCCGCTGTCGCTGGCGGCGGGTGTGCTGCTGGGCCGCAAGGTGGTCCGGGACGAGCGCAGGCGGATGCTGGAACGCCGGCGCACCGACGCCAAGGCCGCCGTGCGGCGGTTCCTCGACGACGTCGTCTTCCAGCTCGGCAAGGACTCCCGCGACATGCTCCGCGAACTGCAACGGGACCTGCGCGACCACTTCACCGGCCGGGCGGCGGAGCTGTCCCGCTCGCTGGGCGAGTCGATCAAGTCGGCGCAGCGCTCGGTCGACGCGGACGCCGACGAGCGCACCGCGCGGGGTGCCGAACTCCGGGCCGAGCTGGACGGGGTGGCCGGGCTGGTCGCGGCGGCCGACGCCCTGGCCGGCCCGGTGGGGGCGCTGCGGTGACCGGCCGGCTGGTCGACGAGGTGCGGTCGCTGCTGCGCGCGGCGGTCGACGCCCACCGGGACGACCCGGACACCGCCGAGCTGCTGCGCCGCCGACTGGACCGGATGGACGGGCCGCTGCGCGTCGCCCTCGCGGGCAAGGCCGAGGCCGGCAAGTCCACGCTGCTCGACGCGCTGGCGGGCGAGGAGGTCACGCCCACCGGCACCCGCGTGGTGACCCACCGGCACGGTCCCACGCCCGGGGTGGCCGGCTCGCCCGCCGTCGACCGGCCGGCCCGGGACCTGCCCGACGTGACGCTGACCGACACGCCCGACGTCTCCGCCACCCGCATCCCGGCCGCCGAGGACGAGGCCGACGCCGTGCTCTACCTGATGCGCCACCTGCACAGCGCCGACCTGCGGCTGCTGGCGTCCTTCCACGACCGGGGCGTGGCGCGGGCGACCCCCGTGCACACCGTCGCGGTGCTGTCGCGCGCCGACGAGGTCGGTGCCGGGCGGATCGACGCGCTGATGTCCGCGCGGCGCGTCGCCCGCCGCCACCGCGCCGACCCGAGGCTGCGCGGGCTGTGCCAGACCGTCGTCCCGGTCGCGGGCCTGATCGCCCGGACCGCCCGCACCCTGCGGCACGACGAGTACACCGCGCTCGCCGCGCTGGCCGCCGCGCCGCGCGCCGAGGCCGAGTCGGCGATGCTGTCCGTGGACCGCTTCACCCGCGCCGGTCCCGACCACGCCGGGCTGCTGGCGCGGTTCGGGCTGTTCGGCGTCCGCCTGTCCCTGGGCCTGATCCGGCAGGGCTTCGCCGACCCGGTCCGGCTCGCCGCCGAGCTGCGGCGGCGCAGCGGCCTGGACGAGCTGCGCGGGACGCTGTCGGTGCTGTTCGGTGAACGCCGGGACCTGCTCAAGGCGCGGTCGGCGCTGCTGGCGGTGGACGCGGTCCTGCGCGACCAGGCCGCACCGCACACCGTGCCGCTGCTGACCGAGGTGGAACGCGTGCTGGCCGACGCGCACGAGTTCGCCGAGCTGCGCACGATCGGCGTGCTGCGCTCCGGTGCCGTGGCGTTCCCGGCGGGCGCGGGGGAGGAGGCGGAGCGGCTGCTCGGCGGCGCGGGTGCCGGGGTGTGGACGCGCCTGGCCGTCCCCGCCGACACCGCCCGCCGGGACCAGCGTGCGGCGGCGTGGGCGGCGCTGGGGCGCTGGCAGCGTTGGGCCGAGAACCCGTTGTCCAGCAGGGATTTCGTGGACGTGGCCCGGGTCGTCGTGCGCAGTTGCGAGGGCCTGGTGGACCAGTTGGACGACTAGCCGGACCGGAGGCCGCCGCGCCACAGCCCGCTGCGCGCCGGCACCGGGTCGTGGTCAGGTGTCGTGGGGTTGGGCGGGTGCCAGGCGGGTGCGGAGTTGGGCGACCAGGTCGGCGCGGTTGCCCGCGCCCAGGCGGCGGCGGATGCGGGCCACGTGGTGTTCCACGGTCTTGGCCGAGATGAACAGCCGTTCGCCGATCTGCTTGTGGGTCAGGCCCGCCACCACGAGTTCGGCCACCTCCAGTTCGCGGTCGCTCAGGGGCGGGCCGGGGCGGGGGTCGGCGGGCGCGTCGGGGATCGGGTCGCGCAGGGAACGGGCGCAGGTCAGCAGGGCGGTCATCGAGCGGCGGTCCGGCGTGCGGATCGCGGCCTGCCCGGCGAGCCGGGCGGCGTCCCAGGCCAGGCCGTTGTCGCGCAGCGCCGTCGACGCGTGCCGGACCGCCCGCACGTCGACCGTGCCGCCCAGCACGTGCAGCCAGCAGCGGACCGCCTCGGCCAGCGCAGCCGCCGGCGGGCCGGTGTGCGCCATGCCGCCGACGACCGAGGCGTGGTGCAGCGCCTTCGCCGGGCAGTCCGCCGCGATCGCCGCGTGCACGGCGTACCAGTGCAGCGGCGCGGCCCACAACGGCGGAGAGCCCAGGCGTTCCAGCAGGGACTCCGCCTCGGCCATGTGCGGTGCCAGCCACTCGCCCTTGCCCAGCCGCGCGGCGGCCACCGCGATCTCCCCGACCGGCTGGAGCGCGTAGAGGTCGACCGGGTACCTCATGACCGCGTCCCGCGCCCGGGGCCACGCGTTCTCCAGGTCCGCGTGCTCGCCGCGCCGGCGGGCGATCCCGATCCCGACCGCTGCGGCGAACAGTTCGTCGCGCGGGTCCGCGACCCGCCGACCCCCGGTGGCCTCGCGCAACACCTCCGACGCGCGGGTCAGCTCGCCGGCGAGCACCGCCACCCACGCCCGCAGCAGCCGGTGGCGGACCAGCTCGGCGCAATCCTGGCCGTGGCCGGTGGTGGCGCGGTCGAGCACGGTCGTCGCCACGTCCGGTTCCCCCAGGTGCACGGCGACCAGGGCGGCCAGTGCCGCCGGGGTGTCCGGCAGCAGGCCGCCGTGCCCGGCCGGCTCCACCAGTCCCTCCGCGCGCAGCAGGTGCGACAGCGCCGCCACCGGCGAGCCGACCACGGATTCGAGCACGCCCTGCGCGGTCAGCGACCGGATGGTGCCGGTGATCGTCGGCAGCGGGTCCTCGGCCTCGGCGACCACGCGCGCCGCCTCCTCCAGCCGGCCCACCCCGAGCAGCGGCGGCACGGCGCTGGCCGACGGGTGCGCCCACTGGTAGAGCGACGCGCTCTCGGCGAGCATCCCCTTGTGGGCCAACGCTGTCGCGGCGACGGTCGCGGCCCGTGCCCGCGCGGTCCCGTCCGGACCGGAGAGCGCCTCCTCCGCCAGCCGCAGCGCCGAGTCCAGGTCGCCGGACAGCGCCGCCGCCTCCGCGCGGCGCGCGCCCAGCCGTGCGGGCGGAGCCCCGGCGCTCACGGCGGCGGCGTAGTACTCGCCCGCCCCTCTCGGATCGTGGGGCAGCAGCTCGTCGGCGGCGGCCTCCAGCACGTCCGCCGCCCGCGCGCCCCGAATCCCGGAGTCGACCAGGAGCGGCGCGGTGGCCACGGGCGAGCCGCCCCGGTCGAGCAGCGCTCGGGCGACCCGGGAGCGCAGGTCCCGCAGGCGCACCTCCGGCACCTGGCGCAGGATCGCCTCGCCGACCAGCCCCACGACCGTCCCGGCCGCCGTGAGCAGGCCCGTCGACCAGGTCTCCTCGGTGGCCGACTCGACCTCCGCGCAGTCCCGGCGCAGCACCGGGGCCAGCGCGTCGACCTCGACCGGGCAGCCCAGCGCGGCGGCGAGGAGCACCTCCCGCACCGCCAGTGAGGCCCGGTCGAACTCGTGCACGGCCCGGTCGGCGGTGTGCGGCGGCACCGGCAGACCCGCCACCACGGCCCGCGCCACCGGCCCGACCAGCGCCGGCATCCCGCCGGTCTGCGCCCACACTCGGTCCACCAGGTCGGCCGGTGGCTCGGCGTCCAGCAGCGCGGCGACCCGGCGGGCCACGGCGGCGCGGTCGAGCGGTGCCAGCCGGATGGGCGGCTGCGTCCACGGCAGCGACCGCGCGGTGCCGGGCCACGGGCGGTGCGCCACCACCAGCCGCGCGCCGCCGTCGTCGGCCAGCCGCACCAGCCGCTCCCACTCGTGCTCGGGCAGCTCGTGCGCGTCGTCCACCAGCACGACCCGGCCGCCGGTCGGGCCGGCTCCGCCGAACAGCGCGGACAGCGCCGACAGCAGGGCCGTCTTGCCGAAGCCGCCCGGCCCCGACACCGCCACGACGCGGTCGGCGCGCGGGTCCGCCGCCACCTCCGCGCACAGCCGCTCGGCGGCGGAGCAACCCGCGTACCCGTCCCGGGCGTGGTCCGGAAGCGAGGTCGTGCCGGCTGTGGCCATCGTCGTCCCCAACCCGGTGAGCAGGGTCAAGCGGGCAATGACCGTATCGGCGGGCCGGGTCCGGGCGTTAATGGGAACGCGAAAAAACACGTCCCGTCACGGATCATTCACAGCGCGGTCCGACGAACAGCTCACCTGCTCGTTCGAGAATGGGCGAACCTCATCGTGCGCGAGGCCCTGCGGACCGCGCGCACGGCCCGGAACTGGTGCTTCACCGGTCCCGGGCCGTGCGCCGGAATCCGTCCGACGGTGTCGGGGCCATCCGTCGGACGGGTTTCTCAGCAGGGTTCGACCGTGAATTCGTGCCTGGCCTGGATCGAACCCTGGCTGGATTCCGCCCGGATGTAGCTGCGCTGGGCGGGGTTGGAGTTGCCAACGTCCACCCGCAGTTCCGCGTTGATGTTGAGGTTGCGGTCCCCGCCGCACGGGGAGTAGACGATCTCGTCCGGGTCGGGCCGGTAGGCCGACCGCCACCGGTCGCTCATCGGGCCCCGGTACGGGAAGTCCACCGAGGTGGTGACCGGCGAGCCCTGGAAGTAGAAGCTGACGCGGTGCAGGGCGGTCGCGCCCGCTTCCAGGTGGGCGTAGCCGGAGTAGGTCGTCCGGGCGAGGCCGTAGGTGTACCCCGGCGGCAGGTCGACCCGGACCGAGAGCTGGCAGTTCCGCCGGGCGTCGGCCGGGTCGGCCCCGGCCCCCGCCCGTGCGACGAAGGCGTCGTAGGTGACGCTGAAGGTCCCACCTCGGACGGAGGCGTCGGCGGTCCCGGCCGGACAACCGGAGCCGTTCACCGCCACCACCTCCACCCGGCCCGGGGGCTCGGGCACGTCGGGGTCCTCCGCGCCGTCGGCGGGAACCACCGTTGACAGGACCAAGAGCGTTGCCGCTGCCGTGGTCAACATGACGAACCTCTCTGGACGAGTGCGCGGCGGCGGCAGCACCAGACGGTAGTGGCAGCGCCCGCGACGGGACTCCACCGGACGGCCGATCGTGCCCGCCACCTCCCGTCACGACCGGAACGGGCGAGTTCCTTGCCGAAACCGCAAACCCGCGTGCCGCAACGGGACGGCGCGGCGAGACTGGAACCCGATCCGCCGAGCGACCGTCCACTCCGGACGGTCGATCCGCGCCCGACCCCGGGCCCGAGGAGAGGACACCACCGTGCCCAGCCGCCCGCACCGCCGTGACACCCCGCCGCCCCGCACCGGCTGCAGCGAGGTCGAGACCCTCCGGGGGTTCCTCGACTACCTGCGCGCCCGCGTCGCCGCCAAGGTCGAGGGCACCCCCGAACCGCAGGCCCGGACGAGCACCGTGCCCTCGGGCACCACGCTGGTCGGCCTGCTGAACCACCTCGCGCACGTCGAGCGCGCCAACTTCCTCGGCGAGCGGGTCACCGACTGGCCGGCCACCTTCCGGGTGCCGGACACCGACAGCGTCGCCGACGTCGTCGCCCGCTACCGCGAGGCGGTCGAGCGCGCCGACGAGGTGCTGGACCGCTGCACCGACCTCGCCGCGCCGCTGCGGTCACCGGGCCGGCCGACGGTCAGCACCCGGTGGGCGCTGGTCCACCTGATCGAGGAAACCGGCCGGCACGCCGGCCACGCCGACATCCTCCGCGAGCAGGCCGACGGCTCCACCGGGCGCTGACCACCCGACCACCAGGACAGGACGACATGACCACCGCACCACGGCCGTCGCGCCGATTCCCCCGCACCGCGCGCAAAACGGCAGCCCTCGCCCTCGTCGCGCTCCTCGCCGCCTGCTCCACGCCGGCTGCCGACGACGTCCCCGCGCACGCCGCCGCGACCCGCGCCGACCCCACCTTCCAGCGCACCTTCCGCCACGAGTTCGCCGATGTCGACGGCGTCCGGATGCACTACGTCACCGGCGGCAGCGGCACGCCCGTGGTGCTGATCCACGGGTGGCCGCAGACCTGGTACGGCTGGTGGCCGATCATGCCCGCGCTCGCCGAGGAGCACACCGTCTACGCCGTGGACCTGCCCGGCCTGGGCGACAGCACCGGCACGCCGTCCGGCTACGACAAGGCCACCCTCGCGCGGTACGTGCACGCGCTGGTCGCCGACCGGCTCGGCGTGCGCGACGCCCGCGTCGTCGGGCACGACTTCGGTGCTGCGGTGGCGTTCCAGTACGCCGCGCAGCACCCCGCCGACACCGCGCGCCTGGGCTACCTCGACCTGCCGCTGCCAGGCCCCTCCGTGGACGCGGCGACCTACCGGTCGTTGAGCTGGCACATCGCCTTCCACACCCAGCGCCGGGTACCCGAGGCGGTGGTCGCCGACGACGTCCGCGAGTACCTGGCGCTGTTCTACCCCCAGGTGTCCTTCGGCGGGACGGCGTTCGGCGGCACCTCGGACCGATCCCCGTTCAGCGACGCCGAGATCGACGAGTACGCCCGCACCTACGGCCGGCCGGAGGCCCTGTCGGGCGGCTTCGAGCTCTACCGCGCGCTCGACCAGGACGTCCGCGACGCGGTGGCGGCGGCACCGACCGCCGTCCCGACGCTGCTGCTGTCCGCCCAGGGGCAGCTCGACCCGATCCGGGCGACCGCCGCGCCGCGCATGACCAACATCGTGCGCGCGGTGGACGTGCCGAACGCGGGGCACTGGCTGGTGGAGGAGAACCCCGCGTTCGTCACCGACGAGCTGTTGGCCTTCCTCGACGGGTGACCCCGCGCGCCCGGCCGGCGGTTCGGCGTCAGCTCTTGAGGCTGTAGAAGCGGATCACCGAGTTCGGCTCGAACCCGATCCGCCGGTACACCGGCTCGCCCGCAGCGGTCGCGTGCAGGGTGGCGCGGGTCAGCCCGGTCGCCCGGTGGCCTTCGTGCAGCGCTTTCCTCGTCACCGCTTCGCCGTAGCCCCGGTGCTGCCAGTCCGGGTGGGTGGCGACGAGCGCGACGAACAGGCGGCCCACGGCGGCGACGGACGCCGCGCACGCGACCGGGACGCCGTCGCGCAGGGCGAGGTAGGCGTGCACGCCGTCCTTCCACAGGGCGGAACCGCCGATCCCGTCGCGGCCGTCCTCCAGCGGGAAGCCGTAGGCGAGCGAGTTGAGGTCCGCGTAGTCGCGCAACTGCTCGTCGGTGGTGACCCGGGCGAACGTCAGGTCGGGGTGGGTCGGATCGGGCAGCGGGAGCAGGTCGCCCGCCATGCCCCTGCCGGAGAAGGCGTGCTGGAGGCCGGCCCCCTCGGCGGCGGCGTCCAGCGCGGCGCGGCCGTCGTCGTCCAGCAGGTCTTCGAACAGCCACAGGAAACCGGGGTGCCGCTTGGCGCGCATGACGGCCGCCACCTCGCCCAGGCGATCCCGCACGAGCCGCGCGCCCGCGCCGACGTCGGTCAGCGTGACGCAGTTCCAGAACGTGAAGCGGCAGTCCGCCCAGCGGACGGCCACGCCGGGCAGGTCCCGCACGTCCGCCCCGGCATCGCGGTCGAGCACCACGGCACGCCACGCCACGGTCAGCTGTTCGGCCGACTCGACCGAGTTCGAGAGTTCCGCCACTCATGACTCCTTGGTGGGTTGTCGGTGCGCGGAGCCTACCGAGCGGTGATCCACCTTCTGCGGCACAGGGGAAGGCGGGTGCCCGTGGTAGGCACCCGCCCGGCACCGCGCCCCGATCGAGCCTGCCGATCGCGGCCCACGTGCTGGGGAACGCGCCCGACGTCTCGTGCCGGGTGTGCACGACCCAGGTGGAGCGCCGCGCGAACACCTCAAGGTCGCCGTTCTGGTGGGCCACCGCGGCGGGCCGGTGATGGCTGCCGGCCGGATCGAGGTGCAGAATGGCCGCATCACGGGTGGCGGCTGATCACCGCTCGCTGCCGGTGCTCCCGGGACGGGAGAGGACCGAGAGCCTCCGCAGCGCGATCCCCGACGGGGTCGGCGTCCAGTGGACCTCGCTGTGACGGAAGGGGCGAACACCTCGGCCTACGCGGCTCACTGGTTGGTGCGTGCGGCGGCGTCCGCCCTGAGGTTCTCCCCTCCGATCGGCTCCCGCCACCCCGCAGGTGCACGGGGACGTCGAGGCGGAACTGAGCGGAAAGGTGAACCGGGTGGGCAACAAGCGCTCCGGCAGTGTCGGGAAGAACTTCCCCCCGATCGTCCGCGACTCGTTCCGGTTCCTGGAGGACGAGTACGGCGTGCCGGCTCCCGACTACGACGCCGAGCGGTCGACGGTCACCTACGACGGCGCGGCGGTGCGTTACGTGGTGGGGCTCGACCGGGTGGAGCACCGGATCAGCCTCGTGGTGCTGGTCGGCCGGGTCGGGGCGTCGGTGGAGGAGGTGGTGGCGGCGGTCGGCCTGGAGCCACCGCCGAAGATCCGGTCGACCGCGACCTCGCTGCGCAGCCTCGAACAGAGCGTGGAGTCGCACGCGGCGGTCGTGCGCGCGCTGCACCCGAGGCTGGCCGGACCGGGAGGTGCCGACCTCCTGCGCGCGGCGCAGCGGTGACGAGCCGGTGCTCACCCACCCCGGAGGTGCACGGGGGACGCCGACGCGCAAGGGTGTTCCCCCGAGTGGGACCTGATCGACACGTGATCGTCGTGCTTCGATAATCCGGTCAGGTCGATTCGGGGGTGTGTGATGGGTGCAGGGCTTGATCGACGGAGGTTCTTGCTGGCCGCGGGCCTGCTGGGGCTCGCGGCGTGTGGGTCGAACACCGGGCGGGAGGGGTCCGCCGAGGGGACGGTGGAGCACTGGTACCACGCGTACGGGGAGGACGGCGTCCAGGACGCGGTGCGCCGCTACGCCGCCGCCTACCCGAACGCCCGGGTCGAGGTGCAGTGGAACCCCGGCGACTACGACTCGAAGATCGTCACCGCGTTGCAGAACAGCGCCGTGCCGGACGTGTTCGAGGCACAGGTCAAGACCGACTGGGTGCGCCAGAAGCAGGTCGTGCCGCTGGACGACCTCGTCGGCGACACCCGGGACGACTTCGTCCGCGCGCTGCTGGACTCCCAGACGGTCGACGGCCGCCTCTACGGCATCCCGCAGGCCATCGACACCCAGGTGCTGTTCTACCGGCCGAGCCTGCTCCGCCAGGCGGGCGTCACCCCGCCCACCACCGTGGACGAGCTGCTCGACGCCGCGAAGCGGCTCACCACCGGGGGAGTGCGCGGCCTGTTCGCGGGCAACGACGGCGGCGTCGCGGTGCTCCTCGGGCCGCTGCTGTGGTCGGCGGGCCTGGACTTCCTGGCCGCCGACGGCAAGGCGCCCGGCTTCGACGACCCGCGCGCGGCGGCGGTGTTCGGCAAGCTCGGCGAGCTCAACCGGGGCGGTGGCCTGCTGCTCGGGGCGCCCACCGACTGGGCCGACCCCGGCGCGTTCGTGGCCGGCCTGGTCGCCATGCAGTGGACCGGCCTGTGGAACCTGCCCAAGATCACCGCCGCGCACGGTGACGACGTCGGCGTGCTGCCCTTCCCCCGGCTGGACGCCTCCGGCGCCGAGTCGGTCCCGGTCGGGGCGTACAGCGCGATGGTGAACGCGCGCAGCGCCGACGTCGAGGCGGCCAAGGCGTACGTCAAGTGGCTGTGGGTGGAGCGCACCGACTACCAGACCGAGTTCGCCACCGGCTTCGGCGCGCACCTGCCCGCGCGGCGCAGCCTCGCGGAGAAGGCCGAGCGGCTCGGGTCGGGGCCCGGTGCGGAGGTCGTCGGGTTCGTCACCCGGGGCGGGCGCATCGCCGCACCCGCCCGCTGGCCCGCGCGGGCCAACACCGCCCTGTCCGACGCGGTGTCCAGGATCGCGCGCCAGGGCGCCGACGCGACGGCCGAGCTGCGCGCAGCGCTGGACGTGGCGCGGACCGAGATCGCGCGGCTCGACCGGTGAGCGGGCGGCGCGGCGCGCTCGCGTTCTGGGCGTTCGTCGGGCCGTTCGCCCTCGGCCTGCTGGTCTTCACCTACGTGCCGATCGGGTGGAGCGCCTACCTGAGCTTCTTCGACGCGCGCAACACCGTGACGCCGACCGTGTTCGTCGGGCTGGACAACTACGCCGACGTCCTGACCGACCGCGCTTTCCTCGACAGCATCGGCACGTTCACCGCGTTCGCGGCGTTCGTCATCCCGGTGACGGTGGTGCTGTCGCTGGGGCTCGCGCTGCTGGTGGACCGGGTGCGGATCGCCAAGGCGTTCTTCCGGTCGGTGTTCTTCCTGCCGTTCGCGTGCTCCTACGTGGTGGCCGCGCTGCTGTGGAAGACGTCGCTGTTCTCCGGGCTGGCCGACGGCGAGGCGAACGCGGTGCTCGGCTGGCTCGGCGTCGAGCCGCAGGCGTGGGTCGGCACCGTCGACCCGCCGCTGTACTGGGTCGTGGTCGTCAGCGCCCGGCTGTGGCTCCAGGTCGGCTTCTACCTGGTGCTGTTCATCGCGGCGCTGCAACGCATCCCGGACCACCTCTACGAGGCGGCGTGGCTGGACGGGGCCTCGCCGGGGTGGCAGACCTTCCGGCACGTCACGCTGCCCGGCCTGCGCGGCGTGCTGGTCGCCGTGCTGCTGCTCAACCTGGTCAACGCCTACCAGGCGTTCGACGAGTTCTACAACATCCTCGGCGACTCGCGCGGCTACCCGCCGTTCGCGCGCCCGCCGCTGGTGTACCTGTACTACACCTCGCTCGGGTCGGGCGGCCAGGACCTCGGGCGGGGCAGCGCGGGTGCGGTCGTCCTGGCCCTGGTGATCGCGCTGGCGACCCTGCTGTCCGGCCGAGTGTTCCGGAGGGCGGGCTGATGCGGCCGGTCGGGTACCGCAACCCCGTCGGGGCGGTCGCGCGGGGCGTCGCGCTGGCGGTCGCGGCGGTGCTGTTCCTGCTGCCGTTCGCGGTCCTGGTGCGCGACGGGCTGGCGGCCGTGCCGGAGGTGTTCGCCGACGACGAGGTGCCGTTCGCCCGCAGCCTGCTCAACTCGACCGTCGTCGCGGTGGCGCAGACGGCGGGCCAGTTGCTGCTGTGCTCGACGGCGGGCTACGGCCTGGCGCGGGTGCCGTTCCGGGGCGAGCCGGTGGTGCGCCACGCGATCGTGGCGACGCTGCTGGTGCCGACCGCCGTCACGTTCGTGCCCTCGTTCGTGGTGGTGTCCAGCCTCGGCTGGCTGTCGGACCTGCGCGGGCTGGTGGTGCCGGGCCTGTTCAGCGCGCTGAACGTGTTCCTGTTCCGCCAGTACTTCCTGGACTTCCCGGTCGCGCTGGAGGAGGCCGGGCGGCTGGACGGCCTGTCCCGGTGGGGCGTGTTCCGGCGGGTGGTGGTGCCGAACTCGACCGGGGTCTTCGCGGCCGTGGGCGTGATCGACTTCATCGGGAGCTGGAACCAGTTCCTCTGGCCGCTGGTGATCGCGCAGGACTCCTCGTCCTGGACCGTGCAGGTGGCGCTGTCGAGCCTGCTCACCGCGCAGAACCCCCGGGTCGCGCTGCTGTTCGCGTCGGCGGCCGTGTCGATCCTGCCGATCGTGCTGGTGTTCGTGCTCCTCCAGCGGCACCTGGTCCGAGGTGTCACGGAGACGGGACTCGGCGGCCGGTAGCGGGGACAATGCCGGGTGTGGACGGCTTACCCGAGGCGCGGGCGGTGCTGGTGGGCGTGGCCCGCTGCGCGTCGCTGCCCGACGTGCCGGCCGCGCACCACAGCGTGCAGGCGCTGCGCGGTGCGCTGGTCGCGGCGGGCGCGCAGGTCGACGTGGTCGAGGACCCGAAGCGCGGCACCGAGGTCTGCTGGCTGCTGCGGGACGCCGAGCGGACGCTGCTGCTCTACTACGCGGGGCACGCGCGTTTGGCGGCCGACGGCGGCCTGCTGCTGGCGCTGGCGGGCAGCGATCCCGCCGACCCGGGCACGTGGCTGCCGTTCGCGGAGCTGAGGCGGTCGGTCGAGCAGGTCGCCGTCCCGGACAAGCTGGTCGTGCTGGACCTCTGCTTCGCCGACGCGGCGCAGTGGGCGGACAGCGCGGCCGACCTCGCGGCCCGGGTCGAGCCGGTGGCCGGGGTGGTGGGCGCGCGGACGCTGGTGCACTGCCTCGCCAGCCGCGAGGCGATCTACGACGCCCGCGCCGGCGGCATGACCTACGTGGCCGACGCCTTCACCCGGAAGCTCCACGCGCCGGCTGGAGGGAGGCGGGACGCACCGCCGGCCGCCGTTGCCGACCCACCTGACGATGCCGTGCCGGAGCCGGTGCAGTACCGGGTCTCGGCTCCGCGCGCGGTCCGGGTGGCCGACCACCTGGCGGTGGCCGCTGCGGCGGCGGTGGCCGGCGGGCTCGCCTGGGCGGTCGGCAGCACCGCGTGGTCGGTCGCGCTCACGGCCGTGATCGGGTGGGTGCTCGTCAGCTCCGAAGCGCACGTGGTGTGGTGGAGCCGGGCGGACGTCGGCCGGGACGGGCTCGTCCTGCACCGGGGCCGCAGCCCGGCGGCGCTGCTGAAGCGGGGGTTCGCCCGGCGGCTGACCACGGGCTGGGACCCCGTCGAGCGCGTGCTGGTCGGTCGGGCGGGCGGGCGCACCCGGGTGACCCTGCACATCTCGACCGAGGCCGCGTCCCGGGTGTGGGACTCGGCGCCGTACACCGGGACCGGCGGCTACCGCTACGGCGTCCTGGCCGGCCGGGATCGCGGGTTCGCGTGGTCGCTGGGCGACCTGGACGCCCCCGCCGACGAGGTGGGTGAGGTGTTCCGGGCGGCCGTCCCGCCGGAGGTCGACGTGGTGGTGCTCACCGCTGAACTCCCGTTCCACCGCGCCCGGCGGTGGGCGCTGGTGTCGTACCTGGTGCTGTTCGGCGGTCCGCTCGTCGGGCTCGCCCTCGCCGGATGACCCGGTGGCCGGGCAGGGCCGCGAGGCGGATGACGGCGAGGACGCCCGCGAACACCGCGTCCACGACCACCACGACCGACGCCGTCAGCAGCACGCCGGCGAGGTAGCCCGCCGGGAGCGTCGCCAGCCGCACCACGACCTCCTCCCACACCGGCACCGGACCGAGTTCCAGCCGCCCCTGCGCCAGGAGCGCCGCGAGCACCCCGAGCCCGGCCACCGGACCCCGGATCGACGTCCACACCCGCCACCGCGTCACCTCGCGCAGCTCCTGCACCCGGTGCGCGCGCAGCGATCCGGCCCGCACGTACGGGTGCAGCGCCGGTGGTGGGCCGAACCCGGAGTCCTGCTCCAGCACCGCCGCCCGGACCGCGCGCAGCGCCTCCGCCACGCGCTCGGCGTGGCCGGGGAAGTCCAGCCCGGCCGACCCGAGGCGCAGCGTCGTGTAGTCGGCGGTCACCTCGGTCGCCGCGAGGTCCGGGTACGGGAGCACGACGACCCCGTCCCCGGAGCGCAGGTGCACGGCCCGGTCGGTGAACCACGCCCGCGCGTCGCCGAGGTCGGCGCGGGAGTCGAGCACGGCGACCACCGGGTCGAGGTCGGGGCCGGCCGCGATCCGGGCGTCCCGGACCCGCAGGTCGGGCGCGACGCGCAGGGTGCCCGGCAACGGGCCCGGCAGGTCGTGCGGCAGTGCCGGCAGGGCGTCGCGGATCGCGGTGGCCCGGTGCTCCAGGAACGTCGCCGACCCGGCCGCCGCCCGGCTCAGCGCGTAGACCGGTTCGCCGTCCACGCACAGCCGCACGTCGTCGCCGACCACGAGCGAGGCCCGCCCGCGCCCCAGGCGGAAGTCGTGGCCGGTCCGCCGGCCGTCGACCAGGACCGAGGTCTTCCCGGTGGCGGACGGCCGGACTTCCACCTCGTGCGCGGTGGTGCCGTCGTCGAGCCGCACGACGAAGTCCACCCCGCCCGTGCGGACCCGCTCGGCCCGCCACCGGCCGTCGCCGATCCGCACGGCCGGGAGCGGCTCCGCCCCGACCGGGGCGGCCGGGCGGCGGACACGGCGGCGCACGGCCGCCGCGAGACGTCCGGGCCGCCGCACGCCCGCCTGTTCGTAGACCTCCGCGAGCGAGCGGGCGACCACGCTGCCGACCCAGTTGCGGGCGCTGCCCGGCGCGTCCCGGCCGTCCAGGTGCGCCACCCCCGGCGTCCAGTCCGCCTCGAACCGGACGACCGCGCGGGTGTAGGCGTGCGTGCCGGCGGCGAGCAGCGGCGACCGGGATCGGTACTCGGGCAGGCCGCGCGGGAACAGCGGGCCCGTGGCCGCGCGGAACGACCGGTACTGGGCGGCGTCGCGGCACACCAGCAGGACCACCCGCTCCGCCGGCACCTTGGCGACCACCTGCTCCACCTCCCACCGCAGGCTCTCGCCGGGCCCGGCGGCCAGCAGCACCAGCCGTGCCCGGTCCAGCCCGGCGAGCACCTGCTCGCGCCACGCCTCGTCGGACGCGAAGGCCCGCGACGCGCCCGGCGGCGGCAGCGGTTCACCGGGTTGGCCCAAGGCGACCATCCGCCCGAACGGGGCCAGCGCCGCCGCCAACTGCTCCTCCTCCGTGCGGGTCGTGCCCCAGTGGTCGAGCGGCACCTCGCCCCGCTGTTGGCTCGCGAACCCCCGGTCGTCGGTGAAGGACCTGAGGAACAGCACGACGGGCCGGTCGGCGGGCAGCCCGTCCAGGGAGGGCAGCACCTCGACGGCGTGCCGGCGGCCCCGCACGACCGCGCGCCGCCCGAAGGCCAGCAGCGCCGCCCCGCCCAGGGCGCACACCACCGGTCGGACCAGCGGGTGCGGGTCGCCTCCCGCGCCGGTCTGCGCCACGAGCAGCAGGGCCAGGCCGGCGAAGACGGCCGGCCACCCGACCGCGCGCAGCAGCCACCCCCGGGCGGGCGACTGCCGGGCCCGCGTGGCGGGCCTCGGCGCGAGCCCGTCGACCTTCGTCACGCGCGCACCCCCTCGCCGCTTCCCGCCACGGTAGCGGGACCGGGTGCCGCGTGGGGTCCACAGTGGACCCGAGGGCTCGGCTCAGATGTCGCGGAAGGTGCTGATCTCGGCCCCGAGCTGGTTGAGGCGGTCGGCGAGCTGCTCGTAGCCCCGGTTGATGACGTAGACGTTGCGCAGCACGGAGGTGCCCTTGGCGGCGAGCATCGCCAGCAGGACGACCACCGCCGGGCGCAGCGCGGGCGGGCAGATCACCTCCGCGCCGGACCAGTGCGTCGGCCCCTCCACGTAGACGCGGTGCGGGTCGAGCAGGGTGACCTTGCCGCCCAGCTTGGTCAGCTCGGTCAGGTACAGCGCCCGGTTCTCGTACACCCAGTCGTGGATCAGGGTGGACCCGCTCGCCGTCGCCGCGATGAGCGCGAAGAACGGCAGGTTGTCGATGTTCAGGCCGGGGAACGGCATCGGGTGGACCTTGTCGGTGGGCGCGCGCAGTGCGGAGGGCCGCACGGTGAGGTCCACGAGCCGGGTCCGGCCGTTGGCGGCGGCGTACTCGGGGGAGCGGTCGTAGTCCAGCCCCATCTCCTCCAGCAGCGCCAGCTCGATCTCCAGGAACTCGACCGGTGCCCGGCAGACGGTGATCTCCGACGAGGTGACGATCGCCGCCGAGATCAGGCTCATCGCCTCGATGGGGTCCTCGGACGGGGCGTAGTCGATCTCCCGGTCGATGTGCTCGACGCCGTGCACGGTGAGCGTGGTGGTGCCGACGCCGTCGATGCGCACCCCCAGCTCGCCCAGGAAGAAGCACAGGTCCTGCACCATGTAGTTGGGGCTGGCGTTGCGGATGACGGTGACGCCGTCCCGGCGCGCGGCGGCCATCAGCGCGTTCTCGGTCACCGTGTCGCCGCGTTCGGTGAGCACGATCGGGCGGTGCGGCCGGACCTGCCGGTCCACCTCGGCCTGGTAGCGGCCGGCTGCGGCCTTGACCTCCAGGCCGAACGGCCGCAGCGCCACCAGGTGCGGTTCCACGGTGCGGGTGCCGAGGGCGCACCCGCCGGCGTAAGGCAGCTCGAAGGTGTCCTGGTGGTGGATCAGCGGGCCGAGCATCATGATGATGCTGCGCGTGCGCCGGGCGGCCTCGACGTCGATGGCGGCCAGGTCGAGCTTCTTCGGCGGCACGATCTCCAGGTCGTTGTCGTCGTTGAGCCACCGGGTGCGCACGCCGATGCTGCCGAGCACCTCCAGGATGCGGTTGACCTCCTCGATGCGGGCGACCTTGCGCAGGGTGGTGCGCCCGGCGTTGAGCAGCGCGGCGCACAGCAGGGCCACGCCGGCGTTCTTGCTGGTCTTCACGGTGATGGAGCCCGACAGGGTGCGCCCGCCGGTGACCCGCAGGTGCAGCGGCGCGGCCTGGCCGAGCGACACGATCCCGGAGTCGAGCGCCTCGCTGATCCGGGAGAGCATCTCCATGCTGAGGTTCTGGTTGCCCCGCTCGATCCGGTTGATCGCGCTCTGGCTGGTCGCCACGGCGGCGGCGAGCTGCGCCTGCGTCCAGCCCCGGTGCCGGCGCGAATCGCGGATCAGGTTGCCGATCTGGGTCAGGTAGGGCTTGGCACCGTCAAGATCTTTGATCACCGACGCAGGTTATCTCATATGTGAGATACGAGCGCGCCGGGGCTGGCCCGCCGCTCGCGCGCAGCCGGTCCGGGCGGGTGGTCGGCCTGGTCGGCGGCAGAACGAACGCCCACGCCGCCGGCCGACCGTTCGAGACGGGCACGCGTCCTCAAGTACTCCAGTCGGAAGTCGTTGGCACGAAGCGAAAATAACCCCCGGCGGAGCACCGTGCACGATGGACGTCCACTCCGCACACCGCGCATGATCAGTGGCGCACAAAGACTTCTGATCCGCATACTGCGGCAGTCCGCTGCCGGAGCGTGGAACCGTTGCGGTGAAACCAACTCCTCCGGGTAGCCGATTGTCACCTACACGAGTGGTAGCAGCCCTGATTTCGGGCCGAGGGCGGGACGGAAGCCCCGAATTGTGCTGGACTCGGCTGGCAAGAGCTCAAGGGGTACGGGACCGGCGATCCGCCGGCGGTGCCCCCACCGGAGGGAGTCTGCAATGTCCGTTCGTACCCAGGTCCGCCCGGTCTCCACGCCGTCGGACGTCGCGGAGCTGTGCACGTTGATGGTCGAGCCGGAGTCCACGGTCACCGACCCGCCGCTGCCCATGCCGAACGCGGCCGGTGGGCTGGCGCTTCTGCTCGGCCTGCTGATCTCGCCGTCCACACCGAAGGAGCCGCGCAAGTAGCTCGCGCCTCCCGCGTGAGTTCCTGATGTCTGCAAGTGCTGGTCGTCGACGGTAGGAGGGTTCGTGGACGCATCGTCCTGCGTGCGCGGTGCCGCACACTTGGCCGATCGTGTGCTGGGCGCGCTGCGCGGCAGCGGCTGCGTGGGCTTGGCGGAGTTCGTGGACTCGTGTGCCGACGCGACCAGCGGCCTGGGGGCGGTCCGGTTGGTGGGTGCGGATGTCTTCCTGCCGCACACCGTGCTGGACCGCCCCCTGAGCACCGGGGACGCCGAGGTGGTCGCGGCGTCGATGGAGGTCTTCCCGCCGGTGGTCGCGCCGGCCACGCCGGAGCAGCGGGTGATGGCGTGGTGCGACTGGACGACCGCGCGGGCACTGGCCCGGCTCTCCGGTGACGAGCCGGTCGCCGCGCCGGCGGACCCGGCGGACGTGCTCGGCCCGGCGGAGGACTGGGCGCGCTGGTCGGTCCGGGTGGCCCAGTTGTCGTCCCTGGCGCACCCCGGCGCGGCCGGGCCCGTGGTGGACGCCGTCCTGGCGCAACCGCTGGCGCTGTGCCGGGGAGTCGTGCGGACCGTGCTGCGCCGCGACTTCGGCACCGCGACCCGGTTGGCCCGCTGGGTCGGGCTGCTGCACGCCGCCGGCACCCCGCTGCCGATCGACCCCGGGCTGCTGATCGAGCACGTCGACCTGCGGGTCGGCGCAGAGCCGCGCAGGGTGCTCGACCTCGCCGTCGCCCGACACCTCGTGGAGGCCACCGCATGACCGCCGTCGCCCGTCTCGCCCACACCGTGACGTCGGGCGCTCTGGGGTACCTGCACGCCAACCGGCAGTTCGGCGCGTTCGAGGACGAGGTGAACTCCGACCTCAACGACCCGGACGGGGTCTACAAGCCGCTGTGCGAACTGGCGCTGGCGGCATCACTGGTGCTGCGCGACGGCGTCACCGGCACGGCGGAGCAGCAGGCCGCCCGCGAGCTGCTGGACTTCACCTGGGGTCAGCTGCGCCGTGGTGACCTGCTCTACGAGCGCCAGCTCCGGCACCCGGTGCTCACCGACCCGCTGGAGGTCTACTCGCACCACGCGCGCAGCGGGTACCACCACCCGGCGCTGGCGCGGACCATCGACGTCGGTGCGGCCGAGGACTCGATGACCGAGGTGCTGCCCAACCGCCGGATGGCCGTGGCCAACGCGCACCGGGTGGTGGGCGTGCCCCGGGACGACGACTTCGAGGCGATGCTCCGCCAGACGTGGCTGGGCCGCACGCCGCAGCCCTGGGTGGTGGACTGGTACACCGCCTACCACATGACCCACGCCGCCTTCCACATCACGGACTGGGGCGGGCGGCCGGCCGACATGCCGGCGGACGTGGCCGCGTACCTGGAGACCTGGCTGCCGGTGTGGTTCGACGTCTGGGCCGAGGCCGGGCAGTGGGACCTCGTCGGCGAACTGCTGATCGTCAGCGCGTGCCTGCCCGAGCCGAGGTTCGTCGAGTCCGAGTGGGAGCTGTTCGCCGGCCTCCAGCACGCCGAGGGCTTCGTACCGCGTGACGCCGAACCCGTGGACGACGACCCGCGCCTGATCTACCAGAACCACCAGCACACCGCCGTGGTCGCGGCCATCGCGGGCACGGTCGCCCTGTCCCGGCTGCTCGGCGGCGGCGGGTGAGGGCTCTGGTCGCGCACCTGCCGGCCGCCGCGCCCTGCGCGACCGGTGTGGCGGTCGCCGTGCGCCACGAAGGTCGGGAGCGGCTGCTGGTCGGCGGTGTGACCGACCGGGGAGGCCGCTACCCGGTCACCGGGCGCACCCGCTTCGAGATCGGCTCGCTGACCAAGACGTTCACCGGCTTGCTGCTGGCCGAGATGGCGGCCCGGGGTGAGGTGGACCCGGCCGACCCCGTCCGTCGGCACCTGCCGCCCGGCGCGGCACCGGGCCTGGGCCGCGCGGTGACCCTGGAGAGCCTGGCCACGCACACCTCCGGCCTGCCGCGCCTGCCGCCCGGTCTGCTGCTGCGCGCGCTCGCGCGCGTGCGCACCAATCCCTACCAGGGCTTCGGGCCGGACCGGGTGGCCGGGGCTCTGCGCCGCACCCGCCCGCGACCGGCCGGCCGGTACCGCTACTCGAACTACGGCGTGGCGCTGCTGGGCCTGGCCCTGGCGGGCGCGGCGGGCCGGCCGTACGAGGAGTTGCTGACCGCGCGCGTGCTGCGCCCGCTCGGCCTGGCCGACACCGGCTTCACCCCGCACCCGCAGGTCACCGGCTACCTCAGGGGCAGGCCGAGGCCGCCGTGGGAGATGGTCGGGCTGGCCGCCGCCGGCGGGCTGCGCTCGTCGGCGACCGACCTGCTGCGCCACCTGACCGCCCACCTGAGCCCACCCGCCGGGTCGCTGCGGACCGCCCTGGCCGAGGTCGTCCGCCCGCGCGTGTCGGCCGGCGACCACGACGTCTGCCTGGTCTGGGACGTGCGCCGGCGCTCCGGCCGCGACCTGCTGTTCCACTCCGGCGGCACGCGCGGCTGCACGGCGTTCGTCGCGTTCAGCCCGCAGACGGGCACGGCGTTCGCCGCCCTGGCCAACGCCGGGCCGACGGTGGAGAGCACGTTCGTGCAGCGCTCGTACGAGGCCGCCTGGAACCTGGTCGAACGGGCCGACGTCGACAGCGCACCGGTCTGGCCGGCGGAGCACGCCCCGGACTGGCCGGAGAACACGCCGACCGGACCGCCCGGTCGGGAACCCGCCTGCTGAGCGGCGCAGCGGCGGCGTTCCGGAGGTGCCGGCCGCAGCGCTGCGGTCAGGGCTTGTTCAAGTAGGTGAGCACGGCGAGGACCCGGCGGTTGTGCGAGTCGTCGTCGGTGATGCCGAGCTTGCCGAAGATCGAAGTCGTGTACTTGCTGATGGCGCTCTCGCTGAGGAACAGCCGCTGCGCGATCGCCTGGTTCGACAGGCCCTCCGCCATCAGCCCGAGCACCGAGTGCTCGCGCTCGGTCAGCCGTTCCAGCCGCCGGTTCGACGTGCCGCTGGACAGCAGCCTGGCGATGACCGCCGGGTCCATGGCGGTCCCGCCGGCCGCGACGCGTTCCAGCGCGTCAACGAACTGGTCGGCGTCGAACACGCTCTCCTTCAAGAAGTACCCGACGCCCCCTGCTCCGTCGGCCAGCAGTTCGCGCGCGTAGAGCTGCTCGACGTGCTGGGACAGGACCAGCACCGGCAGGCCGGGGACCGCCCGTCGCGCGGCGAGCGCCGCCCGCAGGCCCTCGTCCGACTGGGTCGGCGGCATCCGGACGTCGACCACGGCGACGTCCGGCCGGCACCGCAGCAGCGCGTCGAACGCCTCGGGTCCGGTGGTCGCGGTCGCCACCACCTGGTGCCCGTACGCCTCGACCAGCCGGACTACCCCGTCCCGCAGCAGGTAGAGGTCCTCGGCTACGACGACGCGCACGGCACCACCATCCTCGCCCGGGTCGGGCCGCCGCTCGGGCTGTCGAGTTCCAGGGTGGCGTCGAACACCGCGAGCCGCCGGCGCAGGCCGGCCAGTCCGCCGTCCGCGCGCACCTCGGCCCCGCCCAGGCCGTCGTCCTCGACCACCACGATCAGGTCGGTGCCGGTGTGCCCGAGCGAGATCCGCGCCCGGGACGCGCGGGCGTGCTTGACGGCGTTGGTCAGCAGCTCGGCGACCCCGAAGTAGACGGCCGCCTCGACCGGCGGGTCCGGGCGCGGGCCGACATCCGCGTCGACGTCGGTCTCCAGCGCGCTGTCCAGGGCAAGCGCGCGCACGGCGTCGACCAGCCCCCGCTCGGTCAGCACCGGCGGGCTGATGCCCCGCACCAGGTCGCGCAGCTCGGCCAGCGACAGCGCGGCACCCGCCCGCGCCTGCCTCAGCAGCGCCTTGGCCCGCGCCGGGTCGCTGTCGAGCAGCTTCTCGGCGGTGGCGAGCGAGAGCCCGAGGCCGACCAGCCGCGCCTGCGCGCCGTCGTGCAGGTCCCGCTCGATCCGGCGGATCTCCGCCGCCTGCGCGACCGTCAGGTCCGCGCGCTGGGCGGTCAACTGGTCGACCCGCTCGACCAGCGCCCCCTTCGGCGTCGCGCCGAGGAAGCGGACGGCCACCGGTCCCAGCACCCGCCACGCGTACGGCGCCGAGGCGACCGCCACGAGCAGCCCGACCGGCACCCCGACCGCCGCGACACCGAGGACCGCGCCGAAGACCGCCGACGCCACCCCCACCAGGGGGACGGCCGCCACCACGCCCGCCGTGACCGGCGCGACCGCGACGAACCGCAGGTCGCGCCACGTGGCCGGGTCGCTCCACCGGACCCGCCACCGCTGCTCGTCGCGGGCGCGCTCGGCGCTGCGCGCGTACGAGAACCCGTTCCACCAGAACCCGTTGGCCATCCGGACCACCGGTTCGGGCCGCCGGTAGCCGGCGGGGAGGTCGGTGCCCGTCCACCTCGCCACCAGCGAGCGCACCACCCGGCACACCGGCCGGGACAGGGCGACCGTGCCGAGGCACGCCCACACCAGCGGCGCGATCCCCGCCCACGGGCTGCCCCACCACACCGTCAACGCGGCGGCGGCACCCCACACGGCGGGCACCGCCATCGTGACGGCCAGCACGACGCACGCCCGCCCGAACCCCGCGACGGCACCCGTCGCCCACGACACCGCTCTCCCCATGACCCCTCTTTCCTACTTCACCGTCCCTCCACGGCACCAGCGGCCCCGTGCGTGACGGGGTCCACTGTGCGGCCCTGCGTGACGTCAACCCACCGGATCGGGGCAGGAGTGGGTCCAGACCCACCCCACCGTGCGCCCAGGCCCATACCGGCCGGACCGGGCGCTTCCTAGCGTCGGGTCCGCACCGGACAGGAAGACGGAAGGAACCCCGTGGAAACACCCACCCGTGACGCGATCGACCGTTCGCACGCCCTCGGCACCGTGAAGAGGCTCGTGGCGGTCTACGGCGCGTTCAGCCTCGCGGTGCTCGTCACGGTCGTCGTGCTCGCGTTCGGGCAACGTGACGTGACGTCGTTCATGTGGGGCCGTTCGGGCGGGATGGCCGTCAGCGCCGTGGTGGCCTACTGGCTTGTGGTCCGCGCCGCGCGCGGTGCGCGGTGGGCTTACGTGCGGGCGCGGGTCATCGCCGTGGTGGTCCCGGTCGCGGTGGTCGCCGTCGACAGCATTCCCGGCGCGCTGCCGCTGTGGTTCGTCGCGGCGCAGATCGCGGGCGCGGTCGCGTTGGTGCCGGCCGCGTTCGTCTTGAACCGCTCCGACGTGCGCGCGGCCTTCCCCGCCTCGCGGTGAGTTCAGATCCCGAACGCGCGCAGCGACAGCCACAGCGCGACGACGGCGAGCGGCAGTGCGACGGGCACGGTCAGCAGGCCGAGGGCGGTGAACCGGCGGAGGTCGACGCGGACGCCGTGGTCGTGCAGGACGCGCCGCCACAGCAGGGTCGCCAGCGACCCGGCGTAGGTGAGGTTGGGCCCGAGGTTCACGCCGATCAGGACCGCGAGGACCGGGCCGGTGCCCAGCGGGGCGGCCAGCGGCAGCAGCACCAGCACGGCCGGCAGGTTGTTGATCACGTTCGCCAGGACGGCGGCGATCGCGGCCGTCAGCAGCAGCGCGGGCAGGTCGTCGCCGTCCGGGACCAGGCCGCCGACGACCTCGGCCAGGCCGTTGTCGACCACCGCGCGGACCACGACCCCCAGCGCCAGGACGAAACCCAGGAACGGCAGCGCGGTCGCCCCGACCAGGGCGCGGACCCCGGTGGTCCGGCGCAGCAGCCCGCGCACCGCCAGCACGCCCGCCCCGGCGACCGCCGCCCACGCCGGGTCGAGCCCGAGCGCCGGGAACAGGGCGAAGCCCGCCAGCGTGCCCGCCACGGTCGCGGTGGCGAACCTCGGCAGCGGGACCGTCTCGGCCGGGGCGACCGGCGCGGCGGTGAGGTCGGCGGCGAAGAAGCGGCGGAACACCGCGTACTCGACCGCGACGGCGACCAGGCAGGGCAGCGCCATCACGGCCGCGAACTCCAGGAAGCCCAACCCGCCCGCCGTGAACGCCAGCAGGTTGGTGAGGTTGGAGACCGGCAGCGGCAGCGACGCGGTGTTCGCCAGGTGCGCGCACGCGTAGACGTGCGGGTCGGGCCGCACGCCGAGCCGGGCCACCGTGGCCAGCACGACGGGGGTCAGCAGCACCACGGTCGCGTCCAGGCTGAGCACGGCGGTGACCGCCGAGGCCACCGCGAACACGCCGACCAGCAGGCGCGGGGCGCTGCCCGCCGCACCGCGCGCCAGCCGCGCGCCGCACGCCCGGAACAGGCCCTCGTCGTCGCACAGCCGGGCCAGCACCAGGATGGCCGCCAGGAACCCGACCACCGGGCCGAGCCGGGACACCTCCGCGACGGCGTGGTCGGTCGAGACCAGCCCCGCCGCCACCGCGACCACCGCCGCCGGCACCGCCGCGACCGCCTCCGGCAGGCCCCGGGGCCGCACGACGGCCCACACCAGCACCAGCGCGAGCAGCGCTGCGGCTGCCGCGCCCGTCCACCCGAGCAGAACCGGACACCTCCAGACCACGGCGACGCCCGGTCCACCGCGGCACCGGTCACGTCGCACCTGGCCCGGCCGTCGTCCCGGCGCGGGCGGCACAGGGTAGCCGGCCCGCGCGCCCGGCCCGGCGGGCAGGTGGGTCAGGCGCGGTGCACCGAGACGGCGTAGTCACCGCCGGTGAACGGGTCGCGGTCCCAGGTGGCGAACCGCTCGACCAGCCGCAGCCCGGCGGAGGCGGCGTGCGCGTCGTAGTCGGCGAGGGAGTAGCGGCCGTCCAGGCCGAAGCCCGCGACCAGGAGCCCGCCGACGTGCCGGGCGACACCGGCGACCAGCGCGGCGTGGGTGCCGGGCGGGGTGAACAGCGGGACGTTGCCCGCCATCACGACCACGTCGAAGGTGCGGCCGAGGTCCAGTTCGGCGAGGTCGGACTCCACCCACGTGAGGCCGGGCGCGAGCCGGCGCGCGGTGGCCAGCATGGACGCGTCGCGGTCGGCCCCGACGACGTCGACGCCGTGCCGGGCCAGCTCGATCGCCACCCGGCCGGTGCCGCAGCCCGCGTCGAGCACAGTCGCGGGCCGGTGGTCGAGGACGAAGGCGGCCTCGCCGTGCACGTCGGTCCCGGAGTCGGCGAGGGCGTCGAACCGGCGCTGGTAGTCGTCGCCGTGCCACTGGGTGGTCGTCACGGCCAGTACTGTCGCACGGCCCGGGGGAGCGTCGCCGGGCGTGGGGGTCAGCGGGCCAGGGCGGCCAGCGCGGCGCAGGTGTCGGAGATCGCGCGGGCGTCGCGCGGGTCCCGGTCCACCAGCGCGTGCACGCCGTACCCGGTCAGCACCGCCCGCAGCGCCGTGGCGACCCTGCGGGCCTGCTCCGGCGTGCACCGCCGGACCGGGTCGGTGCCCGGCACGACCCGGCCGGTCAGCAGGCCGGTGACGCGGTCGAGGTCGGCGGCCAGGATCGCCGCCACCTGGGCGCGGAGCCGGTCGTCGCCCATCACCAGCAGCATCTCGTGCAGCTCGGTGCGGGCCAGGTCGTCGTCGGCGGGCAGCGGGTGCTCCGCCGCGCACGCGCGCAGCACGCCCGCCAGGTCGAGGTCGGTGGCGGCCAGCCGGGCGACCTGCTCGGGCCGGTCCCGGAACTGGTCCTCGACGGTGGCGCGGAACAGCTCGCGCCTGCTGCCGAAGATCGAGTAGACCGCGCCGGTGGTGAGCCCGGCGGCCTCGGCGATCGCGTCGAGCGAGGCCGCCGCGCCCCGGGCGGCGATGGTCGCGCGGGCGGCCTCGATGAGCGCGGCGCGGTTGCGCTCCTGCTGCTCGCTCCGGGTCAGGCGCACGGTCGACTCCCTGGACGGTTCGGTCGGACCCCTCTACGGTAGCGGTTGCTACTCGAATAATGTTCATTATCTGAAGTTCCTGGGAGGCGCTGTGAGCAGCGACGTCGACATCCGAGCCGCACTCCGGGCGCTGCCCGCCCTCGACCGGTTCCCGCTCGTGGACGAACTGTCCGCCGAGCTCGACGACCTGGCCGCCCGGTACCCCGACCTGGTCACCGTCCGGCGGATCGGCACCTCCCGGCTCGGCGACCCGATCCGGATGGCGTCGATCGGCTCGGGCGACCGCGACGCGCTCGTCTTCGGCGGCCCCCACCCCAACGAACCGGTCGGGTTCGCCTCGGTGCGCGAGCTGGGCCGGCTGCTCTGCGCCGACGACGGCCTGCGGACCGCACTGGGCTTCCGCTGGCACCTGATCCCGTGCGTCGACCCGGACGGGGCCAGGCTCAACGAGTCCTGGTACGGCCGGCCCGGCGACCGCGAGGCGTACGCCCGGGGGTTCTACCGCCCGGCGGGCGACGAGCAGGTCGAGTGGACCTTCGCGCACCGCGCGGAACCCGGCTACTTCGACCGCGTCCTGCCCGAGACGACCGCGCTCGCGCACGCCATCGACACCGTGCGCCCGGTGCTCCAGTCGTCGCTGCACAACGGCGAGTACGGCGGCGTGTTCCACTACCTGCGCGGCGACCACCCCGACCTGCCCGCACGGCTCGCCGAGGTCGCGGGGTGGGTCGGGCTGGCGCCGCACAACGCGGTGTGGGAGATGCCGGAGAGCGGCGTGCTCGCGCCGGGGGTGCTGCGGATGCCGACCGCGCAGGAACTGGTCGTGCCGGACGAGCCCGTGACGTTCGGGGCGAGCAGCGCCGACTACGCGAGCCGGTACGGCACCACGACCGTCGTCAGCGAGGTGCCGTACTGGGAGGACGCGCGGGCGGCCGACACCTCGCCGTGCGGGTCCGCGTTCGGCGAGGTGGTGCGCACCCACCTGGCCCTGATGCGGGAGGTCGGCGAGGTGGTCGGCGAGGTGTACCGGGCGGCGCTGCCCGACCTGGCCCTGGACACGCCGTTCCGGCGGTCCACGGCGGACGCGGTCGAGCAGGTCCGGGCGATGTGCGACGGCTGGTCGCGGGCGCTGGAGGACCCGGCCACCGCGCGCCGCCCCGCCACCGTGGCCGAGGAGTGCTCCTTCGAGGTGCTGCCGCACGTGGTGCGGCTGCGGCTGGCCGGCACGCTGCTGCGGGTGTTCCGGGCCGAGATCGGGGTGGGCAACACGCGGGCCGGCGTCCGGGAGGGTGCCGAGGTCGTCGAGCGGCTGTTCACCACCTGGCTGGCCGAGGCGGACAAGGCCATGCCGGGCGAACCGATCGAGCTCCGCCGCTTGGTGGCCACGCAGATCGGCGCGGCCCTCACCGCCGCCGCGACCCTGCGCTGACCGACCACCCCCGCGCGCCCGTCGGCTCGTGGTGGTGTGCCGGGTGGCCCGGCGGGCGGGGCGTCAGCGCCTGCCGCCGACCGGGTGGCGCGGGAGCGCGGTGACGCGGCGGGGGACCACCACCGGGGCGCGGCGGGTCACGTACACCGGGCAGCGGGCGTGGTGCAGTGCCGCGCGGGTGGTCGGGCCGGAGCCGCCGACGACCAGCAGGTCCGCGTCGGCGCAGCGGGCGATCGCCTCGGAGGGGTGCATCCTGGCGAGCACCGACGTGTGCCGCACCCCGCGCAGGGCCCGGTCGGCGTGCGCCAGCGGCCACGTCGGGTCGTCGGCGCGGACCGGCAGCGGCGGGCCGGCGTGCAGCACGCGCAGCGAGGCGCCCCACCGGTCGGCCAGCGCGGCGGCGCGGACCAGCACCGGGTCGTCGTCCACGCCGGTGATCAGCGCGGTGATCCGGCGGTGGGCGGGCGCGGTGGTGCCCCGGACCACGACGACGTCACAGGGTGCGTGGTCGATCACCGCCAGGAGGGTGCGGCGCACGCCGGTCGGGCCGTTGCCGGGCACGGCGAGCACCAGCAGCCCGCCGGGCGGCAGCGCGCCCGTCCGGTCCGGCGGGCGCACCTCGACCGGTGCGCCGAGGAGCTGGGCGTGGTGCGCGGCCCAGTCCCGCGCGACGTCGACGGGCCCGGTCGCCACGACCACCGGGGGAGCGGGGGAGAGTGCCGGGTCGTCCATGGCCCCCACGATGCCCCGCCGGCACCGCCGGCGGCAGGGCCGTGCGCGAGGTGCCGACCGGGCCGGAAGTCCTCCCACCCGCCGGGCACCGGACCTGTAACCGGTCGGTCCCGTCCGCCGATAGAGCCGGTGATGGGACGGGGGGAACAATGGTCGGGACGGAGAGTGGCGGCGACGCGGTGATGCGGTTCTCGTTGGCGGGGCTGGTGATGGCCTCGGCGACGAATGCGATCGTCGGCGTGTCGGACGGTGTCGCCTGGGCGTGGTGGGTGGCCGGCGGCTGCCTGCTGCTGGCGGCGCTGCTCGGCGGTGCCTGGTCCGTGCGCCGCGTCCGCGCCGGGAGCGCGGCGCGCGCCGTGGCCACCGGACGCCCGAAGGCCGGCACGTCGGTTCCGTAGCTCCGGCCGGCCGCGCCCTCGCCGGGCCGGGACCGGTTGCGCTGCAACGACTCCGGCGCGCGCCCGCCGGTTCAGCGTTTGCCGGTCAGCAGGTGGCGCAGGTAGTGCAGGTAGGTGATGGTGCGGTAGGCGTCGGCCTGGGCGGTGCTGTCGGCGGCGGCGTGGTGGGCCCGTTCCAGCACCACGGCGGCCTCGGCGACCGCGCGGTCGTGCTCGACGCGGGACCGAGCCGTCGCCGCGTTGGCGGCCTTCAGCTCCTCCGACAGCGCGGCCTGCTCGGCGCGGTGGGTGGCCTGGAGTTCGCGGGTGGTGGCCTCGGCCTCCTCGCGCACCGCCCGGTGCTCGGCGTCCAGCGCCGCCGTCTCGGCGGCGTGCCGGCTCCTGATCTCCGCGAGCTGCCCGGGTTCCAGCGCGGTCGGCCGGGTGGCCTCTGCCCGCGCGGCCAGGTCCGCGCGCCACTGGTCGAGGCGGCCGGCCTTGACCTCGCCGACGCCGGCCACGCGCACGCCCCGGCCGTCGGCCAGCACGAACACGGCGACGCGGCTGCCGTCCACCACCGCGTAGGTGACGCCGACGAAGTCCGCCGCCGTCCGGATGCCCGCCGCCGCCAGGTTGGTCGAGAGCGCCGGGCCGATGCCCTCCACGTCGGCGGATCCGACGGTGAACTGCGCGAGGTGCGCGCGGACGTGGTCCTTCTGCCGCAGGGCGAGCAGCCGCTGCTCGTCCAGGTGCGCCCGGCTCGCCGAGGACTGCCGCTCGCGCTCGACGTGCAGCAGGCGTTCCCGCACGGCGCGGTGGTGCGCGCCGGTCTGGTCGTTGTGCCGCTGCCGCAACGACCGGCGCTCGTGGTCCTGGGCGGCCCGGATTGCGTCGGCCTCCTCCGCCAACCGCCGGGTTTCCCAATCGAGCCAGGCGGTCCGGGCGGCGGCGGCCCGGCGCACGCGCCGGGTCCTCCGGCGCTCGGCGCGCGCGGCGCGGGCCGGTGACCGCTCGGGCCGGCGGTGGTAGTCCAGCGCGGTCGTCCCGGCCCACGCGAGGACGGCCGCCGCGTCCACGGCGGCGAGGACCGGGTGCAGGGCGAGCGCCGGACCGGCCAGCGGCAGCAGCACGGCCAGCAGCCAGGTCAGCACGGCGGGCACGACGGGCCGCTCGCCGAAGCGCACCTGCGGCGGCGGGGCGGGCACGTGGTCCCGGACGCGTTCGGCCATCCACGGCGGCAGGGTGCCGGCGACCTCGGCCGGGCGCGCGGTCGAGGTGGTGTCGTCGAGGGGTTCCAGCGGCGGGGGAGCGGCGCGGTGGTGCAGCAGGACGTCCCGGAAGCGCCCGGCCAGCGCGCGCAGGCGCGGGTCCGGGTGGCCGGTCAGCGTCGCCAGCCGGAACGAGTTCGCCGGGTCGGTGAAGTCGGTCTCCGCGAGCAGCAGGTTCTCCGCGTCCTCGTCGCGCAACTGCCGCCACAGGGCCGGGTCGACCGCCAGCGCCACCAGCGACAGGTAGATCACCCACGACGAGAACCGGTCGACCTCCGGCCCGAAGTCGGCCGAGGTGCGGTCGGGCGACTGGTAGTTGCGGTGCCCGGTCTCGGCCGCCGGCAGGCCCGCCAGCGCGGGCACGAACACGCCGTCGTAGTCGACCAGCCGCACCGCGCCGTCCTCGCCGACCAGGATGTTGCCGTGCTGGAGGTCGCCGTGCCCGACGCCCACGGCACCGAGCCGCGCCACCAGCGCCGCGAACCGGTCGGCCAACCCCGACAACGCCGCCGGGTCGCCGAGGTGCGCCTCGATCCAGCGGATCAGGCCGACGCCTTCGACCCATTCCATGCGCAGCACCGGAAACCAGGTGCCCGCCACCATGATGCCTTTGTCGACGTACTCGAAACCGACCGTCCAATCGTCGTCCACCCGGGCCAGGTGCTCGCCGATGGCGCGGTAGCGGACCGCCTGCTCGCGCACTTCGCGGGTGAAGCACTTGACCGCATAACGGGTTCCGTCCGCAGTGGTCACCGAGAACACGCCGGCGAAGTTCCCGGAGATGGCCCGGGGACGGCCCAGCGCGTCCACGCGCACCTCTGCGCCGGCCAGTCCGGTGCCCCGGAAGCACAACGCGGTGTTCTGCAACGCGTCGACGTAGGTCGCGCCCGACGGGAAGGCGCGGACCGGTTCCTCATCCGAGGTCGACGTGGACGACGGTGACGTCGTCATTGCGCATCTCCCCCTCGTCGCGCACCTTCCGCAGCCAAGCGCCGAACCCGTCGAGATCGCCATGAGGGGTGAACTCGCACAGCACGCGCCACGGCCGTTCACCGCGTTCGGTCGCGCGCAGGAACCACGCGGCGATCGCATCCGTGCACAGGAAGAACTGGTCGCCCTGTTCCGCCTCGCCGCACGCCGTGCGGGCGTGCCGCGCGAACAGCTCCCGGTCCTCCGTGAACGCGTTCACCAGTCCCGGCGAGTTGTCGAACGCCGCCGACGCCTCGACGGGGAACGCGCGCAGCAGCCGCTCGTCCCGGACGTGGAACAGGCAGCTGTCGCCGAGCGCGGCGGCGGCCCACGGGGTGGTGCCCGACGCGGTGGTGGCGAACCGGGCGGCGAGCACGGTCGAGTGCGGCCCCCGGTCGAGCTTCGGCTGCTCGTACCAGGCGATCGGCCGCCCGCCCGCCTCGCGCTGTGCCACGTACCCGACCAGCCACTCCCGCCACGCCCGCCCGGCGTCCACCAGGGCCGCCGCGAAGCGGTCGCGGTCGTGCAGCACCTCGTCGCCGGCGTGCGCCGCCCCCACCACGGACGCCGCCAGCAGGGCGGCCCACTCGCCGGCGAGCAGGCTCTCCGACGCGCCGTCCGCCACCGCCGCGACCACCGGTCCGGTGTGCCAGTCGTCCGCCGCGCGATCGGGCAGGACCGAATGGGCGTCCTCGCACTCCTGTACCGAGTTGCCCTGTTTGGGTGCCCCTAGAGAGGAGGTGTACATACCGCTGTTCAGCGCAGGTCCGTCGCGCGGGTGCCGATGTCCAGGAATTGGACGATGGAGGTGATGTCGGCGTTGTAGACGAATCCCCGGGTCGTCTCGGTGGCGGGCACCCCTTGTTGCAGCGCGTAGAAGCGCATGTGCGGCGGAAGCACGCTGGACATGCCGAACAGGCTGCGCGAGTAGGTGTCCGGAAGTCCGGCTTCGGTGTCCGGGAATGTCACCGGCACGCCGTTGGCCGCCGACACGTGCAGGTTGAACAGCAGCGCCGCGCCGTCGGCGGTGACGTGGGTCTGAACGGACCAGCCGGCACTGGTCGGGTCGCCGTCGGTGGACTCGCCGTCGGTCAGGTTGAGCACGATCGGCGGGAAGCAGTCGGGGTGGCGGCCCACCCAGTCGGACACGATCGCCCCGGCCCGCGCCAGGGCCCGTGACATCGGCGTCGCGCCGTGGGCCACCGGGTCCACCCAGACCGGGAAGCTCGTGGTGGTCTCGACCAGCCCGCCCGCGCCGTCCGGGACCTTCTTCACCCGCTTCTCCACCCGCGCCGGCCGGTCCGCGACCTGGCTCAACGGCACCAGTTCCCGGCCGGTGAGCGGCCCGGTGAAGGCCGAGCCCACGGTGTGCCCGTAGCCGATGGCGGCGATGTGGAAGTAGTCCCGGACGCCTTCCTCCTTGGCGCACTTCACGCTCAGCTCGGCGAGCAGCCGGTTGATGGCGTCGGCGACCACGTCCGCCTTGCGCTGCCGGGCGCTGCCGCCGATCGGGTCGCTCATCGACGCGGACTGGTCGATGAGGAACACGATGCAGGACGGGTTCGCGCGGCTGATCTCGGCTGCGTACGTCACCTGGGGTCCACCTCTCGCGCGCGACCGCCCGGTTCGGCGCGGTGCGCGCTCATCCGGGCGGCACTACGCTCTGTCGTCGGCATTGGGCACGGATCGTTGCCGCAAACTGCGGCAGAAGTGTTCGGGAAAGCGTGCCGGGCACCCGAAATGTTAGCGGCATCCGGTTTCGCCGATCGCCGAGGTCACCGTCCGTCCACCGTCCGGCCCAGTGGCCGGCGCTCTCGTCGCCCCTCCCTGCTGCGACAGTGGCACGGCTGCCGTGCGTCTCGATCGGCACCCGTCCGGCGGCGGTCGCTCCCCGGGGCGTGTACGGGGCGTGCACGCCCCGTCCCGGGCCCGCCGTCACCCGACAGGACCCGTCGCCGCCGAATTGAGATGCGCCGGGGGCGGCTGCGGGTGCGGAACCGCGTTGTGCGGGGCGTGGATCGTGGTCTTCTCCGTATCAGAACGGGCCGGGAAGCAGGAGGGGTGCTCACTTTCCGGGGTGCTCCGGCAGGTGGCCGGCCGATTCCGGGTGACGGGGATAGGACGTCGAACGGTGATCGGGTGGTTCTTGTGGCGTGAGCCGTTCGGCGCTCTGCGCGCTACTCCTGGGCAAAAAGTGTTTCGCACGAATCGCGGTACCCGTGCCCGAAGGGCGCTGTCTACATTATTCGAGGTATGTCCCGGGTTCCTCGGATGGAGGCGCGACGGAGGTGCCCGGAAGGGTGCCCACCCGCCTTGTCCGGGGCCGGAAATGTGGCGACCGCGTAGATCGAAAGTTGCCGTAGGTGCCTCCGGTGTTGGCCCCCGAGCTGCGCGGGTTGGCCGGAGAAGAAGGTCGAGAGGGTCCTCGTGGACCCCGGCAAACCGCAACGGTGCGGGATTTCCGTGCTACCTGAAAGGGTTATGCCTTGGTTTCGAATACTGTTGGTTCGAAGCGGGTGGGGTCATTTCTGGCGACGCTCGCCGTCCTGGCCGCCGGCCTGCTGCCGACCGCCGGCGTCGCGACTGCGGACAGCGGTCACCACCACCACCGGCACGGCCTCGTCCTCGGCGAGGTCGCGCGGCCGAAGCCGGCCAGACCCACGCCCACCGTCGAACGCGACGGACCCATCCCCGCCACGGCCGGCCGCGCGCCGGCCCTGGTCCCCGCCGACAAGGTCGCGCTGCGGCCACTGGTGATCGGCCTGGACGCGGCCGACTTCGGGCTGCCCACCTGGAAGGCCGTGCTCGACCGGACCGGCTCGCCCTACGACGTGCTGCTGGCCAAGTCCGAGCCGCTGACCCCGGCCCGGTTGGTCAACCCGGACGGCACCGGCCGCTACAGCGCCATCCTGCTCACCGACAACGCGCTGCTCTACCCGAACGGCTCCGGCGACTACGTCAGCGCCTTCGACACCACCGAGTGGCGGACGCTGTGGGGCTACGAAGCGGCCTTCCGGGTCCGCCAGGTCTCGCTGTTCACCTCCTGGGGCACCTTCCCGGAGGACTACTGCCTGCGGCCCGGCATCGAGGGCGGTTCCGACCAGAAGTTCACCGCGACGCTGACCGGCGCGGGCAGCGGGGTGTTCGACTACCTCAAGCCGGGCGCGACGATCCCGATCACCGACTCCTACGTGTACCGCTCGGCGCTGTCACCGACCTGCAAGGCCGACCCGCTGCTCAAGATCGGCAACTGGGTGGTCGGCGTGACCAGTACGTCGGCCGACGGGCGGGAGCGCGCCGCGCTCACCTTCACCTCCGACCAGAACCTGGCCCAGACCGACCTGCTCGGCTACGGCCTGCTGCGCTGGGCCACCCGGGGCGTCCTGCTCGGCGAGTCCCGGCACTGGATCAACGTGGACCTGGACGACCTGTTCAACTACACCGACCACCTGCACCCGGACGGGCGCCTGGAGACCGACCCGGGCTTCCGGATGAGCGGCACCGACCTCGCCTCGGCCGAAGCCCAGCAGCGGTCGCTGCGGTCTTCGCCGCAAGCCTCGGACTTCACCCTCAACCTGCCCTACAACGGCAGCGGCATCGACCCGGAAGCGCCGTCGCGCTGCTCGAACTCCGACACACCGGACCCGTTGACCAGCTACGCCCGGTGCCTGTCGCGCAACTTCCGCTGGCTCAACCACACGGTGAACCACCCGGAGCTCAACTTCACCGACTACCCGACCAGCCGCGCGGAGATCGGCGACAACCTCAAGATCGGCCGCGACATCGGCCTGACCGTGCCGACCGACGTGCTCAAGACGCCCGCGTACTCGGGGCTGGGCGTGTACAACCCGGACCCGGACGCCCCGGACACCGACCCGCCGACGGACTTCGGCCTGGGCAAGTCCAACAAGGCGATGCTCGACGCGGCCTACGACGTCGGCGTGCGGTACCTGCACGGCAACATGTCGTTCCCCAACCACGTGCCGAAGTGCTTCAACTGCGGCATCAACCACCCGCTGCGCCCGGAGCTGCTGGTCGTGCCGGACTGGCCGACCAACATCGGCTACCACACCACCGCGCCCGCCGAGCAGACGCTGTTCTACAACAGCTTCTACGGGCCCAACGGCAAGTTCCCCTTCCACGACCACGACCTCACCTACAACGAGATGGTCGACTACGAGGCGGAAGTCGCGCTGCACCACGTGATGTCGGGTTCGGCCTACGCGCACACCCTGCACCAGGGCAACCTGCGGCAGTACGCGTCCGGCCGCAGCCTCACCTTCGACTGGCTGAAGGTGGTCGTGGCCAAGTACAGCGCGCGCTACCAGGTGCCGCTGCTCAACCCGGACTGGCCGGCGCTGGCCAAGTACGTGAAGGCCCGCAACGGGCACTTCGCCGAGCTGGCCGCGAAGCGGGACCCGGTGTGGAACAAGGCCGACAACACCATCACGTTCACCGCCGCCACCACCGGTTCGCTGTTCCTGACCGGCGCGACCGCGCCGTCGGGTGAGACCGACCGCTACGGCACGGACCGCATCACGCGGGTGCCGATCACGGCGGGCGGTCGGGTCGTGGCCACGGCGGTCCCGCGCCGATGAACCGATTACGGCCCGGTTCCGTCCCGCACGTCCCGCTGCTGATGGTCGTCGCGCTGCTCATCGGCGTGATCACCCTGACCAGTCCGGCCATCGACGGCGGTTCGGGCGGGGCGGAACCGGTGCCCGTACCGGTTCCCGTCGCCGTCAAGGAGGAGGTCCCGGTGCGGGTCGCGGACGGGGGTGCCGCGCGCCGGGGCGACCTGGTGGCGCTGCGCCAGCTGGTGATCGCCACCGGCCCGGACGACTTCGGCCTGGGCACCTGGCGCTCGGTGCTCGACCGCTTCGGCACGCCCTACGACGTGCTGGTCGCGGGCGCCGAGCCGGTGACGCCGCAACGGTTGACCAGACCGGACGGCACCGGCCGGTACAACGCGATCCTGTTGACCAACAACGCCTTGCTGCGCGCCGGCCCGAACGGCGAGTTCACCCCGGCGCTCGACGCCCCGCAGTGGGAGGCGCTGTGGGACTACGAGCGGACCTACCGGGTCCGGCAGGTCGCGTTGAACACCGCGCCGGGCACCGAACCCGAGGACTACTGCCTGCGCGCCCGGGGTGAGGAGTCCGTGGAGGCGACCCCGGTGCCGCTCGTGCCGACCGAGGCCGGCCGTGCGGTCTTCGACTACCTCCAGGCCGACGCGCGCGTCCCGCTCACCGGGTCCTACCTGTACCGGACCGGCCCGGCCCCGGGCTGCGCCGTCGAACCCCTGCTCACCGCCGGCGACGACGTGGTCGCGGTGACCTCCCGCGCCCCGGACGGCCGGGAACGCCTGGCGGTCACCTTCTCCACCGGCGTCGGCGCGCTCCCCGAACTGCTGCTGGGGCAGGGTTTGCTCCGGTGGGCGACCCGGGGCGTGCTGCTGGGCGAGCAGCGGCACTGGTTCTCCGTCGACGTCGACGACTGGTTCAACGTCACCATGCGCCGCTACCCCGACGGCCGCACCGGCCTGTACCGGCTCGACGGCCGCGACGCGCTCGCCGCCGCCGCCGGGCAGGACGCTCTGGCCGAGAAGTACCCGCAGGCCAGGGGCTTCCGGCTCAACCTGCCCTACAACGGCAGCAGGCTGGACGCCGGCACACCGGTCACCTGCGACGACACCGGCAGCCCGGACTCGCTCAGCGGCTGCTCCCGCGCCCTGGTCGACCGGTTCCGCTGGATCAACCACACGGCCAACCACCCGCAGATGAACGACACCTCCTACGCGGTCAACCGGTCCGAGATCGAGCGCAACCTCGACTACGCGGCGTCCGCCGGGCTCCCGGTGCCGCCGACCGTGCTCAAGACGCCGGAGTACTCGGGCCTGGGCGTCTACCACCCGGACCGCACGGACGTGTCGGGCCCGCCGACCGACTTCGGCCTGGTCGGCTCCAACCAGGCGCTGCTGGACGCCGCGCGCGACCTGGGCGTGCGGTACGTGCAGGGCAACATGTCCTTCGCCGCCCACCAGCCGTCGTGCGCCAACTGCGGCGTGCGCCACCCGTTGCGGCGCGAGGTGTTCGTCGTGCCGGACTGGCCGACCTCCATCGCGTTCGAGGCCACCGACCCCGAGGAGCAGAGCGCGCTGTTCAACCGCGAGTACGGTCGCGCCGGCACCGACCCGGAGCGCCGCGACCGGGACCTGACCTACCCGGAGATCATCGACGCCGAGGCCGACCTCGCCGCGCAGCACGTGATGAGCGGCTCGGTCTACGCGCACACCCTGCACCAGGGCAACGCCCGGGAGTACCGGCCCGGCCACAGCCTCGCCTTCGACTGGATCGACGCGACGGTCGCCAAGTACGCGGCCTACTTCGCGGTGCCGTTGAAGAACCCCGACTGGGTGTGGCTCGCGGCCTACGTGGAGGCGAGGACCGCGCACTTCGCGGAACTCGCCGCGCAGCGGGACGCGGTGTGGAACCGGGCCGCCGGCACCGTCGCCTACGACCCGGCCGAAGCCGGCGCGCTGTTCGTGACCGGTCTGGAGACCCGGCCCGCCACCGAGGACGACCAGGGCTCGCCGGACGAGGCCGAGACCTACGGCTCGGACACCGTGTCCCGGATCGGGCTGACCGGCGGCGAGCGGGTCGTGCTGAAGACGAGACCCGCCGCATGACCACGTACCAGCTCCGCCCGCGCACCGCGACGAGGAGCCTGCCGGACACCCGCACCCGGATCGCCCTGGTCGCGGAGGGCACCTACCCGTTCCACCCCGGCGGCGTGAGCCTGTGGTGCGACCAGTTGGTGCGGGGGATGCCCGAGCACGCGTTCACCGTCGTCGCGCTGACCGTCGACGGCACCGAGCGCCCGACCTGGCCCGCGCCGGCCAACCTGGTGGAGGTGGTGAACCTCCCGCTGTGGGGCAGACGCCGGCGCCGCGCGCGCCGGAAACCGAAGGGCTTCGCCGACCTCCACGAGGCGTTCCTGCGATCGTTCATCCCGCACACCGAGGACACCGCTGCGGCGTTCCTGGCGGCGCTGCGCGGGCTGTTCGACGCGGCGCGGACGTCGGACGTCGGTGCGGCCCTGGTGTCGAACGACTCGGTGTCGAGGATCGTCGAGGTGACCGGCGAGGCGCACGGGGAACCGCTGCCGCTCCAGGACGCGGTCGTCGTGGCCGACCTCCTGGAGCACATGCTGCGCCCGCTGTTCCACCCGCCGATCGAGGTGGACGTGTGCCACCTCGCCATGAACGGCCTGAGCGCGTTGGTCGGCCTGGCGGCGAAGTGGGCCAGGGGAACGCCGATGCTCATGTCCGAGCACGGCGTCTACCTCCGGGAGCGCTACCTGGCGGCGGTGAAGGAGGACCTGCCGCAGCGGGTCAAGCAGGTGCTGCTCGCCTTCCACCGCGCGCTGGCCGGCGCGGCGTACCTGAGCTGCGACATGCTCGCGCCGCACTCCGGCTACAACCGCCGGTGGCAGCTGCGCAACGGGGCCGACGAGGCGCGGATGCGGACCATGTACAACGGCATCGACCCGGACGACTTCCCGCAGGCGGTCGGCGAGCCGGACGTGCCGACGATCGTGTTCGTGGGCCGGATCGACCCGCTCAAGGACCTGCACACGCTCATCCGGGCGTTCCGGGTGGTGCGCACCGAGGTGCCGGACGCGCGGCTGCGCATGTTCGGCCCGGTCACCGTCGCCAACGAGAGCTACCACGCGGGCTGCGTCCGGCTGGTCGAGGAGCTGGGCCTGACCGACTCGGCGGTGTTCGAGGGCCGGGTGCCCAACCAGGTCGACGCCTACCACGCCGGCCACGTCGTCGCGCTCACCAGCATCTCCGAGGGCTTCCCGTTCTCGCTCGTGGAAGCGATGTCGACCGGGCGGCCCCCGGTGTGCACGAACGTCGGCGGCGTCCCGGAAGCGGTGGGGGAGGCGGGTTTCGTCGTCCCGCCGCGCGACCACGAGGCGGTCGCCCGCGCCTGCCTGAAGCTGCTCACCGACGGCGGCCTGCGCCGCCGGCTCGGCGACCTGGCGCGGCAGCGCGTGCTGGAGCACTTCACGCTCCAGCGCTGGAACGACAGCTACCAGGCCCGCTACGCCGAACTGGTGCTCGTCGGGGGGTCGGGGTGACGCTGGAGGAACTGGTCGGGAACATCCGGCCGCTGCTGCCCGACCCCGTGGACGAACTCCAGGTCGCGGCGGTGCTGGAGAGCCAGGGCGTCACCGACGAGGGTGCCGCCGACGTGTACGGCATGGCCGACGTGTTCGAGCTGGCCCACCACGTCTACGCGGCGCTCACGCCGACCGAACCCCCTGCCCCGCCACCACCGCGACCGGCGCGGCCGTGGTGGGCCGACGTCATGCACGGCCTGCTCTACCTCATGCCCAGCGCCGTCTACCCGGCCGTGTACGCCGTGCTCGGCGGGCCGGACATGCTGCGGGGCCTCGTCTTCGCCACCACCGCCGGCTGGGTGTGGGGCGCCGGGTCGAGCTGGGTCGGCCACCGGCTGACCGGTGCCGGCGCGACCCGGATGGCGGCCCGCGCGCTCGTGCTGCTCGGCGCCGGCGGCTTCGCGCTGGCCTTCGCCGGGGCGCTGCTGATCCTGCGGTGGTACGGCGGCGGCGTGGAACTGGTGCTGTTCGTGTTGGCGCAGACCGGTTTCCAGGTCGCCTCCGGCATCCTGCTCTTCCACCGCCGCGAGGTGCTGCTGCTGGTGGCGATGCTGCCCGCGTGCCTGTTCGGCGTGATGCACCTGATGTCCGGCTACGCCGACGAGGTGGTGCCGCCGGTGCTGGTGGCCGGCGTGTTCTCGGTGGGGCTCGCGCTCACCGCCGCCTACCGGACCAGCCGGGTCCCCGGCAACGACCCCGGCAAGGTGCCGCCGGCCCGCGCGCTGGCGCTGGGCGCGCTGCCCAGCACGGCGTACGCGGCGCTGTGCGCGGCTTTCCTGCTGCACACCGACGTCCGGTACGTGATGGGCCCGGTCGACCTCGCGGTGGGCGTGACGCCGCTCGTGGTCGGCATGGGCGCGGTCGAGTGGCGCGTGCACCGGCTGTTCGACCAGGCGGGCGAGCTGCTGCAGCGCTGCGCCACACCGACCCTGTTCGACCGGGCGGTGTGGCGGCTGCTGCTGCGCGAGTTGGCGCTCTGCCTGCTCGTGCTCGGCGCGCTGGCCCTGGTGCTGCTGGCCGCGCTGCGCTGGAGCGGCGCGCTGACCGTGCACGGGGCGCTGCTGATCGACGCGCACGTCGTGCTCGGCGGCGCGTTCTTCCTCGGTTTCGTCCTGATCCGCACCGGCGGCCCCGGCTGGGCCGTCGGCTGCCTGGCCGTGGTGCTGCCGGTGGACGTCGTGCTGGTCGGGGCCACCGCCGGCGACCCCTCCCGGTACGGCGACGTGCCGGTGTTCCTGGGGTGCTGCGCGGCGCTGGCGGTCCTTTTGCTCGCGGCGCTCCGCCGGAGCGTCGGGCAAGTACGGCACTACCGTTGAGAAGAAGGGAACCTCGAATGCACGCGGTGATACTCGCCGGTGGCCGAGGTGTGCGGCTGCGGCCCTACACCACGGCGTTGCCGAAGCCCTTGGTCCCGATCGGCGAGGAGTACGCGATCCTCGACATCATCCTGCAACAGCTGCGCGCCCACTCGTTCGACCGCGTCACGCTCGCCATCGGCCACCTCGGGTCGCTGATCCGGGCGTTCGTCGGCGACGGCTCGCGGTGGGGCATCGAGGTCGACTACGCGGAGGAGGACAAACCGCTGTCCACGATCGGGCCGCTGCTCAACTTCCTGGACCGGCTGCCCGAGCAGTTCCTGGTGATGAACGGCGACGTCCTCACCGACCTGGACTACCTCGCCCTGCTCGCGCACCACATGGCCAGCGGGGCACCGCTGACCGTGGCCACCTACCGGCGCAAGGTGAAGATCGACTTCGGCACGCTGGAGACCGACCGGGGCCGGATCGTCCACTTCGTGGAGAAGCCGGAACTGTCCTACGGGGTCAGCATGGGCGTCTACGCGATGTCGCGCCAGACGCTCGAACGGTACCCGGCGGACGTCCCGTTCGGGCTCGACGACCTCGTGCTGGACCTGCTGGAGCGCGAGGCGGCACCGGCCGCGTTCGAGTTCGACGGCTACTGGCTCGACATCGGCCGCCCGGACGACTACGACGAGGCCAACCGGTGCTTCGGGGAGGTGCGGTCGGTGCTGCTGCCGGGCGTGCGCGACAACTCCCCGCTCGGAGCCGTGTCGTGACCGTGCGCAAGGTCCTGCTGTTCGGCGCGTCCGGCTACCTCGGGCGGGAGGTGGCGGCGGCCCTGGCCTCGCACCCTGGCGGCGCGGCGGTCGTCAGGGTCGGGCGGTCGGCCCCACCCGGGCCCGGCTGGGCGCGGCACGACCTCGTCACGGGCGGCCACGGCGAACTCGTCGACCTGTTGACCACCACCGCGCCGGACGTGGTGGTCAACTGCGTCGGGCTGCTCGACGGGACACTGGCGGAGCTGGTGGCGGCGAACGTGACCGCCACGGCCCGCCTGCTCGACGCGATCCCGGTCGCGGCCCCGGCCGCCCGGCTGGTCGTGCTCGGCTCGGCGGCGGAGTACGGCGTCGTGCCCGAGGGCCTCGCGGTCACCGAGGACATGCCCGCGAACCCGGTCGCGGCGTACGGGGTCACCAAGCTGGCGGGCACGGCGCTCGTGCGCGCCGCCGTGGCCGCCGGCGAGGTCGACGCCGTGGTCCTGCGCGTGTTCAACCCGATCGGCGCAGGACTGCCGGACGGGACCGTCCTGGGCCGGGCGGCCAGTGCCGTCCGGTCGGCGCTGACCGCGCCCGGCCGGGAGGTCCGGCTCGGGCCGCTCGGTGCCTACCGGGACTTCGTGGACGTGCGGGACGTGGCGGAGGCGGTCGCCAAGGCCGCGCTGTCGGCACCCCGGCCGGACCCGGTGCTCAACGTCGGCAGCGGGGTGGCGGTCCCGGTCCGGGAGGCGGTCGGCCTGCTCGCCGAGGCCGCCGGCTTCACCGGCCGGATCGTCGAGTCCGACCCGGTGCCGTCCCGCTCGGGGTCGGTGGACTGGATCGCGGCCGACCTCACCCGCGCCCGGCTGTCGCTGGACTGGTCGCCGCGACGGGACCTGCGGACCTCGGTCCACGACCTGTGGGCGGCGGCGGTCTGACGCGCGCGGGCGGTTGGAACGGTCGAACCACCCGTTCCAACCGCCCGCACGGCCCACCCGCGCCGGCCGGGTGCGGCTCACGCCACCCCGACCGGCCGGGCGCGGCTCACACCGGGTGGTCCTGGTACCACGCGAAGGTCCGGCGCACCCCGTCCTCCAGGGAGACCACCGGCTCGAAACCGGTCAGCTCCCGCAGCAGCGCCAGGTCCGGGCACCTCCGCCGCACCGAGCCCTGCGGCGCGGGCACCCGGTCCAGCGCCGGGTCGTGCCCGGCGATCTTGAGCACCAGCTCGGTCAGCTCGCCGATGTTAGTCTCCACCGAGTCGTTGCCGATGTGCACGATCCGGCCCACCGCCCGGTCCGAGGCCATCAGCCGCACCATCGCCTCGACCGCGTCGTCCACGTGGCAGAACGCCCGGAACTGGTCGGAACCGTAGACCCGGAACGGGTCCTCGCGCCGGATCGCCCGCAGGCACAGCTCCGGGATCACGTGGTCCGCGCCCATCCTCGGGCCGTAGACGTTGTGGAACCGCCCGACGACCGCCGCGAACCCCTTGGCACGCGCGGTGTGCACGACCGCCGCTTCGCCCAGCATCTTGCTGATGCCGTATGCGAACCTCGGCGCGGTGACGTCCTCCACCAGCAGCGGCACGTCCTCGGCCGTGGGCACCGGCACGACGCCCCGGGTCACGCCGCCCGCGTACGCCTCGCTGGTGGAGGCGAAGAACAGCTTCTGGTGCGGTGCCAGCCACGCCAGCGTGTTCAGCGCGGCCAGCGTGTTGACCCGGACCACCCGCTCCGGGTCGCGCTCGACGTTGCGCACGCCGACCACCGCCGCGAGCAGGTACACGTGGTCGGCGTCGGGCGGCAGGGCGGCGAACGCGGCCGGGTCGGTCAGGTCGGCCGAGAACACCGGCACGTCCAGCGCCGCCAGCTCCGGGTCGTGGCGCCCGCGCGAGAAGTCGTCCACGATGCCGACCTGGTGGCCGTCGGCGAGCAGCCGGCGGGCGAGGTGCAGGCCGATGAAGCCCGCGCCGCCCAGGATCAGCGCCTTCACCGCGCGTTCCGCTCGTAGCCCAGGCCCGCGTAGCGCACGCCGTGCCCGGTCACCCGGTCGCCGTCGAGCACCCGCCACGAGTCGTAGACCAGGCCGATCCGCGAGCCCGCCAGCACCGCGTCCACGTCCAGCTCCCGGTACTGCGGGTGGTCGGTGATCACCAGCACCGCGTCGGCCGCCGCGAACCCGTCGAGCAGGTCCACCGGCTCGCCGCCGTGCGCCCGGATCACGTCCGGGCCCACCAGCGGGTCGTGGCCGACCACCCGCACGCCGGCGGCCTCGAAGACCGGCATCATCGACGCGATCGGCGTGCCGCGCATGTCGTCGGTGGGCGGCCAGCCCTTGTAGGCCCAGCCGAGCACGAGCAGGGTCTTGCCGCGCGGCTGGTCGAGCAGGTCCACCACGCGACCGGCGACGTGCACCGGGGTGTCCTCGTTGACCTGCCGGGCCGCCTGGATCAGCGGCGGCGCGTAGCCCGCGTCGGCTGCTGCCGAGAGCAGGATGTACGGGTCCTTGGACAGGCAGCCGCCGCCGACGTAGCCGGGCTTGGCGATGTTCGGCCTCGGGTAGTCCAGGTTGGTCGCCCGGATCACCTCCAGCGGGTCCAGCCCGAACCGCTCGGTCAGCCGGGCCACCTCGTTGCCGAACGAGTAGATGACGTCGGTGTGGCAGTTGTTGGTCAGCTTCACCAGCTCGGCGGTCTCCAGGTCGGACACCGGCACGACCTGGCTCGCCAGCCCGCCGAACAGCTCGACGCCCAGCGCCAGGCTCTCCTCGTCCAGCCCGCCCACGACCTGCGGCAGCTCGACCAGCTCCCGCAGCGCCTGGCCCTGGATCGTGCGCTCCGGGGCCATCACCAGGCGGGCCGAGCCCCACGCGTCGACCAGGCGCGGCAGCACGACCGACCGGGTCGCGCCGACCGGGACCGTGCTGCGCACCACCACCAGGGTGTCCGGTGCGCACCGCTTGGCGATGTGCTCGGCGGCGGCGGCCAGGTTGTCCAGGTACGGCCGGTGCCCGGCCTGCTCCACCGGCGTGGAGACGCAGACGACCGCCGCGTCCACCCCGTTGTCGGGCAGTTCCGGGGACAGGAAGATGCGCTTGCCGACCCACTCGCCGAAGACCTCCTCGACGCCGGGTTCGAAGATGTGCGGGCGGCCCTGCGCCAGCGAGTCCAGCACCGCCGACTGGCTGTCGACGCCGTGCACCTCGTACCCCTTGCGGGCCAGCGCGGCGGCCAGGGTGAGGCCCACGTAGCCCATTCCGACTATTCCTATCCGCCGCAGTTCGCGCGACCCGTTCGTCACATTCGCTCCTTGCCTGGTCGGTACACGGTGTGCTCGGAGGTCATCGGCACGGCGCGCTGATCCGATCCAGCGCGCGCACCGTGACGTAGCCCTCGAACCCTTCTTCGCGGTATCTGCGGCAGGCCGCCGCGACGTTGCCGGGGTCGGTCGCGTAGTCCACCGCCAACACCGTCTTGCCGGCCTTGCGGAGCGTTCGGGTGGCCGCCAGGTTCGTTCCGCAGTAGTCCGCCGAACATGGTTTGTCGGTGGCCTGGAAGAACAGCTCCTCCACCCCGATCCCGTCGACGGCGGCGAGGTATCCCGGGTACTCCAGCAGCTCCGGGGAGTTCTGCGGGAACACCCGGAACGCGGGGTTCGCGCGTTTGGCGTACTCGCTGATCCGGACGATCAGGTCGACCATCCGGCGGCCCAGCTCGGCCCGGTCGAGACCGCCGACCAGCGCGAGGTCGATCTCCTCGTAGGCCAGCGGTGTGTCCAGGTAGACGCCGTCGAACCCGGCCTCCAGCGCGCGGTCCAGCCGGGGCCGCACGGCCAGGTTCCACCAGCTCGGCTCCCAGTAGCGGACGAAGTGCTCGCCGGGCCAGCTGGTCCACTCGTTGAGGATCAGCCCGGCCCGGTCGGCGGCCACCGGGGCGAAGTCCGGCCGGAACGACTCGATCGACCCGATTTCGAAGTAGGCGAGCACGGTTTTCCCGGACGCGCGCAGCCGGGCGATCTCGTCGGCCTCGAAGTAGGAGTGCCCGGCATCCCGCGCGAGGTCGACCACGGCGAACCGCGAGGAGGTCCCGGCCAATGTGTCCAGCCGCCCGTCGGAGTAATTCTGGAGTTGGTAGACGAGACCACCGTCCGCCCGCGCCGGGGGGTCGGGTGAAATGCGGTCCTGGGTGACCGCGTCACATCCGACGACGCTCAGCAGCACAGTGGACAGTGCGATGACGAGGGTGCGTGAAAAACGGCGGTCCGCCACTCCGTCCACCATACCGGCGCGCGTTCCCCGGGCAATGCGCCGTTGAGGTTAGATGGAATCGAGACGATGACCGGTCGACCGGAATATTCTGCACGAGGGGGATTCGGCGCGATTGCCGCCGGAATTCCCGATTTCTGCGGTCGTCCCTTGTGGAGCGGTCCGGTTCCCGCGCGCGGCGTCGTGGCGGCCCGCCGGGCGCATCGGCGTCGCGCGGTCCGCTGCCGGCGGGACCGCGTCCACAGTGGAGGCCGTCGACACCGGCGGGTCGGTGACGGAGAGCGCGCGGGCACGGGGTACGCGGTCCGCAGTGGAGGTTCACGGGGTGTTCGCGGTGTGTTCGCGCACAGTGCTGAACGGGCCCGGACAAGCGTTAACAGGGTGGATCGGGACCGTCGCGAAGGTACGCTGGGGACGTTCAGGGCGCTGTAGCCCTTCTCTTGCGCCCGTTTTTCCTCTGGGGGATTTTTCGCATGACTTCCGCAGGTGTGTCCGACGCGGTGTCGTCGCCGCCCGCACTCGGTCGCGGCGACCGCACGGTGATCGCCGTGCTGCTCGTCGCCACGTTCGTCGTGGTCCTGAACGAGACGATCATGGGCGTCGCGCTCCCGGTCCTGCTGGACGAGCTGCACGTCACGGCGTCGGTGGGCCAGTGGCTCACGGCCGGCTTCCTGCTCACCATGTCGGTGGTCATCCCGGTCACCGGCTACCTGATCCAACGGGTGCCCACGCGGGTGCTCTACGGCGTCGCCATGAGCCTGTTCAGCACGGGCACGCTGCTCGCGGCGCTGGCGCCGGGCTTCGTGGTGCTGCTCGGGGCGCGCGTGGTGCAGGCGTGCGGCACGGCGATCATGCTGCCGCTGCTGATGACCACGGTGATGACGCTCGTGCCGGCGGCCCGCCGGGGCGCGCTGATGGGCAACATCTCGATCGTGATCTCGGTCGCGCCCGCCATCGGCCCCACGGTCTCCGGCGTGGTGCTCGACCTGTTCGGCTGGCGGGCGATGTTCTGGGTGGTGCTGCCGATCGCGCTGGCGACGCTGGTCCTGGGCCTGCGCCGGGTGACGTCGGTCGGGGAGACCAGCAGCACGCCGATCGACGTCGGGTCCGTGGTGCTGTCGGTGTTCGGGTTCGGCGGCCTGGTCTACGGGCTGTCCAGCATCGGCCACGCGGGCAGCGCGTCCACCGCGCTGTGGGTGTCGCTGACCACGGGCGTGCTGGGGATCGCGCTGTTCGTGTTCCGGCAGATCTCGCTCCAGCGCCGCGAACGGGCGCTGCTGGACCTGCGGACGTTCCGCTTCCGGACGTTCACGCTCAGCAGCGGGCTGATGATGGTGATGATGGCGCTGCTGCTGGGCGTGGCCACCATCCTGCCGATCTACCTGCAGAACGTGCTCAAGCTCGACCCGCTGGCCACCGGCCTGCTGCTGCTCCCCGGCGGCCTGCTGATGGGCCTGCTGGCACCGCTGGTCGGCCGCCTCTACGACCGGCTCGGGCCGCGCGTGCTGCTGGTCGTCGGCACGGTGGCGACCAGCGGGTCGCTGTGGTTCGCGAGCACCTTCGACACCGCGACGCCGACCGCCCAGGTCCTGGTGTTCCACCTGGCGCTGAGCCTGGGCCTGGCGTTCTCCTTCACGCCGCTGTTCTCCTCCGGCCTGGGCGCGCTGCCCGCGCGGCTGTACTCGCACGGCAGCGCGATCTTCAGCACCACCCAGCAGTTGGCGGCGGCGGCGGGCGTGGCGCTGCTGGTGAGCGTGATGAGCGCGCGCACGGCGTCGCTGACCGCGTCGGGGGAGCCGGTCGTCGCGGCCGACATGGGCGGTATGCACCTGGCGTTCCTGCTGGCGGCGGTCCTGTCGCTGGTGACCGTCGCCGGGGCGTTCGCCATCGGCAAGGGCAAGGCGGAGAGCCCGGCCTGACCACGGCGGTGACATCGCACCGGCGCGCGCCGGTGTGATGTCACCGACCCCCGTTGTGAATCGTCATGCAGGCTCGTGCATACTTCTGTCCGTGTCCAAGGTGCTTACTTCCCTCCCCGCCGGCGAACGCGTCGGCATCGCCTTCTCCGGTGGCCTCGACACCTCGGTCGCGGTCGCGTGGATGCGTGAGAAGGGCGCGGTGCCCTGCACGTACACCGCGGACATCGGGCAGTACGACGAGCCCGACATCGCCTCCGTCCCGGGGCGGGCCACGACCTACGGCGCGGAGCTCGCCCGGCTGGTCGACTGCCGCGCCGCACTGGTCGAGGAGGGGCTCGCCGCGCTGGCCTGCGGCGCGTTCCACATCCGCTCCGGCGGCCGGGCCTACTTCAACACCACGCCGCTCGGCCGGGCCGTGACCGGCACCATGCTGGTGCGCGCCATGCTCGACGACGATGTGCAGATCTGGGGCGACGGCTCCACCTACAAGGGCAACGACATCGAGCGGTTCTACCGCTACGGCCTGCTGGCCAACCCGTCGCTGCGGATCTACAAGCCGTGGCTGGACGCCGACTTCGTCGGCGAGCTGGGCGGGCGCACGGAGATGTCGGAGTGGCTGCTCGCCCGCGACCTGCCCTACCGCTCCAGCACCGAGAAGGCGTACTCCACCGACGCCAACATCTGGGGCGCGACGCACGAGGCCAAGGCGCTGGAGCACCTCGGCGCGGGCATCGAGATCGTCGACCCGATCATGGGCGTGCGGTTCTGGGACCCCGAGGTGGAGATCGCCACCGAGGACGTGACGATCGGCTTCGAGCAGGGCCGCCCGGTCTCGATCGGCGGCGAGCGGTTCGACTCCCCGGTCGACCTGGTGCTGGCGGCCAACGCCGTGGGCGGCCGGCACGGCTTGGGCATGTCCGACCAGATCGAGAACCGGGTCATCGAGGCCAAGAGCCGGGGCATCTACGAGGCGCCGGGCCTGGCGCTGCTGCACATCGCCTACGAGCGGCTGGTCAACGCGATCCACAACGAGGACACCCTCGCCGCGTACCACACCGAGGGCCGCAAGCTCGGCCGGCTGCTCTACGAGGGCCGCTGGCTGGACCCGCAGTCGCTGATGCTGCGCGAGTCGTTGCAGCGCTGGGTGGGCATGGCGGTCACCGGCGAGGTGACGCTGCGGCTGCGCCGGGGCGACGACTACTCGATCCTGGACACCACGGGGCCCGCGTTCAGCTACCACCCGGACAAGCTGTCGATGGAGCGCACCGAGGACTCGGCGTTCGGGCCGGTCGACCGGATCGGCCAGCTCACCATGCGCAACCTCGACATCGCGGACTCGCGCGCCAAGCTGGAGCAGTACGCCGGCCTCGGCATGGTCGGCAGCCGGCAGTCCACGCTGATCAGCGTGGCGCAGGTGCCCCGGACCGAGCTGATCGGCGCGCTGCCCGAGGGCGGTGCGGAGGTGATCGCCTCGCGCGGCGAGGTGGCCGACGACGAGCTGCTCGACCACGCCGCCCTGGAGGCGGGCAACGACTGACCGCCGGCGCGGGGCGCGGCACCGCCTGCACTGCGGTGCCGCGCACCGTTCTGTTCCCGGGCGGCTGCTGTCCACTGTGGACTTCCGGTCCGGGTGCCTCCGAGGTGCTCGCGTCCCGGCGGATCGGGGTGCCGGCGACCACCGAGGAGAGCGGTCACCCCCACCTGACCACCATGTTCTACGACTGGGACCCCGGCACCCGGGTGCTGCGCTTCAGCACGACGCTCGACCGGGTCAAGGTGGGGCACGTCCGCCGCTCGGGCAAGGCGGCGCTGCACGTGTCCGTGGACGACTGGACCTTCGCCCTCGCGGAGGGGGACGCGTCGGTCTCCGAGGCGACGACCACGCCGGGCGACGCGGTGGGGCGGGAACTGCCGGCCATCGTGCCGACCGGGTTCCGCGCCGGGCTGGGCCTCACCGACGACGAGTTCCTGGAACTCCAGGTGCGGGAGCGCCGGGTGGTCATCCGCGTCGCGGTGACCAAGCTCCACGGCACCCGGCTCGACGTCGACTGACAGCGGTCCGCCGCCCGGTGCGCCGAACGGGGCACCCGCACCGGCCATCGGGCGGATCGGCCGTGACCGGAAGCACCGCCCCGACCGGGGAGTCGCCCGCCCGTTCACCCCTCGGAAACCGGGCGACCACCGGGAATTCGTCCGGTTGGTCGAACGGGTCTCACTCGGCTCAGCCGGCTTGACAAGCACGCGAGCCGTCACGAATCCTCCGCTCGTCTGGAAGGTTCCGGTCGCTCGGAAACTCCCTTGCCCACGAGGAAGGTTCGACCCGTGACCCACACCCGAGTCCTCCGCGCGGCCGGTCTCGGCACCGCCGCGCTGGCGCTCGTCGCCGCGTGCGGTGCCCCGCCCGCCAAGGAGGGCGCAGCGAACGCTTCGTCCGCCGCCACCGCGAAGTCCGCCGCCGACCTCGGTGGCCTGGACCGGCTCGTCGAGGCCGCCAAGAAGGAGGGCAGGCTCAACGTCATCGCGCTGCCGCCGGACTGGGCCAACTACGGCGAGATCATCGAGGCGTTCGAGACCGAGTACGGCATCGAGGTCGACTCCGCGCAGCCCGACGCGTCCAGCCAGGACGAGATCAACGCCGCCAAGCAGCTCAAGGGCGGCGACCGCGCGCCCGACGTGTTCGACCTCGGCCTGAACGTGGCCCTGGCCAACAAGGACCTCTTCGCGCCCTACCAGGTGCAGACCTGGGGCGACATCCCCGCAGAGCTGAAGGAGCCCGGCGGGCTCTACTACGGCGACTACGGCGGCTTCATGTCCATCGGCTACGACGCGGCCAAGGTGCCCGCGCCGACCTCGGTCAAGGACCTGCTCAAGCCCGAGTACCAGGGCAAGGTCGCGCTCAACGGCGACCCGACGCAGGCCGGCGCGGCGTTCTCCGGCGTGGTGATGGCCGCGCTGGGCAACGGCGGCTCCGCCGACGACATCACGCCCGGCGTGGAGTTCTTCAAGCAGCTCAAGGCCGCCGGCAACTTCCTGCCGGTCGACCCCTCGCCCGCCACCATCGAGTCCGGCCAGACGCCGGTCGTCCTCGACTGGGACTACACCAACGCCGCCCAGACGGCGAAGCTCGCGGGCAAGGCGGACTGGAAGGTCGTGGTGCCGCAGGGCGCGCAGGTCGGCGCGTACTACAACCAGGCCGTCAACAAGGACGCGCCGCACCCGGCCGCCGCGCGGCTGTGGCAGGAGTTCCTGTTCTCCGACAAGGGCCAGAACCTCTACCTCAAGGGCCTGTCGCGGCCGGTGCGGCTGGACGCGCTGACCAAGTCCGGCAAGGTCGACGCCGACGCGAACGCCAAGCTGCCCAAGACCGGGGGCAAGCAGGTGTTCCTGACCCAGGAGCAGTCGGACAAGGCGAAGAAGACCCTGTCCGAGACCTGGGCGCAGGCGGTGGGCTGACCGGTGGTCGCACCCGTCACCACCCCGGCCGGGAGCGGCACGCGCGCCGCACCCGGCCGGGGGCCCGCCGCGAAGCCGTGGCTCGCCTGGCTCGTCGTCGTGCCGTTCCTGGCCTACGTCGGCGTGTTCCTGGTGTACCCGACGGTCCTGGTGCTCGCCGGGGCGTTCCAGGACGCGGACGGCGGGTTCACCGCGGCGAACCTGGTGGCGCTCGGTGAAGGCGTGTACCTCCAGGCGTTCCTGCGCAGCGTCGAGCTGTCCGCGCTGACCGCGCTGCTCGGCGCGGTGCTCGGTGCGCTGCTGTGCTGGGCGGTGTCGGCGGGTGGGCCGGACGGGCTGCTGCGACGGGTGGTCGTCGCCGGGTCCGGTGTGCTGGCCCAGTTCGGCGGTGTGCCGTTGGCGTTCGCCTTCCTGGCCACCGTCGGGTTCCAAGGGTTCGTCACCCGGTTCCTCAACGAGTGGCTCGGGATCGACCTGTTCGCCCGGGGTGCGTGGCTGTTCGAGCTGCCCGGCCTCACCCTGGTCTACACGTTCTTCCAGATCCCGTTGATGCTCATCGTCTTCCTGCCCGCCCTGGACGGTCTCCGTCCACAGTGGAGGGAAGCGGTGGACGGCCTGGGCGGCAGCACGTGGAGCTACTGGCGGCACGTCGGCGGGCCGATCCTGCTGCCCGCGTTCCTCGGCGCGCTGCTGCTGCTGTTCGCCAACGCCTTCTCCGCCTACGCGACGGCCGCCGCCCTGGTCTCGCAGGGCAGCCCGATCGTGCCGTTGCAGATCCGGGGCGCGCTGACCGGCGAGGTGCTGCTGGGCACCGAGAACCTGGGCAAGGCGCTGGGACTGGGCATGGTGGTCGTGGTCGCGGTGGCGATGGGCCTCTACGCCCTGTTGCAGCGGAGGTTCGCGCGATGGCAATGAAGGTCGTGCGGTGGCTGGTGCTCGGCGCGCTCGGCGCGTTCTTCCTGCTGCCGCTGGTGGCGATGGCGGAGTTCTCCACGCGCGGCGTGGACGGCGGGCGCAGCCTCGACTCGTGGACGTCCATCCTGTCCGACCCGGACCTGGTCGACGCCATCCTGGTGTCCGTCCAGCTCGCGGTGACCAGCTCGCTGGTCGTCCTGGCGCTGCTGGTGCCGACGATGACGTGGATCAGGCTGCGGCTGCCGGGGCTGCGCCGGCTGGTGGAGTTCCTGTGCCTGCTGCCGATCACGATCCCGGCGATCGTGCTGGTGGTCGGGCTGGCCCCGGTCTACGCGTGGGTGGACTACTTCGTGGGCGACTCGCCGCTGACGCTCACCTTCGCCTACGCCGTGCTGGTGCTGCCCTTCGCGTACCGGGCGATCGACGCGGGCCTGTCGTCGATCGACCTGAAGACGTTGGCGGAGGCGGCACGCGGCCTCGGCGCGTCCTGGGGCGCGGTGCTGCTGCGGGTCGTGGTGCCCAACATCCGGACCGCGCTGATCGGCGCCTCGCTGCTGTCGGTTGCCCTGGTGCTGGGGGAGTTCACCCTCGCATCGCTGCTCAACTTCGACACGTTGCAGGTGCGGGTGAACCTGCTGGGCAAGCGGAACGCGGGCGTGTCCATCGCGGTGTCGCTGCTGAGCCTGCTGTTCGCGTTCGCGCTGCTGTTCCTGCTCTCGTTCGTCGGCAGGCGGCGGGGCACCGTCGCCGAGGAAGGCTGAGATGGGTCACCTGGAGTTGCACGGCCTGCGCAAGTCGTTCGGGGGTCAGCTCGCGCTGTCCGGCCTGGACCTCGACCTGGCGCGCGGCGAGCTGGTCAGCCTGCTCGGCCCGAGCGGCTGCGGCAAGACCACCGCCCTGCGCATCGTGGCCGGGTTCGAGACCGCCGACGGCGGCGTCGTCCGGGTCGACGGCCGCGACGTGACCGGCGTGCCCGCGAACAAGCGCGACATGGGCATGGTCTTCCAGGCGTACAGCCTGTTCCCGAACATGACCGCCGCGCAGAACATCGCGTTCGGCCTGCGCCTGCGCAAAGCGCCCGGCCGGGCCAAGCGCACCGACGAGCTGCTGGAGCTGGTGGGGCTGGGGCACCTGGGCGAGCGGTACCCGCACCAGCTCTCCGGCGGCCAGCAGCAGCGGGTGGCGCTGGCCCGCGCGCTGGCCGTCCAGCCGCGCGTGCTGCTGCTGGACGAGCCGCTGTCCGCGCTCGACGCCAAGGTCCGGGTGGCGCTGCGGGACGAGATCCGGCGCATCCAGACCGAGCTGGGCATGACCACGCTGTTCGTCACGCACGACCAGGAGGAGGCGCTGGCCGTCTCCGACCGGGTCGGCGTGATGTCGCAGGGCAGGCTGGAGCAGCTCGACACCCCCGCCGTGGTCTACCGGCAGCCCGCGTCGGCGTTCGTGGCCCAGTTCGTCGGCGTGACCAACGCCGTGCGCGGCATTGCCGAGGCCGGCGGCGTGCGGCTGGGCGCGTTCCGGCTGGCCACCGGCGCGGCGGACGGCATCGCGGCCGGCGCGGACGTGCGGGTCCTCGTGCGGCCGGAGGACATCGGCATCGCCCAGCACAGCGGCCAGGACAACGGGGCGCTGGTCGGCAGCGTGCTCGCGCAGAGCTTCCTCGGCCCGGTCACCCGCCTGTCGGTCCGCCTGGCCGGCGGCGAGGAGCTGGTGCGGGTCGACCAGCCCTCCAGCCGCGCCGCCGACTTCCCGCCCGGCACGTCGGTGGCGCTGGACCTCGCCGCGAGCAGGCTGATGGTGGTCGAGGCGTGAAGCCCGGGGCCGTGCACCCGGTGCGGCCGACGACCCCGGCGGGTGGGCCGGGCGTGCGGCCGGCGGGTCGACTGGGCATGATCCCCGCATGACGAGGGCGTGGTACCGGCCGATGACGGCCCGGCGGTCCGACGAGGAGCACCGGGTCGCCACCCCGCTGGAGCTGCTGTTCGACCTGAGCTTCGTGGTCGCGGTGGCGTCGGCCGCCGCCAACCTGCACCACGCGCTGGCGGAGGACCACGTCGGCCACGGCGTGGCCGGCTACCTGACGGTGTTCTTCGCCATCTGGTGGGCGTGGCTGAACTTCACCTGGTTCGCCTCCGCCTACGACACCGACGACGTGCCGTACCGGCTGACGACGCTGGTCCAGGTCGCGGGCGTGCTGGTGGTCGCCGCCGGCGTGCCCCGGGCGTTCGACCGGGCCGACTTCACGGTGATCACCGCCGGGTACGTGATCATGCGGCTGGCCATGGTCGTGCAGTGGCTGCGGGCCGCCCGGTCCGACCCGGAGCACCGCTCGTGCGCCCGGCGGTACGCCCTGGGCATCACGGTGGTGCAGGTCGGGTGGGTCGCCCGGCTGTGGCTGCCGGACAGCGCGTTCTGGGTCGGGTTCCTGGTGCTGGTGGTGGCCGAGCTGGCGGTGCCGGCGTGGGCGGAGCGGGTCGGGCGCACGACGTGGCACCCGCACCACATCGCCGAGCGGTACGGGCTGTTCACGCTGATCGTGCTGGGCGAGTCGATCCTCGCGGCCACCAACGCGATCTCCTCGGCCCTGGACGCCGGGCACGCGTCGGGCGCGCTGCTCTCGCTGGCCGGTGCGGGCCTGGTGATCGTGTTCTCGCTGTGGTGGCTGTACTTCGACCACCCGGCGCACGGCATCGAGACGTCCATGCGGGTGTCGCTGACCTGGGGCTACGGCCACTACCTGGTGTTCGCCTCGGTCGCGGCGGTCGGCGCGGGCCTGGCCGTGGCGGTGGACCACGACCTGCACGCCGCGCACCTGTCGGCGTCGGCCGCCGGGATGGCGACGGCGCTCCCGGTCGCGGTGTTCCTGCTCGTGGTCTGGTACCTCCAGGTGCGGCCGGCGCACCGCGGGCCGGTCGGCTGGGTGTTCCCGGTCGCCGCCGCGCTCGCGCTGGCGGCCCCGTTCACCCCCGTGCCGGTCCACGCGGTGGCGGTGGTCCTGGCGGCCCTGGTGGCGGTCACGACCGTCGTGGGACGCCGCTGATCCCGGTCGTGCAGGAGGGGCCCGTCCGGTGCCGGACGGGCCCCTCCTCGTGCCTGCGGGCTACCTCGGGAACAGTTCCCGGTAGTGGCCCTGGGTCTGCACGTTCAGCTCACCCACGCGGATGAACTTGGCGGTGAGCACGCGCGGGTCCCGGATGTCCAGGACGTCGAAGCCCTTCGCCATGTCCGACGAGTAGATGTAGCCGTTGTAGTAGTACGTCGACCACGCGCCGCCGCCCTTGCCGTCCGGCAGCGGGCCGCGCTCGAACCAGCCGATCTCCTTGGGGTTGCGGGAGTCGGTGAAGTCCCAGATCGAGATGCCGCCCTGGTACCACGCCTGCACCATGATGTCGCGCCCCTGCACGGGGATCAGCGAACCGTTGTGCGCCACGCAGTTCTCGGTGTCACCCTGCACCCGGGAGATCTTGTAGTACGAGCGGAACTCCAGCTTGCGGTCGTCCCCACGACCGGTGACGTCGTAGATGCCGTCCGCGCCACGGGTCTTGCCGATCGTCTCGTTGCACGTCGCCGCGCCGCCGCCGCCCAGCTCGTCGGTGAACACGACCTTGGTGCCGGCGTTGTTGAACGTGGCCGAGTGCCAGAACGCGAAGTTCTTGTCGTCCTGCACGCGGCTGATCTCGCGGGGCTTCTCCCGGTTCGAGATGTCCCACAGGACGCCGTCACCCATGCACGCGCCCGCCGCCAGGTCCTTCGACGGGTACACGGTGATGTCGTGGCAGCCGGAGGTCGCCGTGACGTAGCCGTCCGGCACGGTGCCGGGCCTGCCGGCGTTGCCGCCGTCGGGGAACAGCACGTTCTCCGAGAGCAGGGACGCCGCCGCCGGGTTCTTCAGCGGCACCTTGACGATGGAGATCAGGTCGTGCGGGGGCTGGCAGTCCGGGAACGTGGCGTTCGGGCTGTAGGACGACACGTACAGGTAGACGTCCTTGCCCTTCTTGTCCGGCACCAGCGTGTGGGTGTGGGAGCCGCACTTGGTCTCGACAGCCGCGACGTAGCGCGGGTTGCGCTTGTCGCTGATGTCGAAGACCTTGATGCCCTCCCAGGCGTTCTTGTTCGTGGCCGGCAGCGGGGTGCTGGAGCACGAGTTGTCGCTGCGCGACGAGTCGGTGGACAGGAACAGCAGGTTGCCCCGGACGGAGATGTCGTTCTGGGAACCGGGGCAGAGCACCGTGCTCACGATCTTGGGCTTGTGCGGGTTGCGGATGTCGTAGACGACGAACCCGTCGTAGTTGCCGTCGAACGCGTAGCCGTCCTGGAAGGCCAGGTCCGACCAGGTGGACGACTCGGTGAACGGAGCGGGCTTCGGCAGGTTGGCGATGTGCTTGACGTTGCGGCTGTTGCGGATCTCGTCGACGCCCGGAAGGCCCGTGCCCGGCTGTTCCTGCGCGACGAGCTGGGCTTCCGACAGCCCGGCCAGGTCGGCGTCCGCCGAGGGGTCCGCCAGCGCCTGCGGCCCCCACGTCAGGGTAGAGAGGGCGAGTGCCACCGCCCCCGTGATCGCACCGGTTCTGCGCCGGCGCGACGAATCGCGTGCAGTCACTTCAGGTCTCCCCTTCCAAACCTGTAGCAGTGACCGCAGTATTGCCCCTTTGCGAGGCTAACCACCAGGCCCGATCGTCGGTAAGGTGCTTATTCCGGCTGGTGGGACGTCCGGGTACGGTGACCTGGGAGCCGAGGGGGTTTGTCGTATGCGGATCTTGTTGGTCGCGGTCCTGGTCGCCTTTCTCGCCGCGTGCACGGCCCAACCGGACGACGCGCCGCCCGTCATCGTGCCGAAGGGGCCTGGTGAGCAGGCCGAGACGATGGCGCCGGGTGACGTCGGCACGGACCGCTGGGTCGCGCCGAACGAGGCCGACCTGACGTACGTGGCGAGCATGGTCGTGCACCACAAGCAGGCGCTGGAGATGTCCGCGCTCGCCCCGGAACGCGCGCGAAACGAGACGGTGAAGGGCCTCGCGTCGCGCATCCACGACACGCAGGGGCCGGAGATCGGCGCGATGGAGCAGTGGCAGCGCCAGTACGCGCAGAATGCGCCGGCGCACGGCCACAACGGCAGCCTGCCGGACGTGGACCACCGCTCCATGCCCGGCATGGCCACCGACGAGCAACTGGCGGCGCTGAAAGCCGCGAAGGGCGACGACTTCGACCGCCTGTTCCTGCAAATGATGATCGCGCACCACGAGGGCGCGTTGAAGATGGCGGTGGACCTGCTGTCCACCGGGTCGGACGTGCGGGTCGAGGAGATGGCCAACGACGTGGTCGCGTCGCAGTCCGACGAGATCGCCCGCATGAAGGCGATCTCCGTCCCGTAGCCCCCGGTAATCCCGCTGTGTTCTTGGATTTCGGTGGGGCCCCGGTCAGGAGGCCAGCACCAGGTCCTCGGTGGGCTGGAAGGTCTCGACGGCGTTGCCGGTGACGTGCCGGGCGATGCCCGCGTTGCGCTTGTGCGCTTCTCTGAACGAGTCGGAGCGGACCCACGCCTTGAAGTCCTCCTCGGTGTCGAACTCGTTCACCGAGACGTAGGGCTGGTCCGGGCGGGTGGGGCGCAGCAGCGTGCTGCGGCGCAGGCCGGGGACGCCCGGCAGGTAGGTGCGCATGTTCTCCCGGAAGTGCGCTTCGAACTCCTCTGCGCGGTCCTCGGGCACGAACAGACGGTTGGTCGCAACGAACACGCGGTACCTCCAAGTTCCCGACGCTACGTAGGGAACTATTCCAACGCGGCGTCGGGAAAGCAAGGGGCTACTATCTGATGGGTGCCGAGGATCAGCGCCGACACCGTCGCGCAACACCGCGCGAACCGGCTGCGCGACCTGCTCGCCGCCGGCCGCGCGATCGTGGCGGAGGAGGGGCCGGACGCCCTGACGCTGGCCGCGCTGGCCCGCCGCGTGGGCCTGTCCCGGCCGTCCCTCTACGAGTACTTCCGGTCGCGCGAGGAGCTGGTCGCGGCGATCGTGACCGACGAACTGCCCGACCAGGCCCGGCGCCTGGCGTCGGCGGTGCACGCGGTCGACGGCGTGCCCGCCAAGGTCGAGGCGTACCTGAGGACGGTGCTGGAGATCATCGTGGACGGCAGCCACGGCGCGGTGGTGGCCCTCTCCGCCCACGCCCTCCCCGAAGCCAGCCGCCGCCAGATCCGCGCCGAGCACGAGAAGCTCCTCGCACCGCTGGTCGGCGTCCTGGTCGAGGCGCGCGTCCCCCAGCCGGGCCTGCGCGCCCTGCTGATCCACGGTTCGGTTGAGGCAGCAGCCCGCACGGTCCGCCCGGGTGATGTGGAGCAGAGCGAGAACGTGCTGAACGCCCTCCTGACCCAAACCCTGCACGGCCTCCACCCCGCGCCGTAGCGCCACCCGAGCGGCTCACCAGGTGGGCGTTGAGCGCGAAGGCGCAGGTCGACCGCCGCACCGTGCCCAGGGGGCAGGGGCTCTGGGGGTTCGGGCTGCGCGAGCACGCCCAAGCCGAGGTTGGGCGTGGAGTGCCGTGACGGCCTCGAGCTCGCGCTCAGCGTGGAGGCGACGGGATGGTCGCAGACCTCCGCGAGATCAACCGCGTCCTGGCCGAGTGCCCGGTTGTCGAGGCACTCGAACCGCTCCAGTGGGTTCGTCGGAAACTTCCCAGCGATCCCCGGTGCGCGGATCTGGAACTCTTGCTCTCGACGCCGTGGTGGCGGCCCTCGGTTCCGGGCACGTCGACGGTGTTGACGAGCACGGTGGCAGCCCGAGCGACAAGGTGCCCGCGTTGCAGTGGATCGCGGCCGGGGTGGATCTCGGCGGCAGGCGGCACATCCTGCTCGACGGGGAGTGGTTCGCGCTCTGCGACGAGTACCTGCGGCACGTCGACCTCGTGGTGCGCAGGGCATTCGACCGCCGCCGCCATGGACCCCGCCCGGTCGGACGTCGGCACCCCCAATGCCGACGGCAAGGTCCACGAGGGTGCCTACGACCGCCACGCCGCGTCGCGTGAGCCACCTCTTCGCCCAGGGCTCGGTGTCGGGCGAGAGCCTGACGGACCCCGAGACGTAGGCCGGGTTCCGCGACCTGGTGGCGTTGCACGACCCGGGCCGGGCCAGGTGGATGGGGCACCGTCCGGGCAGCGCGGTGTTCGCCGTCCACCGTTCGGACCGCACGCTCACCCCGGACACGCTGTTCACCTTCGCCAGGTCCCCCGAGCGGTGGTTGAGCGGCGGTCAACCGATCGGTTGACCCCGGGTCTGGCTCGCTGTGCGATCCGCCGGACGGGTGAGGCCGCGAGGCTGGGGGCATGGCAATCATCGAGGTGGTCGACCTCGTCAAGCGCTACGGCGAGAAGGTCGCGGTGGGCGGGGTGTCGTTCTCCGTCGACGAGGGGGAGATCTTCGGCATCCTCGGCCCCAACGGGGCGGGCAAGACGACGACCGTCGAGTGCGTCGAGGGGTTGCGCTCGCCGGATTCCGGGACGATCCGGGTCGCCGGGCTCGATCCCCGGCGGGACCGGGCGGGGGTCCGGGAGGTGCTCGGGGCGCAGTTGCAGGAGAGCGAGCTGCCCGAGCGGATCCGGGTGGGGGAGGCGCTGGCGCTCTACGCCTCCTTCTACCGCGCGCCCGCCGACTGGCGGGAGCTGCTCGACCTGCTCGGGATCGGCGACCGGGTGCGCGCCCAGTACCGGGAGCTGTCCGGTGGGCAGAAGCAGCGGGTCTCCATCGCGCTCGCGCTGGTGGGGCGGCCGAGGGTCGCCGTGCTGGACGAGCTGACCACCGGGCTCGACCCGCAGGCCCGCCGGGACACCTGGAGCCTGGTCGAGCGGGTCCGCGACTCCGGGGTGACCGTCGTCCTGGTCACCCACTTCATGGAGGAGGCCGAGCGGTTGTGCGACCGGCTCGCGCTGATCGACGCCGGGGAGCTGGTCGCGGTGGACAGCCCGGCCGGGCTGGTGGCCCGGCTGGGCGGGGAGCAGACCGTGCGGTTCCGGCCGACCACGCCGCTGGACACCGGCCTGCTCGACGTGCTGCCGGAGGTCACCTCGGTCGAGCGGCACGGGCCGCAGGTCGTGGTCACCGGCACCGGGAACCTGCTGCACGCCGTCACCTCGGTCCTCGCGCGCAAGCAGGTCGTGGCCGCCGACCTGCGCGTCGAGCAGGCCGGCCTGGACGACGCCTTCATCCGACTCACCGGCAAAGCGCTCTCGGAGTGACCATGAACAAGATCATCTCAATCGAGTGGAAGCTGTTCCTGCGCGAGCCGGCCATGGTCGGGTTCGCCGTCTTCTTCCCGACCGCGCTGCTGCTGGTGCTCGGCGCGATCCCCGCCCTGCGCACGCCCGACCCGAAGTTCGGCGACCTGCGCTTCATCGACGCCTACGGGCCCACGCTCGTCGTGATCGCGCTGGCGTTCCTGGGGCTCAACCGGCTGCCCACCACGGTCGCCGCCTACCGGGAGAAGGGCGTGCTGCGCCGGTTCTCCACCACCCCGGTGCACCCGTCCCGCCTGCTGGTCGCCCAGCTCGCGGTGAACCTGCTGGCGGGCGCGGTGTCGATCGGGCTGCTGCTGGTGGTGGGCAAGGCGGTGTACGACGTCGACCTGCCGCGCAGCCCGCTCGGCTTCCTGGCCGCCTGCCTGCTCGGGATGCTGTCGCTGTCCGCGCTCGGCCTGCTGGTCGCCGCCTGGGCCCCGACGGCGGGTGCGGCCGGCGGCTGGGCGACGGTGGTGTTCATGCTGGTGATGTTCTTCGGCGGCGCCTACCTGCCGAGGTTCCTCATGCCCGACCTGCTGGTCCGCGTCGGCGAGCACCTGCCGCCGGGGGTGGGCGCGCTCCAGGACGCGTGGCTGGGCACCGCGCCCAGCGCCGTGCACCTGGGCATCCTCGCCGCGACCGCGCTGGTGGCGGGTACCGTCGCGGCGAAGTCGTTCCGCTGGGAGTAGGTGGCTGTCGTGGCAGACCGGCTCGACGTGTGGGAGCGCCGCCTGGGCGTGCTGGCGAACCTGGTCCCGTACCTCGCCCTGCTGCTGCCGACGGTGATGTACCTGATCCTGGTGCCCGACCCGCCGCAGCGGCGGCTGGCCACCCTGGCGGTGGTGGCCGCCGCGGCGGTGTGGATGCTGTGGTGGCACGCGCTGCACCCGGCGTGGCGGGCGAGCCCCGGGCGGATGGCCCTGTTCTTCGCCGGCGTCCTGGTGTTCTACGCGGTGCTCGGCCTGGACGACCCGATCTTCGGCTTCTACTCGTTCGCCGGGTACGTGTACGCGGTCGACTGCCTGCACGGCCGGCTGAAGTTCGTCGGCGTCCTGCTCAACGCGCTGATCGCCGCCACCTCGCTCTACGGCGGCTTCCCGCCGGCCGAACCGGTGGCCGTCCTCACCTACGCGGTGATCACGTTCTTCATCGTCACGGTGGCGATGACGTTCACGCTGCTCGGCTACATCACCACCGAGCAGTCCCGGCGGCGCAAGGAGATGGTCGCGGAGATGGCCGCGATGATGGAGGAGAACGCGGGCCTGCACGCCCAGCTGCTGATCCAGGCGCGGGAGGCGGGCGTGCTGGACGAGCGGCAGCGGCTGGCGGGGGAGATCCACGACACGCTCGCCCAGGGCTTCGCCGGCATCATCACCCAGTTGCAGGCCGTGGACGACCCGTCCCGGCGGGTGGACACCGCGCTGCGGCTGGCGCGGGAGAACCTCGCCGAGGCCCGCCGCTCGGTGCACGCGCTGCGCCCGCCCGCGCTGGAGGACGCCAACCTGCCGGACGCGCTGGCCGAGGTGGCGACGGGCTGGACCGACCAGACCGGCGTGCCCGCGACCGTCGCCACGACCGGCCCGGCCCGGCCGCTGCACCCGGAGGTGGAGGTGGCGCTGCTGCGCACCGCGCAGGAGGCGCTGTCCAACGTGGCCAAGCACGCCGCCGCCTCGCGGGTGGGCCTGACCCTGTCCTACATGGAGGACGTGGTGACGCTGGACGTCCGCGACGACGGTTCCGGGTTCGACCCGGGCCGGGGGACCGACGGGTACGGCCTGGTCGGGATGCGGCAGCGGGTGTCCCGGCTGGCCGGGTCGCTGGCGGTCGAGTCGGAGCCGGGCTCGGGCACGGCGGTCTCGGCGTCGGTGCCCGCCATCCCGGCGGAGGTGGCCCGGTGATCCGCGTGGTGATCGTGGACGACCACCCGGTGGTGCGCGACGGGCTGCGCGGGATGCTCGCGGCGGCCGGCGACGTGGACGTGGTCGGCGAGGCGGCGGACGGCGCGGAGGCGGAGGCCGTGGTGCGGGCGCAGGACCCGGACGTCGTGCTGATGGATCTGCGGATGCCGGGCGTGGACGGGGTGACCGCGATCGGGCGGCTGCGCGGCCTCCCGGCCCGGGTGCTGGTGCTCACCACCTACGACACCGACAGCGACGTGCTGCCCGCGATCAAGGCGGGCGCGACCGGCTACCTGCTCAAGGACACGCCGCGCGACGAGCTGTTCCGGGCGGTGCGCTCGGCGGCGCGCGGCGAGGCGGTGCTCTCGCCCTCGGTGGCCACGCGGCTGGTCGGCCAGGTGCGCGCGCCGGCCTCGGAACCGCTCAGCGACCGGGAGGTCGAGGTGCTCGGCCTGATCGCGCGCGGCTGCACGAACCGGGAGGCGGCGGTGCGGCTGTTCATCAGCGAGGCGACCGTGAAGACGCACCTGGTGCACGTGTACGCGAAGCTGGGCGTCAAGGACCGGGCGTCGGCGGTGGCCGAGGCGTACGAACGGGGTCTGCTGGGCGGGGTGTGACGTAACGTGGGCGCCGTGATCGAGTCCGTCATCGACCCCGGTCTGGTGCCGGCGCTGCACGAGGCCGTCCGGCGCGGCGCACCGCCCGAGCGGACCGGCATCCGGGTGACGGCGCGGGGCTGGGCGGTCGGGGAGTGGACCGGCGAGTCCGCGTACCCCGTCGCGCTGACCGGAGCGGACCTGCCGGACGCGTCGGACGGGCTGGACGTCGGAGCGGCGGCCCGGCTGTGCGCCCCGGCGGAGCCCGGCCGGTCCCACTACGGCATCCCGGACGAGCAGGGCGACGTGCTCCCGTGCCCGGAGGCCGGCACCGTGTTCGTCACCGGCGGGCAGCCGTGGACCCGGGCGTGGTGGTTCGAGCGGGCCGGCGCGCGCCGGGTCGTGCGCGAGGCCCCGCGCGGCGACGGCGTGGAGTCGGTCTGGCTGACCCCCGGCGGCGCGTACGTGGCCGAGCGCGCCCGGCCGGACGAGGTGTGGACGGAGCTGTCCCCCGACGAGGCCGTGCGCCGCGTCTACGAGGCGGGCGCGGAGCACGACGAGGACGACTCCACCGACCTGGTCCGCGCGGCCCGGCACGCCCGCGACGCGGTGGCGGCGCTGACCGGCGGCCTCACCGACCTGCCGGGCGCGGTCGCCACCGGGGAGACCGCGCGAGCCCTGTCCGACCTGGTGCGCACCACGGTGGTCGCCGACCTGCGCGCCGCCCGCGCCCGTGCGGCCTACCGCATCTACGAGTTCACCGACCGCGACGCTTCCCGCGCCGCGAACTTCCTGCGGGTGGGCCGTGCAGCCGCCAAGACGTTGATCGAGGAGGGTCGGCCCCGACCAGGTCCCCGCACCCCTTGACGTGCGACCGCGCTAGTAGTCGACGCGGTCGGCCCGGGACAGCCACGCCGTGAACGGTGCGTTGTCCTCGTCGGTCGGGATCTGGTGCACGGGCAGGCTCCACTCCTCGCGGGGCTTGTCGAACAGCTCGTAGAACTCGCCGTCGTCGAACCCGGCGGCTGCGGCGGCGTGCCGGTCGGCGGCGTAGACGACCCGGTCCAGCCGCGCCCACAGCGCGGCCGACAGGCACAGCGGGCACGGCTCGCAGGACGAGACCAGCAAACACCCGGTCAGCTTGAAGTCGCCGACCACCCGGCACGCCGCGCGGATCGCCATCACCTCGGCGTGCGCGGTCGGGTCGAGCGCGGTGGTGACCTGGTTGGTGCCGGTGGCGATCACCCGGCCGGCGCGGACGACCACCGCGCCGAACGGGCCGCCGCCGGTGGCGACGCTGCGGGTGGCCAGGTCGATGGACTCGCGCAGCCAGGCGCAGTCGGGGGACGCGGAGACGGTCATCGCGGGCTTCCTCCTGGGACGTGCGGGTCAGGTGCCGGTGAGGTGCTCGGGCCGGACCGGCACGCGGGTCAGGGCGAGGCCGGTGGCGGCCCGGATGGCGGCCACGATCGCCGGGGTGGAGGAGATCGTGGGCGGTTCGCCGACCCCCCGCACACCGTACGGGGCGTGGGGGTCGGCCAGCTCCAGCACGTCGATGCCCATCGCGGGCACGTCCAGCGCGGTCGGGATCAGGTAGTCGGTGAACGACGGGTTGCGCACCCGGCCGCCGGCGGTCCGGATCTCCTCCATCACGGCCAGGCCGAGGCCCTGCGCCGAGCCGCCCTGGATCTGGCCGAGCACGGCCTGTGGGTTGAGCGCCCTGCCGACGTCCTGCGCGCAGTCCAGCCCGACCACCTTCACCAGGCCCAGCTCCACGTCCACGTCGACCACCGCGCGGTGCGCGGCGAAGCCGTACTGGACGTGCGCGTCGCCCTGCCCGGTCACCGGGTCGATCGGCTCGGTCGCCCGGTGCCGCCACTCGACGGTCTCGTCCACCACCTCGTCGCCCAGCACGGCGACCAGGTCGGTGGCGTCCCGCCCGCCGGCCAGCCGGAGCACCCCGTCGCGCACCGCCGCGCACGCGGCCTTCACCGCGCCGCCGGTCACGTAGGTCTGCCGGGACGCCGAGGTGGAGCCGCCGTTGCCGATGGCGGTGTCCATGGGCAGGACCGTCACCCGCTCGACGCCCAGTTCGGTGCGCACGATCTGCTGCACGACCGTCACCAGGCCCTGGCCCACCTCGCACGCGGCGGTGTGCGCGAGCGCGACGGCCTCGCCGTTGACCACCTGGAGCCGGACGCGGGCGGTGGAGTAGTCGTCGTAGCCCTCGGAGAAGCAGACGTTCTTGATCCCCACGGCGTACCCCACACCGCGCACCACCCCCTCGCCGTGCGTGGTGTTGCCGACGCCGCCGGGCACCTCCCGCAGGTCCAGCGCGCCCGGCGGCGGTGGCAGCGGCCGGTCCCGCACCAGTTCCAGCAGCCGCGCGACGGGCGCGGCGGAGTCGACCACCTGCCCGGTCGGCATCACCGAACCCTCGGCCATGGCGTTGGTCAGCCGCACGGCCACCGGGTCGACGCCCAGCGCCTCGGCCAGTCTGTCCATTTGGGACTCGTAGGCGAAAGCCGCTTGCACCGCACCGAATCCGCGCATCGCACCGCACGGCGGGTTGTTCGTGTAGACGCCCCAGGCGTCGATGGACACGTTGTCCACGTTGTACGGGCCGACACCGAGCGTGGCCGCGTTCGCCACCACGGCGGGCGTGCTGGACGCGTACGCGCCGCCGTCGAGGTGGATCTTCGCCCTGACGTACACCAGTTTCCCGCTGCGATCCGCGCCGTGCTCGTAGTGCAGCACCGCCGGGTGCCGGTGCACGTGCCCGAAGAACGACTCCTCGCGGTTGTAGACCATCTTGGTGGGCTTGCCGGTGTGCAGCGCCAGCAGGCAGGCGTGCACCTGCATCGACAGGTCCTCGCGCCCGCCGAACGCCCCGCCGACGCCGGACAGCGTGAGCCGGACGCGCTCCGGCGGCAAACCCAGCGCCGACGCCACCTGCGCCTGGTCCACGTGCAGCCACTGGGTGGCGACGTACAGGTCGACGCCGCCGTCCTCGGCGGGCACCGCCAAGCCCGACTCCGGGCCCAGGAAAGCCTGGTCCTGCATCCCGACCTCGTACCGGCCGGTGACCACGACGTCGGCGGTCGCGGAGGGGTCGCCGCGCCGGACCGGCACGTGCCGCACCAGGTTGCCACCGGGGTGCAGCGCGATGTCCTGCAACGCGGTCTCCACGTCCACGACCGGCGTCAGCTCCTCGTACTCGACGTGGATGCGCTTGATCGCGCGCAGTGCCGTCTCCGGGTGGTCCGCCCCGACCAGCGCGACCGGTTCCCCCTGGTAGCGCACGACGTCCTCGGCCAGCACCGGCTGGTCCTTGTGCTCCAAACCGTAGAGGTTGCGCCCCGGCACGTCCCGGTGGGTGAGCACCGCGTGCACGCCGGGCACCTTCAGCGCGTCGGTGAGGTCGACGGAGGTGATCCGCGCGTACGGGTGCGGGCTGCGCAGGGTCGCGCCCCAGATCATGTCCTCGTGCCACAGGTCCGAGGCGAAGGCGAACTCGCCGCGCACCTTCAGGGTGCCGTCCGGGCGCTGCGGGCTCTCGCCGATGCCCCCGGACACCGCCGAGGTCAGCCCGGCCGGGGTCGGGGTCACGCCCGCGCCTTGCGCGCGGCGAGCCGCACCGCGTCGAGGATCTTCTCGTACCCGGTGCAGCGGCACAGGTTCCCGGCCAGCGCCTCGCGGATCTCCGGGTCGCCCGGGTCCGGCACCCGGTGGAGGAGGTCGTGGGCCGCGACCACCAGGCCCGGCGTGCAGAAGCCGCACTGCACCGCCCCCGCCTCCACGAACGCCTCCTGCACCGGGTCCAGCTCCGCACCGCGCGCCAGGCCCTCGACCGTGCGCACCTCGCGGCCCTCCGCCTGGCCGGCGGCCACCAGGCACGCGCACACCGGCACGCCGTCCAGGTAGACCGTGCACGAGCCGCACTCGCCCTGCTCGCAGGCGTTCTTGGAACCGGGCAGCCCCAGCCGCTCGCGCAGCACGAACAGCAGGCTCTCGCCCTCCCAGACGTCGTCCGCCCGGCGCTGCTCCCCGTTGACCGTCACGTTCACGCGCATGGCTTCAGGCGACCTTCCCGGTGTAGTCCCGCCACGCCCAGGCCAGCGTGCGGCGGGCCAGCACGGCCAGGGCGTGCGTGCGGTACGCGGCCGACCCGCGCACGTCGTCGATCGGGCTCGCGGCCCGCGCGGCCAGCTCGCCGAACCGGCGGGTGACCGAGTCCGGCAGCGGCGTCGGCGACTCCCAGCGGCCGGTCGCGGTCAGCTCGCCGGACAGGAACTCCTCCGCCGCCGGGGCCCGGCGCGGGGTCGGCGCGGCGCTGCCCACGGCCGCCCCGACCCGGCCGGCACCGGGGTGCAGGGAGATGGCGAAGGAGCACACCGCGATCACCATCGCGTTGCGCGTGCCCACCTTGGCGAACTGCTGCGGTGCCCCGGTCTCGGGCAGGTGGACGGCCGCGACCAGCTCGTCGGGCTCCAGCGCGTTGCGCTTCGCGCCGAGGTAGAACGCGGTGGCCGGGATCATCCGCGCGCCGCGCGCCGACACCGCCTCGACCACGGCGTCCGACGCCAGCAGCACCGGGTGGGTGTCGCCGGCGGGGGAGGCCGCGCCGAGGTTGCCCCCGACCGTGCCCCGGTTGCGGATCTGCGGCGAGCCGACCGTGCGGGACGCCATCGCCAGTCCGGGCAGGCGGTCGCCCAGCTCGGTGATCACCCGGCTGTAGGGCACGCCCGCGCCGAGGCGCACCACGCCGGCCGACACCGACCACTCGCGCAGCTCCGCGATCCGGGTCAGGTCCAGCAGCGCGTCCGGCCGGCGGTGGTCGAAGTTCAGCTCCACCATCACGTCCGTGCCGCCCGCGACGGGCACGGCCGAGGGGCGCTCCGCCTTGAGCGCCAGCGCCTCGGCGAGGGTGTCGGGCCGCAGGAAGTCCATCAGCCGCCCCGATAGGTGGAGTACGCGAACGGGGACAGCAGCAGCGGCACGTGGTGGTGCTCGCCGGGCTCGGTGACCCGGAAGTCCGGCACCACCTCCGGGAAGAACGGCGCCACCCCGCCGGTGTCGAACACCAGCCGGTGAACCCCGGCGGTGTCCGAGGGCCACCCGGTGATCCGGCCGTCCGGTCCGGTGACGGCCTCCGCGACGGTCGCACCGCCGTGCTCCAGGCGCACCCGGACCCCGACTGCGGGCCGGCCCCGCGCCGCGTCGAGGACGTGCGTGCTGATCGTCATCGGCCCCTCCCGGCGGGCCGGCGGGCGCGACTGGTCCGGTGACCCCGTTGTGCGGCCCGGTGCACGGACCGGGCCGCCTGATCGGCTACGGCGGTGGCGCATGGGACCCAGGCTCCTACGAAGAGTCGATCTGTGCCCTCCTACGAACACGATCGGACGAAGATGAGCCGCCCGCACGGCGTGGGCGGTTGTACCCGCAAGTCGCTGCCTGCCGGGCCGGCGGCGGGACTGCCGGACGTCGGCCCGGCGGGCCTCACCACCCCCGTCGACCCGGCGGAACCCACCGCTCCCCCTGCCCTGTACGCGGCCCCGCCACCGGGGTGATACTGGGTCGGTGGCCTCCACCCCGTCGGCCAACCTCGCGTTGTTCGCGGTCGCCGCGCTCGCGCCGTCCGCGATCTGCTGGGCCGCGCTCCGCGTCCCCCGCCTGGTGCGCCGGCTGCGCCGCCCGCCCGTCGTGGCGCGGGCGCTGCCCGTCGAGCGGCTGGCCGCCGACCTGAGACGGGTGCACCGGGCGCTGGCCGACGTCCGGCCCGGCACGCCGTACGCCCGCCGGGCGGGGGCGCGGCAGGCGTACGACGACTTGTTGGCGCAGGCGTGCGCGGCGGTGGGCGTGGCGCACCGGCTGGACGACGTCCCCGAGGGCCTCGACCGCGAGATCGAGCGCCTCCGCGTCGAGGAGTCGTTGCGGCGAGCCGGTCTGGCGATCCCCTGACCCCGCGCGGTGCCGCGCCGCTCCGGCGACGTCCGCCTACTCCCGGCACTTCTTGCCGCTGTTGATGCAGTCCACCACGCGCTGCATGATCTCGTCGGACATCACGTTGGCGAAGTCGTCGTGGTCGGAGAAGGGGTTGTGCTTCTCCTCCGGGAACGCGTCGACCGCGTACCGGCCGGCGACCTGGACGTCGCGCGGGATGTCGTAGGTCAGGCTGATCCGGAGCTGCGGCACCGCCTGGAAACCCCTGGGGCACCGGCCGTCCTGGTCCGGGTAGACGATGTGGTCGCGGTGGTTGGCGCTGTCGGTGTTCCGGCCGTCCCAGCAGCTCGCGAAGTCGTGCACGCGCTTGACCTTGCTGCCCTGCGGGCAGATCGGGTACTTGTTCATCAGCACCTTGTCCTCGAAACCCGTGCAGGTCCACGAGTTCCGGGCGTTGCGGGTGCCGTTGGTCGACACCTTGGCGTCGCCGTAGAGCACGCGCAGGAACCGGGGCATCGCGGTGACCTCGCCGACCGGGCTGCCCCGGAAGGAGAGGTCCACGGCGGCGGGGCGCTGGATGTCGCCCTCGTTGCCGGGCAGCTCGTTCTCGTCGCTCGTGCTCTTGCCGTCGCCCTTCTCCGGCGCGTCCGGCTCGGCCTCCTTCTGCGCCTCGGCCACCTTGGCGTCCTCGGCGTCGCCGTCCTTGATCGTGCAGGGGGCGAGCCGTTGCAGCCCGCGCGGTCGCCGCGACACCCGGTCGATGGCGTCGACGATCCGTCCGATGGTGGCCGAACGCTTGTCGCGCAGCGGTTTCAACACCTGCTCGTTGACCGCTCGCGGGTCGTCGACGTCGATGGACCTGAGCTTGGTGTTCGCCTCGGCGACCTGGTCCTTGAGGGCCTTGAGGTTGCGGTCGACCTCGGCGCGCGCCTGGCGCGGGACGTCGCGCAGCTTGCGCTTCACGTCCGGGCACTCCACCTCGGCGTTCGCGGGCGTGCCGGGCTCCTCGCCCTCGCCGTCGGCGTCGATCCGCACGACGGGCCAGAAGTACGTGGACTGGTCGCCGTTCTTGCAGGTGGTCTCGCCCTCGGCCAGGCTCTCGTCGGTCGAGTCCGCGTCCGTGGTCACGTTGCCCACGTAGTCGTGCAGGTGCTGGGCGCCGTTGCGGACACCGGGCTGCGCGATGAAGTTGTCCGGGTTGAAGTGCCCGTTCTCGTTGCGACCGCAGTCGACGCCGAACGTCCCGGTCGTCGCGCCCCGTCCGGGCCTGGGCACCGTGACGTTGCGGCCCTGCTTGGTGATGTCGACGAACAGGGACTTGTCGGCCCCGTCCGCCTGGGCCGTGCCCTGGTCGCCGGTGGTGGAGATCCCGACCGCCAGGCCGGTCGCCACCGCCAGTCCGGCGAGCCCGGCCGTGAGCTTGGTGCGCCGGGAGAACCGGTGCCGCCCCTGGTTCCGCGTCATGGATGTGTCACCTCGTCGTAGGTACGCGCCTGAACTGCCAACCCCGACCGCCGGTGGGCGTCGGACACCGGGGCATACGTGCCACTCCCGTTCCGCGACCTGGCCGTTACCTGTTCGTTATCTCGTGCCACCCCTGACTTCGGCGTCCACCCGGCCGAAGGGAGCGCACGACACGACCCCTGGTGGCCGTGTCGATCTGTGACACTCGGATCACACCGAGTGCGCAGGGGAGGAACTCGCGTGACCAAGGGCGGGGAGAACGTGGTGTCCGGCACGGCGCAGGGGCCTGTGGTGCAGGCGGGCAGCGTCGGGGAGGTGCACTTCCACGGCGAGCGGCACCGCCCACCGGTGCCCTACCAGCTCCCACCCGCACCGAGGCTGTTCACCAGCCGCCGCCGGGAGCTCGCTGACCTCGACGGCTGGCTGGCCGCCGACGAACCCCTGGTGGCCGTGGTGAGCGGACCCGGCGGAGTCGGCAAGACGTCGCTCGCCCTGCGGTGGCTGCACCGCACCAAGGCCCGGTTCCCCGACGGCCAGCTCTACGCGGACCTCGGCGCGCACACCCCCGAGGGACCCGCCGTCCCGGAGGAGGTCCTGGAGTGGTTCCTGCTCGCGCTCGGCGTGCCCGGCACCGACATCCCGTCCGGCCTGGCTCGAAGACAGGCCCTGTTCCGGTCGCTCACCGCCGACCGCGCGATGTCGCTGCTGCTGGACAACGCGGTCTCGGCGGCCCAAGTGCGGTCGCTGCTGCCCACGTCGACGCGCAGCGCGGTGGTGGCCACCAGCCGGTGGCGGCTCGGCGGTCTCGCCGTCGACGGGGCCCGGTTCGTGGAGGTCGAGTCGTTCGACTTGAACTCGTCGCTGGAGCTGCTGGAGCGCGCGGTCGGGCAGCGGGTCGCCTCGGAACCCGACGCGGCCCGGGAGCTGGCCCACCTGTGCGGCGGCCTGCCGATCGCGCTGTCCGTCGTCGGGGCGAGGCTGTCCACGAACCCGAGGCGCACGCTGTCGAAGGAGGTCGGCTCGCTGCGGACCGAACGGCTCGCCGGGTTGGCGCTGGTCGACGACGTCTCGGTGGAGGCGGTGCTCGACCTATCGTACGTCGACCTGCCGCCGGGGCACGCGAAGGTCTACCGCCTATGCGCGCTGCACCCCGGCCACTCCTTCGGCGTCCAAGCCGCCGCAGCGGCGGCCGGTGAACCCCCGCGCGAGGTGGAGGCGGTCCTGGCCGACCTGGTGGAGAAGAACCTGGTGGCGGAGGTGGCCGACGAGCGGTTCCGGTTCCACGACCTGTTGCGCCTGCACGCCCGTCGCCACGCGGACCGGGACTCCGCCGCGCAGCGCAACGCCGCGTCCCGGCGGGTGGTCGAGTGGTACCTCGACCGGCTGGTCGACGCGGACCTGGCGCTGCGGCCCACCCGGCACCGAGTCGGTCCGCGCTACCGGGTCGGCGCCGTCGCGTCGGCCGGCCCGCGCGCCGCGCTGGAGTGGCTGGAGCACGAGCGGGCCAACGTCCGGGACGCCTGCCGGGTCGCCGCCGAGCTGGGCTGGGACGACCTGGTGTGGCAGTTCTGCGAGGCGCTGTGGGGGTTCTACCTGCACGCCCGGCACACCGACGATTGGTTCGCCCTGCACGCGCTGGGCGTCCCGGCGACGGTCCGCCTCGGCGACCGCGAGGCGGAGGCGAAGCTGCGCGCGCAGCTGACCTACTCCTACGGCTCGCTGGGGTACTTCGCCGACGAGGAACGGGAAGGGGCGCGCGCGTTGGAGATCGCCGAGCAGGACGGCGACCAGCAGGGCGTCGCGGTGGCGCTCACCGAACTCGGCGGCGTCGCCCAGGGCGCGGGCGACCTGCCGCTGGCGCTGCGCCGGCTCACCGGGGCGCGGGACGTCCGCCGGCGGATCGGCCCGCGCCGCGCCGAGGCGCTGTGCGGGCGGCGGATCGGCGAGGTGCTCGCCGACCTCGGCCGCGTCGCCGAGGGACTGGCCGAGCTGGCCTCGGCGGCCGAGCTGATGGCGTTCGCCGGCGACCACGTCGGGCAGGCCAGGTGCCTGATGTCCACGGGTGGCGTGCACCTGCGCCGGGGTGACCCGGCACGGGCCGCGAGCCACCTGGAGTCGGCGCTGGACGTGGTCCGCCGGGTGGGCTCGCCGTTCTACGAGGCCGAGATCGCCGCGCTGCTCGGGGAGGCCGCCGAGGGTGTCGGCGACCTCCCCGCCGCCCGCCGGCACTACGCGCGGGCCCTCGGGCTGCTCGACATCGGGAACCCGAGGGCCGCCACGATCACCTCCCGGCTGGCCGCCCTGGACCGCTGACCGCCCTCGACCGGCCCGCACACCGGCCCCTCGACCGGCACGTCGACCAGCACGTCGGCCAGTGCGAGCCGGGCTGGCGCGGCGCGACCCGGCTCCCCGACCACCACCTGCTCCCACCGGCCCGCACCGGTGGCGAGGAGCAGGCGGTGCAGCCCCGCACCCAGCCCGTCCACGACCAGCACCGCCACCGGCCACGCCATCACAGCGGCTCCGGGCGCAGCGGCTGCGGCAGGGGCACCCGCTCGGTGACCGCCGGGGTGTCCGGCTCGGGCAGGTCCATCAGCCGGTACATCGTGGCGCGCAGCGCGGCGGCGGCCCCGCCCCGCCGCGACGACACCAGGTCCGCGATGCCCGCGCCCCCGCGCGCCACGAGTTGCGGTGCGACGGCCCGATCGGGGTCCAGCTCGGCGGACCTCCCGCGTACCGCGTCGGCGAGGCTGCCCCGGCGGACGTTGCCCTCCGGGAACGACGCCAACGTGACCGGGACGCCGATCGCGGACGCATACTGCGTGGTGGAACCGTGGTCGCCCAGCAGGTGGTCGCTCGCCACCAGCATCGCGCGCCACCCCTCCTCCGGCGGCACGACCAGCAGCCCGGCCTGGATGCAGTCGTGCAGCCAGGCCCGGACCTGCCAGCGCCCGTGGACGCTCCACGCGTTGGGGTGCAGCACCAGCCCGACCCGGTCGTCGGGGAACTCGTCGAGCAGGGCGCGGCACAGCCGGAACTGCCGCCCGAACGTCGAGTCGGGCGTCCAGGTGGAGCTGACCGTGATCAACCGATGGCCGTCGGGCACGCCCAGCGCGGCCCGGTAGCGGTCCCGCGCCGGCAGGCTCGCCACCATCCGGTCCAGGCAGGGGTCGCCCACCACGACGGCCGCGTGCACCGCCTCGGGGCAGGACGACCGCAACGCCACTAGCTCGTCGTCGTGGGTGAGGCCGATCGCGGCGGGCAGCACCCGCCCGCGCCGGGTCAGCGACTCGCGGCTCAGCCCGGCGTGCGGCAGGCCCTTCGGGCCCGCGTGCCTGCTGAACTTCCGCGACGCGAGGTGCCCCGCCCCGTGCGGCAGCAGCAGCACCGGCCCGCGCGCCTGGTCCAGGTCGTTGTAGCCGGCCGCCAGCACCAGGTCGAACTCGTGGTTCACCGCCTGCTGCCACGGCACCGTGGCCGCCTCCTGCTGCCGGACGAGGTCCTCGGTGCCCTGCCACCACCGGCCGGTGTCGGTCACCGAGAACACCACCTGGACGCGGGGGTCGTTGCGCAGCAGCGGCACGACGTCCGCGATCAGCCGGATGCCCGCCGCCGGGTGCGGCACCATGACCAGCACCGTCCGGCGGATCGGCACGGTGACCCGCCGGTCGGCGTCCGGCCCGATGGGCCCTCGGACCCAGTGCCCGCTCACGCCGCCGCCTCGAACGCGGGGCCGAGGTCCCGGGGGTCGCCCGACGAGCAGTCGTACACGGGCACGCCGAGGTCCGGCAGGTCGCGGAAGGCCCGGTGCGGCGTCATCAGGACCACCAGGTCGGCGTCTCGGACGTCGGGGGAGCCCTTGCCGGTCAACGACGTCCCGTCCGACAGCGTCAGCTCCGGCACGTACGGGTCGTGGTACTCGACGGCGGCCTCCCGCCGCAGCTCCTCCAGCACCGCGACCGACGCGGACTGCCGCACGTTGGGCGTGTCCGGCTTGTAGGTCACGCCCAGGACCAACACCCGGGCCCCGCGCAACGACCGCCCGGCGGAGTGCAGCGCCTCCCGCAACCGGTGCACGGTGTGCGCGGGCTGCGCCTCGTTCACCGCGAGCGCCGCGTCCACCAGCGGGCTGAGCATCCCGCGCCGCCGCGCCGCGCCGGCGAAGAACCGCGCCGACACCGGCACGCAATCACCACCCGCACCGGCGCTGGGCTGGTGCCGCAGGAACCCGAACGGCTTGGTCCCGGCCGCCCGCAGCACCTCCGCGACGTCCACGCCGTAGGCCCGGCACAGCGCCCCGAGCTCGTTGACCAGCGAGATGTTGACCAGTCGGAACGTGTTCTCGAAGATCTTGGTGACCTCGGCGGCGCACGTCGTGGCCACCTCGACCACCTCACCGGTCATGGCCGACAGGAACCGGGTCGCGCGCTGCGCGCACCGCCTGGTGTGCCCACCGACCACGCGCGGCAGCGACGCGAACCCGTGCGCCCGGTTGCCCGGGTCGATCCGCACGGGCGCACAGGCGAGGTGGAAGTCCCACCCCGCCCGCAGCCCGCTGACCCGTTCCAGCACCGGGGCCAGCGACTGGGCGACCGTGCCCGGCGGGCAGGTGCTCTGCACGAGCACCAGGTCACCCACCCGCAACACCTCGCCGACCGCGCGGCAGGCGGACGTCAGCGGACCCAGGTCAACACCCCCGAACCGGTTCGGCGGCGTCGGCAGGCACAGCACGTGCACCCCGGCCGGCGGCACCCCGTCCGCCGCGTCGCGCACCACCAGTCGGCCACCGGCCAGCGCGGTCCTCACGGCGTCGTCCGGCACAGTGCCCAGCCCGCACCCCGGTCGGATGGCGGCCAGCGCACGCACCCGATCGGCGGAGCTGTCCACCCCCACCACCCGGAGTCCCGCCCCCGCCGCGGCGAGGGCGGTCGGCAAACCGGTGAACCCCAACCCCACGACCACTGCATCGACAGCATTCACAGCAACCCTCCACGCCGCCCACTCCCGAGCCCCTCCCGGTGGTGCGGCCTTCCCGAGTCTTCGATCCCGGCTTGTCGTCCACCGTTCAACCGGCTGCCGGTCCGGCTCGTCCCGTGCTCAGCGGGGTTGTGAAGATCACTTCTCCCGCAGATCGGCCCGGAAGCGCCGGCCGAAGGTGGGACTGTGGTTTCAGGGGCCTTTCAGGTTGCTTTCGAAGCGGTTACCCGCTCGTAATGGGCCGACTGGACCACTCCTTGTTACAGCGCTGTATCGGAAAGTGACGAACCGCTGGTTCGGGTAGCTACCGCCCGGCACACTCTGAACCGAATCATCGCGTCCGGTGAGGGGTGGCGCTGGTGACAACGTATTTCAAGATCCTCGGCCGGACCCAGGTTCGGCTGGACGGCGCATTCATCGATGATTGGGGCGCACTCAAAGAGCGCGGAGTGCTCGCCGTGCTGTTGCTCAACCTCGGCCGAGTCGTTCCGGCCCGCATTTTGGCGGAATGGGTGTGGCCGGTCGACAAGGCACCGAGAGATCCTGCCGCGACGCTGTCCACCTATTCGACCCGAATACGCAACGCCCTCAAGCGGCTGAGCCTTCCGGGAGAGCTCAAGGCGGAAGACGGCGGCTACCGGTTCCTGGCCGATCCGGCGACCGTCGACTACCACGCCTTCCAGCAGTCGGTGCGGGACGCCCGCCGGCTGGGCCGGGCGGGGGAGCACGAGCGGGCCTGCGGGATCATGGAGGCGGCGCTGCGCCTGTGGGAGGAGCGGCCGTTGGCCGACCTCGACACCGACCGCGCCGAGAACTGGCGGAGGGTGGCGATCCGCGACGAGTGGCTCTCCGCCAACGACGGCCTGCTCTACGGGCTTTACAAGCGCGGTGAGTTCGACGAGATGCTGCGGGTCGCCAAGTCCGCCCAGTTCGAGCACGACGGTGACGTGCTCCTGGCCAAGCGCCGGCTCCAAGCGCTCTACTCGTTGCGGCGAAGCGAGGAAGGCGTCCAGTACTTCTACGACTTCTACCGCCGCGCCAAGGCCGAGGACCGGCCTGAGCAGGCCGACGAGCTGCGGAGGTTCCACGACGGCCTGGCGCACGCCGACGCGGCACCACCGTCCGGCATCCCGGCCGACGGCGTGCTCTCGCCCCGGAACCTGCCCTACGACGTCGACGGGTTCACCGGCCACCGGGACCTGCTCACCCGGTTGGACTGCCTGGTGCCCACACCGCCGAAGCCGCGCCTGGTGGCGCTGGACGGCCCGCCGGGCGTCGGGAAAACGGCCCTGGCGGTGCACTGGGCGCACCGCGTGGCCGACCGGTTCCCGCACGGCGTCTGGTTCGTGAACCTCAACGGCTACGGCGACGGTGCCGTCGTCACCGACGAGGAGGTGGTCAGCCGCCTCCTCGAAGCGCTCGGGGTGTCCGCAGACTGCCTGCCGACCGCCGACGCGCGTCGCCGCAAGCTGGCCGACGTGCTGTCCGGCCGGCGGTTGCTGTTGGTCCTCGACAACGCTGTCGACGGGCGGCACGTGCACGACCTGCTGCCGCTGCTGTCCGGCTCCTTCGTGGTGGTGACCAGCCGGATGCGGCTGAGCGACCTGAGCGTGCGGCACGGCGCGCACTGCCTCACGGTCACACCGCTGCAACCCGGGCTCGCCGTCACCTGGCTGTGCGACCGCCTCGGCTCGCGGGCGGACGTGGAACCCGGCGCGGTGGCCGAGCTGGCCTCCCTGGCCTGCGGGCTGCCGCTGGCCCTCGGCATCATCGGCGAGTACGTTGCGGCGCAGCCCGGCAAATCGCTGCGCGAATTCGTGGCCCGGCTGCGCGAACGCGGGGCGGTGCTGGGCCTGGGGTCCAACGGGACGCAGGCGATCCAGTCGCTGCGCGCCGTGTTCGACTGCTCCTACCGGGCCCTCCGGCCGGAGGTGCGCAGGCTGTTCCGGCTGCTCGGCATCTACCCGGGCCTGGCCTTCCAGCACGGCGTCGCGGCGGCGCTGACCGGGCTGCGGGACGTCGAGGTGCACGACCTGCTCGAAGCACTCGTGTGGGCGAGGCTGCTGGAAGCGCGCGAAGGTGACCGCTACGCGTTTCACGACCTGGTGCGGACTTACGCCGCGGAGCGGGTGGAGGACGACGAGGACCCCGACGAGCGTGCCCGAGCCGCCCGCCGGATGGTCGACTGGTTCCTGCACAGCTGCAACAACGTGGACCGCCTTGTATTCACCTCGCGGCTGAGCGTGCCGATGTCCGAACTCTCCGCCGGCGTGACGCCGCTGACCTTCGCCGACGCGGAGAGCGCCGTGGACTGGTCGGTGCGCGAGCGCGGCGAACTGGTGGCCGTGGTCGACTTCGCCGGCGCGAACGGGTTCGACGAGCACCTCTGGCGGCTGATCAACTGCATCGGCGAGGTGATGATGCGCCTGGGGTTCAAGGACGAGGTCCTGCGGAACACGGGCGTTGCGGTCCGGGCCGCGCGATCGGTGGGCGACCGGTTCGCCGAGGCAGGGTCGCTGTGCAACCTCGGGTTGGCCCACGCGCGGTTCTACGACTACGACGAGGCGGAACGCTGCTACCGGGCGGCACACGGGATCTTCGTCGAACTGGACCACCGGATCGGCCTGGCGACGGTGCTGCGCAACATGGGGGAGCGGCGCGGCGCGATCGGGGACACCCCGGGCGCGCTGGACTACCTGGAACTGGCCCTGGACATCGCCCGGGAGGAGGGCGACCCCGATGCGGAGGCCGGCATCCTCCAGCGGATGGGCGAGGCGCTGCGGCTGGGCGACCGCCTGGGGGAGGCCATCGCCAAGTTCCACCTGGGCTGGATGCTCCGCGAGCGCATCGGCGACATCGGCGGCATCGGCGTGTCCCTGGCGTCGCTCGCCGCGACGCACCACCAGCAGGGCGACCACTTCGGCGCGTTGAGCTTCGCCCACCAGGCGATGGTGATGTTGCGGCAGGCCAGGGACTTCGCGCTCGAAGGCCAGGCGAGCACCACGTTGGCCGCCGTGCACCGCGACCTCGACGACCTGGAGAAGGCGGAGTTCCACGCCACGCGCGCGATCACGCTGACCCGGCAGGCGCAGGACCCGAAGCGGCAGGCCGGCGCGCAGGACGTGCTCGGCCAGGTGCTCTGGCGCCAGGGCAGGCACCGGGAAGCGCGGGAGTGCTGGAGCCTCGCCCTCGGCCTGTACGCGGGTCTCGGCGATTCGAGGGCGGATGGCATCCGGGCGCAGCTCGCGGAGTGGGCGGAGCCCGACGTGCCGCCTGGGAGGAGCGCCAGCGAGGTCTCGGACGGGTCATCCGTAGGCGGGTCTTGACTACTCTCCTCATGCTTTTTCACTCGATCGGGTGGCAAAGTTCTCCTCACCCGTGCATGGGGTAGCTCGGAAGTAATGAAGCCAAAGACTGGGAGTAGGGCCGCTGCGCCCACTGTCGGACCGGCCTGCGATCATGCGCGACGTGCTATTGATCACTGAGAGCGAGCGAGTTCCACTTCGACGCGCCGTCCGAGCGGCGGTCGTAGCCGCAGCAGTCCCCCTGCTGCTGACCGCGATGGCCGCGCAAGCAGGCGCAGCCACCGCGGCCGGCGGATCGAGCAGTGCAGGCGCGGCCTTTGCAGAGGCCGCGCTGCGCACCGCTTCGATGTTGTGGGGCTGATTGCCCGCTGAATTCCCGGCCAACCACCGGCATTAAACAGACCAACCCCTACGAACACGGCACCTGGTTCCGCTCGGCGCTCGTCCGCGCGGAACCTGGTGCCTTTCTCGTGTTCGGTTCCAGCATGGTGGCGCGATGGGACCGCCGGCAAGGCGACGCGCCATGGTGGTCACACTTACGGGTTGTCCGATAGCCACTCCACGTGGAATTTTCAGCTCACTCGTATTCCGGTCCTGATTCCTGGCGAGGTGCACTACCCGGGTATTCGTGGTGTTGGGGAAGGGTCTTTGCGACCGGATGGGCGGCGAGGTGCATTACCACCGGGCGCAGTGGTATCACCGGCTTCGGGACGGGGCCGTCTCGATTGCCGGATGGGGGTTCCCGGTCGAGCGGGGAGGGCGGAACACTCGCGCCACGGACAACCGTAAGGAGTTGGCATGGCTCGCATGTCCGGTGTGCTGGCCGTGGTGGTCGTCGGGCTCTCGCTCGTCGTCGCCGCGCCCGCCGCCGCCGAGGGCTCGCGCTCGTTGCCCACCGAGTACCGGCTGCCCGACGGGTTCCGGCCCGAGGGGATCGCCATCGGCGGGTCGCCCACCGCCTACCTCGGGTCGCTCGCGGACGGGGACCTGTACCGGCTCGACCTCCGGACCGGGCGGGGCGAGGTGTTCAGCCAGGGGCCCGGGACGCCCTCGGTGGGGTTGAAGGTCGACCGGCGCGGGCGGCTGTTCGTGGCCGGCGGGGCGGGGGGTGATGCCCGGGTCGTGGACGCGGGAAATGGAGCAATCCTCAAGTCCTACGAATTCGCCGAGTCCGGTGCCTTCGTCAACGACGTCGTGATCACCGACGACGCCGCCTACTTCACCGACTCCAGCAGGGCGCTGCTCTACAAGATCGCCTTCGGGCGGCACGGCGCGCTGCCCGACACGTTCACGCCGGTGCCGTTGACCGGCGATTTCGTGCTCACCCCGGGTTTCAACGCGAACGGCATCGCCGAGACGCCCGACCGGAAAGCCCTGCTCGTGGTGCAGAGCAGCACCGGACAACTGCACCGGGTGGTCGACGGGGTCTCGAAGATCGTCGACCTGGGCGGCGAGGTGCTCACCGCCGGTGACGGGCTGCTGGTGCGCGGCCGGACCCTGCACGTCGTGCAGAACCAGCTCAACACGGTCGCCGTCTTCACCCTCGACAGGGCCGGGACCAGCGGAAAGCTCGTGACGAAGATCACCGACCCCCGGTTCGACGTACCGACCACGGTCGCCGCGTTCGGCAACCGGCTGTACCTGCCCAACGCCCGGTTCGGCACGCCGCCGACGCCCACGACTGCCTATAACGTGATCGCCACGCCCAACAGGTGAAACACGGGGGGCCGATGAGTGCAAAGTTCACATCGACCCCCTGTTCGGGGCGTCACTCGACTGGGTAGCCTCACCGTTGCGTCGCGCGAGTGATCGCTGTCTCTTCGTAATGATGATCTTCTAGTGTTACCGTTCCGTGGCCGATCGGGTGAAGAAGAGGCAGCGCTCCTAGTGCTGCGCTGACCAGGCGGACTAGTTGTCGAGGCTGCGGAGCACTGTGAAGCAGAAGAACAAGGCGGAGACCAACCAGAAGACGATCCGCTCACGGCTCACCGGCGTGGTGGTGGTCCCGAGCGTCGTTCTGCTGGTGATGTGGTTGGCGTTCTCGTCTTACACCGTGTTCGACGGCTTCTACACCCGTGCCGTCGCGGTCAGCGTCAAGGACGCCTCGATCCCCGCCGTCAACGCCTTCGTCGCCCTCCAGCGGGAGCGCCAGCTCGCGATGACCGCGCTGAGCCAGAAGAACCCCGACCTGGACCCGCTGCACGACCAGCAGCGCGTGGTGGACGAGACCACCGGCACCATGCGCGCCGCGTTCGACGCCGTCTCCGGCAACGCCCCCGACGAGGTCAACGCCCGCATCTCCGACCTGAACGCGCTGCTGGGCGAGCTGCCGCAGCGCCGCGCCGGCATCGAGTCCGGCAAGACCGACAAGGCCGCCGTCTACAAGTACTACAACAGCGTGGTCGACGCGGGCACCGCGCTGTTCGGCACCCAGGCCCGGGTCGTCCCCGACTCGGTGGCCTCCCAGGGCGGCCTCAACGCGACCGACCTGTTCCGGGCCGCCGACTGGATGTCGCGCGCCTCCTCGATCGCCTCCGGCGCGCTCACGTCGGGCCGGCCCAGCTCCGAGGACCTGCTGGAGTTCGTCCGGCTGGTCGGCTCCTACCACTCCCAGCTCACCACCACCACGCCGTACGCCGACGAGCGGGTCCGCCGCGACTACCGGTCACTGACCGAGTCCGACACCTGGCGCCGGCTCACCGCCCTGGAGAACGAGCTGATCTCCTCGCCCGACGCGTCCGTCGCGCTGGAGGAGTGGCAGTCCGCCGCCGGCCCGGTCTCCGAGCGCCTGGTCGACCTCGCCACCAAGCAGGCGGGCAGCGCGTCGGACATCGGCCTGGAACGCGGCAACACCCGGTTCGTCACCGTGCTGATCGGCGCGCTGGTCGCGCTGGTCGTGGTGCTCGGCGGCATCGTGTTCGCGGTCCGCATCTCCAACCGGCTGGTCAACCGGGCGCTGATCACCCGGCTGGCCGCGCTGAAGAAGGACTCGCTGAACCTGGCGCACGAGCGGCTGCCCGACATCGTCGACCGGCTGCGCGAGGGCAAGCACGTCGACGTCGAGGTCGAGGTGCCGCCGCTGGACTACGGCAGCGACGAGATCGGCCAGGTGGCCGACGCGTTCAACGCCGCCCAGTACACCGCCGTCGCCGCCGCCGTGAAGGAGAGCCAGGCGCGCGAGGGCGTCAACCGGGTCTTCCTCGACATCGCGCACCGCAACCAGGGCCTGGTGCACCGCCAGCTCAAGATCCTGGACAAGCTGGAGCGCGAGGAGGAGAACCCCGAGCAGCTCGACGCGCTGTTCCAGCTCGACCACCTCGCCACCCGCGCCCGCCGCAACGCCGAGAACCTGATCATCCTCGCGGGCGAGCAGCCGGGGCGGCAGTGGCGCAAGCCGGTGCGGCTGCTGGACGTGCTGCGCGCGGCCGTGGCGGAGACCGAGCAGTACGTCCGGGTCAAGGTGAACCCGGTGCCGGAGACCGCGCTGGTGGGCGCGGCCGTCGCGGACACCATCCACCTGGTGGCCGAGCTGGTGGACAACGCGACCGCGTTCTCCTCGCCGCGCTCCCAGGTGCAGGTGCACGCGAGCGAGGTGCCCCAGGGCATCGTGGTGGAGATCGAGGACCACGGCCTGGGCATCAACCCCGAGGACCGCGAGCAGCACAACGCGATGCTCGCCGATCCACCCGAGTTCGACGCCATGCGGTTGCGCGGCGAGTCCCGGCTGGGCCTGTTCGTGGTCGCCCGGTTGGCGGCGCGGCGCGGCATCCACGTCGAGCTGCGCGATTCGCCGTACGGCGGCACGCTGGCCCTGGTGCTCATCCCGTCCTCGATCGTGGCGGGGCCGAACTCCGCCGTCGAGCCGGCGGAGACCCGGGAGCTGCCGCGCCGCACCTTCCCAGACGACCACGTGATCCCGGAGCAGGGCGACGACTCAGTGCGAGACGCCAGGTTTCCCGATACTTCCCGAGACCTGGAAGGGTTCTGGGCACAGGCCGAGGCCGCGGCCAACCAGCATTCCGTTCCAGCGGACGACCGACTGAGCGACGAGGCGGACCTGCCGCAGCACAGCGGCGACCTCCACCTCCCGCAGCGCAAGCGGACCACCGACTGGCCGGCCGACGAGCCGGCCGCCGAGAGCGCCGACCGGCCGGAGCTGCCGCGCCGGCGCAGACAGCAGAACCTGGCGCCGCAGTTGGTGCGCAACGATTTCCACCCCACGCCCGAACCGCTCGCCGAGGTCGACGTCGAGCAGTCCGCCGAACGGGTCCGCCAGGGCCTGTCGGCGTTCCAGCGGGGCACCGAGGACGCCCGACGCTCAGATGACGCACTGGAACCCTGACCAGAGCAGCAGTGCCGGACGACTGGAAACCGGAAAGGCAACGGCGATGAACGACATGACCAGCCAGCACAACGAACTCAACTGGTTGTTGGAGGACCTGGTCGGCCGCGTGGTGGGTGCTCGGCACGCGGTGGTGCTGTCCGCGGACGGTCTGCTGCTCGGCCGCTCACCCGGACTGTCCAAGGACGACTCGGACCACCTGTCGGCCATGGCGTCGGCCTTCCAGAGCCTCGCCCGGGGCACCGGGCGGCACTTCGGCGGCGGCGCGGTGCGCCAGACCATCGTCGAGATGGAGCACGCCTACCTCTTCGTCACGGCGGCGGGCCACGGCGCGTGCCTGGCCGTCCTGGGCGAGGAGGACTCCGACATGGGGATGATCGCCTACGAGATGAACATGCTCGTGAAGCGGGTCGGCACCTACCTCTCCTCGGCACCGCGCGGGACGTCGTCCGCCTTGCCCACGGCGCGCAGGTCGTCGTGATGGCCGGCCGCGAGGACTGGTGGTACGACGAGGCGGCGGGCCCGCTGGTCCGCCCGTACGCGATGGTGCGCGGCCGGACCCGTCCGCTGCGGCCGGAGCTGCACCTGGTGACCCAGGTGCGCGCGATGCCGTCCCCGGCGGACCCGGACGCGCTGTCCGTGGAGCACCTTGAGATCATGGAGCTGTGCCGGCGACCGCTGTCGGTGGCGGAGGTCGCGGCGTACCTGGACGTACCGCTGGTGGTCGTCAAGGTGCTGCTGAGCGACCTCATCCAGCGCGGCGACGTCGTCATCCGAGACCCTTCCCGTGTCCCGCAAGTGCCGGACCGGAACCTGTTGCAGGCAGTGCTGGATGGTGTCCGTGGAATCTGAGCGACCGGGTGGGGAACTGCTCGTACCCACCCCAGTCAAGATCGTCATCGCCGGCGGCTTCGGCACCGGCAAGACGACGATGGTCAACTCGGTCAGCGAGATCCCGCCGCTGCACACCGAGGAGCTGTTGACCGAGGCGGGCGTCGGCGTGGACGACGTGCTGGGCCTGGAGCAGAAGGAGACCACCACGGTCGCCCTCGACTTCGGGCGCATCACGATCAACTCCGAGGTGGTGCTGTACCTGTTCGGCACGCCCGGCCAGAACCGGTTCTGGTTCATGTGGGACGAACTGGCCTACGGCGCGATCGGCGCGGTGATCCTGGTGGACACCCGCCGGCTGGACTCCAGCTTCCCGTCGATCGACTTCTTCGAGCGCCGGGGCATCCCGTTCGTGATCGCGGTGAACTGCTTCGAGGGCGCGCACGCCTACGAGGTGGCCGAGGTCCGCCGGGCGCTGGACGTGGACGAGGCGATCCCGCTGCTGCTGTGCGACGCGCGGGACCGGGAGTCGGCCAAGACGGTCCTGGTGAGCCTGATCCAGCACACCATGGACCGCCTGGACGCGATGGCCTGACCGCGCACGCGGGTGTGATCGCCTCCGTGATCACCCCCGGCGCGTGGTGAGCACCGACGTGCGGCGCTGCTTGCGCAGCGCCGCCAGGTAGGCCGCGAAGTCCACCTGGATGGAGTCCGCCGCCGACGGGCCGTAGCGCGCGCCGGCGGCTTCGAGGTGCGCGTCCACCTCGCGGCGCATCACGGCCGGGGGCGGCAGCTCCGCCACGCCCTCCACGAGGTCGGCGATCCACTCCGCCTGCTCCACGACGAGCCGGGTGATCGCGCCGAACGGCCGGATGAGCCCGGCGAAGTAGAGGTCGGGGTGGGCGAGCGACACCACCCGCCGGAAGAGTGCTGTCCGGCCGCCCGGTTCGAACACCCATTCGAATGGCAGGAACGGGAATTCGATCCTATAACCGGTGCAGTACACCAGGTCGTCGGCCTCCGTCGCCGTGCCGTCCGCGAAATGTACCCGGGAGTTCACGATGCGGCTCACCGCAGGCTTGACAACCAGCGCCCCGTGGTTTATCCGGCTGAGCAGCTCGTCGGATATCGTGAGCGCCCCGCCGAAGACCCGGTGGTCCGGCTCGGCCAGCCCGTAGTCGGTCAGCCGGCCGCGCATCAGGCGCAACAGGGTTTCGATCAGCCGCCGTTGCTGGGGAAAGGTCATGCGCGCCCACCACGGTGCCGAGGCAATTTCGTCGATGGGTATCCCGAGCATTGTCTTGGGCACCACGTGCACACCCCGGCGTTGCACGACGGTGGTTTCAGCGGCCACTCTGGACAATTCCACGGCGATGTCGGCAGCGGAGTTTCCGAAACCGATCACGACCACCCTCCTGCCCGCGTGCTCCGCCGGTCCGGAGTAGTCGAACGAGTGCAGCCGGCGACCGGGGAACGTCTCATCCCCCGGGAGGGAGGGCAGCCGGGGCGACCAGTGGTGGCCGGTGGCGACCACGACGTGCCCGAACCGCCGCCGGTGGCGGGACCCGTCGCGGTGACCGGTCGTCACCAGCCACGTGCCGTCGGGCTCGCGGGTCAGCGACTCGACGTCGGTGCCCAGCTCGACGTGGTCGGCGACACCCTTGTGCTCGGCGTAACTTCGCAGGTAGGAGGCCACCTGATCGTGCCGGGGGTAGCGCGGGAAGTGGTCCGGGACGGGGAAGTCGGGGTAGCCGGTGATCTTGGCGGAGGTGTTCAGGTGCAGTGACGGGTAGGCCGGTCCGGGCTCCGGCGGGTCGGGGTAGCGCCACAGCCCGCCGATGCCGTTGGAACGTTCCAGCACGGTCACCGGCAAGTCCCGCGCGCGGAGCGTTCCGGCGACCGCGAGTCCCGAGAGGCCCGCGCCGATCACGCACGTGTGATCATGAATGGGACGTTCGGGGTATTGACTGGCCGTGAATTCAGCCACAAGCGTCACCACCCTTTCGGCCCAATTCCGTCACGGAGCGTGCCCGCCGTCCGGGGTGTGTGATCTTCGCCAACCGCCCGATCCTCCATTGCGTGGGCCCTGTTCACCGGGTAAGCCTTGCGCCCGGAGGTGCCTAGTGTCCAGTTCCACCGCTGTGGCCCAGGACTCACGCCGTGAGGGCCTGTTCGACGCATCGCTTTCGTCCTACCGGGATTTCGCCGCTGCCAAGTGGTCTGCCATAGGTGCCGCACTGGGATTCTCCGACGACCACCGGACCACCTCCGCAGCCGAACTCGACGCCGTGCTCGGCGAGTGGTCGGACCGCCCGCCGGGTACCGTCTGCGAATACCCCTCGTTCGTTTCCCGCGACGGTTTCCCGCTGGAGTTCTCGGTAAGCTGGCGGGCCGGCGTGCCGGAAATCAGGGTGTTGTTCGAATCGCTCGGCGCGGTGCCCTCGGCGCGGGCCGCCCAGGACGCCGGGCGGGCGCTGACCCGCTCGCTGGCGGGCCGGCCGGGCGTGGACCTGGCCCGCTACCTAGCGGTCGAGGAGCTGTTCGTGACGGCCGACCCGGAGCCGTTCCGGCCGACCGTCTGGCACTCGCTGGCGTACCGGCCCGGCGAGCCCGCCCGGTACAAGGTCTACCTCAACCCGCAGGCGCGGGGCCGGTCCGCCGTGCCCGGGGTGATGGCCGAGGCGATGCGCCGGCTCGGGCTCGGCGCGGCCTGGGCGCGGGTCGCCGGCCGGTACGACGAGCTGGCCGCCGAGGGGCACGAGCTGGAGTTCGTCGCGCTGGACCTGGCCGACACCCCGGACGCCCGGGTGAAGGTCTACTTCCGGCACACCGGGCGGGTCGACCTGGACCGGGTGGCGTCGCTGGCCCGCACCCACGACCCGGTGCTCGCCGGACCGGCCTACCGGGACGTCTACGGATCGCCCGCGCTGCCCGACAACGAGCCCATGACGTGCCTGGCGTTCCGGGCGGGCGCGGCGGGCCCCGAGGAGGCCAACGTCTACCTGCGACTGCCCAGCGAGGTGACGTCGGAGGCGGACGCCACCGACCGGGTCGCCTCGGTGCTGCGCCGCTTCGGCGCGGACCACCGGCAGTACCGGGCCGTGGTCGCCGCGCTCGCCCCGCGCCCGCTGGGCGCCATGGTCGGGCTCCAGGAGCTGCTCAGCGTGCGCACCGCGTCCGGGCGGCCCGACCTGGGGGTGTACTTCCGGTTCGCGGTGTACGACTCGGCCGTGGACGGCGCGCACGCCTGACAACCCGGGTCTCCGCGTGGTCGCGGAGACCCGGCACGGCGTCAGCCCGCGTAGTCGTGGAAGCCGCGCCCGCTCTTCTTGCCCAGCAGGCCCGCGTCGACCATGCGCAGCAGCAGCGGCGGCGGCGAGTACAGGGGCTCCTTGAACTCCTCGTACATCGACTCGGCGATGGCCTTGGTCGTGTCCAGGCCGATCAGGTCGGCCAGGCGCAGCGGACCCATCGGGTGCGCGCAGCCCAGCACCATGCCGCTGTCGATGTCCTCGGCGCTGGCGAACCCCGACTCCAGCATCCTGATCGAGGACAGCAGGTACGGGATGAGCAGGGCGTTGACCACGAACCCGGCCCGGTCCTGGGACCGGATGACCTCCTTGCCCAGCGCGCCGGTGACGAACGCCTCGGCCCGCGCCCTGGTCTCCTCGCCGGTCAGCAGCGAGGGCACCAGCTCGACCAGCTTGAGCACCGGCACGGGGTTGAAGAAGTGCACCCCGATCACCTGCTCCGGCCGGCCGGTCGCCATCCCCAGCTTCATGATCGGGATGGAGGACGTGTTCGAGGCGAAGATCGCCTTCGGGTCCTCCACGACCTTGTCCAGCGCGGCGAAGACGTCCGTCTTGACCTGCTCGTTCTCCGCGACCGCTTCCACGACCAGGTTCCGGTCGGCGAAGTCGGCGAGGTCGGTGGTGAACCGGACGCGCTCCAGTGCGGCGTCCCGGTCCTCGGCGCTGAGCTTGCCGCTGCGCACACCCCTGGCCAGCGAGGAGGCGATCCGCCCCCGCGCGGCCTCGGCGGCGTCCAGGTCCACCTCGGACACCAGCACGTCCAGGCCCGCGCGTGCGCAGACCTCGGCGATGCCGGAGCCCATCAGACCGGACCCCACCACTCCAACACGTTGAATGTCACTCACGCCCCGATCCTGCCAGGGCCGCCACCCGCCGGCACAACCCCGACCTGTGATTACGCCACCGGGTGCGCGCCGGGTCACACCGGTGCCCGTCGACGCGCGGGGGTCAGTCCAGGTCCCGCTCCGCCCGCGCGATGGCCGCGAACTCCTCCTCCGGCGCGGACCCGACCAGGTGGTGCCTGCTGTAGAACCAGAAGTACGCCAGTGCCGCGACGACGATGCCGGCGGTGATGCCGGCGGCCAGTTCGTCCACCACGAAGGTCGCGGCGACGGCGGCCAGCGCCAGCACCAGCGCGATCCCGGTGGTGACCACGCCGCCGGGCGTCCGGTACGGCCGCTCCAGCCCCGGTTCGCGGACCCGCAGCACGATGTGCGACACCATCATCAGCACGTACGACAGCGCCGCGCCGAACACCGCGATGTTGATCAGCAGCGCCCCGTCCCGGGTGAGCGCGGCCAGGGCGAACCCGAGCGCGCCGGGCACGATCAGCGCCAGGTACGGAGTCTTGCGCCTGCCGGTGCGCGACAGCCAACGCGGCAGGTAGCCGGCGCGGGAGAGCGCGAAGAGCTGCCGCGAGTACGCGAAGATGATCGAGAAGAAGCTCGCCACCAGTCCCGCGAGGCCGACGTAGTTCACGACCTGCGCCAGCGCGTTGTCCCCGCCGTAGGCCGCGCGGACGGCGTCGGGCAGCGGGTTGTCCGAGCCCTTCAGCACCTCCGACCCCGCGCCGCCGGGCGCGAGGACCAGGATCGCCCCGGCGAACAGCAGCAGCACCACGACCGCGCCGATGATGCCGCGCGGCATGTCGCGCTTCGGGTCCCGCGCCTCCTCGGCGGCCAGCGGGACGCCTTCGACGGCCAGGAAGAACCAGATCCCGTAGACCAGCGCGCCCAGCACGCCGGTGACCCCGAACGGCAGGAACCCGTCACCGCCGGCGAGGTCGAACAGCTTGTCCGCGTCGAACTTCGGCACCATGCCGACCACGAACGCCAGCAGCGCCACCACCGCGATGCCGGTGATCACGAACATCAGCCGCAGCGCCTCGCCCACGCCGTAGAGGTGCACGCCGACGAAGACCAGGAAGCACACCAGGTAGACCGGCCACGAGTTGGTCAGCCCGAACAGCCCGAGCGTCTCCACGTAGCCGCCGATGAACACCGCGATGGCAGCGGGCGCGATGGCGTACTCGACGAGGATGGCGATCCCGGTGGCGAACCCGCCCAGCGGGCCCAGCGCGCGGCGCGCGAACCCGTAGCCCGCCCCCGCGACCGGCAGCGCGGCGGCCAGTTCGGCGAGGCCGAACACCATGCACGCGTACATGGTGCCCATCAGCGCGGTCGCCACCAGCAGGCCGCCCCAGCCACCCTGGGCCAGGCCGAAGTTCCACCCGGCGAAGTCACCGCTGATCACGTAGGAGACCCCGAGGCCGGCCAGCAGCACCCAGCCCGCCGCGCCCCGCTTCAGCTGCCGGCGCTCCAGGTACTCGCGGCCGACCTGCTCGTACTCGACGTGCTCGGCCATGGCCGCTCCAATGGGTCGGCTGCGCTCCTTTGCACCGTGGTCGAGAGTGGCCCGCGTCACCTGATGGTGTCAACGGGCAGCGCGCGGAACACCCCGCGCGGCGGATGGCCGAGCCGCCGGAACGCCGGGTGCGCGGCCACCATCACCGAGATCCGCAGCGAGTTGTGCACGGGGGAGTAGCGCGGCAGCGGCGCGAACGTGCCGGTCCAGTCGAGCGAGAAGTGCACCAGGGCCTGGACGGGCGAGCGGAGCCCGCCGGGCCCGGTCCAGTCCGGCAGGCGCGGCGGCACCCACTGGTCGCCGTTCTCGCGCGGGTGGCGCCGGGCGTGCTCGGCGAGCGCCGCGCCCGCCCGGCCCCGGAACCGCTCGTACTCGGCGCGGTCCATGGCCACCACCAGGATCAGCCGCTCCGGGCGCAGCAGGCGGACCGACTCGCCCAGCTCCCACAGCGTGCCCTCGCCCCACCCCAGCACCAGCACGACGTGCCGCGCGCCGCGCACCAGCTCGCGCACCGCCGGCTGCCACTCGTCGGGCAGGTACATCCGCAGCGCGCCGACGTGCGGCGCCGCCTCGCCCGGCCGTCCCACCGCGACCATGGGGTCCTCCGTCGACAGCGCGTCGACCAGCAGCGACTCCTGGGATTCCTCGGTGATCGCCACGCCGCGCAGGCCGCGCTTCACCGCGCCGAACGCCTGCGCGCCCGCCAGCCGCTCGTCGTCGCCGAACGTCCGCAGGTACAGGCTGTACGCCAGCCCGTCGAGGTCGCCGGGGGCGCGCACGGTCGGGGCCAGGTAGCGCCGGGACCGCGCGAACAGGCCGTTGGACCGCACGAACAGCCACAGCCCGACCAGCACGCAGACCAGGGCCGGCGCGTCGGACCAGTCGGGTCGGCCGTCCAGCACGCCGCCGTCGTGCGGGAAGGCGGGCAGCGCCGAGGTGAGCAGGTGCAGCGCCCAGCCCAGCCCGAGCGCGCCCAGCGCCATCGCGGTCCAGCCGAGGAAGCCGTTGACCACGAACAGGTTGTTGCCGTCGCGGAAGGTGTTCCAGACGACCCGCAGACCCACCAGGCAGAACACGACGACCCAGGTGTCGGGGCGACCGAGCGCGGTCGGGGAGATCGGGGCTTCGGTGAGCCGCAGCAGCTTGCCGAGGCCGAAGAACACCAGGGCCGCGCCGGCGGTCATCAGCAGCATCGCGCGCACGAACAGCGAGCCCGCGAGGTGACCGGAGGGGTTCGGCCCGAGCTTCGGCCGCAGCCGGTCCCAGGAGTTCGCGGCCACCGGGCCACCTCCCCTCGCCAGCGCCCGTGCACGAGCGTAGCGACGCGATCAAGGGTGGCGCGGGTCACTCGGCAGTGCCAGGATGGGCGCGTCCAATGGCTCGCTGTCATACCTTTGGAGGCGCTGCGATGCTGACCGTCGAGGAGTTGCGCGAGCTGGTGGGCAGCGGGGAGGTCGACACCGTCCTGATCGCCCTCGTCGACATGCAGGGCCGCCTCCAGGGCAAGCGCTGTGCGGCCCGGCACTTCCTGGACGTGGTCCTGCCGCACGCCGCCGAGGGCTGCAACTACTTGCTCGCCGTCGACGCCGAGATGAACCCGGTCGACGGGTACGCCATGTCGTCCTGGGACAGCGGGTACGGCGACTTCGTGATGAAACCGGACCTGTCGACGCTGCGTCGCGTCCCGTGGCACGAGGGCACCGCGCTGGTCATGTGCGACGTCGAGTGGGAGGGCGGCGAACCGGTGCCCGCCTCGCCCCGGCAGGTCCTGCGCCGCCAGCTCGACCGCCTGGCCGAGCGCGGCCTGCGCGCCTACGTCGGCACCGAGCTGGAGTTCATCGTCTTCGACAACACCTACGAGGACGCCTGGAACCGGGGCTACCGCGACCTCACCCCCGCCAACCAGTACAACGTCGACTACTCGCTGCTGGGCACCGCGCGGGTCGAGCCGCTGCTGCGCGCCATCCGCAACCACATGACCGGCGCGGGCATGGAGGTCGAGTCGGCCAAGGGCGAGTGCAACCCCGGCCAGCACGAGATCGCGTTCCGCTTCACCGAGGCGTTGGCCACCTGCGACAACCACAGCATCTACAAGACCGGGGCCAAGGAGATCGCCGCCCAGCAGGGCCGGTCGCTGACCTTCATGGCCAAGTACGACCAGCGCGAGGGCAACTCGTGCCACATCCACCTGAGCCTGCGCTCGCCCGACGGCGAGCCGGTGTTCGCCGAGGGGCGCGGGATGTCGGCGCTGATGGAGTCCTTCCTCGCCGGCCAGCTCGCCGCGCTGCGCGAGCTGACCTACTTCCTCGCGCCGAACGTCAACTCGTACAAGAGGTTCGTGCCGGGCAGCTTCGCGCCCACGGCGGTCGCGTGGGGCCGGGACAACCGGACGTGCGCGCTGCGCGTGGTCGGCCACGGCCCGTCGCTGCGGTTCGAGAACCGGGTGCCCGGCGGCGACGTGAACCCGTACCTGGCGGTCGCCGCGCTGATCGCCGCCGGGCTGCACGGCGTGGAGAACGGGCTGAGCCTGGAGGACGAATTCGTCGGCAACGCCTACGCCTCCGGGCGGGAGACCGTGCCGACCACCCTCCGCGACGCCGCGACCCTGCTGGCGGGCAGCGCGGTCGCGCGCGACGCGTTCGGCCGGGACGTGGTGGAGCACTACCTCAACGCCGCCCGCGTGGAGCTGGCCGCGTACGACTCGACGGTGACCGACTGGGAGCGAATCCGTGGCTTCGAACGGCTCTAGGCCGCTGATCGGCATCAGCACCTACCTGGAACGCACGCGGTTCGGCGTGTGGGACGTGGAGGCGGCGGTGCTGCACCGCGACTACCTCGACTCGGTGGTGCGCGCCGGCGGCAACCCGGTGCTGCTGCCGCCGGTCGGCGCGTGGGACGCCGACGCGATCGGCTTCCTGGACGGCCTGGTGCTGGCCGGCGGGGCGGACGTCGACCCCGCGCGCTACGGCCGGGAGCGCGACCCCCGGACCGGGCCGCCGCGCCCGGACCGGGACACCGCCGAACTGGACCTGGCCCGCGCCGCGTTCGCGCTCGACCTGCCGGTGCTCGGCGTGTGCCGGGGGATGCAGGTGCTCAACGTCGCCCTGGGCGGCACGCTGCACCAGCACGTCGAGGGCCACAACCCCGCGCCGGCGGTCTTCGAGCACACCGGCATCGCGGTCGCGCCCGGCAGCCGGCTGGCCCGGGTCGTCGGCCCGGCCACCACCGTGCACTGCCACCACCACCAGGCGGTCGACGTCGTCGGCGACGGCCTGGTGGTGGTCGCCAGGGCACCGGACGGCACGGCGGAGGCGGTGGAGCTGGCGGGCGCGCGGTTCGTGCTCGGCGTCCAGTCGCACCCGGAGGCCGACAGCGAGGACGACCGCCTGTTCGCCGCGCTGGTGGACGCCGCGCGCACCCGCGCCGGCACGGCGTGGGCCGACACCACGGGGAGGAACGCCCGATGACCGCGTTCGACGTGATCGACCCGGCCACCGGGGAGGTCATCCGCCCGGTCGCGCTCGCGTCGGTGGAGGAGGCCGACGCGGCGATCGCCCGCGCGCACGCGGCCTTCCCGGCGTGGCGGGCCGTCGCGCCCGGCGACCGGGCCCGGCTGCTGCGCCGCTTCGCCGACGCCGTGGACGGCGCGCTGGAGGAGCTGGCCCGGCTGGAGGTGCGCAACGCCGGCCACACCATCGGCAACGCCCGCTGGGAGGCCGGCAACGTCCGCGACGTCCTGCACTACTACGCCGCTGCGCCGGAACGCCTGTTCGGCAGGCAGATCCCGGTGGCCGGCGGGCTGGACGTGACGTTCCAGGAGCCGCTGGGCGTGGTGGGTGTGATCGTGCCGTGGAACTTCCCGATGCCGATCGCCGCCTGGGGCTTCGCGCCCGCGCTCGCGGCCGGCAACACCGTGGTGCTCAAGCCCGCCGAGCTGACGCCGCTGACCGCGCTGCGGCTGGCGGAACTGGCCCGCGAGGCGGGCATCCCGCCGGACGTGCTCCAGGTGCTGCCCGGCGCGGGACCCGTGGTCGGGCAGCGGTTCGTGACCCACCCGGCGGTGCGCAAGGTGGTGTTCACCGGCTCCTCGCGGGTCGGCAGGCAGGTCATGGCGGGCTGCGCGGACCAGGTCAAGCGGGTGACGCTGGAACTGGGCGGCAAGTCGGCCAACGTCGTGTTCGCCGACGCCGACCTGGAACGCGCTGCGGCCACCGCGCCGTACGGGGTGTTCGACAACGCGGGCCAGGACTGCTGCGCGCGGTCCCGCATCCTGGTGCAGGCGTCGGTCTACGACCGGTTCATGGAACTGCTGGAACCGGCCGTCACGGGCGTCGTGGTCGGCGCCCCCGACGACGAGGCCACCGAGATGGGGCCGCTGATCTCCGCCGCGCACCGGGCCAGGGTGGCGTCCTACGTGCCCGACGACGCGCCCGTCGCGTTCCGGGGGTCCGCCCCGGGCGGACCGGGTTTCTGGTTCCCGCCGACGGTCCTCGCGCCCGTGTCGCCCGACGACCCGGCGGCCGTGGACGAGATCTTCGGCCCCGTGGTGGCCGTGCTGCCCTTCGCCGACGAGGACGAGGCGGTGCGGCTGGCCAACGACAGCCGGTACGGGCTGTCCGGCTCGATCTGGACCCGGGACGTCGGCCGGGCGCTGCGCGTCTCGCGGGCCGTGGAAGCCGGGAACCTGTCGGTCAACTCGCACTCGTCGGTGCGGTACTCGACGCCGTTCGGCGGGTTCAAGCAGTCCGGGCTGGGGCGCGAGCTGGGACCGGACGCGCTCGCGTCGTTCACCGAGACCAAGAACGTCTTCATCGCCCACTGACCCCGCGCGGGACCCACCGGCCCCGCGCGCGACCACTCGATTCGATCGGGAGAGACATGGCACAGCGACTGGAAGGCCGGGTGGCCGTCGTGACCGGCGGCGGCAGCGGCATCGGCCTCGCCTCGGTGCGCCGGCTGGCGGGCGAGGGCGCGCGCGTGGTCGTCGCGGACGTCGACGCCCGGACGGGCCGGGCTGCCGCCGACGAGGTCGACGGCCTGTTCGTCCAGGTCGACGTGACCGACGAGGAGCAGGTCGAGGCGCTCTACCGGACCACCGCCGACACCTTCGGCCCGGTGGACGTCGCGTTCAACAACGCGGGCATCTCGCCGCCCGAGGACGACTCGATCCTCACCACCGGCATCGAGGCGTGGGACCGGGTGCAGAAGGTCAACCTGACCTCGGTGTACCTGTGCTGCAAGTACGCCATCCCGCACATGCTGGAGCGCGGCAAGGGCTCGGTGATCAACACGGCCTCGTTCGTGGCCACCATGGGCGCGGCGACCTCGCAGATCTCCTACACCGCGTCCAAGGGCGGCGTGCTGGCGATGAGCCGGGAACTCGGCGTGCAGTTCGCCCGGCAGGGCGTGCGGGTCAACGCCCTCTCGCCCGGCCCGGTCAACACGCCGCTGCTGCGCGAGCTGTTCGCCAAGGACCCGGAGCGCGCCGCGCGGCGGCTGGTGCACGTGCCCCTCGGGCGGTTCGCCGAACCCGAGGAGATCGCCGCCGCCGTCGCGTTCCTGGCCAGTGACGACTCGTCCTTCATCACCGCGTCGAACTTCCTGGTGGACGGCGGTATCGCGGGTGCCTACGTGACACCGCTGTAGGTGCCCGATGATCCCGTTGCAGGACGCGGTGTTCCGCCCGGTGCGGGCGGGCAACGCGTTCGAGGAGACCGTCGAGCGGCTGATGCAGGCCGTGCGGCTCGGCGTCGTGCCACCGGGGGAGCGGCTGCCCCCGGAGCGCGAGCTGGCCACCCGGCTCGGCGTGAGCCGGGTGACCCTGCGCGAGGCGATCAGGTCGTTGCAGGACGCCGGCTACGTCGAGTCCCGGCGCGGGCGCTACGGCGGCACGTTCGTCAACGACCCGCTGCCCGCCGCCCGCCCGGGACGCCCGGTGGAGGTACCCGAGCTGCTCGACGCGCTGACCCTGCGGGCCGTGCTGGAGGCCGGCGCGGCGGAGTGCGCGGCCGGGCGCGCGCTGGGGCCCGCCGAGCGGCGCAACCTGCGGGCGAGGCTCGCGGAGTGCGCGTGCGCGGCGCTGGACGACTACCGCCGCAAGGACTCCCGGCTGCACCTGGCGATCGCGGAGGCGACCGGGTCGGCGTCGCTCACCGCCGCCATCGCCGACGTCCGGATGCGGGTCAACGAGCTGCTGGACCGCATCCCGCTGCTGCCGCCGAACCTGGCGCACTCCAACGACCAGCACGACCTGGTGGTCACCCGCATCCTCGACGGCGACCCCGACGGCGCCCGGCGGGCGATGGCCGAGCACCTCGCGGGCACCGCCTCGCTGCTGCGCGGCTTCCTCTCCTGACCGCCGCCGACGCCGTCCGGGACGCGGTGCCGCCGCTGTCGGCACCGCGTCCGCCGCGTGTCACGGGGAGGGCTGCGCCGCCTTGCCGTAGGCCAGCCGGGAGACGAGGTTCTTGTTGGTGTCGCGCAACTCGGCGGCGTCGCCCTGGTCGTTCCAGATCGGCCGGCCGCTGCCGTAGGAGAACCCGCCGGTCTCCTGGTGCACCTCGTTGGTGTAGATCCTGATCCGCTGCCCCGGCTGGAGCGTGGTGCCGGCCGGGAAGGTGAAGTCCTGGCCCGCGTCGTCCGCGCCGATCACCCAGCCGGAGATGTCGGCCGGTGCCGTGCCCCGGTTGACGACCTCGACGTACTCGTCGGCCTGGGTGCGCTTCACCTCGCCCTTGTTGCGGACCTGCGAGATGACCACGTCCGGCCGGCCGACCCGGTTGAACAGGGCGACCACGTCCGCGCTGTTCGCGCCGTTCTCGGCGCTGATGAACTTGCGGACGATCTGGCCGTTCTGCTTGAAGCCGCTGATGACGACGGCGTACTGCTCGCCGTCCACGGTCACCGACTCGGGGGAGACGAACGTGGGCAGGTCGACCTCGTCCTCCGGGTTCGGGCCGGTGTTCGGGGTCTCGTTGTGCCGGAACTTGAAGCTGAAGCTGCTCGTGGTGCCGTCCTCGAAGACGACCTCGACGGTCAGGTCGACCTCGAACTGCGGCACGGGCAGCGCCTGGACGGGGAAGTTCTCGTGGGTGAAGGTGCCGAGCGTGAACTCGGTGCCGTCCAACTTCACGTCCACCGCGCCGCCGCTGAAGACGTACCCGCTCTTGCCGGAACCGGCCGGGACGCCCCACTTCACGTGCGGGGTGCCCAGGCCCTCCAGCGCCGGAGGGGTCGTGCTGATGGCCGGCCAGCTGCCGGACGTCGTCGCAGTGCTCATGGGTCGATCGTGCTCCGCCCGGCCCGGGGCGTTAATCCGCTGTGCGGGCGAGGCCCGGGTACGTCGTGCTCCGGCGAGTGGATCTTCGTTCACACTTGCGGAGCCCGTTCGGGTGGGGCGGTTTCCCGAACGGGCCATCTCCCGCCGAAGTGCGTGCCCACCCGCCGCCGTTGGCGCACACCCGTTGGGCCGGCCGGTGCACCGGCACCGGCGGTGGCCGATCGGGTCAGCGCGGGAAGTCGCGGAACTCGCGCCCCTGCCGGTGGTCGGGGTGGCGTTCGTCCATCCGGGACAGTCCCGGCCGGTCGCCGGGCCCGCGCCCGTCCCGGTCGAGCAGCGCGACCAGGCCGCCGCCGAGCACCAGGCCGATCAGGCCCACGACGACGAGCTGCGTGCCCTTGTGCCGCGCGAACCGCCCGAACCCGCCCCCCGGTGCGGGGTGCGGGGTGCGCGGCGGCACGTGCCCGGCCTGCGGCGCGGCTTGTGGCGCGGCGGCCTGCGGAGCGGCGGACGGCTGCGGAGCTTCCGCCTGAGGGCCGTCCGTCTGCGAAGGGGCCGCCTGCGGGTCGGTTGCCTGCGGGCCGGCCGCTTGCGGGTCGGTGGCCTGGGGAGGGGCTGCTGGTGGAGGCGCTGCTTGCGGGGTCGTCGTCTGCGGACCGGTGGGGTGCCCGGCGGGCAGCGGGTGGGTGGGCTGGGTGCCTTCGGGCTGGTCGGCCATGGTCGGACTCCGGTCGTCAAGGGGCTGCGCCACCAGCGTGCGCCGCCGACCTGAGCGCACCCTGATGGTGAGCTGTGAACGAGCTGTTCGCGCCGGGAGCCGCCCCGGCGGGCTACTACTCGCCGGTCAGCACCTGGCGCACCAGGTCGCGCAGCAGCCGGTGGGCCGGGTCGGCGTCGTTGCGCGGGTGCCAGGCCAGGCTCACCGTGATCTCCGGCAGCGGCAGCGGGATGTCGAACGTGCGCAGGCCCATCTCGAACAGCATCCCGCCGGCCGGGGCGAGGCCGACCAGGTCGGAGCCGGCGGCGACGTGCAGCGCCGCCGCGTAGGTCGGCACCACGACCGCCACGTCCCGGGAGAGCCCCAGCGCGGCGAGGGCGTCGTCGATCGGGCCCTGCCGCCGGCCGTGCCGCGACACGCCGATGTGCGACGCCGCCGCGAACCGCCGCGCCGTCACCCTCCCGCGCGTCAGCGGGTGGCCGGCGCGCACCGCGCCGACCATGGGCGCGGACAGCACCGGCTCGACCCTGGTCTCCGGGTCGACGTGCTCGACCACCCCCACTTCGAGGTCGACCCGGCCTTCGCGCAGCGCCGGCGTGCCCTCCACGGCGTCCGGCAGGAAGCGCAGCACCACGTGCGGCGCGGACTCGCGCACCCGCTCCAGCAGCGGGGCGGCCAGGTGCGGCACGAGCAGGTCGCCGGTCTGCAACGTGAACGTCCGGCGCAGCCCCGCCAGGTCCGTCGACGACACGGGCGTGAGCAGCGCGTTGGCCTGCTCCACCACCGCCCGCACGGACTCCCTCAGCTCGACCGCGCGCGGCGTCGGCACGAGGTTGCGCCCGGCCCGCACCAGGATCGGGTCGTCCAGCACCCGCCGCAGCCGCGCGAGCGTGCGGCTCATCGCCGGCGCGGAGGTGTGCAGGCGCTCGGCGGCACCGGTCACGCTGCCCTCGTCCAGCAGGGCGTCCAAGGCGGCCAACAGGTTCAGGTCCACCCGGAGCATTATCACAGGTGGAAACAATCATTGCCCTTATTTCACTGGTGGTAATCGGCAATCGTTCCTAGCGTTGGGTGCATGACCGCACAGTTGGCCGTCGCCTGCCAAGATGCTTCCACCATCGCCTTCTTCGACGCGCACACGCACGACCGGGTCGCCGCGCTCGCCGTGCCGCCCCAACCGCACGAGCTGATCTACGACCACGACCGGCGGCTCCTCGTCTGCACGCACACCTACCGCTCCGGCCACTACGGCGAGCACGGGGAGAGCGGCCACGAGGTGAGCCTCGTCGACCCCGACACGCACGAGGTGGTCGAGGTGCTCGACGTCGGGCACGCGCCGCACGGGGTGGCGCTGCGGGAGAACCTGCTCTTCGTCGGCGTCGAGGCCACCGACGACCAGGACGGCGGGGTCGTGGTGGTGGACCTCGACAAGCGCGAGGTGCTCGACCGGGTCGACGTCCGCGCCAGGGAGCCGCACTGGATCGCCGTCACCGGGCGCAAGGTCTACACCGCGAACAAGGATGCCCGCTTCGTCACGGCGGTGGACCTGCCGTCCGGCGCGGTCGAGGAGATCGGCCTGCCGGGCAGCGAGGGCATCGCGGCGGGCGGGCGGTACGTCTACGTGGCGACGCCCAGGTTCGGCACGGCCGGCGTCGACCGGGGCGTGCGGGTGGTCGACAGCGCGGTCGACCGGGTGGTCCGCATCCTGCCCACCAGGCAGTTCCCGGTGCCCGTGCACGTGACCCGGGGTGGCCTGGTGCTGGTCGGCGAGTTAGACCGCCGGGGCGGCGGCGCGCTGTCCGCGTTCCGGGAGTGGGAGCCGGTCGCGCGGGTCGAGGTCGGCCGGTTCCCGCTGGCCGTCACGTCGTCCCCGGACGGCGCACTGGGGTACGTGGCCAACCTGAGGAGCGGCACGGTCTCGGTGGTCGACCTGACGGCGTTCGAGGTCGTGGCGGAGATCGCCGTCGCCCCGGAGGGCACCGCCGGCCCGCACGGCCTGGCCTACGTGCCGTAGCCCACTCCCGCAGCCACTCCAGCCGCAGCCACTTCCGCCGCAGCCGGTCCCGCCGCAGCCGTTCCCGCCGTCGCCCACGGCCGCCGCAGCCCCGCACTGCCGCACTGCCGCCGCCGCCCGCCCCTGCGCGCCGCCCAGGTGGCCCGCGTCGGCGGGCCGTGGCCGGTCGGTTCGCCCGAGGTGCCGGGTCGCCCACCCTGCCCGGGCCGCCCCGCCCCGGCCGCCCGGCCCCGCCCAGCCAGGTCGGGCGGGCCGCGCCGGGCCTGCCGGCCGGGTGTCCGGGCGGTGCTCGGGGGCAGGTGGGACGTGTCGGCGGATATCCGTTCGATGAGCACCGATAACATCTCCACCAGAGGTCCGCCCTACCGGAGGAGTCACCGTGTCCCAGCCACGTCCCGCAGCCGCTCTCGCCCCACCTCGCGTGGTGGTGCCGGCGGGGACCACCGCGGGCACGGCGGTCCGGGAGGCGGGGCTGCCCGGCAAGGGGCCGGACGCCGTCGTGGTCGTGCGCGACGCCGAGGGCGTGCTGCGCGACCTGTCCTGGGCCCCTGGGGTCGACGTCGAGGTCGAGGCCGTCGCCGCCGACACGCCCGACGGCCGCGCCGTGATCCGGCACTCCGCCGCGCACGTGCTCGCCCAGGCCGTTCAGCAGCAGTTCCCGGAGGCCAAGCTGGGCATCGGCCCGCCGGTCAAGGACGGGTTCTACTACGACTTCCAGGTCGACAAGCCGTTCACGCCCGAGGACCTCCAGGCGCTGGAGAAGCGCATGAAGCAGATCATCAAGGGCGCGCAGCGGTTCGACCGGCGCGTGGTCGAGTCCGTGGACGCGGCCAAGGCCGAGCTGGCGGCCGAGCCGTTCAAGCTCGAACTGGTCGACTTGAAGTCCGACGTCGACACCGACGAGGTGATGGAGGTCGGCGGCGGCGAGCTGACGATCTACGACAACCTCGACCCGCGCACCGGCGACCGCGTCTGGGGCGACCTGTGCCGGGGCCCGCACGTGCCGACGACCAAGCACATCCCGGCCTTCAAGCTGACCAGGCCCGCCGCCGCCTACTGGCGCGGCAACGAGAACAACCCCCAGCTCCAGCGCATCTACGGCACGGCGTGGGAGTCGCAGGAGGCGCTGGACGCCTACCTGGAGCTGCTCGCCGAGGCCGAGCGGCGCGACCACCGCAAGCTGGGCGTCGAGCTGGACCTGTTCAGCTTCCCGGACGAGCTGGGCTCCGGCCTGGCCGTGTTCCACCCCAAGGGCGGGATCGTCCGGCGCGAGCTGGAGAACTACTCGCGCCGCCGGCACGAGGAGTCGGACTACGAGTTCGTCTACACGCCGCACATCAGCAAGGGCGGCCTGTTCGAGACCTCCGGCCACCTGCCGTACTACGCCGACACGATGTTCCCGGCGATCCAGTTCGAGGGCGAGGACTACTACCTCAAGGCCATGAACTGCCCGATGCACAACCTGATCTTCAGGTCGCGCGGGCGGTCCTACCGCGAGCTGCCGCTGCGGCTGTTCGAGTTCGGCACGGTCTACCGGTACGAGAAGTCCGGCGTGGTGCACGGCCTGACCCGCGTGCGCGGCCTGACGATGGACGACTCGCACATCTACTGCACCAAGGAGCAGGCCCCGGGCGAGCTGCGGTCGCTGCTCAAGTTCGTGCTCGACCTGCTCGCCGACTACGGCCTGAGCGACTTCTACCTGGAGCTGTCCACCCGCGACGACTCGCCGAAGTTCATCGGCGACCTCGCCGACTGGGAGGAGGCCACCGAGACGCTGCGGCAGGCCGCGCTGGACTCCGGGCTCGAACTCGTGCCGGACCCGGGCGGCGCGGCCTACTACGGGCCGAAGATCTCGGTGCAGGCCAAGGACGCCATCGGCCGGTCGTGGCAGATGTCCACCATCCAGGTCGACTTCAACCAGCCGGCGCGGTTCGGGCTGGAGTACACCGCGCCGGACGGTTCGCGGCAGCAGCCCGTCATGATCCACCGGGCGCTGTTCGGCTCGATCGAGCGGTTCTTCGGCGTGCTCACCGAGCACTACGCGGGCGCGTTCCCGGCGTGGCTGGCCCCGGTGCAGGTGGTCGGCATCCCGATCGCCGACGAGCACGTCGAGCACCTGGAGCAGGTGGCGGCGGCGCTGCGCGAGCACAAGATCCGGGTCGAGGTCGACGCCTCCGACGACCGGATGCAGAAGAAGATCCGCAACCACACCACGCAGAAGGTGCCGTTCATGCTGCTCGCGGGCGGCAAGGACGTCGAGTCGGGCGCGGTGTCGTTCCGGTTCCGCGACGGCACCCAGGTCAACGGCGTCCCGGTGGCCAAGGCCGTCGAGACCATCCTCGACTGGGTGACCCGCCGCGAGAACGCCTCGCCCACGGCGGACCTCGTCCAGTGACGCCGGGGTACGAGGAGCAGGACGGGGTCGGGGTCCGCGACGCTTTGCAGCGGCTGTGGACCCCGCACCGCCTCTCGTACGTGCGCGGGGAGGGCAAGGCGGACGGCGACGAGCCCGCCGGCTGCCCGTTCTGCCGGGTGATCGAGCTCGACGACCCCGACGGGCTGGTCCTGGCCCGGGGCGAGCGGGTGTTCGCGGTGCTCAACCTGTACCCGTACAACCCGGGTCACCTCATGGTGCTGCCCTACCGGCACGTCCCGGACTACACCGACCTCGACCCGGCCGAGACGGTGGAGTTCGCCGAGTTCACCCAGCGCGCCATGCGGGTGATCCGCGCGGTGGCCCAGCCGCACGGCTTCAACATCGGCATGAACCAGGGCGTGGTGGGCGGTGCGGGCATCGCCGCGCACCTGCACCAGCACGTGGTGCCGAGGTGGGGCGGCGACGCGAACTTCATGCCCGTCATCGGCCACACGAAGGTGATCCCGCAACTGCTGGGGGAGACCCGGCAACTGCTCTCCGCAGCCTGGCCCGCCGCCTAGCGCGAGCCGCCCCACCGACCCCACCCGGCCCGGCGGACGAGCCGCCCGGTGCCGGTCGGGCCGGCCCCGCTCGCCCGGCCGGTCCGCCGCCGGCCCGGCCCCCTGCGGTGCCTCCCGATCCGCCGTCCGATCATGGGCGTCTCAGCCGGCGCGGGGCTCCGGGTGATCCACACGGGTGGTCGCGCTGCGTTGCCGAAGCCGCGTTCCGGCGGTCGGGCGCGTGCGGGCCTACGCTCGGTCCGGGGGTGCCGCAGGCGCGCGGAACGATCGCGGGAAGGCCCCGAGCGGCTTCAATCGGTCGAAAGGCGGTTACGCGAGAGCAAGTGCACGGGCAATTGCACGTGCAACCCGAATACACACTGTGAGCGTGCGCTAGATCACCATGGAGTGATGGGTCAACGGCCGGTATTCCCTGTGTGGCCGATCGTCACGGGCACCGGTCATCGATAACGTGCGTTTCATGACCGCACCTGAGCGTTCGCGGCTGGCCCGAGAACGGCTCTCGCGCGAGTTACGCAGGCTGCGCACGGAAGCCAAGATGACCGGCACGGCTACCGCGCGGGCTACCGGGATGAGCCAGTCGAAGTTGTCGAAGATCGAGAACGGAATGCTCCTCCCGTCCGTGACCGACGTGGAGCGCCTGGTCGCCGAGTTGTCGGCGACCAGGGAGACCAGGGTCGAGCTGGTGGAGTTGGCGCGTCAGCTGCACGCCGAGGCGGAGACCCGCCGGGTGGTGCTGCACCGGGGCGCTCACCGGCACCAGCAGACCGTGGCTCGAATAGAGGCCCGGGCGACCACGAGTCGTTTCTTCCAGAACGCCGGGGTTCCGGCATTGTTGCAGAGCGAGAACTACCTGCGAGTCGTGTTGAACGCGACTCCGGCGCACGAGCAGGACACGGCGATCGCCACCTTGCGCAGTCGCCGGGCGCGGATGGACGACCTCGGCAAGCGATTCGTGTTCCTGCTCGCCGAAGGCGCGTTGCGGTGGCGGTTGGGTTCCGCCGACCTGATGTGCGAGCAGATCGACCACCTCGTGCAGACGATGCGCCGGCCGAACGTCCAGCTCGGTGTCGTGCCGTGGACGGCGGACGCGAACCTGGTGGCCCTGCACGGCTTCCAGGTCTACGACGAGCGGGTGGTGACCCTGAGCGTGCTGACCGGCAACGCCACCATCACCGACCCGCACGACGTGCGCGAGTACCTGACCCTGTTCGGCCGCCTCGAACGGCTCGCCATGCGCGGCGAACAGCTCGAAGACCTGTTGGAGGGGATCTCCAGGGACCACCGCAAGCTCGGCTGAGCTGCACCGTTAGGCTGCCCGGGACCAGTCGTCCCCCGCCGGTAGGTGCAGTCGCCGCCCCATGCTGAACATCTTCGCCCGCGCGTCGGTCTCGCGCGTCACCGATCCGATCGGGGCGTGGCTGCTGCGACGCGGCCTCACCCCGAACACCGTCACGGTGCTGGGCACCGTCTGCTCCGTCGCGGCGTCGCTGTGGTTCATCCCGCGCGGGCAGTTGTTCGCCGGGGCCGCCGTGGTCACCGCGTTCCTGCTGTTCGACCTGGTCGACGGCGCGATGGCCCGCGCGCAGGGCGGCGGCACCGCGTACGGCGCGGTGCTGGACGCCAGCTGCGACCGGATCGCCGACGGCGCGCTGTTCGCCGCCATCGCCTGGTGGTGCTTCGGCGCGGGCGAACCGGGCCTCGCGGCGGCCACCCTGGTGTCGCTGGTCGGCGCGCAGGTCACCTCGTACGTGAAGGCGCGCGCGGAGGCGTCCGGGCTGTCGGCGGACGTGGGCGTGGCCGAGCGGGCGGACCGGTTCGTCGTCGCGCTGGTCGGCGTCGGGCTGCACGGCCTGGGCGTGCCCTACGTGCTGCCGGTGGCGCTGTACCTGCTCGCCGCACTGGTCGTGATCACCGTGGCGCAGCGGCTGCTGGCCGTGCGCCGGGCTGCCGGGGGGTCGACGTCGTGAAGGACGAGCTGGCGGACCTGGGCTTCGCCGCCGGGTGGCGGCTGGTGCGGCTGCTGCCGGAGAAGTGGGCGGTCGCGCTGTTCGACCGGGCCGCCGACCGGGCGTCGGGCCGCGCCGGCGAGGGCGTGCGCCAGTTGCGGGCCAACCTGCGCCGCGTGGTGCCGCGCGCCGGCGAGGCGGAGCTGGACGAGCTGGTGCGGCTGTCGGTCCGGTCCTACGCGCGGTACTGGCGGGAGGCGTTCCGGCTGCCGTCGATGGACCTGCGGGCCACCTACGAGGAGGTCGACCGCACGATCTCCGGCGTGGAGAACCTGGACGCCGCGCTCGCGGCCGGCAACGGCGCGGTCCTGGCCCTGCCGCACTGCGGCAACTGGGACATGGCGGGCGTGTGGCTGGTCGGCCACTCGGGGCGGTTCACCACCGTCGCCGAGCGGCTCAAGCCCGAGTCGCTCTACCGCCGCTTCATCGGGTTCCGGGAGAGCCTGGGCTTCGAGGTGCTGCCGCTGACCGGCGGCGAGCGCAACCCGGCGGTGGTGCTGGCCGAGCGGTTGCGCGCCAACGGGGTCGTCTGCCTGCTCGCCGACCGCGACCTGACCGCCGGCGGCGTGCCGGTCACGTTCTTCGGCGAGCAGACCATGATGCCCGCCGGGCCCGCGCACCTGGCCGCCACGACCGGCGCGGCGCTGCTGCCGGCCGGCCTGTGGTTCACCGAGGACGGCTGCACGATCCGCCTGCACCCGCCGATCCGGGTCGCCGGCCTGACCGGCGTCGCCCCGGCGACCCAGCAGCTGGCCGACGTGTTCGCCGCCGACATCGCGGCGCACCCGGCCGACTGGCACATGATGCAGAAGCTGTGGCTCGCGGACCTGCCGGAGAGCAGGCAGCGGGCGCTGCGCCGGGTGCTGGCCCGCAGGGGGGACGCCGGGTGAGGGTCGGCATCGTCTGCCCGTACTCCTTCGAGGTGCCCGGGGGGGTGCAGGCGCACGTGGTCGACTTGGCGCGCGCGCTGCGCTCGCTCGGGCACGAGGTGGAGGTGCTCGGGCCGGCCGACGACGACACGCCCGTGCCGGAGTTCGTCACGCCCGCCGGTCGCGCGGTGGGCATCCCCTACAACGGGTCGGTGGCCCGGCTGTCGTTCGGGCCGGTGTCGTTCGCCAGGGTGCGGCGGTGGATCGCCGAGCACGACTTCGACGTGCTGCACCTGCACGAGCCGACCGCCCCGTCGCTGTCCATGCTGGCGCTGATGGTCGCCGACGGCCCGATCGTCGCCACCTTCCACACCTCCACGCCGCGCTCCAAGATCCTGTCCGCCTTCCAGGTCGTGCTCCAGCCGTTCCTGGAGAAGATCACCGCCCGGATCGCGGTGTCCGCGCTGGCCCGGCGGGTGCAGGTGGAGCACCTCGGCGGTGACGCGGTGGAGATCCCCAACGGCGTGGACGTCGGGTTCTTCGCCGACGCCGACCCGCTGGAGGGCTACCCCCGGCCGGCGGGCACGATCGGGTTCGTCGGCCGGTTCACCGAGCCGCGCAAGGGGATGCCCGTGCTGCTGGAGGCGTTCCGCGAGCTGCCGGGCGACGTCCGGCTGCTGATCGTCGGCCGGGGCGACGAGGACGAGCTGCGCAAGGCGGCGGGGCCCGCGCTCGCGTCCAGGATGGACTTCCTGGGCATGGTCGACGACGAGACCAAGGCCCGCGCGCTGCGCAGCGCGGACGTCTACTGCGCGCCCAACACCGGCGGCGAGAGCTTCGGCATCATCCTCACCGAGGCGATGTCGGCGGGCACCTCGGTGGTGGCGAGCGACCTCGACGCGTTCCGGCGCGTGCTGGACGACGGGAAGGCCGGCGTGCTGACCCCGGTCGGCGACCCGGCGGCGCTGGCCCGCGCGCTGCGCGACCTGCTGGGCGACCCCCGCCGGCGCGCGGAGTACGTCGACGCCGCGCGGCAGCGGGTGATGACCTACGACTGGTCGGTGGTGGCCGGGCAGGTGCTGCGGGTGTACGAGAGCGCGATGGCCGCCGACCCCCGGCGGGTGGGGGAGGCGTGACCAGCGCGGGCATGGCGTTGACGTTCCTGGTGCTGCTCGGGCTGCTGCTGGTGGTGGCCCCGGTGTCGCTGGGCACCGCGAACCGGCTGGACCGCCTGCACGTGCGCACCGACGCCGCGTGGGCCGCGCTGGAGGCCGCCCTCGCGCGGCGGGCCGTGGTGACCCGGGCGGTGGCCGTGCTGTGCGACGCGCCGGCGCTGCGGGACGCGGCCGACCGGGCGGAGCGGGCGTCGCGGGCCGACCGCGAGGCGGCGGAGAACGAGCTCAGCGGCGTGCTGGAGGACCTGGACCGCTCCGCGCTGGCCCCCGAGCTGGCGGCCGAGCTGTCCGACGCCGAACAGCGGGTCGTGCTGGCGCGGCGGGTGCACAACGACGCGGTGCGCGACACGCTGGCGCTGCGCCGCTGGCGGCTGGTGCGCTGGCTGCGCCTGGCGGGCACGGCGCCGACGCCGGCGTACTTCGAGATCGCCGAACCGCTGGAGGACGTGCCGACCCAGCGGGTGTCGGCGCGGGTCGTGCTGGTCGACGCCGCCGGGCGGGTGCTGCTGTTCGAGGGCTTCGACCCGGCGCGGCCCGACGAGCCGTTCTGGTTCACCGTCGGCGGCGGCGTCGAGCACGCCGAGGACCTGCGGGCGGCGGCGGTGCGGGAGGCGTTCGAGGAGACCGGCCTGGACCTCGCGCCGCAGGAGCTGGTCGGCCCGGTGTGGAAGCGGCGCGCGGTGTTCAGCTTCGACGGGCTGAGCTACGCGGCCGAGGAGTGGTTCTTCGTCTGCCGCCGGGACGCGGCCGACATCGACACGTCCCGGTTCAACGAGGTCGAGCGGCGCACCATCCGGCGGCACCGCTGGTGGTCGACCGAGGAGCTGCGCACGACCGGCGACACCGTGTACCCCGTCCAGCTCGCCGACCTGCTGCCCGGCGCGCTGGGCACCTGGGACGGCACGACCCGGTCGGTGCGCTGACGCCGTCGGGCGTGCTGCCCGGGGGGTGCTAGAGGACGAAGGTGGCGATGATCTGGCCGAGCAGCCGGACGTCGGCGTGGCCCCGGAACTCCAGGCGGACCTTGCCCAGGCCGGAGAACCACAGGTCCAGCTCGGCGTCCATGTCGAAGGTGCCGGCCGTCTCGATGGAGAACGCCTGCACCCGGCTGTAGGGCAGCGACGTGAAGTCCTTCTTGCGGCCCGTCATGCCCTGCACGTTGACCGCGATGACCCGCTTGTCGGTGAACACGACGAAGTCGCGCACGGTCTTGAAGCAGGACACGATCTGCTCGCCCTGGATCATGATCGGCGACACCTGCGGCGCGATGTCCTCCGGCCGGCACGGCGCGAGCTTGAACACGGAGGCTTTCTCGAAGTCGATCACCCTGTCGACGGTAGCACCGGATCGGGCGCTGCCGGTGCCGGACTTCGGCCCCACCACCGGGAACCGGTCCGGGTCCACCGCGCCCGCCGGGAAGGAGCCCGGTCCGGTCGCGCCCGGCCGGGTGGTCCCGGCCGAGAGCGCCCCCCGTCGTCGTTACGCCCAGCCCGCCGCGTTCGTCGCGGTCTCACGGGAGATGCCCGAGCCGGTGCCCGGGAACCCGCCGTAGAGGTCCGCGTGCAGGTGCGCGAAGAAGTAGCACAGCGCCTCGCACTCGGCGTCCGGCACGGCGACGCGCGGGTCCCGCGACACCGCCTCGTAGAACTCCCGCCCCAGCGCGACGATGAACCCCCGCGCGTACAGGAAGCCGTCGTCCGAGCCGTCGGTCACCTCGTGCACGTCCTGCCGGTCGATGTCGTGCAGCTTGCGCTCCACGACCCGGTCCAGCGCGGTCAGCTCCTCCGAGGACAGGCCCTCGGTGGCCCGGCGCAGCGCGGTCAGCACCGCGTCCAGGTGCTCCTCCAGCTCGGCCGCCGCGTCGAACGCGTCCTCCTCCGGCGCGCGCTTGGCCAGTGCCGCGCGCGCTCCGTTCGCCTCGGGGCCCACGCCGGCCCAGGCGTCTTCCAGCAGTGCCCAGAACCGGGCTTCGTCGGTTTCGGATGTCACGGCCGGGAGCGTAGCGGCGTGGTCCGACAATCCACCCCGTCCGCGCTCCCGACCTGCGGTGATCACATCCTCGGCAGCACCTCGTCCCCGTACGCGGCCAGGGTTTCGTCCTTCTCGTCGTGCATCAGGTACAGGGCGAAGTTGGACACCCCCAGCTCGCGCAGCTCGTGCAGTCGCTCCACGTGCGCGCCGGCCGGGCCCAGCAGGCAGAAGCGATCCACGATCGCGTCCGGGACGAAGTCGGCGGACCGGTTGCCCGCCCGGCCGTGGTGGGCGTAGTCGTAGCCCTCCCGGTCCTTGACGTAGTCGGTCAGCGCCCGGGGCACCGCGCCCGAGTCGCCGTACCGGGCCACCAGGTCGGCCACGTGGTTGCCGACCATGCCGCCGAACCACCGCAACTGGTCGCGCTGGTGCGCCAGGTCGCGCCCCACGTACGCGGGCGCGGCCACGCACATCGTGATGGCCGCCGGGTCGCGGCCGGCGGCGGCTGCCGCGTCCCGCACCGCCCCGGTGGTCCAGCGCGCGATGTCCGGGTCGGCGGTCTGGAGGATGAAGCCGTCCGCCTGCTCGCCGACCAGCTTCAGCGCGCGCGGGCCGTACGCGGCCATCCACACTTCCAGCTTCCCGTCGCGCACCCACGGGATGCGCACGGGCGTGCCGTGGTGGACCACCTCGCGGCCCTCGGCCAGGTCCTTCACCACGCGCATCGCCGCGCCGAGCGTGGCCAGGGTCGCGGGCGGCTGCCCGATCACCCGCCGCGCCGAGTCGCCCCGGCCGATCCCGCACACCGTGCGGTTGCCGAACATGTCGTTGAGCGTGGCGAACAGCGACGCCAGCACGGACCAGTCCCGGGTGCTCGGGTTGGTCACCATCGGACCCACGACCAGGCGCTCGGTCGCGGCCAGCACCTGCGAGTAGACGACGAACGGCTCCTGCCACAGCACCGTCGAGTCGAACGTCCAGCCGTAGCGGAACCCGTGGTCCTCGGCGGTCTTGAGCCGGGCCACGACGTCGCGCGCGGGCGGGTCGGTCTGCAACACCACACCGAAGTCCACGGCCACCCCCCTCAGATCAGGTACTGGTTGAGGTCACGGGCCAGGAAGCGGCCGTGGCCCACCGCGCCCCGGAAGCCCGACCCGTCCACCACGACCCGGCCGCGCGACAGCACGGTGTCCACCCGCCCGGCGACCTCCATGCCCTCGTACGCCGAGTAGTCCACGTTCATGTGGTGCGTCGCGGCGGAGATCGTCTGCCGGGCGGTCGGGTCGTACACCACCAGGTCGGCGTCCGCGCCGGGCGCGACCACGCCCTTGCGCGGGTGCAGGCCGAACATCCGCGCGGGCGTGGTGGAGGTGATCTCCACCCAGCGCTCCAGGCCGATCTCGCCCCGCACCACGCCCTGGTGCAGCAGGTCCATCCGGTGCTCGACGCCGGGGATGCCGTTGGGGATCTTGGAGAAGTCGCCGCGTCCCAGCACCTTCTGGTCCTTGAAGCAGAACGGGCAGTGGTCGGTCGACACCACGGACAGGTCGTTGGTGCGCAGGCCCCGCCACAGCTCGGACTGGTGCTCCCGGGGCCGCAGCGGGGGAGAGGCCACGTACTTCGCCCCCTCGAAACCCGGTCTCGCCAGGTCCTCCAGCGACAGGTACAGGTACTGCGGGCAGGTCTCGGCGAACACGTTCTGCCCGGTGTCGCGGGCCTGCGCCACCGCGTCCAGCGCCTGCGCGGCGGACAGGTGCACGACGTAGAGCGGCGCACCGGTCACCTTCGCCAGGGTGATCGCCCGGGACGTGGCCTCGCCCTCCAGCTCGGCCGGCCTGGTCAGGCCGTGCTCGACCGGGCCGGTGCGGCCCTCGGCGAGCGCCTGGGCGACGAGCTGGTCGATGGCGATGCCGTTCTCGGCGTGCATCATGACCGTCGCGCCGATCTCCCGCGCCTTCTGCATCGCGCGCAGGATCTCGCCGTCGGTGGCGTAGAAGACGCCGGGGTAGGCCATGAACATCTTGAACGTGTTCACGCCCGCCGCGACGCACGACTCCATCTCCTTGAGCGACGTGTCGTGCACGTCGGAGACGATCATGTGGAAGCCGTAGTCCACCGCGCAGTTGCCGTCGGCCTTGGCGTGCCACTCGTCCAAGGTCGCCGCCAGGGACGTGCCCTTGGCCTGGACGGCGAAGTCGATGATCGTCGTGGTGCCGCCCCACGCCGCTGCCGTGGTGCCGGTGGCGAACGTGTCGCTGGAGGAGGTGCCGCCGAACGGCATCTCCAGGTGCGTGTGGGCGTCGATGCCGCCGGGCACCACGTACTTGCCGGTGGCGTCGATCGTCTCGTCGGCGGTCACCGGGAACCCCGGCACGAGCAGCGCGGCGACCTCCTCGCCGTCCACCAGCACGTCGGCGGGCACGGCCCCGGTCGCGTTCACCACGAGGCCGCCCTTCAGCAGGGTGGTCACGGCGTCACCAGCGAGTCGTAGGTGTCGGGGCGGCGGTCCCGGTAGAACGCCCACAGGTCGCGCACCTCGGCCAGCCGGTCCATGTCCAGGTCGCGCACCACCACCTCCTCCTCCGTGTCCGAGGCCGCCTCGCCGACCAGTTGCCCGCGTGGGTCCACGAAGTAGGACTGGCCGTAGAACTCGTTGTCGCCCAACGGCTCCACGCCGACCCGGTTGATCGTGCCGACGTAGTACTCGTTGGCCACGGCGGCGGCGGGCTGCTCCAGCCGCCACAGGTACTCCGACAGGCCGCGCGAGGTGGCCGACGGGTTGAACACGATCCGCGCCCCGCCCAGGCCCAGCGCCCGCCAGCCCTCCGGGAAGTGGCGCTCGTAGCAGATGTACACGCCGATCCTGCCGACCGCCGTGTCGAACACCGGGTAGCCGAGGTTGCCGGGCCGGAAGTAGAACTTCTCCCAGAAGCCCTTCACCTGCGGGATGTGGTTCTTGCGGTGCTTGCCCAGGTACGTGCCGTCGGCGTCGATCACCGCGGCGGTGTTGAAGTAGACGCCGGGCTGCTCCTGCTCGTAGAGCGGGACGACCAGCACCACGCCGTGCCGCGCGGCCACCTCGCACATCAGCTCCGTGGTCGGGCCGTCCGGCACGCCCTCGGTGTAGGAGTAGTAGTCGGTGTCCTGGACCTGGCAGAAGTACGGGCCGTAGAACAGCTCCTGGAGGCACACGACCTGCGCGCCCTGCGACGCGGCGGTGCGGACCGCCGCCACCGCGTTGGCGGTCATCGAGTCCTTGTCGCCGGTCCACCTCTGCTGGACCAGCCCTGCTCGGACGATGTTGCTCACGCGTTCTCCCTCCGTGGCACCGGGGCGGGGTGGACGAGCGGGCCGACGACCGGGCGATCGACGACATCGTTGTCGGCGGCTTCGCAGGGGTCCGCGAGGTCGGCGATCGCGGGACGACCACCGGGCTGCGCGGGGACGTCGAGCGCCGGTGTGACCCGGGCAGCGAGGTCGAGGGCCATCGGTCGCTCCCCTGCTACGCTCGTGAAACTCCCACGGGTTCGGGCGCTTGCGCGCCACTTCCCTCCCGGCATCCTGGGCTCGGCCCACCTGCGCCGGGCAGTGTCAGTGTGTCCACGGTTGCCATGATCGGGGCACACACTGTCCACTGCCACTCCGCGCCGCGCCCCCTTCGCCCGCAGATGTCGCCACTCCACGTCTTCAGGCCCTCGACTGGGTGTTAACAGTGACCTACCGTCGTGTGGATGAAGCTCGAACTGAGACACCTGCGGGTCGTGTGCGCGATCGCCGACGCGGGCAGCCTCTCCAAGGCGTCTTCCTTGCTGGGCCTGGCGCAGCCCGCGCTCACCGCGCAGCTGCACCGGATCGAGGGCCTGCTCGGCGGCAAGCTGTTCGAGCGCGACCACAAGGGGGCGCGACCCACCCCGCTGGGCGAACTGGTGCTGGAACGCGCCCGCGTGCTGCTGCCCGCGTTCTCCCGCCTGCAAGAGGACGCGCTTCGGCTGGTGGACGACGACATGCCCAGCGAGCGGTACCGGGTCGGCGCGGTGAACGGCCCGATGCTCGGCGGCGTCGTGCACCGGATCACCGAGTCGCACCCCGGTGCGCACGTCAGCACCCAGGTCTCCTGGTCCAACGAGGAACTCGCGTCCGCCGTCGCCCAGGGCCGGCTGGACTACGTGCTGGCGGCGGTCTGCGGGGACGCCCCGCCGCCCTCCGAGTACGGGCTCACCTGGAGCGTCATCGCGGTCGACCCGATCTTCGTGCTGATCCCCGACGACCACCCGTTCACCCTGCTCGACGAGGTGGAACTCGGGCAGCTGAAGGACATGCAGTGGGCCGTGGTGCCCGGTGACGGGTGCTTCGGCGAGTGCTTCGTCGCCGCGTGCAGCCGTTCCGGCTTCACCCCGCGCACGATGTACGAGGTCGACATCAACAGCTGCATCGACCTGGCCGCGTCCGGTGACGCGGTCGCGCTGTGCCAGCCCACGTTCCGCCGCGCGCCGGGCGTCGTCGCCGTCCCGCTCGCGGGTGCGCCGCTGCGGTGGCGGCACCTGATCGGCTGGGACCCGGAGAGCCCGGCGGCGGCGTTCGGCCCGCACGTGCTGCGGTACGCGGGAGAGGCTTACCGGGACACGGCGGAGCGCAACCCCCGTTATGCGGCGTGGCTGCGCTCGCACCCCGATTTCGGCGTCGTGCGGTACCACTCCCGGGAGACGGTGAACCGCTGATCACCCGAACGCCCCACCATCACTCGGTCGTATGACCCAGCCGGTATTACCGCGACCGGCCGGGTCGAAATTACTTTTCACGGGGAATCCCTGCACTCCTTCGAGGAGAATTCCCATGTCAGCACTGTTGAGACCACTCGCGCTGGCCGCAGCGCTGGTGGCCGCCGGGGCCCTCGCCCCCACCGCGCAGGCGGCACCGGCGGACCAGACCACCGAGATCCTCGCCGCCATCCAACGCGACCTGGGCCTGGCCCCGGCCCAGGCGAAGGAGCGGCTGTCGGCCGACCGGACGTCCAGCGACACGGCCCGCGAGCTGCGCAAGCGGCTGGACACCCGGTTCGGCGGCGCGTGGATCGACGCCTCCGGCGCGTTGACCGTCGGCGTCACCACGCAGGCCGACCTCGACCAGGTCGGTCGCGGCCGGGGCAGGCTCGTGCAGCGCAGCGAGCACGACCTCGACTCGGCCAAGTCCACCTTGGACCGCAACGTCACCCGGGCACCCGGGTCCGTCCCCGGCTGGTACGTCGACCTGCCCACGAACACCGTCGTGGTCAAGTCGCAGCCGGGCAAGCTGTCCGCCGCCCGCGCGTTCGTCGCCGCCAGCGGCGTCGACGCGAGCGCGGTGCGGTACGTGACCACGACCGAAGCGCCGCGCCCGCTGATCGACGTCATCGGCGGCAACGCGTACAACATCGGCAGCGGCTCCCGCTGCTCGGTCGGCTTCTCGGTCAACGGCGGCTTCATCACCGCCGGGCACTGCGGCACCACGGGCGCGTCGACGTCCAACCCGAGCGGGTCGTTCCGGGGCTCGTCCTTCCCGGGCAACGACTACGCGTGGGTCCAGGTCGCGGCCGGCAACACCCCGCGCGGCCTGGTGAACAACTACTCGGGTGGCACGGTGTCGGTCGCGGGGTCGCAGGACGCGGCGGTCGGCGCGACGGTGTGCCGGTCGGGGTCGACGACCGGGTGGCACTGCGGGACCATCCAGGCCCGCAACTCGTCGGTGAGCTACCCGCAGGGCACGGTCACCGGCCTGATCCAGACCACGGTCTGCGCGGAACCCGGTGACTCGGGCGGCTCGCTGGTCGCGGGGACCCAGGCGCAGGGCGTCACGTCCGGCGGCTCGGGCAACTGCTCGTCCGGCGGCACGACGTACTTCCAGCCGGTCAACGAGATCCTCCAGACCTACGGCCTGACCCTGATCACCGGCGGCGGTGGCGGCACCCCGAACCCGCCCACCGGCTGCGCCTCGGCCGAGGCCCGCTACTCCGGTTCCCTGGCCTCGGGTGGCCGGGTGTACCAGCCGAACAACAGCTACTACCAGTCCACGGTGTCCGGTGCGCACGTCGGGTGCCTGGTCGGCCCGACCGGTGCCGACTTCGACCTGTACCTGCAGAAGTGGAACGGCAGCGCGTGGGTCGTCGTGGCCAAGGGCGACAGCCCGTCGGCGAGCGAGACCGTGTCCTACAACGGCACCGCCGGCTACTACCGGTTCCAGGTGCACGCGTACAGCGGTTCCGGCAGCTACACGCTGGGGGTCACCAACCCCTGATCGCAGAGGGTGGTGGAACCCGTCGCGGGCCCGTGCCGAGTCTTCCCGGCGCGGGCCCGCGTCCACTGTGGACTCGATCGAGGGACCTGAACGGGTGACGGTCGGCACTCAGCGTCAGTCACCCGATCGAGAGGGTTTGGAACACGGATCAGGGTGCCGATGGGGGAGTGGTCAAACGTTCGGTCCCCAATCAGGATGGGAACATCGTGTCTGCACACCGCACCCGCGGCCTTCTGCGCGCCGCCGCCCTGCTCGCCGCCGGCGCGGCCCCGCTGCTGGCCGGCACCGCCTCGGCGGCCGAGGCCCCGCTGGACACCGTGGAGGGCAAGGCGGGCGAGGCGGCCCAGCGGGTCGACGCCCACCTGGTCAAGCCCGTGACGGAGCTGGCCACCGGTCAGGCGCTCAAGCTGCCCGTGCTGGACCGGCAGTCCCCGGTGGCGTCCGCGCCGCAGCTGCCGTCCGCCGACCAGCCGTCGGCCCTGCCGACCAAGGCCCTGCCGTCGGTGGGGCAGCTCCCCGGCCTGCCGCAGCTCCCGCTCGTGCCGCTCGGGGCGGGTGCGCCGGGCGGTGCGCCGCAGGCCCGCGAGGTGACCGCGCCGGCGCTGGCGAAGCTGCCGGGTGCGCCGGCCGTCGAGTCGCCGACCGTCACCAAGCCCTCGGTGCCCGGTCTGCCGGGCGGGTCCGGGCCGGTGAACCTGCCGGGCCTGGGCTGAGCGCGCCGCCGGCACCGCCCCGGTCCCCCGGGGGCGGTGCCGGCGGGCTCACGGCTCGCCCATCTCCTCCACCAGCAGCGCCACGTAGAGCGACAGGACCGATTCGGGATCTTCCAGCGACACCCCGAGGACCTGTTCGATCCGGGAGAGCTGTTGGTAGTACGCGGTCCGGGACAAATGCGCCGCCGCCGCAGCCGCCGATTTGTTCCCGCCGTTCTCGCAGTAGCAGCGCAGCAGTTCCACCAACCGGCTGCCCTGGCTCGTGTCGCGGTTGATCAACGCGCCGAGTTCGCGGTCCGCGAATGCCCGCACCCGCTCGTCGTCGCGCAACAGGTGCAGCAGGCCGCGCAGCCGGACGTCGTCCAGCCGGTGGTAGAGCCGGTTGCCCGGCGACCGCAGCGCCGCGCCCGCGATGTGCGCGGCCTCGCCGAGGCTGCGCCGCACGTCCACCACCGACGACACGGTGGTGCCGACCGCGATCACCACCGGCAGCGCGTGCTGCGTGGCGGCGGCGGTCCGGTGCACCTCGCGGGCGAGCCGGCGCAGCACGCCGTCCAGCCCGGCCGCCGGCGGCAGCGACAGCAGCGCCCGCACGCTGGTGTCGTCCACCACCCCGACCAGCGCGGGCACGGTCACCCGGCGGGTGGCCAGCGCGGTCGCCTCGGCCAGGTCCCGCAGCACCTCCTGGGTGGCCAGCGCCTGCGCGGGAGCGGTGGCCGCGCCCGGCCGGATCGCCACGCCGACGAGCTGCCGCCGGTCCAGCGGCACGCCCAGCGCCGCCGCCCGCGCGGGCAGGTCCTGCGGCGGCCGGGCGAGCAGCTGGGTGAGCAGCGTGCGGTGGGTCTGCCGCTCCAGCGACTCCCGGTCCCGCGCCACGAGCCGGTGCACGGCCAGCGCGGACGCCGCGCGCTCGGCGACCACGACGTGCCGGTGCGGCGGCGGTTCCGGTGACACGACCACCAGCCTTCCCCAGTCGGCCCCGCGCGCGCCGACCACCGTGACCAGCCACCCCGACCCCTCGTGGTAGGCGGTCCGCTCGGGCGGCGCCACCGCCCGCGACCGCGTGCCCCACTCGGTGAGCAGGGCGGTCGGGTCCTGGCCCGCCGCGTCGTAGGCCAGCACCTCGTGGCCGAGGGTCTCCAGCACGACGGGCAGGCCGGACGTCCGCGCGACCTCGCGCAGCACCTCGGCCGGCTCCGCGCCCGCCACGGTCAGCGCGGTGAACGCCTCGTGCACCTGTTCGGCGGCGCGCAGCTCGGCGAGCTGGGCGTCCACGATCAGCGCGACGACTGCCTCGGTCACCGACACGAACCGGGTCTCCCTGGCCAGCGTCACCAGCGGCAGCCCGTGCTGCTCGGCGGCGGCCACGAGCGCGCCCGGCACCTCGTCGTCCCACCGCCGCACCAGTTCCACCACGAGCCCCGCCGCGCCCACGGCCGCCAGGTCGGCGACGTAGCGGGCCAGCCCCGGCGGGTCCTCGGGCAGCGCGATCCCCGTCGTGAGCACGAGTTCGCCGCCGCGCAGCAGGTGCGCGATGTCGGCGATCTCGGCGGCGTGCACCCAGCGCACCCGGCGCTGCACCCCGGCCGCGCCCGCGACCACCCGGGGCTCGCCCCGGCGGATGACCGGCAGGGCGAGGGCTTCCGCAACCGTGGGGTACATGGACACAACGTAATGCGATCCGCCGAAAAGCGGTACATGTTGTGCATGGCGGCGCTGCGGTGTCCCGACGAGACTTCTGGTGCACCGACGCCCCTGAGGAGGACTGGATGGCACCCGAAGAAGGTGGGCACCGAGGCGGCCACGCCGACCTGCTGGCCCGGCACCGCGCGGTGATGCCCGACTGGCTGGCGCTGTACTACGAGCAGCCCATCGAGCTGGCGAGCGCGCGGGGCCGCCGGGTCACCGACCGCGAGGGCACCACCTACCTCGACTTCTTCGCCGGCATCCTGACCAACGCCATCGGCTACGACGTGGCCGAGATCAGCGACGCGGTCCGGCGCCAGCTCGACACCGGGGTCCTGCACAGCTCGACGCTGTACCTGATCCGCGCCCAGGTGGAGCTGGCGGAGAAGGTCGCAGAGCTGTCCGGCATCCCCGACGCCAAGGTGTTCTTCACCAACTCCGGCACCGAGGCCAACGAGACCGCCCTGATGCTCGCCACCCGGTTCCGGCGCAGCGACCAGGTGCTGGCCCTGCGCAACTCCTACCACGGCCGCTCCTTCGCAAGCATGGCCGTGACCGGCAACCGGGGCTGGTCGGCGTCCTCGCTGAGCCCGCTCAAGGTGAGCTGGGTGCACGGCGGGTACCGCTACCGCAGCCCGTTCAAGGACCTGTCCGACGCCGACTACGTCAAAGCCTGCGTCGCCGACCTGCGCGAGGTCATCGAGACGACCACCGCCGGCGACGTGGCGTGCCTGCTGGCCGAGCCGATCCAGGGCGTCGGCGGGTTCGCCACCCCGCCGGACGGGCTGTTCGGGGCGTTCAAGGAGGTGCTCGACGAGTACGGCATCCTGTTCGTCTCCGACGAGGTGCAGACCGGGTGGGGGCGCACCGGCGAGCACTTCTGGGGCATCCAGGCGCACGGCGTCACGCCGGACGCGATGACCTTCGCCAAGGGGCTGGGCAACGGGCTGGCGATCGGCGGCGTGGTGGCCCGGGGCGACCTGATGGACTGCATCACCGCCAACTCGATCTCCACGTTCGGCGGCAACCCGGTGTCCACGGCCGGCGCGCTGGCCACGCTGGACTACCTGCTGGACCACGACCTCCAGGCCAACGCGGCGAAGATGGGCGACCTGCTGGGCAACGGCCTGCGCGCCATCGCCGAGGACCGGCCCGCCGTCGGCGACGTGCGCGGCAAGGGGCTCATGGTCGGCATCGAGCTGGTCGGCCCGGCCGGCGAACCCGACCCGAAGGCCGCCGCCGCCGTGCTGGAGGGCACCCGGGAACGCGGGCTGCTGGTCGGCAAGGGCGGTCTGTACGGCAACGTCATCCGGCTCGCGCCGCCGATGACGGTGACCGCCGACGAGGTCGCGGAAGCGCTGGAGATCCTGGGGGCCGTGCTGTGAGGATCACCCACCGGATCGGCGGCAAGTCGTGGGACGGCGAGGCGCCCCGCAGCGGCGAGGTGTTCGACCCGGCCACCGGCAGGGTCGCCGCGCGCGTCGACTTCGCCTCGGCCGCCACCGTGGACGAGGCGGTGGCGGCGGCCAAGGCCGCGTTCGCCGACTGGCGCGACGCCTCGCTCACCCGCCGGGCCGCCGTCATGTTCGCGTTCCGGGAGCTGCTCAACGCCCGAAAGTCCGAGCTGGCCGCGATCGTGACGGCCGAGCACGGCAAGGTGCTCTCCGACGCGGCGGGCGAGGTCCAGCGCGCGCTGGAGTCGGTCGAGTTCGCGTGCGGCATCCCGCACCTGCTCAAGGGCGGGTTCAGCGAGAACGCGTCCACGCGGGTCGACGTGTACTCGATGCACCAGCCGCTGGGCGTGGTCGGCGTGATCTCGCCGTTCAACTTCCCGGCGATGGTGCCGCTGTGGTTCGTGCCCAACGCGATCGCCTGTGGCAACGCGGTCGTGCTCAAGCCGTCGGAGAAGGACCCGTCGGCGGCGGTGTTCATCGCCGAGCTGTTCGCCGAGGCGGGGCTGCCCGACGGCGTGCTGAACGTGGTGCACGGCGACAAGGAGGCTGTCGACCGCGTCCTGGAGCACCCGGACGTCAAGGCGGTGTCGTTCGTCGGCTCGACGCCGATCGCCCGGTACGTCTACGAGACCGGGACCCGGCACGGCAAGCGGGTGCAGGCGCTGGGCGGGGCGAAGAACCACATGGTCGTGCTGCCCGACGCGGACCTGGACCTGGCCGCCGACGCGGCGGTGTCGGCGGGCTTCGGGTCGGCCGGTGAGCGCTGCATGGCCATCTCGGTCGTGGTGGCGGTCGACCCGGTCGGCGACGAGCTGGTCGCCAAGATCGCCGAGCGGATCTCCGGGCTGCACGTCGGCGACGGCCGGCGGCCGGGCTGCGAGATGGGCCCGCTGGTGACCGGCGCGCACCGGGACAAGGTGGCGTCCTACGTCGACGCCGGCGTCGCCGAGGGCGCGTCGCTCGTGGTCGACGGGCGCGGGCACCCCGTGGACGGCGAGGACGGCGGGTTCTGGCTCGGCCCGACCCTGTTCGACCACGTCGGCGCGGACATGTCGGTGTACCGGGACGAGATCTTCGGGCCGGTGCTGTCCGTGCTGCGGGTCGCGTCCTACGACGACGCGGTGGAGGTGGTCAACGCCAACCCGTACGGCAACGGCACCGCGATCTTCACCAACGACGGCGGCGCGGCGCGGCGGTACCAGAACGAGGTGGAGGTCGGGATGGTCGGTGTGAACGTGCCGATCCCGGTGCCGGTCGCGTACTACTCGTTCGGCGGCTGGAAGGACTCGCTGTTCGGCGACTCGCACGCGTACGGGCCGGAGGGCGTGCACTTCTTCACCCGCACCAAGGTCGTCACGGGCCGTTGGCTCGACCCGTCGCACGGCGGCGTCAACCTCGGCTTCCCGCAGAACACCTGACCCCGGGTGCCGGGTCCGCGTGGCGGAGGGCGCGGGCCCGGCTCGTCGGCGACCGCTCAGGACGAGCGCGCGGCCAGCGCCTGGGGCAGCGGGTCGTAGCGGCTGAAGCGGCGGGTGTAGGTGCCGGTGCCGGAGGTCAGCGAGCGCAGCTCGACGGCGTACCTGAGCAGTTCCGTCGCCGGCACCTCGGCGCGGACCACGGTGTAGCCCGGGGAGTCGGCCTCGGTGCCGAGCACCCGGCCGCGCCGGCCGGACAGGTCGCCCAGCACCGTGCCCAGGTGGTCGTCGGGCAGCCGGACGACGACCTCGTCCACCGGCTCCAGCAGGCAGGTCCTGCCGTTGGCGGCGGCGTCCTTGAGCGCCAGCGACCCGGCCGTCTGGAACGCCGCGTCCGACGAGTCGACCGAGTGCGCCTTGCCGTCGACCAGGGTCACCCGCACGTCCACCACCGGGTGGCCGCCGTGCAGGCCGCGCTCCAACTGCGCCCGGACGCCCTTCTCCACGCTCGGGATGAACTGGTGGGGCACCGCGCCGCCGACGATCCGGTCCACGAACTCGAACCCGGACCCGCGCGGCAGCGGCTCCACCACGACGTCGCACACCGCGTACTGGCCGTGCCCGCCGGACTGCTTCACGTGCCGGCCGTGGCCCTTGGACTGCGCGGCGAACGTCTCGCGCAGCGCCACCCGGACCGGCTCGGTGTCGACCTCCGCGCCGCCCGCGCGCAGCCGGGCCAGCACCACGTCGGCGTGCGCCTCGCCCATGCACCACAGCACGAGCTGGTGGGTCTCGGCGTTGCGCTCCAGCCGCAGCGTCGGGTCGCCGGCGACCAGCTTGCCGAGGTTGCGGGCGAGGTTGTCCTCGTCGCTGCGGCTGCGCGGCACGACCGCGACCGGCAGCAGCGGTTCCGGCATCTCCCACGGGGCGACCAGCAGCGGCCGGTCCGGCGCGGACACCGTGTCGCCGGTCTCGGCGGAGCCGAGCTTGGTCAGCGCGCACAGGTCGCCGGCCACGCAGTACGGCACCTCGCGCAGGGTGGCGCCCAGCGGCGAGTAGACGTGCGCGACCCGTTCGTCGACGTCGTGGTCCTCGTGGCCCCGGTCGGCCATGCCGTGCCCGGAGACGTGCACCGGGCGTTCGGGGCGCAGCGTCCCGGAGAACACCCGCACCAGCGACACCCGCCCCACGTAGGAGTCGACGGCGGTCCGCACCACCTCCGCGACCAGCGGCCCGTCCGGGTCGGCGGCCAGCCGGGGGTGGGGTATCCCGTCCACGCCGGTCACGTCGGGCAGCCGGTGCTCCAGCGGCGACGGGAACGCCCGGGCGATCCCGTCGAGCAGCTCCGGCAGGCCCAGCCCGGTGGTCGAGCACACCGGCAGCACGGGGTGGAACGCGCCGCGCGCGACGGCGGTCTCCAGGTCCGCGACGAGCGTGGCCTGGTCGACGTGCTCGCCGGCCAGGTAGCGGTCCATCAGGGTCTCGTCCTCGCTCTCCGCGATGACGCCCTCGATCAGCGCGTTGCGCTCGTCCTCGTACCCCGGGTCCTCGGTGGTCAGCAGGTTGACCAGGCCGTCGTCGTCGGGCAGGTAGAGCGGCACGACGCCCGCGCCGAACGCCTCCTGGCACGCGGCGATCCCGCCGGCCACGTCGGCGCGGTGGTGGTCGGCGCGGGAGATCACCACGGCCCGGGGCATCCCGACCGCCGCGCACTCCTGCCACAGGGCGACGGTGGTGGCGTCCACCCCCTCGGCGGCGCTGACCACGAACAGCGCCGCGTCGGCCGCGCGCAGGCCCGCGCGCAGCTCGCCGACGAAGTCCGCGTAGCCGGGCGTGTCGATGAAGTTGATCTTCACGTCGCCGTGGCGCACCGGTGCGACGGCCAACCCGACCGACCGCTGCTGGCGCACGGCGGCCGGGTCGTGGTCGCAGACGGTGGTGCCTTCGGTGACCGAGCCCGCGCGGGTCAGCACGCCGGTCGTGGCGAGCAGGGCCTCGGTGAGCGTCGTCTTGCCGGAGCCGGACGGGCCGACCAGCACGACGTTGCGGACCTTGGCCGGGTCGTCCACAGCGACCGCGCCTGCCGAATGGCCGTTGTCGGAGCTTCTGGTTCCCATGAGGACCACCCTCCACAAGTGTTTAGTGTTCGATCTCACACCCGTCGAGGCGATGGGACAAGCCCGCCGGGGCACCTCCAACCCGGCAGGAGGAACCCGGAAGTGCTGCACGCAGCGTCACGGTGACCGGAGGTCCACCGTCGCGCCCGCACCGCCTGCGCCCGGATCACCGCACTCCCTCCACGAACCGGCGGAGGTCGTCGAGGTAGCCGGGCGCGTACACCGAGCGGGGCGCGGCGATCGCCACGGCGGTGGTGGCGATGTCGCCACGGCCGGCGGGGGTCATCCCGTGCGTGGCGTCGGGGTGGGTCCGCACCTCCAGGTCCCGCACCAGTCGCCGGTAGCCGGACTCGGTGTCGGCGACGTCCACGTTCCGGTCGTGCCCGCCGAGCACCAGCAGGGTCGGCACGTCGACCCGGGCCAGGTCGTCGGTCGCGTCGGACTCGTGGTTGGCCGCGATGAACCGCCACCGGTCGGCCGTGAGGTCGGTGTCGCCGGTGGCCGCCCGGTACTCCTCGAAGCCCGACCCGCGCCGCAGGTGCTCCAACCTGGTGTCGCTCCGGGCGACCTCGGCGGCGACCTCCTCGGCGGGCGCCCCGCGCGCGGCCAGTTCGGCGAGCAGGTTGAACCGGCCCTGCCGGTGCCAGTTCACCGCCGGCGACACCGCGATCATGAACGCCACGTCCGGCTGCCGGGCGACCCGGGGCATGACCCACCCCGCCTGGCTGGCCCCCCACAAGCCGATCCTGCCCGGGTCGACGTCCGGCCGGCCCTTCGCCCACGCGATGGCGTCGAGCACCTCGCGGGAGCGGTCCGCCATGGTCTGGTGCAGCCAGTTGCCGGGTGCGCCGTCCACCCCGGGCTTGTCCCACGACAGCGAGGCGTACCCGGCGCGGGCGAACGCCTCCCACATCGGCCGGTAGAACGTCTCGTGGGTCGCGTCGACCGGCCCGTCGCCGTGCACGAACACCACCAGGCCGTGCCGCTCGCCGGTTTCCGGCAGGGCCAGCACACCGCGCAAGTCGCCGATCTCCACGCGTTCTTCGCGCAGGTCGTAGGTGTTCTGGTGGACGACCCACCCGCCGGTGACCAGCGTCAGCGCCACCAGCGCCACGACCGTGCGCACCACCCACCGCTTCATGACGAACCCCCTAACTATCGTTTCTCCTACGATCGTAGTAGATTTGAGCACATGGACGTCGAGGTGCCCACCCGGACCATCGTCGAAGCCCTCGTGGGCCTGGACGGCACGGTCGACGCGGGGGAGCTGTACGAGGTCGCCGCCGAGCTGGGCATGAGCGACCAGCAGGTGCGGCTGTGCGTGAAGCGGCTGGTGGGGGAGGGGAAGTTCACCGTCGAGGGGCGCGGGCGGCGGGCCGTGCTGCGGATGACGCCGCACGCCCTGCGCGCGGTCGAACCCGACGTCGAGTTCCTCGAGTTCATGTACCGGCAGGACGCCGGCCAGGTCACCTGGGACGGCAAGTGGCACCTCGTCGCCTTCGCCGTGCCGGAGTCCCAGCGGCACGCCCGCGACGCGCTGCGGGACGCGATCGTGCGGTTGGGCGGCGCGGCCCTGCACGGCGGCCTGTACGTCTCGCCGCACGAGTGGGAGGACCTGGTCGAGGGCGAGGCGGCGCAGCTCGGGGTGCTGCCCGCCGTGACCTTCCTGAGCAGCGCCGACCTCCGGGTCGGGGCGGAGGTGTCGGCGGCGCGGCTGGCCGCCCGGCTGTGGCCGCTGGACGAGATCGCCGCCCGCCACGAGCGGCTGGCCGAGGTGGCGCGGGTCCGGCTGCGCCGGTTGCGGGAAGGCGCGTCCCGGGTCGACCTGCTGCGCATCGCCGTGGAGGTGGCCGCCGAGTTCACCCGCGCCGTGGAACCCGACCCGCTGCTGCCGCCGGCGCTGCTGCCGCAACCGTGGGTCGGCGCGCACGCCCGCGCGCTGGTGGCGAGCTGCTGGGCCGAGCTGGCCGCCCGGTCGGACCGGTTGCCCGCGTTGTTCACGGTGTACGGCGAGACCGTCGTGCCGTGAGCGCCGTGGCTCGGGCAAGCCGCCGAACGGGTGTGCGCGGTGTTCCGCCCGGTCCCGCGATGCCGAGGGTGGCGTAGGCCACTACCAGCGGCTGAGCGTCGAGTGGCCTGCTGAGAACGTGCCGGATTGGCCTGCGGTGGCGGTCCACGTGCGACGTACGATGAGAACGTCGTTCACCTATTCGAAAGGTTGGCCGTGACCACTTCATCCGACTCCGGTACCCCCGTCACCGGTACCGCCCGCGTCAAGCGCGGCATGGCGGAGATGCTCAAGGGCGGCGTGATCATGGACGTGGTCAACGCCGAGCAGGCCAAGATCGCCGAGGACGCCGGCGCGGTCGCCGTCATGGCGCTGGAGCGCGTGCCCGCCGACATCCGCGCGCAGGGCGGCGTGTCCCGGATGAGCGACCCGGACATGATCGACGGCATCATCTCCGCCGTGTCCATCCCGGTGATGGCCAAGGCCCGGATCGGGCACTTCGTCGAGGCCCAGGTCCTCCAGTCGCTGGGTGTGGACTACGTCGACGAGTCCGAGGTGCTGACCCCGGCGGACTACGCCAACCACATCGACAAGTGGCAGTTCACCGTGCCGTTCGTGTGCGGTGCGACCAACCTCGGCGAGGCCCTGCGCCGGATCACCGAGGGCGCCGCGATGATCCGCTCGAAGGGCGAGGCGGGCACCGGCGACGTGTCCAACGCGACCACCCACATGCGCAAGATCCGCGCGGAGCTGCGGCGCCTGCAGAACCTCCCGGCCGACGAGCTGTTCGTGGCGGCCAAGGAGCTCCAGGCCCCCTACGAGCTGGTCCGCGAGGTCGCCGAGGCCGGCAAGCTGCCCGTCGTGCTGTTCACCGCCGGCGGCATCGCCACCCCGGCCGACGCGGCGATGATGATGCAGCTCGGCGCCGAGGGCGTGTTCGTGGGCTCGGGCATCTTCAAGTCGGGCAACCCGGCGCAGCGCGCCGAGGCGATCGTCAAGGCCACGACCTTCTACGACGACCCGGACGTGCTGGCCAAGGTGTCGCGCGGCCTGGGCGAGGCGATGGTCGGCATCAACGTGGACGAGATCCCGCAGCCGCACCGCCTCGCGGAGCGCGGCTGGTAGGCACCTGCTCGACGGCGGCCCCGGGGAGCGATCCCCGGGGCCGCCGCGCTGTCCGGGGCGCTACACGTGCTCCATCACCATGACCACGGACGTGCCCGGCTCCAGCGCCGCGCAGGTGTGCGGCTGGTCGCCGGGGTAGAGCAGGTAGTCGCCCTCGCCCAGCTCCACCGGGTCGCTCTGCGGCCCGGCGAGCACCCGGCCCCGGCTGACGACCAGGTGCTCCACCGTGCCGGGCATGTGCGGCTCCGACTCGCGGGCCGCGCCGGGCTCGACGTCGAGCAGGTAGATGTCCCGCCGCACCCCCGGCGGGCACGAGGCCAGCAGCGTCGCGGTGTAGTGCGAGCGCTCCGAGTAGATCGAGGGCCCCTCGCCGGCCCGGATCACCCGCACCCGCGCCACCGGCGGGTCGACCAGCCGGCTGAACGGCACGCCCAGCGCCACGCCCAGCGCCCACAGGGTCTCCACGCTCGGGTTGCCGCTGCCGCCTTCGAGCTGCGACAGCGTCGACTTGGCGACGCCGGCCCGCTTCGCCAGCTCGCTCAGCGACAGCCCGACGCGCTCCCGCTCCCGCCGCAGCGACGCGGCGATGACGTCCAGCGGCGCACCTGTGTTCGGCATGACAGTCCAATCGTTCGTCTTGACGAACAGCTCCCTCCTGTTCATCGTAGAAGACCATGCGTTCGATATGGCGAACCCCCGACAGCGGCCTGCTGCGCGACGTCGCCGCGATAGCCGCCGGCGCGGCGGTCAACGGTGCCTCGTTCGGCGCGATCGCGGTCGCCGGCGGGCTGCCGTGGTGGCTGCCGGTGGTCATGTCGCTGCTGGTCTTCGCGGGCGGCTCGCAGTTCATGGCGGTCGGCGTCGTGGCCGGCGGCGGCAGCCCGGCCGCCGCCGTGCTCGCCGGCCTGGTGCTCAACGCCCGGCACCTGCCGTTCGGCCTGGCGGTCGGCGACGTCCTCGGCCGGGGGCTGCTCGCCCGGGTCGTCGGCAGCCACCTGATGGTCGACGAGACCGTGGCGCTCGCGCTCGCCCAGCGCGACCCGGCCCGCGCCCGCGCCGCGTACTGGTCGTGCGGCGTGGCGCTGTTCGGTGCCTGGAACGCCGCCGTGGTGGTGGGCGCGCTGGTCGGCGGGGCGATCGGCGACCCCGGCGCGTTCGGCCTGGACGCGGCGTTCCCGGCGGCCCTGCTGGCGCTCACCCTGCCCGCCCTGCGCGACCGGCGCACCCGGCACGCCGCCCTGCTCGGGTCGGCGGTGGCCCTGGCCACCACCCCGTTCCTGCCCGCCGGCGTGCCGGTGCTGCTCGCCCTCGGCGGCCTGGCCGCCACCTTCACCCGGAAGGGGGTCGCGGCGTGACCCTCGCCGCCGTCCTGGTGCTCGCGGCGGGCACCTTCGCGTTCCGCCTGGCCGGGCCGCTGCTGCGGGACCGGGTCACCATCCCCGACCGCACCCGCGACCTGCTCTCCCGGTCGGCCACCGTGCTGCTGGTCGCCCTGGTGGCGACGTCGTCGCTGACCAGGGGCCAGGAGTTCGCCGGCTGGTCGCTGCCCGCGGGCGTCCTGGTCGGCGGCCTGGCCGCGTGGCGCAAGGCGCCGTTCGTGGTCGTCGTCCTGCTCGCCGCCGCCACGACCGCGACCCTCCGGTACGCCGGCGTCCGGTAGCGCAGCCGCCCGCCGCGCTCACGCCAGGATCGGTGCCCCGAGCCAGTTCTCCGGCACGCCGAACGCGTCCACCAGCCGCCGCGCGTCGGGGCGCAGGGCCGCGCACAGCTCGTTCACCGCCTGCGTCACCGCCTTCGAGCGCGCCGCCGTGAGCCTGCCGTGCTCCAGGAACCACGCCCGGTCCGCCTCGATCGTGCTCAGCGCGTACAGGTCGCACACCCGGTCCAGCAACGCCGCCACCTCCGGGTCGTCGCACCGGGCGACCGCCGCCACGAACGCCTCCAGCACCACCCGGTCCACGTGCGCCCGCGCGGCGTGCAGCACGTGGTCCTGGGCGGCGTTGAACACGTCGAACGGGTTGTCGGAGCCGGCCCGCCGCAGCCGCCGCGCCAGGCCCTCCAGCACGTGCCGCTCGCGGTCCTCGAACTGCCGCACCTGCCAGCCCCGGTCCAGCAGCGCGTCGGAGCTGCCGCTGACCAGCCGGTCGATGATCGCCCGCGCCGCCGTCCGCTCGATCACCACGCCGACGAACTGGTCGGCGGCGAACCGCGCCATGCCCCACGGGTCCAGGTCGCCGACGTGGTCGCGGTAGCTGGTCAACAGGCCCTTCGCCACGAGCTGGAGCAGCACGGTGTTGTCGCCCTCGAACGTGGTGAACACGTCCGTGTCGGCCTTGAGCCCGGCCAGCAGGTTCTCCGCCAGGTACCCGGCCCCGCCGCACGCCTCCCGGCACGCCTGGATGGTCGCCGTCGCGTGCCAGGTCCCGACCGCCTTGAGCCCGGCCGCCCGCGACTCCAGCTCGCGCTGTGCCCGGTCGTCGGCCACGTCGTGCAGCGCCGAGACCATCTCCTCCTGCGCGAAGTGCAGCGCGTAGGAGGTCGCCAGCGCGGGCAGCAACCGCCGCTGGTGGGCCAGGTAGTCCAGCACCACGACCTCCTCCCCGGTGTCCGGCCGGGTGAACTGCCGCCGGCTCAGGCCGTACCGGACCGCGATGGCCAGCGCCTTCTTCGTCGCGCTGCCCGCGCCGCCCGCCACGCTGATCCGCCCGCGCACCAGGGTGCCGAGCATGGTGAAGAACCGCCGCCCGGTGCCCTCGACCGGGCTGGAGTACTCGCCGGCGGCCGACACCGACCCGTACCGGTCCAGCAGCGCCGACCTCGGCACCCGCACCCGGTCGAACCACAGCCGCCCGTTGTCCACGCCGTTCAGCCCGGCCTTGGGCCCGCAGTCCTCGATCCGCACACCCGGCACCGGGGCGCCCGACGCGTCCCGGATCGGCACCAGCAGCGCGTGCACGCCGTGCGAGGTGTCCCCGGTGACCAACTGCGCGAACACCACCGCCACCCGCCCGTCGCGCGCGGCGTTGCCGATGTAGTCCTTGCGCGCCGCCGCGTCCGGCGTGTGCACGACGAACTCCTCGGTCTCCGCGTCGTAGACGGCCGTGGTCCGCAGGTTCTGCACGTCCGAGCCGTGCCCGGACTCGGTCATGGCGAAGCACCCGGGCAGCTCCAGGCTCATGATCGCCGGCAGCAGCTCGTGGTGCTCCCGGGTGCCCAGCGCCTGCACCGCGCCCCCGAACAGCCCCCATTGCACGCCGGCCTTCACCATCAGCGACAGGTCGCCGTACCCCAGCACCTCGAACGCCACCACCGAGCCGCCGACGTCGTCGCGCCCGCCGTGCTCCTCCGGGAAGCCGATCAGCGGGTGCCCGCCGGCGGCCAGCACCCGGAGCTGCTCCAGCACCCACGCCCGGTACGGCTCGCGCTCCAGCTCGCCCGCCGGCTCCAGCTTGCCGAGCAGGTCCAGGGACGCGCGGCGGAGCTCCGCCCAGCGGCCGTCGAGCAGGTCACGGAGTGCGTCAGCCATGGCGCATTGCTAACACACCGCGCACCGCACCGCCGCTCACCCGGCTGTGGTCGGCGGCACGGTGTGCTTGCGGACGTGCTGGAACAACAGGTTGGTGTGCAGCTCGCTCACCTCGCGCCGCGTCGTGAACCGGTCGAGCACCAGCCGTTGCAGGTGCGCGGTGTCCGCGACCGCGACGTGCACCAGGAAGTCCTCCGGACCCGCCACGTGCGACACGGCCAGCACCTCCGGCAGCGACAGCACGTACTCCATGAACGGACCCACGACGACCCGCGTGTGCGGCCGGACCCGCACCGCGATCACCGCCTGGACCGGCCGCCCCAGCGCCGTCAGGTCCACCTCCGCGTGGTACCCGGTGATCACCCCGCGCTCCCGCAGCGCCCGGTGCCGCACCACGCAGGTCGACGCCGCCACGTTCACCCGGTCGGCGAGCTCCTTGTTGGGCAGCCGCGCGTCCTTCTGCAACTCCCGCACGATCGCGGCGTCGACCGAATCCATCGCGCCCCACCTCCCCTTCCCGCCGAACAACCTGCGGAATCTTCACCGCTGGACCGGGGAGAAGTCCACGCTCCCGCCATGACCCGTTTGCGGACGACGGCAGTGCACGGTGGTCGGGACGACCTCGCGGACCTGGGCGTGCACGCGCCCCCGATCGACCTGTCGACCACCTACCCAGTGCCCGACCAGGCCGAGGGCGGCGAAGCGCTGCAAGCCCTCGCCGAGGGGGCCGCCCGCGCCGCGTCCCCGGTCTACTCGCGCCTGCACAACCCCACCGTGGCCAGGTTCGAGACCGCCCTGGCCGCGCTGGAGCGCACCGAAGCCGCAGTCGCCTTCGGCAGCGGGATGGCCGCCGTCACCGCCGTCGTCCAGGCCGCGTGCGTCCTGGCCGGCAAACCGCACGTCGTGGCCGTGAGGCCCCTCTACGGCGGCACGGACCACCTGCTCTCGTCCGGCCTCCTCGGCGTCCGCACCACCTACGTCCCGGCCGACCGGATCGCCGAGGCGATCACCCCCGACACGGGCCTGGTCGTCCTGGAGACCCCGGCCAACCCCACCCTCGACCTGGTCGACATCACCGACGCCACCACCCGCGCCGGCGACGTGCCGGTCCTGGTGGACAACACCTTCGCCACGCCGGTCCTGCAGAACCCGGCGCTGCACGGCGCGACCTACGTCCTGCACTCCGGCACCAAGTACCTGGGAGGCCACGGGGACGTGCTCGGCGGCGTGGTCGCCTGCGCCGACGAGCACGCCGGGGCGCTGCGCCAGGTCCGGATCGTCACCGGCGCGGTCCTGCACCCCCTGGGCGGCTACCTGCTGCACCGGGGCCTGGCCACCCTCCCGCTGCGCGTCGAGGCGGCCCAGCGGACCGCGGCGGAACTGGCGCGGCGCCTCGCGGAGCACCCCGCCGTGACCCGGGTGCACTACCCCGGCCTCACCCGCGACCCGCTGCTGGGCACCCAGCTCCGGGGCCCCGGGGCGATGCTGGCCTTCGCCACCGCCGAGGACCCGACCGCCGTCGTGCGCCGGCTGCGCCTGGTCACCCCCGCCGTCAGCCTCGGCTCGGTCGACACCCTGGTCGAGCACCCGGCCGCCCTGACCCACCGCCTGGTCCCGGCGGCGGACCGCCGGGCGTCCGGCGTGCCCGACGACCTGCTCCGCCTCAGCGCCGGCCTGGAGGACGTGGAAGACATTTGGGACGACCTGTACGGAGCCCTCTCGAATAACCCACCGCCCCAACCCTCCGGGGCCTGTGACGCTGATTACATCAAATCTTCCTCAAGCCAATTCCACACCCTGGCCGGGAGCCACTAGCGTTCGGCCACCATGAATGAGCAGAGGGCAATGGGGCCGGACGCCGACGGCTACGCCAAAGCGCTGTCCAAGCGCCAAGTGCAGATGATCGCCATCGGTGGCGCCATCGGCGTCGGGCTCTTCCTGGGCGCGGGCGGGAGGCTCGCCCAGGCCGGTCCGTCCCTGGTCTTCGCCTACGCGGCCTGCGGGATCGCCGCGTTCTTCGTGATGCGCGCCCTCGGTGAACTGGTCCTGCACCGGCCCACGGCGGGCAGTTTCGTCGAATACGCCCGCGAGTTCATCGGCCCGTGGGCCGGATTCACGTCCGGGTGGATGTACTGGGTCAACTGGGCGATGACCGGAATCGCCGAGATCACCGCCGTGGCCATCTACGTCCACCGCTGGCTGCCGGACGTCCCCCAATGGGTGACCGCGCTGATCGCCCTCGGTGCACTGGTCGCCATCAACCTCGTCTCGGTGAAGCTGTTCGGCGAACTGGAGTTCTGGTTCAGCGTCATCAAGGTCACCGCCCTGGTCGTCTTCCTGGTCACCGGCGCGGCCCTGGTGATCGGCAGCGCGGACATCGGCGGCCACGAGGCGGGCGCCCACAACCTGGTCGGCAACGGCGGCATGTTCCCGGCCGGCATCGGCATCGCCCTGATGACCCTCCAGGCCGTGATCTTCGCCTACTCGGCGGTCGAGCTGGTCGGCATCGCGGCGGGGGAGACCGCCAACCCCCGCGAGGTCATGCCCAAGGCCATCAACGGCGTCGTCTACCGCATCGGCATCTTCTACGTCGGCTCCGTGCTGCTGCTCGCCATGCTCCTGCCGTGGAACCTGTACAGCGGCGCGGAAAGCCCGTTCGTCACCGTGTTCTCCGCGCTCGGCGTCCCGGCGGTCGGCGACATCATGAACGCCGTCGTGCTCACCGCCGCGCTCTCGTCGTGCAACTCGGGCCTGTACTCCACCGGCCGCATCCTGCGCTCGCTCGCGCAGAAGGGCGAGGCCCCGGCGTTCACCGGCCGGATGAACTCCCGGCACGTGCCCTACGGCGGCATCCTGTTCACCTCCGTCGCCTACCTCGCCGGCGTCGTCCTGAACTACCTGGTGCCCAAGGAGGCGTTCGACATCGCCATCGCCGTCGCGTCCCTCGGCGTCGTGGCGACCTGGGCCACCCTGATCGTCAGCCAGCTCAGGCTCCGCAAGGCCGCCCTGCGCGGCGAGGTGGAGCGCCCCGCCTACCGGATGCCCGGAGCCCCCTACACCGGATACGCCACCCTCGCGTTCCTCGCGCTGGTCATCGTGCTGATGGCCTTCGCCGGCACCCCCGAGCGGATCGCGTTCTGGTCCATCCCCGTGCTCGCCGCCGTGCTGTTCGTCGGCTGGCGGGTCGTCCGGTCCCGTCGCCCGGAGGCCCACCAGGCCACCGGGCGGATCGCCGTCCGCGACTAGCGACCGGCAGGCCGCGACCGGCCCGGACGGGGTGCCACGAGCACCTGGTCCGGGCCGGTCACCTAGGCTGGTGGGAGTTCAACGAGGAGGAAGTCCAGCCGTGTCCGTCGTCGGTGTCCTCGCCCTCCAGGGCGACGTCCGTGAACATCTGGTCGCCCTGGCCGAGGCCGACGTGCTGGCCCGCCCGATCCGCCGCCCCGAGGAGCTGGCCGAGGTCGACGGCGTCGTGCTGCCCGGCGGCGAGTCGACCGCGATCAGCCGCCTGCTCGGCACGTTCGAGCTGCTGGAGCCGCTGCGCGCGCGGATCAAGGAGGGGATGCCGGCCTACGGGTCGTGCGCCGGCATGATCCTGCTCGCCGACCGGGTCCTCGACGGCCGGCCCGACCAGCACCAGCTGGGCGGGCTGGACATCGTGGTGCGCCGCAACGCGTTCGGCCGGCAGGTGGACTCCTTCGAGGCGGACCTCGACTTCACCGACGTGGGCGAGGTGCACGCGGTTTTCATCCGCGCCCCGTGGGTGGAGAGCACGGGGGAGGGCGTCGAGGTACTCGCCCGGGTCCCCGAATCCGCCGACGCCGGAGCCGCCGCCGGTAGGATCGTCGCGGTTCGGCAGGGGCACGTGCTCGCCACCTCGTTCCACCCGGAACTGACCGGCGACGGACGCGTGCACCGCCTTTTCGTGGACATGGTCCGTGCCGCGGGCTGAGTACCAGACGGAGGAGAAATGAGCGGCCACTCCAAGTGGGCGACCACCAAGCACAAGAAGGCCGCAATCGACGCCAAGCGCGGCAAGCTCTTCGCGCGGCTCATCAAGAACATCGAGGTCGCCGCCCGCACCGGCGGTAGCGACCCGGACGGCAACCCGACCCTGTACGACGCCATCCAGAAGGCCCGCAAGAACTCGGTGCCCCTGGACAACATCGAACGCGCCCGCAAGCGCGGCGGCGGCGAGGAAGCCGGCGGTGCCGACTGGCAGACCATCATGTACGAGGGCTACGGCCCGAACGGTGTGGCGGTCCTGGTCGAGTGCCTCACCGACAACCGCAACCGCGCGGCGTCCGAGGTCCGCACCGCGATGACCCGCAACGGCGGCAGCATGGCGGACCCGGGCTCGGTCTCCTACATGTTCACCCGCAAGGGCGTCGTGATCGTGCCGAAGGGCACCCTGGCCGAGGACGACGTCCTGATGGCCGTGCTGGACGCGGGTGCGGAAGAGGTCAACGACCTGGGCGAGAGCTACGAGGTCGTCAGCGAGGCCGGTGACATGGTGGCGGTCCGCACGGCCCTCCAGGAAGCGGGCTACGACTACGAGAGCGCGGAAGCCAACTTCCTCCCGTCGGTCTCGGTGCAGTTGGAGGCCGAGGGTGCGAGGAAGATCTTCAAGCTCATCGACGCCCTGGAAGACTGCGACGACGTGCAGAACGTCTTCGCGAACTTCGACGTCTCGGACGAAGTAATGGCAGAAGTGGACGCCTGACAAAAACAGGCACACCCCACCGAAAGTCATGTCACCCCCGTCTGGCCTGCGCGCAGCGAACCACGCTCGGGTGGGTAGTGCAAGCACGCACTTCGCCTGCACTACCCACCCAAGCGTGGTTGTCTTGACAGGGTCATACGGGGATGGCACGACGCCACCGCACTGCCCGTCATCCTTGGCGGCTCGCCCGTCCGGCGAGGACGCTCTTTTATTTCTTCCCCCGCCTCTGTTTCTTTCTCCGCCTCACGCCCGTGCACCGATCCACGCGGCCACCACTCAAATCTTCGGGCGTACCGGTCACGCCGGCGCTCATCCCGGCCGTCGAGGTTGACGCCCGCGTCGAACCGGCGGTCCTGGTACATCGTCTCCGCTGCCGTGAACCCGCCGTACGAGTGCCCGAAGACGCCGACTGCCGACAGGTCCAGCGACTCGGCCAGGCAGCGGGTCGCGTTCGACGTCCGGGTTCTCGCCCCGGGCGAGCCTGGTGAGTTCGTCCAGGACGAAGCGGGTGCCGGCGACCCGGATGGCCAGGGCCTTCTCCACCGTCGCCGGCTCCGTGCCGGTGCTGCCGCTGCCGCCCCGCCGCCGCTGCCGCCCCGCCCCGGCTGCCCGCCGCCGCCCCACCGCCACCGCTGCCGTTGCCGTTGCCCGCCACCGCTGCCGTCCGGTCACTGCTCGGTGAGTCACGTGCACAATGGCTGACGTGTCGAGTCCCGCTCTGAACCCCCAGGAAGCGCACCTCCGCGAGTGGCTGTTCGACCAGGCCGAACGCCACGGGCACGCGGTCGTCACCGTGCCCGCCGACCGGGAGGGCGCCCAGTACGCCTTCTCCGTGGGTGCCTGGCGCAGGTTCGGCGTGGCCGAAGCGGTGGTGATCGGGTTGCCGCCGGAGATGGCCGAGGTGCTCATCCGGATGTACGTCTCGCGCGCCGGCCAGGGTGAGCGCTTCGTCCCCGGCAAGCTCTACCACGACTTCTTCGACGGCGTCCCGGTCACGTTCGAACGCGTCTTCAAGGGCTTCTACCCCGAGTTCTTCGGTAGCGCCTTCCTGCTCTACGGCAAGGGCGACTTCGCGGCCGTCCAGATCATCATCCCCACCGCGGACGGGCGCTGGCCGTGGCACCCGAACGCGCCCGAGGGCTTCGCCGACTGGCAACTGGTGCTGACCGAGAGCGGTCGCCCGGAGAGCTGGACCCCCGGCCACAACGGCCCCTGACCGAGCCTCGAACCAGGCCCGGAGCACACCGGTTTTGTCCGGCAAACGTTGTCAGTCGGGCAGCCCACGACACCGGACAACCACCAGGGGATATCACTTCGGTGTGCGGACCGACCGGGGGATGTGCTCCGCACAACGGTAGGGGGGAGCACGTCCCGCTCCGCGCAGATCGGGGAGCTTCGCGGGGCGGGACGCGCACAACGGACTTGGTCACCGGGAGCCCCGCCCGGGCCAAGGTACAGGTCGCGGGAGGGGCTCCCGATGGGTCTCTCCCACGACAAGAAGTCCGCCGCGCACCCCACCGCCGCGCACCCCACCGCCGCACACCCCACCGCCGCACACTCCACCGCCGCGCGCCCCGCCGGCTGTTTTCTTGATCACGTTTGCCCCACCCGCCACGAGCCGACCACTACCGGTATGCGAACCGCCCGGCCACCGGCCACTGCGCCGCGCCCGGCTCTTGTGGCTCATGCGGCTCCCTCGACTGCCCCTTCGCCTGCAACGGCCTCACGGCGTCCGGCCGAGCAGGGCCAGCAGGTGGTCCTGGTCCGACGCGTCGTCGGGCACCGGGACGGGGTCGGCGAAGATCCCGCTGCCCGCGAACTCGGCGTGGTGCTCCCGCGCGTACTCCAGCAGCGTCCGCGCCAGGTCGGGATCGAGCCGCGAGTCCGCGCCGATCGCCTGCGCCAGGTCCCACGCGTGCACGCCGAGGTCCAGCGCCATCTGCCAGCCGTACTCCTCCGACGTCGCCCGGCCGCTGCTCAGGTGCACCGGGCGGATCAGGGCCTTCGGCGAGATCCACGCCTCGCGGGCCGCCGCCGCGGCGAGCACCCAGGCGCGCACCGGGTCGTCGCCGAGCAGGTCGCCGTCGAACCGGTCGCCCACCTGTTCGACCGTGCAGCCGGCGAGCAGCTCCGGTGCCCAGAGCTGTTCCTGCACCAGGTGGGTGACCAGGTCGTGGACCGTCCACTCCGCGCAGGGCGTTCGCAGTCCCCACTGGTCGGGCCGCACCCGGCGCACCCGTGCGTCGAACTCCGTCATCGCCCGTCCGTGCGCCTCGATCAGATCCACCACACGAGTGGACCAAAGGTTGCCCCGGGTCGCACCCCGAACGTGTGCTCCTCCCCACGGCTCCGCCAGTCGATTCCTTCCAGTACGGACGTACGGCGTAGCGTGACCCGGAACGCCGTGGGTGACAACGTTGACACCAGGAGGAACCCTTGAGCGCCACGAGCGCGGTCTCCGCCCCCCAGAAGGGCTTCTTCGGACACCCCCGAGGGCTGTCCACGCTCTTCTTCGCCGAACTGTGGGAGCGCTTCTCCTACTACGGCATGAAGGCGATCCTCGCCTACTACCTGTACCGCTCCACGGCGGAAGGCGCGCTGGGCCTGGACAAGAGCTTCGCGCTCTCCCTGGTCGCCATCTACGGCTCGGCCGTCTACATGTCCGGCGTCGCCGGCGGCTGGCTGGCCGATCGGGTGCTGGGCGGGCAGCGGTCGGTCTTCTACGGCGGCGTGCTCATCATGCTGGGCCACATCGCGCTGGCCCTGCCGATCGGCATCACGGGCGTCTACCTGGGCCTGATCCTGATCGTCCTGGGCACCGGCCTGCTCAAGCCGAACATCTCCACGGTGGTCGGCGGCCTGTACGCGGCGGACGACTCGCGCCGCGACGCGGGCTTCACGATCTTCTACATGGGCATCAACCTCGGCGGGTTCATCGCGCCGCTGGTGTGCGGCACGCTCGGCGAGAAGGTCGACTGGCACCTGGGCTTCGGCGCGGCGGCCGTCGGCATGGCGCTGGGCCTGGTCGCCTACCGGTTCGGCCGGCGCAACCTCGGCGACTCGGCCGCCGTGCCGCCGAACCCGCTGCCCGCCGAGGACCGGGTGCGCGTGCTCGGCCGGATCGCTGCCGTCACGGTCGCGGCCGTCGCGGTGGTCGTGGTGCTCGTGCTGACCGGGGTGCTCGGCGGCGAGGGCGTCATCAACCTGATCAGCGTCGTGTCCGTGCTGCTGCCCATCGGCTACTTCACGGTGATGATGCGCAGCCCGAAGACGACCAAGGTGGAGCGCTCGCGGCTGACGGCCTACATCCCGCTGTTCATCGCCGCCGCCATGTTCTGGCTGCTGTTCGAGCAGAGCGCGACGGTGATCGCGGCGTTCGCCGACACCCGGCTGGACCGCAACTTCCTCGGCCTGGAGATCCCACCGTCGTTCATCCAGTCCATCAACCCGGTGATGATCATCGCGTTCGCGCCGCTGTTCGCGCTGCTGTGGGTGAAGCTGGGCAACCGCCAGCCGTCGACGCCGCGCAAGTTCGCCGTCTCGCTGCTGCTGGTCGGCGTGTCCTACGTGCTGATGATGATCGCCAGCGCGGGCGACCCGGCGGTGCGCGCGAACTTCCTGTGGATCATCGTCATGTACGCCGTGATGACCTCGGGCGAGCTGCTGCTCTCCCCGGTGGGCCTGTCCGCGACGACGAAGCTCGCGCCGCGCGCGTTCGCCTCGCAGACCATGGGCCTGTGGTTCCTCGCCTCGGCGGCGGGCCAGGGCGTGGGCGCGATCGTCGTCCGGTTCTACAGCGACGAGAACGCCCAGGCGTACTTCGGAGTGCTGGGCGGGGTGGCCATCGCGGTCGGCGTGCTGCTGGCGCTGGGCACGAACAACATCCGGAAGTTGATGCACGGCGTGAACTGACCGCCCCGGCGCGCGTTTCGCCCGTTTACCGGCGATTCGCGCGCCGAAGGCGGTTCCGGCCGGCCGCGAGTGCGGATTTACCACCGGGGCCGGGCACGATATCCGCACCAGTGCGGAAAAGAGAAGCGCGGGCGACCCGCCACGGCGGCGGTGCGGCGGGTCTGGCCCGCGCACTTTCCAGTTTGCACCACATTCCTGTGGTTCAGCTGATGATTTCCACGATCGGGCGGTGTTTCGCCGCGCCGGTGCTGACCGGGAACCGCTCCGGGCCCCGGATGACCCGGGACGGCCGGCGGCGGACGCGGCCCGCCGCGCGCAGGTCGGGGAACCGGCGGAACAGCCCGCGCAGGGCCGCCGCGCCCTCCATCCGGGCCAGGTTCGCGCCCAGGCAGTAGTGGATGCCCGCCGAGAACGCCAGGTGCTCGCGCCCGTCCGGCCGCCCCGGTCGGAACCGGTGCGGGTCGGCGAACACCGCCGGGTCGCGGTTCGCGCCCGCCAGCAGCAGGACGACCGGCGTGCCCTTGCGCAGCCGGGTGCCGGCGATCTCGGTGTCCGCGAACGGCGCGCGGACCGTGTACTGCACGGGCGGGTCGAGCCGCAGGGTCTCCTCGACGACGTCCTCCGCGCAGCCGGGGTCGTCCACCAGCCGCTCGCGCAGCCCCGGATCGGCGAGCACGGCCAGCACCGAGTTCCCGATCAGGTTCACCGTGGTCTCGAAACCGGCGACCAGCAGCAGTTCCGTGGTGGCGATCAGGTCCTCGCGGCGCAGGTCCTCGTGCTGCGCGAGCCGGCTGACCACGTCGTCGCCGGGGTGCCGCCGCCGGTGCTCGACCAGGTCGTCCAGGAACGCCTCGAACTCGCGCAGACCCCGGTGCAGCGCCCGGACCTCCTTCAGGTCCCGGACCCCGTCCAGCGCGTTGACCAGCGCGCCGCCCCAGCGGGCGAAGGCCGCGTGGTCCGCGTCCGGCACGCCCAGCAGGTCCGCGATCACCTGGATCGGGACCCGCGCGGCGAAGTCGCCGACCAGGTCGAACGTCGGCCGCCCGGAGACCTCGTCCAGGTACTCCTCCACGACCCGTTCCACGGTCGCCACCTGGTCGCGCAGCCCGCGCGGGGTGAACCACGGCGCGACCAGCCGGCGCAGCCGGGTGTGGTCGGGCGGGTCGAGCACCAGGAACGACTCCTCGACCGGGTTCACCAGCCGGCGCGTCCCGACGTAGGCGGACGAGTCGATCAGCGACAGCTCGTTCGCCGCCATCGGGCCGAATCCGGGGTCGCGCAGCAGCGAGTTGCACAGCTCGTGCGACGCGGTCAGGTGGAGCCCCATTCTGCTGCGCACCACCGGGCCGCGTTCCCGGACGGATTCATAAGTGGGGTACGGGTCGCGCGTGGGGCTCATCCCGAACAGCCGCGCCGCCGGATCACCGAGCAGGGCGTGCCCGCGAACGATGGTGCGGCTCAAAAACAACAGCGTTGCGTTCTTCACCACGAGCATGGGTCCACCGTGCCGCCGACGCGGAGAAGTCTCAAGGACGCCTTGCACCCCGCTGCGCCACCGCCACCCGACCTCAGAGCCGGACGGGCAGCGACGCCAGCCGCCACGTGCCGGCGTCGGGTGCGCGTTCCGGGGTGCCGGCGAGCCGCAGGTCCGGGTACCGGGTGAGCAGGGCGGCCAGCGCCTCCTCCACCTCCACCCGGGCCAGGGCCGCGCCCAGGCAGAAGTGCGGGCCGTGGCCGTAGCCCAGGTGTGCGTTCCCGGTCCTGGTCACGTCCAGCCGGTCCGGCTCGGGGAACGCGCGCGGGTCGCGGTTGGCCGAGACCAGGGAGGTGATCACCGGGTCGCCCTCGCGGACGACCACGTCGCCGAACGCCACGTCCTCCTTGGCGAACCTCGGCGCGGTGAGCATCTGCGGGGTGCTCCACCGGCTCAGCTCCTCCACCGCGCGCGGCACGAGCGCCGGGTCGGCGCGCAGCGCGGCGAGCTGCTCCGGGTGGGTGAGCAGGGCTTCGACGCCGTTCGCGAGCACGTGGGTCGGGGTCTGGCCGGCCAGCAGCAGGTGCAGGACGAGGGTGACCAGCTCGACGTCGGTGAACCGCTCGGGGGTGCGCAGCAGCGCGGAGACCAGGTCGTCGCCGGGTTCGGCGGTCCGTTGCGCCACGACGGCCTTCGCCGCCTCGACGATGCGCGGGACGGCGGCGAGGAACGCGGGCCCGGCCCCCGCCGCCACGTCCGCGCCGAACTCCCGCCACTGCGGGCGGTCGTCGTCCGGGACGCCGACCAGCGCGCAGACGACCTCCATCGGCAGCGGGCGGGCGAACCGGGCCAGCAGGTCGACCTCGCCGGACGCCGGCAGCGCGTCCAGCAGGTCGGCCACGATCCGCCGCGCCTCCGGCCGGAACTCCTCGGCGCGGCGGGCGCTGAACGCGGGCGCGGCGAGCCGGCGCAGCCGGAGGTGCTCGGGGCCGTCCAGCTCGGACATGGTGCGCAGGTAGCGCTGACAGTGCTCCGGGATTCCGGGGAGCCCCGTGAAGGAGTCGTGGCGGAGCCCGAACCGGGCGTCGCCGAGCACGGCCTTGACGTCCTCGTGCCGCGTCACCACCCACGGCGAGCCGATGGCGGGCAGGTCGAGCCGGGCGAGCCGGCCCTGCTCGCGTGCGGTGCCGTGGGCGGTGAACGGGTCGAACAGCACGGCGGGGTCGGTGGGGTCGATCTCCGGGACGGTCATCGCACACTCCAGATGTTCAGATCAGATGTTCACATCATCTGAAAGTGGACGTTATCGTGGATCACGGCGGAGCGGCAAGGCAGGCCCGCTCGTCGCCCCGGGCACGAGCGGGCGGGGAGGGACACCGATGGCCCGGGTGAGCAGGGCGGAGACCCAGGAGCGCAACCGGGCGAAGGTGCTCGCCGCAGCCCGCGACGAGTTCGCCGAACGCGGGTTCCGCGACGCGAAGGTCGACGCGATCGCCGAACGGGTCGGGCTCACCAGGGGAGCGGTCTACTCGAACTTCCCCGGCAAGCGCGCGCTGTACTTCGCCGTCCTGGCCGACGCCGCCGAACGCGCCCACCCGCCCGTCCCGGACCTCGACGCGGGGGCCGGCGCGCTCGGGCAGGACCGCCCGCCGGCGGACCCGGTCGGGCTCAGGACCGCGCTCGGCGCGTTCGCGGTGGCCTGGGTGCGCCCGCTCGCCGACGACCGGCTCGGCCCCGACCTCACCCCCGACCTGCTCGCCGAGGACGTCCGCCGCGCCCACGGCCAACTGCTCAAGCTCGACGCGCTGCTGCTCGGCCTCGCCCTCGAACGCCTGCGCCCGCCCGCCTCCGCGCCCGGCCGGCCGCCCGCGCGCCGGGTCCGCCAGGCCGAGGTCGTGCTCGGCGCGCTGCACGGCGCGAGCGGGCTCACCGCCACCGCGCCCGGCTTCCTCCGGCTGCACGACGTGGTCCGGGCCTGCGAGCACCTCGCCGACCTCGACCTGGACGACTGGTGGTCCACCCCGCCGCCCGGTCCGCCGGTCCGCCCGGTCGAGGAGCCCTGGCACCCGCCGGCGGCCACCGACCTGGTCGGCGGCGGGCCGCTGGTGCCCCGGGACGGCGTGGTCGCGGTGCTCGGCCTGAACCGGCTGGCCGCCGCCGAGGAGGCGGTGCGGCGCGGCGCGGCGACCACGGTGGTGCTGGTGACCGGCTCGCCGCACGAGCTCGGGCCGCTCGCGCGGCTGGTCGTCGCGCAGGTCTGCGGTCCGCTGCGCCAGGCGTTCCCGGTGGGGGCGCTGCCGGACGTCCGGGTGGTGTGCGACGAGTCCGGGGCGTTCGCCCGGTCCCTGGGCGTGCCCTCGGTGAGCGACGAGACCGAGACCGCCGTCCGGGTGCGCGACGGCCGCGTCCTGGTGCGCGCGGACGGGTTCGCCGCCTGCCACGCCATCGCCGACCTCACCGTCGGCCCGGCCGCCTCCCGTTCGCCGGCCGGCGCGTCCGCGCGCTCCTGACGCGGCACGGCGGGGTCCTGCCGCCAAGTACCGTTCCGGCCGTGGTGCGGGGGACGCGTGACGACCGGGTGGGCCTCCGGGTCGAGGTGCTGGGACCGGTGCGGGTGGTCGGTGCCGGCGGCGAGGTCCGGGTGCCCGGCGCGAGGCTGCGCACGCTGCTGGGCCGGCTCGCGCTGTCCCCGGGCAGGGCGGTGCCGCCGGACGCCCTGATCGACGACATCTGGGGTGCGGGGTCGCCCGCCGGCACCGCGAACGCGCTGCACGCCCTGGTCCACCGGCTGCGGCGGGCGTTGCCCGAACCCGGGCTCGTGGAGTCGGCGGACGCGGGCTACCGGCTCGCCCTGCCCGCGCACGACGTGGACGCCCACCGCTTCGAGACCACGGCCGCGCGGGGCAGGCGGGAGCTGGTCGCGGGGCTGCCCGAGCGCGCGGCGGCCACCCTGGCGGACGCCCTCGCGCTGTGGCGCGGGGCCGCGTTCGCCGACGTGGCCGAGGCCCCGTACGCGGGACCCGCCGGGGTGCGGCTGGAGGAGCTGCGCACGGCGGCCCACGAAGACCTCTTCGACGCGGAGCTGGCGGTCGGGCGGCACGTCGAGGTGCTGCCCGACCTGGAGGCGCTCTGCGCCCGCCACCCGCTGCGGGAGCGCTTGACCGCGTTGCGGATGCGCGCGCTCGCCGCTGCCGGCCGCCAGTCGGACGCCCTCGCCGCCTACGACGGGTCGCGGGCCCGGCTCGCCTCCGAACTCGGCGTCGACCCGTCCGCCGAGCTGCGGCGGACCCACCTGGAGGTGCTGCGCGGGGCACCGGACCGACCGACCGCCGGCGGCGGACCGCCGCCGGGCCGGCTGCCCGCGCGGCTGACGTCGTTCGTGGGCCGGACGGCCGAGGCGGCACACCTGGCCGCCCTGCTGGAGGGGGCGCGGCTGGTGACCGTGGTCGGTCCGGGCGGGGTGGGCAAGACCCGGCTGGCCGTGGAGGTGGCGGCCCACCACTCCGCCGTCGCCGCGCGGGCGCACGCGGCCGGGCGGCTGTGGTTCGTGCCGCTGGCCGGGGTCGAGCACGCGCACGGCGTGGCGGGTGCCCTCCTGGGCGCCCTGGGCACCGGCCACCGCGCCGGAGAGGGCACCGCAGACCCGGTGGACCACGTCGCCGACCTGCTCGGCGGCGCGGACGCGGTGCTGGTGCTGGACAACTGCGAGCACGTCGCCGAGGAGGCGGCGCGGGTCGTCCAGCGGTTGCTGGAAGCGCGGTCGCGGCTGACCGTGCTGGCCACGAGCCGGGAGCCGCTGGACGTCGTCGGCGAGGCACTGTGCCGGCTCGGCCCGCTCACCGTGCCACCGGACGGGGTGGCCGCCGCCGGGTCGGACGCGGTCCGGCTGTTCGTGGACCGCGCGGCGGCGGTCCGGCCCGGGTTCGCGCTCGACCCGGCCACGAGGGACGCCGTCGTGGACGTGGTCCGCCGGCTGGACGGGCTGCCGCTCGCCCTGGAGCTGGCGGCGGCGCGGCTGCGCTCGATGGACGTCGACCAGGTCGCCCGCCGCCTGGACGACCGCTTCCGGCTGCTGTCGACCGGGAACCGGGCCGCCCGGCCGCGCCGGCGCACCCTGCGCGCGGTGGTGCAGTGGAGCTGGGACCTGCTGACCGCGCCGGAACGGGTGCTGGCCCGGCGGCTGGCGGTCTTCCCCGGCACCGTGGAGGAGGACGCGGTCGAAGCGGTCTGCGCCGACGAGCACCTGGCGGCCGACGACGTCGGCTACGTGCTCGGGTCGCTGGTCGACAAGTCGTTCGTGGAACGCGGTGACGGCCGCTACCGGATGCTGGAGAGCATCCGCGCCTTCGCGGCCGGCGAACTGGCGCAGGCGGGGGAGCGGGAAGCCCTCCGCGCCCGGTTCACCGGCCACTTCGCCGCCCTCGCGGCCGACCACGGGCCGCCGGCGCGCTCCCCCGGCCGGCCGGCCGCGTTGGCACTGCTCGCCGCCGAGCACGACAACCTGGTGGCCGCGCTGAGGACCGCCCTCGACGACCGGGCACCCGACGCGGTGGTGCGGCTGCTCGGACTGCTGCACTGGTACTGGTACGCGGTGCGCTACGACGCCCGTGCGGAGTCGTTCACGGCCGAGGCGCTCGCACTCGGCGACGCCCTGCCCGACGACGCCCGGAGCGCCTACGCCGCGCTCGACGCCCTGATCGGCGTCCGCGCGCCGACCGCCGACGCCGACCGCGTCCGCGCGCTGGTCTCCGCCTGCTCGACCACCGGGGCGCTGGAGCGCTGGCCGCTCCTGCTGGTGGTCGTGCTGCCCGCCGCGCACCACCTGGGCCTGACCGACCTGGTGGACGCCGAGGTCGAGCGGGTGCGCGGCCGTGCGGACCCGTGGGCGACGGCGTGCCTGTCGTTGGTGGAGGCGGGGATCGCGCAGGGCCGAGGCGACTGGGACGCCGTGACGACCGCGCGGGCGCGGGCGGTCCGCGAGTTCGCCGCGACCGGTGACCGGGTGTGGGCGGCCGTGTCGCGGGCGGTCCTGGCCGAGGTGCACTCGGTCCGGGGCGACCACGCCGGGGCGATCGCCCACCTGGAGCACGCCGTCGCGTCGGTCGCGGGGACCGGTTCGCAGGACGAGGTCCCGTTCCTGGTGGCGCTGGCCACCGCGCGGGCGCGCGCCGACGACCCGGCCGGCGCGGCGCGCGACCTCGACCGGGCGGCCGACCTGGCCCGGGTGCGCGGGTTGCGGTACATGGAAGTCGAGGTGCTGCGCGGACGGGCCGAGGCGCAGCGCCGCTCCGGCGACCCGGAGGGGGCCGGACGCGCGCTGGACGACCTGGTGGAACTGGCACGTCGGCTCCGGCTGCCCGACCCGGAGCGCCGCGCCGCGCCCGGTCGCGTGGCGCTCCTGCTGACCACCGGCGACACCGCCCGCGCCCGCGACCTGCTGCCCGCCGCGATCGCCGCGACCGTGGCGGACGGCGACCCGGCCCCGGCCGCGCACCTGCTCGCCCGGCTGCGGTCCGCCGAGGGCGACCTGCTCGGCGCGGCGACCGCGCTCGGCCTGAGCCAGGCGATCCGGGGCAGCTTCGACCACGGCGACCCGGAACTGCGGGACCTCGCGGCCGACCTCGCCCGACGACTCGGGCCGCACGCCTACGAGCGCGCCTACCGCGCGGGCACCGACCTGCCCCGACCCGCCGCCCTCGCCCACCTCGACGCCTTGCGCGGGGACGACCAGCCCGACACGGACGGGCTCTGACGCGTTTCCACGCCCGTCTTACCCGGCGGCGGTGTCCTGCCGGCGCACGTAAGCGCCGTACAAGCCGGCTGTCATCGCCGGGCAGCACTGTCGGACCGGACGGAGCAGACGGGGAACCGACCGGTCCGACCGGGGGTTCCGATCCCGAGGGGGAACGACGTGGCGGAGTTCGAGAGCGCCGGGCGGCAGCACGTGCGCGAGGCGATGGAGCGGGCCGTGGAGGAACTGGGCGTGCCCGGGGCCGTCGTGCAGGTGCGCGACGGCGACGGCACGTGGTTCGGGTCGGCCGGCGTGGCCGACACCACCACCGGGGCCCGCCGGGTGCCGGGCGAGGCGCTGCACGCCGGCAGCATCTCCAAGGCGTTCACGGCCGCGACGGTGCTGGCGCTGGCCGCCGAGGGGCGGCTCGACGTGGACGACACCGTGGACCGGTGGCTGCCCGGCGCCATGGCGGCCAACGGCTACGACGGCACCGGGGTGACCATCCGGCACCTGCTGTCCAACACCAGCGGCCTGTTCGCCACCGGCATGGCGCTGGAGTGGCAGCGCCGCTACTCGGTCCGCTCCGCGTTCGAGGCGCACCGGTTCGACGTGTGGCAGCCCGAGGACGCGCTGGCGCTCGCGCTGGCGCAGCCCCCGGTCGGTCGGCCGGGGGAGAGGTTCTGGTACTCCAACGGCGGCTTCTCGTTCGCCGCCGCGATCGTGGAGCGGGTCACCGGCCGCAGCTTCGAAGCCGAGGTCGACCGGACGGTCGTGCGCCCGCTGGGGCTGGCCCGCACGTTCGCCCGCCACCGCGAGGACACCGGTTTCCGGGGACGCCACCCGAGGGCGTACTCCAAGGTGTTCCTCAAGGAGGGCGCGCGCCCCGAGGACGTGACGCCGGCCAACTGGACCTCCGTGGTGGAGGACCCGGACCTGCCGCCCCTGGACACCACCGACGTCAACACCTCGGGCGGCTGGGGCGCGGCGAACGTGGTGTCGACCCTGGACGACCTGATCGCGTTCGCCACGGCGATGACCACCGGCCGCCTGCTGCCGCCCGAGCAGCACCGGCAGCTGTGGACCACGGTGCCGACCGAGGGCGCGCACTGGCTGGCCAACACCCGCTACGGCCTGGGCCTCTACGAGCTGACCCTCGCCGACGGGCAGGTCCTGCGCGGCGGGACCGGCCAGAGCTTCGGCACGTCGACCCTGGTCATGGGCACCGCCGACGGCAGCCGCACGCTGGCCGTGCACACGAACAACGACTGGGCCACGTTCCCGCTGTTCGACCGGGTCATCGAGGCGGAGTTCGGCGCGGCGGGCCTGGCGCTCGCGCTCTGACGGCGCGGCGCGGTCGGGGGCGCTGCGGCTGGTGCGCTGCGGTCGGCGCGGTCAGTGGGCGGCCCGGCCGGCTTGCACCGCGCGGCCGGTCGAGGTGGTGCGCGACGGGCGGTCGGCCGGTCGGCGGGGTGGTGCGAACAGGCGGCGGAAGTCCTCGGGGATCGGGGTGCTGCGCAGCTCCGGCGTCCCGAACGACACGTACCGGTTCCAGCCCGTCGCCACCGCCGTGCCGTCCACGTCCGCGTCGAACCCCATGGTCAACGTCGTGGTGCCCAGCGAGCGCACCCGGACGGTGATCCGGAGGAGGTCGTCGAACCGGGCCGGGTTCAGGTACCGGATCGACGACTCGGCCATGACGAAGTCGACGCCGTGCTTCTCCAGCTCGCGGTAGGAGCCGAGCAGCGAGCGCAGCGTCTCCACCATCGCGGCTTCGAAGAACACCGGGTACCGCGAGGCGTGCACGATCCCCTGGCGGTCGCAGTCGACCGGGCGCACCCGCACCCGGTGCACGTGGGCAGGTCGCGGGTCAGCCATGTCGGTGATCCTATGGGGTCACCCGACCGGGATTCGACTGCTTCGCCGCGATCGACCCGAGTGCCGCAGCGACCAGTTGCACCGCCGCCACCAGCAAGATCACCGACGTGGTGGACACCCGGGCCTCCAGGGCGCCGCCCAGTGCGGCTCCCCCGGCGAACGCACCCAGCTTCAGGCTCGCGCCGGTGGTCGACACCTGGCCCAGCAGCCCGGCGGGGGTGTACCGCTGCCGCGCGAGGATGGTGGAGGTCAACGTCGGCCCCTGCGCGACACCGCTCACCGCCGCCAGACCCACGAGCACGGCGAAGCTGCCCGCCAGCGGCCACGCCGCGACCGTCACGCCGTAGAGCGCCACGGCCGTGAACACCACCCGTTCGGGACGCCACCGGTCGAGGTGTCGCCGCAGTGCCAGCAGCCCGGCGACGCAGCCGACCTCGAACACGGCCCACACCAGTCCGGTGTACCCCTGATCCACGTTCAACGTCGCCACGTGCATCGGCAGCACGGGCGCGAACATCCCCACTGCGCCGAACGACAGCACCGACGCCACGGTCGTCCCGAGCAACGGCGGAGTGGTGGCGAGGTGCCGCAGGCCGCGCCGCATCGCCTCCGTCAACGACGACGACGTGACCGCGTCGGCGTGCGTCGGCACCCGCAGCGCGCACGTCCACGCACCGCCCACCAACGCCAACGCTCCCAACAAGACCACCGCGACATCCGGGGACCACGCCGTCGACACCACGCCGGCCAGGGCAGGACCGCCGATCGCCGCCACGTTGAACAGCATGGCGTCGTAGGAGGTGGCGCGCGGCACGTCCGCCGCCAGCCGGGGCACGAGGCTGGTGAACCCACCGCTGGTCATCGGCAGCGTGATGCCGGCGAGGAACGCCGGCACGAGCAGCGCCGGGACGTCATCGCCCGCCGTCACCAGCCCGAACGCCGCGAGCGCGAGCAGGAACTGGTTGCCCGCGAGTGCGAGCACCGGTCGCCGCGCGCGGTCCAGCCACGCGCCGAGCAACGGCCCGGACACGATCGACGGGACGGTGTAGCACGCGACCACCAAGCCGGACAGCGCCGCGGACCCGGTGCGCGAGAGCACCAGCAGGACCACCGCCACGCCCACCATCTCGTCGGCGAGCCGGGCGAGGCCGGCGGCGACGAGGTAGCGGCCCATCAGCCGGTGCGGCGGTGTCGGCGGACCGACTCCTCGACCAGGTCCAGCACGGGTTCCAGGTCGTCGGCGGGCAGGCCCATGGCCAGGTGCGACACCAGTCCTTCGAGCACCAGTTCCAGGAACGAGGTGAGCACGTCCACGTCGACGTCGTCGCGCAGGTTGCCGGCGTCGCGCTGGCGCAGCAGGCGCTGCCGGGTCGCGTCGGTGAGCTGCCGCGACCGCTCCGCCCACCGGCTGCGGAACTCGGGGTCGGTGCGCAGCCGCCGGGACACCTCCAGCCGGGTGCCCAACCAGTCCGCCGGGTGCTCCGCGTCGGGTTCGGGCGCGGACAGCAGCTCGCGCATGACCTGGACGAGGCCCTGCCGGGCGACCACGTCGGCCATCCGGAGCGCGTCGTCCTCGGCGAGCGCGAGGAACAGCGACTCCTTGTCGCGGAAGTGGTGGAAGATCGCGCCCCGGGACAGCCCCGTGGCTTCTTCCAGACGGCGTACGGTGGCACCCTCGTAGCCGTAACGCGCGAAGCACGTGCGCGCGCCGTCCAGGATCTGGCGGCGGCGGGCGTCGAGGTGGTCCTGGCTGACCCTGGGCACCGGTCGATGTTGCCAGTCGGTGGCCGGGAAATCCAATCCGTACGTACGGATTGGGGGACTCCACTTTGGAGTGATCTCGGGCCCGCCGGCTCGAACCGGGCGGTCCCGGCGAACTACGGTGGCGCACCGTGAAGGACATCCGCCTGGGGCGGCTCTCGCAGGTGGGCGACGTGCGGCGGGGCATCGACCTGATCGACCTGGTCCGGCTCGCGCACTACGACCACGTCGACCCGGACGCCCCGGACGCGCTGCGCGCCGCCGAGCGCCGGGCGACGGCGATCGTGGCGTTCGACACGTTGGCCGTGCCCGCCCTGCTCCAGACACCGGAGTACGCGCTGGTCCAGGGCACGGACCCGGAGCGGCTCCAGGTGCTGCGCCGGCACCTGCCGCCCGCGTGCGAGTTCTTCGTGCACGAGACCGCGCTGCACGCGTGGTCCGGCGACCCGGCGGTGCTGGCCGGGCAGTTGCGCGCGCTGGTGGCCTCGAACGCCCGCCTGGTGCCGTTCGCGGCGGGCGGGCGGGCGGAGCTGCGGCACTCGTTCACGCTGCTGGGGTTCGCGGTGGGCGGGCCGGCGGTGCACGTGGAGTCGTTGTCCGAGCGGCACGACGTGGTGGCGCGGTACCAGGTGGTCGCGGAGGTGCTGCGGGAGTGCGCGTGGGACCCGGAGCGGTCCCGGGGCGCGTTCGCGTGCGCGGCGGACGGCCTGGTCCGGCAGTCGGCGGGCGGGTAGCCGGCGTCCTTGACAGCCGCCGGGCGCGGTGGTGTGATCCGGACAGTTAGGAAAGTTTCCTTTCCAACTCTCCGCCGCCGCACGAAGCTCCGACGACGTGGGAGGCACCCCCGTGGCACCGAGAACCCCGTCCGCCGCGCTCGCCGCTGCGACCGTGCTCGCCCTGGTGACCGCACCCGGCACGGCGCTCGCCGCACCCGCCACCGGCAACCCCGTCGCCGAGGCGTCGGGAAGCGTCCGGTACGAAGCCGAGTCCGCCGCCCTGAACCGGGCCAAGGTGGAGAAGAACCACGCCGGCTACTCCGGCACCGGTTTCGTGAACTACGACAACACCGCCGGCAGCCACGTCGAGTACGCCGTGACCGCCGATCGCGCCGGTCCGCACGAGCTGACCTTCCGCTACGCCAACGGGACCGGTGCCGACCGCCCGCTCGCGGTCACCGTCGACGGCGGCCCGGCCACCACGCTCGCCTTCCCGGGCACGGGCGGGTGGACGACCTGGCGCGACGCCTCGGTCACCGTCACCCTCGAGGCCGGGCGGAACAAGGTCCGCGCCGCCGCCACGACCGTCGACGGCGGCCCGAACGCGGACCGGCTCACCGTCGAGCCCGCCGGTCCGGTCGACGTCCAGGCCCCGGCACCGCCGGCCAACCTGCGCTCCACCGGCCGGACCGCCACCAGCACGTCGCTGGCCTGGGACGCCGCGACCGACGACGTCGGCGTGGTCGGCTACGACGTCTACCAGCACGGCCAGTTGATGAAGAGCGTCGACGGCGCCACCCTGGCCACCACGGTCGGCGGGCTCACCCCGGACACCGAGTACGACTGGACGGTCTTCGCCCGCGACGCCGCGCCGAACGTGTCCCCGGCGAGCAACAACGTCCTGGTCCGCACGGACAAGGCCCCGCCGGACGGCGAAGCGCCCAGCGCGCCCGCGAACCTGCGCGCCACGGGCCGCACCGCGACCTCGGTCGACCTCGCGTGGACGGCGTCCACCGACAACGTGGGTGTGACCGGCTACCAGGTCTTCCGCGACGGCGCGCAGGTCGGCACGTCGGACGGCCCGTCGACCACGGTCGGCGGCCTGACCTCCGGCACCGCCTACGCGTTCACGGTCCGGGCCCGCGACGCGGCGGGCAACGCCTCGCCGCCGAGCAATGCGATCAGCGCCACCCCCGGCGGGTCGGGGCCGGCCGGCGTGCCCGACCCCGGGGCGGTCACGACCGTCCTCAACCGCACGGACGTGCCGTGGGGCCTGGCGTTCCTGCCCGACGGCTCGGCGCTGGTCACCGAGCGCGACACGTTCACCGTCCACAAGCTCACCAAGTCGGGCACCCGCACCAGCCTGGGCAAGGTGCCCGGCGCGCAGGGCACCAACGGCGAGGGCGGTGTGCTCGGCATCGAGGTGTCGCCGACGTTCGCCACGGACGGGTACGTGTTCGTCTACCACACGGCAGCGGCGGGCAACCAGCTCGTGCGGGCCAAGCTCACCGGCACGGCGCTCGGCAACTGGACGACGTTGCTGGCGGGCGTGCCGAAGAGCCGCTACCACAACGGCGGCCGGCTGCGGTTCAGCCCGGACGGCAAGCACCTGTTCGTCTCGACCGGCGACGCGCAGAACAAGGCCAACGCGCAGAACCTGAACAGCAACGCGGGCAAGATCCTGCGGCTCAACCCGGACGGCTCGATCCCGGCCGACAACCCCTACCCCGGCAAGGCCGTCTGGAGCTACGGCCACCGCAACGTGCAGGGCCTGGCCTTCGACTCGCAGGGCCGGCTGTGGGCCTCGGAGTTCGGCGACTCCACCACCGACGAGGTCAACCTGATCCGGAAGGCGGGCAACTTCGGCTGGCCGGACTGCGAGGGCACCACCGGCAGCGGCTGCGCGGGGACCGTCGCGCCGAAGAAGACGTGGCCCACGTCGGTCGCCTCGCCCAGCGGCCTGACCGTCGTCAACGACCACGTGTTCGTCGCCACGACGGTCGGTCAGCGGATCTACCGGCTGCGCATCGACTCGTCGTCGGAGCTGGTCGACCAGCGGGTGTACTTCCAGGGCACCTACAGCAGGCTGCGCACGATCGAGGCGGACCGCGACGGCGACCTCTGGCTGACCACGTCGACCGACAAGGACGGCACCGCGAACAACGACCGGGTGCTGCACGTCGACGTCGTCTACTCGGGTGGTTCGAAGCGCTGAGCGGCCCGGCCTCGCCGCCGGCGACCCGCTGAGCGCGGGTCGCCGGCGCGTCTCGAATGGCCCGCCGTCCGGTGTGTCCGGAACGCTCGCCGCCGACCTGCCGCGACGACAACTTGTCGTTGATCCGTAAGGGTTTCGCAGGCGTGCGGCTGTCGGTCCCCCCGTGTAGCGTCGAAGCACCAAGGATGATCACGGGGAGTGTGCGAAATGACTGCATTACGTGACGCTCCAGCTCCGGGGCCGACCCCCGCGGTATTCCGGGACCGTGCCGAAGCCGAGGCGTACGTGGCCTCGGTGTGCTTCAAGCACGGGCCACCGCGGCTGCTCGGCGTCGAACTGGAATGGACCGTCCACGACCGGGAAGACCCGGCGAAACCGCTCGACGCGAGCGTGCTCGCCGAGGCCCTGGGCAAGCACGCGCCACCGACCCTCGTCCCGGACAGCCCGCAGCACCCGCTGCCCGGCGGCACGCCGCTCACCGTCGAACCGGGCGGCCAGGTCGAGATCTCCACCCCGCCGAGCGGCTCGCTCACCGAGCTGCTCAAGACCGTCACCGCCGACATCGACCACCTCACCGGCCTGCTCGAACCCGCCGGACTGGTCCTCGGCCACCGGGGCGCCGACCCCCACCGGCCCCCTCGCCGGATGCTCCGGGTACCCCGCTACGCGGCCATGGAGCACGCCTTCGCCCCCGTCGGTCCCGAGGGCATCACGATGATGTGCAGCACCGCCGGGCTCCAGGTGTGCCTGGACTTCGGCCACGAGGCCGACCTCGTCACCCGCTGGGCCGCCGTGCACGCGCTGGGCCCCGTGCTCACCGCGCTGTTCGCCAACTCGCCCGGCGTCGGCGGCCGGCGGACCGACTGGGCCAGCGCCCGGATGCGCACCCTCTACGCCACCGACCCCGTGCGCACCCGGCCCGCCGCCGTGTGCGCGGACCCGGCGGCGGCGTGGGCGCGGCGGGTGGTGGACGCGCCGGTGATCGTCGTGCGAAGACCGGGCAACGACTGGCTCCCGCCGCGCCGCCTGACCTTCGCCGAGTGGGTCGACGGGGCGTTGGGGACGCGGCCCACGGCCGACGACCTCGACTACCACCTGTCGTTGCAGTTCCCGCCGGTTCGCCCGCGCGGGTACGTGGAGGTCCGCTACCTCGACACGCCCCCGGACGGGGGCTGGCTGCCGCCCGTGGTGCTGATGGCCGCGCTGTTCAGCGACCCGTCCGTGGTGGACGCGGCGCTGGCGGCCACCGAGACCTCGGCCGGCCGCTGGCTGGCCGCCGCGCGCTACGGCCTGGCCGACCCGGTGCTGGCCCGCGCGGCGCGCGACGTGGTCGCCCTGGGCTGCGCGGCGCTGCCCAACACCGACCTGTCCGTCGGGCAGACCGACGCCATCGCGGAGGAGTTGCACCGCGCGCTCGCCGAGAAGACCGCCGAGAACGCCGGAGGGGGCCGTTCATGACCAGCACCGACCACAACACCGGGGTCGAGCAGATCCGCGACCACGTCGCCGCGCAGCTCGTCCGCGCTCGGCGGCGCAGCGCGCAGCTCACCGACGCCGTGGACGACCACGACCTGGTGCGCCAGCACTCGAAGCTGATGTCCCCGCTGGTGTGGGACCTCGCCCACATCGGCAACCAGGAAGAGCTGTGGCTGGTCCGCGACGTCGGCGGGCGCGAGCCGGTGCGCCAGGACATCGACGAGCTCTACGACGCCTTCAAGCACGCCCGGTCCGCGCGGCCGGAGCTGCCCCTGCTCAACCCGGCCCAAGCCCGCCGGTACGTGGGCGAGGTGCGGGACAAGGTGTTCGACGTGCTGGAGACCAGCCCGCTGGAGGGCCGCCGGCTGCTCGACGGCGGGTTCGCGTTCGGCATGATCGTCCAGCACGAGCAGCAGCACGACGAGACCATGCTCGCCACCCACCAGCTGCGGGTCGGCCCGCCCGTGCTGCACGCGCCGCCGCCCCCTCCGGGCGGACCGGTCGGGCCCGCCGAGGTGCTCGTGCCGGGCGGCCCGTTCACCATGGGCACCTCCACCGAGGCGTGGGCGCTGGACAACGAGCGCCCCGCGCACCAGGCGTTCACCGACCCGTTCTTCATCGACACCGCGCCGGTCACCAACGGCGCCTACGCGGCGTTCGTGGACGACGGCGGCTACCGCGACCCCCGGTGGTGGTCGGGGGCGGGCTGGGCGCTGGTGCGCGACGCGCCGCTGGTTGCGCCGAGGTTCTGGGAGCGGCACGGCGGGCAGTGGTTCCGGACGGCGTTCGGCGAGACCGCGCCGCTCGACCCGGACCAGCCCGTCGTGCACGTCTGCTACCACGAGGCCGAGGCGTACGCGAGGTGGGCGGGCCGCCGGCTGCCGACCGAGGTGGAGTGGGAGAAGGCGGCCCGCTTCGACCCGGCGACCGGCCGGTCCCGGCGCTACCCGTGGGGTGACGAGGAGCCGACCGGGGCGCACGCCAACCTCGGCCAGCGGCACCTGTCGCCGGCCCCGGTCGGGGCGTACCCGGCGGGCGCGTCGCCGCTGGGCGTGCACCAGCTCATCGGCGACGTGTGGGAGTGGACCAGCTCCGACTTCCACGGCTACGGCGGGTTCGAGGTGTTCCCGTACGCCGAGTACTCGCAGGTGTTCTTCGGACCCGACTACAAGGTGCTGCGCGGCGGCTCGTTCGGCACCGACCCGGCGGCGGTGCGCGCCACGTTCCGCAACTGGGACTACCCGATCCGGCGGCAGATCTTCGCCGGGTTCCGCTGCGCGCGCGACGCGGCCCCGGGCGAACCGGTCTGACGTGTGCCGCCACCTGGGTTACCTCGGCCCCGCCGTGCCCATCGCGGCCCTGGTGCACGACCCGCCGCACTCGCTGCTGCGCCAGTCGTACGCACCTCGCGACATGCGCGGCGGCGGCACGGTGAACGTGGACGGCTACGGCGTGGGCTGGTACCCCGCGCCGGGCGGCCCCGCGCTGCGCTACCGGCGCACCGGGACGCTCTGGTCGGACGAGAACCTGGCCGCGCTGGGCCGGGTCCTCGTCTCCGGCGCGGTGCTCGCCGCCGTCCGGTCGGCCACCACCGGGATGCCGGTGGTGGAGACCGCGTGCGCCCCGTTCACCGACGGGACGTGGCTGTTCAGCCACAACGGCCGGGTCGCGGGCTGGCCCGGCTCGGTCGCCGGCCTGGCGGGGTCGCTGCCGGTCGCCGACCTGCTCACGCTCGACGCGCCCACCGACTCGGCGCTGCTGTGGGCGCTGGTCCGGGCCCGCCTGGCCGGCTCGCCGCCGGCCGCCGCCCTGGCGTCGGTGGTGTCCGACGTGGCCGCCGCCGCGCCCGGTTCGCGGCTGAACCTGTTGCTCACCAACGGGACCGTGCTGGTCGGCACGACGTGGACGCACTCGCTGTGGGTGCGTTCCGGCGACGGCGCGGTGACCGTGTCCTCCGAGCCGCTGGACGACGACCCGCGCTGGCGGGAAGTGCCGGACCGGCACGTCGTCACGGCCGCCCCTTCCCCCGACAACGCGATCACCGTGGACGTTCGACCGATGGGACGATAGATGACCGAGCCAGTGCTGGACGTGCACCTGACACCGGAGGACGCGGTGGTCGCGCTCCGGGCCGAGGCGAGGGCGGGCCTCACCGCGCGGCCGAAGTGGGTCTCGCCCAAGTGGTTCTACGACGCCGTCGGCAGCGACCTGTTCGAGCAGATCACCCGGCTGCCCGAGTACTACCCGACCCGCGCCGAGCGGGAGATCCTGGTCGAGCGGGCGGCCGAGATCGCCGCGACCACGGGGGCGCGCGCCCTGGTGGAGCTGGGGTCCGGGTCGTCGGAGAAGACCCGGCTGCTGCTGGACGCGCTGCGCGAGCACGGGACGCTGCGCGAGTTCGTGCCGCTGGACGTGTCGGCGAGCGCGCTCACCGACGCCGCCCGGCAGATCATGGCCGACTACCCCGGGCTGGGCGTGCACGGCGTGGTCGGCGACTTCACCGAGCACCTGGGCCTGCTGCCGGGCGCGTCGCCCCGGCTGGTGGCGTTCCTCGGCGGCACCGTCGGCAACCTGATCCCCGAGGAGCGCGACAAGTTCCTGACCTCCGTGCGGGACGTGCTGGAGCCGGGGGAGTGGCTGCTGCTGGGCACCGACCTGGTGAAGGACCCCGAGGTGCTGGTGCGCGCCTACGACGACGCGCGGGGGGTCACCGCCGAGTTCAACCGCAACGTGCTGGCGGTGCTCAACCGGGAGCTGGGCGCGGACCTCGACCCGCTGGCGTTCCGGCACGTGGCGCTGTGGAACGCCGACCAGGAGTGGATCGAGATGCGGCTGCGGGCGGTCCGCCCGGTGCGGGCGCGGGTGGCCGCGCTGGACCTGGACGTCGAGTTCGCCGAGGGCGAGGAGCTGCGGACCGAGGTGTCGGCCAAGTTCCGGCGGGAGGGCGTGGAGCGGGAGCTGACCGCCGCCGGGTTCGCGCTGCACCGCTGGTGGACCGACGCGGAGGGGAGGTTCGCGCTGTCACTCGCCCGAGTCGTGGGCTGACGGAGGGTGAAGAAACCATCCGTTCTGCGGGTGTCTCACCGCCCTTGCGGGTGAGAGCCTCGCGCGACGACGCCGTGGCAGGAGAAAAAGAGGGGCGGCGTCGACGGACGTGAGGAGCGCTACCCGTGAAGCTTGGAAGCAGAGCGCTGGTCGCCGCGATGGTCCTGGGCACCGCCGTGTCCGGCGTCGTGGCGACCGGCGCGGCCGTCGCCCAGGACGCCCTGAGCGCGACGCCGGTGCAGTGGAGCAAGTGCGCCGACGACGTGCTGGCGTTGATCCCCGTCGCGCAGCGGGAACGCGTGACCTGCGCGAACCACCCCGTGCCGCTGGACCACCGCAAGCCGCGCGGCGAGAAGATCACCCTCGCCCTGATGAAGGCGCCCGCGACCGACCAGGCCAGGAAGGTCGGCTCGCTGTTCATCAACCCCGGCGGCCCCGGCGGCGCCGGCCTGCGCTACGCCGGGTTCGGCTCGTCGTTCTTCCAGCCGGAGGTCATGGAGCGGTTCGACCTGATCGGGTTCGACCCGCGCGGCGTCGGCCGCAGCGCGCCGCTGCGCTGCTTCGAGACCCAGGAGGAGGCCGACGACGTCTTCGGCCGCATCTCCTCGGCCCCGGTGACCCGCACCGAGATCCGCGACACCATGCGGGCCACCGAGGAGTACACGACCGCGTGCCGGCGCAACGCGGGCCCGCTGTTGCAGCACATGTCCACCGAGGACGTGGCCCGCGACCTGGACCTGCTGCGGCAGGGCGTGGGCGACAAGGCGCTGACCTACGTCGGCTTCTCCTACGGCACGCTGCTCGGCGCGACCTACGCCAACATCTTCCCGCAGAAGTCCCGCGCCCTGGTGCTGGACGGCAACGTGGACCCGGCGCTGCGCACGTCCAACGGCGCGGAGTACGACCGGCAGCGCGCGCAGGGCTTCGAGCTGGCGCTCGACGCGTTCCTCGAGCGCTGTGACGCCGAGGGCGCGAAGTGCGCCTACAGCGACGGCGACCCCCGGGCCAAGTTCGACGAGGTCCGCGACGCGCTGCGGGAGGAGCCGGTCACCCTGCCGTCCGGCGAGGTGGTCACCTACCAGAGCTACGTCAGCCGGGTGAGCGGCGACCTGTACAGCATCGCCCGGTTGAAGCCGCTGGCCGCCTGGTTGCAGGCCGTCCACGACGCGCTGCACCCGACCGCCGCGCTGTCCGCGCAGGACGCGCCCGTGCTGGAACCCCCGCTGGCCAACAAGAACGGCCTGGCGGACGTCAACGTGGGGGTCATCGGTGACGCCGAGTACCTCTCGGACGACTCCTACTACGGCGTGAACTGCACCGACAAGCCGTTCGCGCGGGTGCCGGGGCTGTTCCCGGCGGTCGCCGCCAAGTGGGAGCGCGAATCGCCGACCTTCGGCCGCCAGCAGGCCGCGTCCGACCTGCTGACCTGCCCGACGTGGCCGGTCCGCCACCCCGACCGCTGGGCCGGCCCGTGGCACAAGCGCACGCCGAACCCGGTCGTCGTGGTGGGCAACTACTACGACCCGGCGACGCAGTACAAGTTCTCGCAGCGGATCGCCCGCCAGCTCGGCAACGCGCGGCTGATCTCGGTCGACGCGTTCGGGCACTGCATCCTCGGCAAGAGCGCGGGTGCGGACACCCTGGTCACCGACTACCTGGTGAACCTGAGGGCACCGGCCGACGGGCAGGTCTTCCAGCCCAACGCCCAGCCGTTCTAGCCCGTCGTGGTGCGGCGGTCGCGGGCGACCGCGACCGCCGCACCCACCAGGACGACCGCTTCCGGGTACCCGGGCAGGTACCAGGCCGCCGCCAGGTACGCCGCCGCCGTGGCGGCCACCAGCAGGTCCCGTGCCCGCCACGCCCACAGCGCCAGCCCGGCCGCGACGACCGTCCCGAGCACGTGGGCCGCGCTCGCCGTGGCGGCGGCGTCGATCGCCACCCCGACCGCGGCGTGCGCCTCCGGCGTGGCCGTCGCCATGCCGCGCAGCGCCTGGGTGGGCGTCCCCGGGTCCGGCATCACCAGGGTGAGCACCACCTGGCCGGGCGGCCGGTACCGATCCAGGACGTCCGGCTCGAAGCGGCGGAGGTCCACCGTGGCCACGGCCAGGCCGATCCCGGTGGCCAGCAGGGGGAACCAGGTGCCCGGCCGACGCGCGTGCGCGTCGTGCGCCGCGATCACCAGTGCCGCCGCGACGGCCACCACGGTGGCGTGCGGCAGCGGCTCGACGAGGGCGGCCACGGTGTACGCGGCGGTCGCCGCGATCAGCCGGGTGCTGCGCCGCCACCCGGCGACCACCGCCAGCACGGCGACGCCCGCCAACGGCCCGTACTCGCCGATCCCGCCGAGCAGCCCCACCACGACCAGCGGCACCCACTCGCGGTCCCGGGCGAACGCGATCGCCGCGCCCGCGCACAACACCGCGACGACGGCGAACGGCACCCAGGTCAGGTCGGGCGGCGGGTCGAACGCTTCGGCCGACGCCCAGGCGATCGACAGCTCGAAGGTCCCCGGGTCGGCCGGTGCCCACGCCCGCCAGGGTTCGTCGCCCAGCCACTGGTAGCCCTGCCACCACACGAACACGCCCAGACCCGTTGCCAGCAACGGGAACCAGACACCCGGGCGGCGCGCGTGCAGGTCGTGCGCGGCGACCAGCAGCGCCCCCGCGAAGGCGACCACCGCCGGCATCGGAGCCGTCCCGTGGACGGCCGCGACCGCGAACACGACACCTGCCGCCAGGAGCCGCCGGTCACACAGCCACCAGGCCGCGACGGGCAACACCGCGATACCCGCGAGAGCCCCGAATTCCCAGATCTCGCCGAGCAGACCCACCAGGACCAAAGGCAGCCACGCCACCGCACCCCACCCCCTTGAGGCGACACACCTTAGCGGCGACGCGCCTCAGCGCACCTTGCGCCGCAACGGGGTCTCGGGGAACGCGTCCCGCCCGGTGCGCGTGTTGCGCCAGTCCCACCAGTCGCGCTTGGCGCACACCTGGTACATCACCTCGCGCGCTTCCTCGTGGGTGAGCACCCCGCTCCGCTCCGCGCTCTGCACGTACGCGCACTCCTCGGTGAACTCGCGGTAGGCGTCCACGACGTCCACGGCCGGTTGCGATGACACGTACGCCATCGGCACGATGGCCCGCAACCACTCGTACGCGCCCGTGAGCAGCGTCGCCGGGTCCTGGTAGACCTTCGGGTCGAGGCCCGCGAGGTCGGACGCGAACCGCCGGTGGTCGTGCTGGTCGGGCACGAAGAACGCGCACCGCCGGTCGTCCCGCTGCCGGTCGAGCGCGTGGTAGAGCGCCATACCCATCTCCAGCGGCATGTTCATCCGGGCGAGGCCGTTCGGGCCGTCGCCGTGCGCCCGCGAAAGGTCGTGCAGCGAGTAGCGGCAGTTCCGGATCGCCTCGAAGATGACGTCCAGGCGGAGCCGGTCGGGCGAGGAGAGGTCTCGCGCGCTCACCGGCAGCAGCCCGGCGGCGACCACCGCGAACCCGAGCGCGTCGGCGTGCCGGCGGAAGTCGTTGTCGTACGGGTGGTTCAGGAAGACCTGGTACGGCGCGTAGGCGGCGATGTCGCGGCGCATCAGCGGTCCGCCCCGGTGCGGATGGCCAGCGCGCGCACCAGCCGCCGCAGCGCCCGCCGGTACTCGGTCTCGTCGCTCCACCCGGTGAAGTCGACGGCCTGCCGGTCGGACAACGGCCCCTCGGACCACGCGCGCCGCGCATCCCCGTCCAGCAGCACCGGTACCAGCGGGAGCGGCGTCCCGGCGTAGTCGTGCTGGTCCCACTCGTCGGGAAGCGCGTCCCGGCTGAGCACCGCCAGGACGAAGTCGGCGCGGCTGACCGCGTCCGCGATCGCCTGGGCGATGAGGGTGCCGGGCGGGAGTTCCGACAGGTCGGGCGACAGGGCGAACCCCGCGTCCACCAGGTCGGCACCGAGCCGGCGGGCGAACGGCGCGTCCTCGGGGGCGTGGGCGATGAAGCACTCCGGCAGGCCCGTGACGTGGTGGCCGAGCGCCGACCTGGCCAGCCGAGCGGCGTCGTGCGGGTCGCCGGACCACGGCCGGACCGGGATGCCCAGGCTGCCCAGCATGGTCGTGGGGCCGGTCGAGAGCACCAGCACCCGGTCGCCCAGGTGTCCGAGCGCGTACCCGACGCCGAACGACTCGGGCGGCGTCAGCGGCCCGCCGTGGTGCAGGACGAGCGCCGACTCGGTGCCGTCCACGGAGGACTGCACGTCCGGGTGCGCCACCGGCCGGGCCGGCACCCCCAGCTCGGCGGCCACGGCCTCGGCCAGACCCAGTGCGCCACCGCAGTGCAGCACCAGCAGCCGGTGCCGCCCCGCGACACCGCGCCGCCCCGCGACGGCGTCGAGCGCGGCCGGCAGGGCGTCGGCCAGCTCCCGGGCCGACCCGACCACGGTCGCGGGGGAGGTCGCCGACACCAGCTCCCGGAACGCCCGCTGCCGGTCCTCACCAGGTTCCGGGTCGCCGGAGAGCAGGAACACCAGCCGGGGCACGCCGATCTCGCCGGCCGTGCGGTACTCGAACTCGGCGTGGGACACCGGTTCGCCGCGCAGGACCGGACCGTAGGCGGACCCGAGCACGCCCACGTAGGCGTCGCACTCCCGGAGCATCCGCCGGCACTGCTCCTCCGGGGGCAGGTCCGAGGCGGCGGTCTCGACCACGGAGTTCCCGGACCCCGCGATGGCCGCGCGCGCGGCGTCGGCGACGGCGGCGGATCCGGGACCCCGGGGAAGGCTGAGGAACACGCGTAACGCGACCACCGGGCCATGTTAGTTGCCCGGACGTGCGAAAAGGGCCGTCCACCGGGGTGGACGGCCCTTCCTCGCACCGGGTGACTAGCTGCGCACCATCTTGCGCAGCACGTACTGCATGATGCCGCCGTTGCGGTAGTAGTCGGCCTCACCGGGGGTGTCGATGCGGACGACCGCGTCGAACTCCACCTTCGCGCCGTCCGCCTTCGTGGCGACCACGTGCACCGTGCGCGGCGTCTCGCCGTCGTTCAGCGCGGTGACGCCGGTGAAGTCGAACGTCTCCGTGCCGTCCAGGCCGAGGTCGGCGGCGGTGCTGCCGTCCGGGAACTGGAGCGGCAGGACGCCCATGCCGATCAGGTTGGAGCGGTGGATGCGCTCGAACGACTCGGCGATCACGGCGCGCACGCCGAGCAGCGAGGTGCCCTTCGCCGCCCAGTCGCGCGACGAGCCCGAGCCGTACTCCTTGCCCGCCAGCACGACCAGCGGGACGCCCGCCCCGGCGTAGGCCACCGACGCGTCGTAGATGGTGGTCTGCGGCGCGTCGGCCTCCAGGAAGTTGCGGGTGAAGCCGCCCTGGACGTCGTCGAGCAGGAGGTTGCGCAGGCGGATGTTGGCGAACGTGCCCCGGATCATCACCTCGTGGTTGCCGCGCCGCGAGCCGTAGGAGTTGAAGTCCTTGCGCTCCACGCCGTGCTCGGTGAGGTACTTGCCCGCCGGGGAGTCGGCCTTGATCGCGCCGGCCGGGGAGATGTGGTCGGTGGTGACCGAGTCGCCCAGCAGGGCCAGCACCCGCGCGCCGGAGATGTCGGTGACCGGCGCGGGCTCCATCTCCATGCCCTCGAAGTACGGGGGCTTGCGCACGTAGGTGGACTGGGCGTCCCACTCGAACGTCTTGCCGGTCGGCGTGGGCAGCGACTGCCAGCGCTGGTCGCCCGCGAACACGTCCGCGTAGCCCTTGGTGAAGCCCTCCGGCGAGATGGACGCCGCGACGACCTCGGAGACCTCCTGCGGCGACGGCCAGATGTCGGCCAGGTAGACCGGCTCGCCGTCCTGGTCGGTGCCCAGCGGCTCGGTGGTGATGTCCTTGTCCATCGAGCCGGCCAGCGCGTAGGCCACCACGAGCGGCGGGGACGCCAGGTAGTTCATCTTGATGTCCGGGTTGATCCGGCCCTCGAAGTTCCGGTTGCCCGACAGCACGGACACGGCGGCGAGGTCGCCCTCGCCGATGCCGGCCGAGATCTCGTCCTGCAGCGGGCCGGAGTTGCCGATGCACGTGGTGCAGCCGTAGCCGACCAGGTGGAAGCCCAGCTTCTCCAGGTACGGCAGCAGGCCCGCGCGCTCGTAGTAGTCCATGACGACCTTGGAGCCGGGCGCGAGGGTGGTCTTCACCCACGGCTTGCGCTCCAGGCCCTTCTCCACGGCCTTCTTCGCCAGCAGCGCCGCGCCGATCATCACCGACGGGTTGGACGTGTTGGTGCACGAGGTGATCGCGGCGATGGCGACCGCGCCGTGGTCGAGCTCGAACTCCGCGCCGTCCACGGTCACCTTCACCGGGTTGGACGGCCGGCCGGCCGCGCCCTCGGCGGCGGTGTGCACCACGCGCGGGGCACCGCCCGCGTCGCCGTCGGACACCGCGATCGGGTCGCTGGCCGGGAACGTCTCGTCCACGGCCTCGTCCACGGCGGACTTCGGCGCGGTCTCGGCGCTCGACACGTACGCGCCCAGCGCCTGCCGGAACGCGGGCTTGGCGTTGGTCAGCTCGATGCGGTCCTGCGGGCGCTTCGGGCCGGCGATCGACGGGACGACCGTCGACAGGTCCAGCTCCAGCGTCTCGGAGTAGACCGGCTCGTGCTCCGGGTCGTGCCAGAGGCCCTGCTCGCGGGCGTACGCCTCGACCAGCGCGAGCTGGTCCTCGGTGCGGCCGGTGAGCTTGAGGTAGTCGATCGTCTCGCCGTCGATCGGGAAGATCGCGCAGGTCGAGCCGAACTCCGGGCTCATGTTGCCGATGGTGGCGCGGTTGGCCAGCGGTACCGCGCCGACGCCCGAGCCGTAGAACTCCACGAACTTGCCGACCACGCCGTGCTTGCGCAGCATCTCGGTGATGGTCAGCACCAGGTCGGTGGCGGTCGCGCCGGCGGGCAGCTCGCCGTGCAGCTTGAAGCCGACCACCCGGGGGATCAGCATGGACACCGGCTGGCCGAGCATGGCGGCCTCGGCCTCGATGCCGCCGACGCCCCAGCCCAGCACGCCGATGCCGTTGACCATGGTGGTGTGCGAGTCGGTGCCGACCAGGGTGTCCGGGTAGGCCACGCCGTTGCGGACCATGACCACGCGCGCCAGGTGCTCGATGTTGACCTGGTGGACGATGCCGGTGCCCGGCGGGACGACCTTGAACTCGTCGAACGCGGTCTGGCCCCAGCGCAGGAACTGGTAGCGCTCCTTGTTGCGCTGGTACTCCAGGTCCACGTTCAGCTCGAACGCGTCCGGGCGGCCGAAGATGTCGGCGATCACCGAGTGGTCGATGACCAGCTCGGCGGGCGCGAGCGGGTTGACCTTGGTCGGGTCGCCGCCGAGCTGGGTGACGGCCTCGCGCATGGTGGCGAGGTCGACCACGCAGGGCACGCCGGTGAAGTCCTGCATGACCACGCGGGCGGGGGTGAACTGGATCTCCGTGTCGGGGTCGGCCGACGGGTCCCAGCCGCCCAGCGCGCGGACGTGGTCGGCGGTGATGTTCGCGCCGTCCTCGGTGCGCAGCAGGTTCTCCAGCAGGATCTTCAGGCTGTAGGGCAGACGCTCGGCGCCCTCGACCGCGCTCAGCCGGAACACCTCGTACGAGGAGTCCCCCACGGTGAGCGTGCCGCGGGCGCCGAAGCTGTCCTTGCTAGCTGGTGCAGTCACGTGAAACTCCATCTGGTGACGCGCAAAGTCGGTTGGGAACTGCTTGGTGAGTCTTCCGCACCCGCCGGCGCGGCGCTCCTTCGCCGTAAACAGTACGCGTGTCCTGTATTCGGCTTCAACCCGGCCCTACCCGGATCGGGGCATCATCACACCCGTGGTCCGTCTTGATCGAATCGGGAAGCGGTACGGGCGTGGGCCGTGGGTGCTCCGGGACGTGGCACTCGCCGTCGAACCGGGCGAGACGGTCGTGGTCACCGGGGGCAACGGGTCCGGCAAGTCCACCCTGCTGCGCATCGCCGCCGGCCTCAGCCGCCCCACCTCCGGCCGGGTGCGCCGCCCGGCCTCGGTCGGCTACCTGCCCGAGCGGTTCCCGCCCGGCGTGGCGCTGTCCGCCCGGGACTACCTGCGGCACCTGGCCGCCGTGCGCGGCGTCCCGGCGCGCTGGGACCTGGTCGACGCGCTCGGCTTCGTCGGCGACCCGGACGCGCCCATGGCGACCCTGTCCAAGGGCAACACCCAGAAGGTCGCCCTGGCCCAGGCGCTGACCGCGACCGGCCTGCTGGTGCTCGACGAGCCGTGGTCCGGCCTGGACGCCGCCGCCGGTGCGGTGCTCGCCGGGCTGGTGACCGGCGGCGGGCCCGCCCGGCTGGTCACCGACCACCACGGCCACGACCTGCCCGGGGCGCGGGAGTTCGCGCTGGGCGCGCGCCGGACCGGCGTGGTGATCGAGCTGGACCGGGTGGGCGGGTCGTTCGAGCTGATCAGCGCGCTGGAGGGCGTGCGGGAGGCGCGGGCGGTCGGCGGCGGCGCGCGGGTCGAGGTGGCCACCGGGCACAGCGACCGGGTGCTGGCCGAGGCGCTGCGGCTGGGCTGCTCGGTGCGGAGCGTGCGGTCGTGACGGCGCTGGTGCGGTACCTGCTCGCGGACCTGCTGCGCACCCAGCGCTACCTGCCGCCGCTGCTCGTCTACGCCGCCGTGCTGGCCGTGTTCAACGGCGGCGACGCCGGGCCGCCGCCGTCCTCCTACGCCGGGTCGTGCGCGTTCCTGTACCCGGTCGCGGTGTGGCTGACCGTCGTGGTGGCCACCGCCGAGGACCCGGTGCGCCGGGCGGTGACGGTCGTGGCGGCCGGCGGGTGGGGCCGGTCCCAGGCGGCCGTGTCGGTGCTGTCGTGCCTGCTGGTGACGGTGGTGGCGGCGTTCGCGGCGGTGCTGCCGGTGCTCACCCAGGGCCGCTCCTACCCGCCGGGCACCGTGGCGCTCGGGTTCGCCTCGCTGCTGGTGTGCGGTGTCGTCGGGGTCGGCGTGGGCGTGCTGTGCGCGCGCCCGGTGATCACCCGGCACGGCTGGTCCGTGCCGGCCGCCGCCGCGCTGGTCGTGCTCGCGTACCTGTTCGGCCAGGCGCCGCCGATCGGCAACGTGCTGGGTGCGCTCGGGCACGAGCACGACCTCGCGCCGCACCTCGCCGTGTCCGGGGTGTGCGCCGCCGCGCTGGTGGTGGGCGCGACCTGGTTGTCCCGCACCCTGGGCCCGCGCCGGAACTAGGACCGGCGGCCCCGGAGCAGGTGCGCGGCGGTGGCCAGGAACCAGACCTGGACCGTCGCGCTGCCCACGCTGATCAGCGCGCCCGCGTCCACGCCGAGCAGTTCGACCAGCGGCAGCGCGAGGGCGGCGGCGGTGAGGACGGTGAAGGCCCGCAGCCACCTCGGGACGTCGGCGACCCCGGCCAGGCAGAGCAGCCAGCCGGCAGCGAACAGCGACACCCCGAGCAGCTCGCCGACGCCGCCCGCGAACGAGTTGAGCGCGTCGTACTGCACCTCGACGGCCGCCCGGTCCGCGCCGGACTGCCAGGCGTGGGCCAGGTCGGGCATGGTGGTGAGCCACCGGATGATGCCCACGCAGCGCGCCAGCGCGGACAGCGCGGCGAACGCCGTCCCGAGCCGGGCCACCCGCGAGTCCTGGCCGGCGGGCGCGAGGGTCGCCGTCACCCACAGCGCCACCGGAAGGAACAGCGCCGAGTAGGCGAGGTACGCGACGTACCCGAGGCGCATCGCCGTCTCGTTCTCGGCCACCCGGGGGAGCACGGTGGCCGCGGGTTCGCCCAGGCTCGCCGGCCAGTCCACGGCGGCCCCGAGCAGCACGATCGGGACCACCATCAGCAGCCCCTCGACCAGCAGCAGCGCCGCTGTGGTCCGGCGCGGCGCGCTGGTGCGTTCGACAGGCGCACTGCGATCAGTGTTTACATTGCGATCAGTGTTCACTCAAGCATGGTATCGCAGTGCGAACACCGTTCGCAACGCGCTACCCTCACGCACATGGCGACCAGGCGGGAACGGCTCCGGGAGCAGACGTCGGCCGAGATCAAGGCGGCGGCGCTGACCCACCTGCGGGAGGGCGGCGGCGCGGCGCTGTCCCTGCGGGCGGTGGCGCTGTCGATCGGGATGAGCCCGGCGGGCCTGTACCGCTACTACCCGAACCGCGACGCGCTGTTGACCGACCTGATCGCCGACGGCTTCGCGGCGCTGGCAGAGGAGGTCGCGCGCGCCAGGGACGCGGCCGAGGGCGACGCGTTCGTGGCGGCGGCGCTGGCCTACCGGGCGTGGGCGCTGGCCCACCCGCACGAGTTCGCGCTGCTGTACGGCACGCCGATCCCGGACTACCAGGCGCCGGAATCCGGTCCGACGTCGAACGCGAGCCGGAACGTGGGTGCCGCCTTCGTCCCGCCGATCATCGACGCGTGGCGTCGCGGCACGCTCCGCAGCGGCACGCCGGGAGGCGCGGCGGCGGAACCGGCCCCCACCGCGCTGAAGACCTTCGCGGCGGCGGTGGACCTGCCCCCGGAGGCGGCAGCCGTGGCGTTCGCCGCCTGGACCGCGATCCACGGCCTGGTGGTGCTGGAGACCTTCGGTCACCTGGCCTGGCTGGACGAGGACCCCGCCCCCCTCGCCGAGTCCCGCTTCCGCGCGCTGTCTCTAGACCTCGGAACCGCCCCCTGACCGGACCCCGGACTACGGCCCGCCCGCGCCGGGATCAGCCGAGCACCTGGTCCAGGTAGGCGACCGCCTCGGCCGGGTCGGTGGTGACCGCGCCCAGGTAACCGTCCGGCCGGACCAGCAGCAGCGTGCCCCCGCCCGCTCCGTAGGCCACCTCGACGTGACCGTCCACGTCGACCACGGAGTGCGTGCGCACGTAGGGGTGCGCGTCCTGCACGTACGCGAGCGCGTCGTCCGCGTCGAGCCCCACCAACGTGAACTCCGGGCCCTGGAACAGGTCGAACATCCGGGTCCGCGTCCCGTCCGCGAGCGCGCACGGCGCGTCCGGCGCGCGGTCGCCCGCGCGGTCGCCCACCCCGGCCAGGGGGCCGCCCCGGTAGGTCAGGGTGAGCTGCAACGTCTCGTCGTCCCGCCGGCCGGGCTGCTCGGTGGTGGCCGCCTCCCGGTGCAGCCGGCTCGTGAGGCCCAGCAGCCGCGCGGCCACCGGCAGGCGCTCCGCCTGGTAGGTGTCCAGCAGCTCGGCATTCGCGCCGGTCAGCACGGCGGCCAGCTTCCAGCCCAGGTTGTAGGCGTCCTGGATGCCCGTGTTCATGCCCTGGCCGCCCGCCGGCGGGTGCACGTGCGCGGCGTCGCCCGCCAGGAACACGCGGCCCACCCGGTACCGGTCCACCATCCGCACGTTCGCCCGGTACAACGACATCCAGGTCGCGTCGCGCACCACGATGTCGTCCCGGCCGGTGCGCTCCCGGACCAGCGCGCGCAGCACCTCCAGCGACGGTTCGGCGTCGGCCGGGGCTTGGAGCTGGTAGAGGTCGGTGCCCGGCAGCGGGCACAGCGCGATCAGCCCGGCGGGCGACTTCGGCCACGCGTGCCAGTGCTCGCGGTCCAGGCCGTCGAGCCGCACGTCCCCGACGACCATCCGCTCGTCCTCCCACGTCTCGCCCTCGAACCCGACGCCGAGGCGCTTGCGCACCGTGCTGCGGCCCCCGTCGCAGCCGACCAGGTAGGCCGCGCGCACCGGCTCGCCGCCGACCACGGCCGTGACGCCGTCGCCGTCCTGCTCGAACGAGGTGACCTCCGCGCCGTGCTCCACCGCGCCGCCCAGCTCCGCCAGCCGGTCGCGGAGGACCTCCTCCACCCGGAACTGCGGGATGAGCACGGTGCTCGGGTACGGCGCGTCCGGCGTCGGGCACCGGCCCTCGTTCATGTCCCACTCGCCCAGCACCCGCGCGCCGTCGTACCCCCGGAACCGCACGGGGAACCGGCCGCTCGCCAGCACCTCGTCCACCACGCCCAGGTCGTGCAGCACCTCCAGCGAACGCGGCTGCAAGCCCTTGCCCCGCGACCCGGTGGACGGCCCGTCGGCGCGGTCCACCAGCCGGAAGTCCACGCCCCGCCGGGCGAGGTCGACGGCGAGGGTGAGGCCGGTCGGCCCGGCCCCGGCGATCAGTACGGTCGTGTCCATGGCGGCCATGCTGTCGCGCGGTGCTGCCAAACCGCTGTCAGTCCGGTGTCAGACCCGGCACCGGGCGGTCAGGGGCGACCGTTCAACGCGGAGGAGCCCCCGCCGGCGGTACCGGTGGGGGCTCCTCGGGAGTGCTGCGACCTGCGGGCCGCCTACTTGGCGAGCTTGAGCAGCTCGTCGATGTCCTTCGGCTCCAGACCGCGCATCAGCGTCAGGAAGACCTCGCTGTAGGTGCGGACCGGGCTGACGTACCACTTGCCGTCGACCTCGGTGGCGACCACGCCGACGCCGTCCTTGAGCACCTGCGCGCCGACCCGCGAGATCACGTCCACCGCCGCCTGCGGCATGTTCCGGCCGCCCTGCTGCTTGACCAGGTCCGCGAGCTCGTCCGCGCACAGCCGCTGGGTCTGGCCGTCCGCCGTGGCGGTGTAGCAGTCGCCGTCGCGGGAGACCTCGCCCTTCTGGCCCTTCACCTCCACGACGACCTTGCGGATGGTGAGCTGCTTGCCGCCCTTGACGTCCTTCGAGTCGGTCTCCAGCTCGACCAGCTTCGCGCCGGTGGAGGGCACCCGCCCGATCTGGTCCAGGATCACCGGGCCGACGTCCTGGAGCACGCCCATCTCGTCCGGCGGCAGCAGGGCGATGACGCCCTTGACGTCACCGGCCAGCGCCTTGTCCACGAGGCCCTTGGCGGCTTCCTCGGCCGAGCCCGCGCCCGCCGGCGCGATGCCCTGGGCGGGCCACTTCAGGTTCTCCTCTTCCAGCGCCGCGTTGGCGATCGTGTAGAACAGCGACGGGTACCACTCGTCGCCGACCTTGATCGTGGCGATGCCGATCGGCTTGCCCTTGCGGTCGGCCTTCTCCTTGGCGAAGTCGAGCGTCTCGGTCTCCGGGGCCTGGTCGGCCTTCGAGCCCATCGCCTGGACCAGCTTGTCGGTCAGCGGGATCTGCTTGACGTCCGAGGTGATCGTGATCTTGCCCTCGACCACCTTGTTGATGGTGATCCGGTCGTTGACCTTCTCGGCGGCGGCCTCGTCGAACTTGATGCCCTCGCTCTTGATCGTGACGCCGCTGATCTTCTGCGGGTCCGCGTCCTGCTTGAGGATCTCCAGCCGCTTGGCCTCGCTGACGGTGGCCTCGGTGTAGTCCTTGCTGAGCTGGGCCTCGGCCGGGGCCAGGCCGTTCATGATGCCCAGCACGTCACCGCTGCCCAGCGCGCTGAGCAGGTTGTTCGCCGCCGTCTGCGGGGTGTCCGAGCCGGCCGCGACGGAGTCGGAGCTGCGCAGCGCGCGCACGGTGAAGAACGTGCCGGCGGCCAGCGCGAGGACGGCGACGACGGCCGTGATGACCAGGCCGGTCCGCTTCTTCTTCGGCGGCTCACCGCCCGCGTAGCCGAACGGCTGCTGCCCGTAGGGCTGCTGGGGGCCGCCGAACTGCTGGCCGTAGCCCTGCTGGGGGAAGCCCTGCGGGCCGGTCTGCGGGTAGCCCTGCTGCGGCTGCGGGCCGGTCTGCGGGAAACCCTGCGGGTAGCCGCCCTGCTGGGGCTGTTGCGGGCCGCCCTGCTGGGGGCCACCCTGCTGGGGCTGCTGCGGCCACCCGCCCTGCTGCGGCTGACCGTACGGGTTGTTCTGCGGTGGCCACTCGCCTCCGCCGCCACTCGGGTAGCTCACGGTGCTCCTCCTGGACTGATCGCTGTGCGGGTTTTCGCGGTGAGCACGGCGATCGCACCCGCGATCCCCAGCACGGCACCACCGAGGGTGACGACCGGTCCGGTCGGGGTGATCCCGACCAGCGATCCCTCGTCGCCCCCTTGGACGGCGGCAAGGGCCGCCACCGTTCCCGCAATCGTGCCAAAGAGCAGGGCGAAAAAGGCGGCAAACCGGTGAAGTCGTACCGACCAGAGCACCACGCAGAGCGCGGCCAACGGCGTCACGCCGACCCAGACCGCCCGCACCACCTCCCCCGAAGTGCCGTCCAACCCCGCGAAACCACGCAGCGCGAGCACCTCGTAACTGTCCCTCGTGACCGATCCCGAACGCAGCCACGGCAGGAACGTCCCCACCACGCCTGTGACCAAGCCGACAACCCCGACACCCGCGCCCCAAGTCCTCCGCACGCGGCCATGCTCGCAAACCCGCCCCGTGGAATGGTGGTGGGATGGACGCACGGGACGCGATGGCGGCGGCGCGGCGGATCACCGCGCTGACCGGCGCGGGGGTGTCGACCGACTCCGGCATCCCGGACTTCCGAGGTCCGCAGGGCGTGTGGACGGCCCTCGGCCGCGAGTTCACCCTGGACGGCTACCTGACCGACCCCGGTGTGCGGCGGGCGGCGTGGCAGGCGCGGCTGGACCACCCGATGTGGACCGCCGAGCCGAACGCGGCCCACCGGGCGCTGGCCGCGCTGGAGCGGGCCGGCCGGGTGCGGGCGCTGCTGACCCAGAACGTCGACCGGCTGCACCAGCGCGCCGGGTCGGTCGCGGTGGTCGAGCTGCACGGGTCGCTGTCGGGGACGGTGTGCGTCGACTGCGGCGCGACCGGGGCGATGAGCGCGGCGCTGGACCGGGTGCGGGCGGGGGAGGCGGACCCGGGCTGCCCCGCGTGCGGCGGCGTCCTGAGGTCCACGGCGGTCGCGTTCGGACAGCCGTTGGACGCGGACGTGCTGCGCGCGGCCCGGACTGCGGCGCTGGACTGCGACCTGGTGCTGGTGGCGGGCACGTCGTTGTTGGTGGAACCGGCGGCGGGGCTGGTCGGGCTGGCCGCGCGGGCGGGTGCGCGGGTGGTCATCTGCAACGACGAGCCGACGCCCTGCGACCACCTGGCCACCGCCGTCGTGCGCGAGCCGGTGGGGGAGTCGCTGCCCGCGCTGGTCGCCGTGCCGGTGGTCGAGTCCGGTCCACTTCGGACGTGGGGCGACCCCGCCACCTGGTGATCACCCGGCCGGGTGCCGGTGGCCCGCGCGCCTCGACGTTCGCCCGGTCGGGTTCCGGGTTCGCCCGTCCGTGAACCACCGTCCGACCGTGCCGCGCGCCGCCGCCGGCCGGGGGTAGAGAGCCGAACTGCGGTGAGCCTGCCGATCACGCCTCGATCTCGGGGGTTGCCTGAAGTAGATCACTCGGTACCGGTGTGACCCGTGTGGCTGAAGTTCATGCCGGGTCGATTGGAAACCGTGGTGGTGAAGTGGCACAGTCCTGGGACGGGTCCGGGTAGCGCCGTTCGGCGCAACGCGGATCGGCCGAGCGGGTGGGGAGGCGGGTGTCGTGGCTCGTTGGGTGGTCGCGCTGGTCGCGGCGTTGGTCCTGCTCCCGGGGTCCGCCTCGGCCGTCCCACCGCCCCCGCCCAACCCCAGCGACGCCGAGATCGGCGTCGGCCGCCGGGAGGCCGACGCCAAGGCCGCCCGGGTCGGCGAGCTGACCGGCCAGTTGACCTCCGCCGAGGCGGAGCTCCAGCGCCTCACCGACGACGTGGCCTCCAAGATGGAACTGGCCAACAAGGCGCGCGTCGACCTGGAGACCGCCCAGGAGGCGGCGGCCGAGGCCGAGCGGGAGGCCGACGCCGCCCGCACCGAGGCCGACGCGGCGGGCCGGGCCGTCGAGGACGCCCGCGCCGACCTCGACGAGTTCGCCGCCGCCAGCTTCCAGCAGGGCAGCACGATCGGGTCGCTGTCCGCCTACTTCGGCGCCACCAGCCCGGAGGACGTGCTGGCCCGCTCGCAGCTGCTCGCGGCGGTCGGCGACTCCGGCCTCAACGCGCTGGACGACGTCGAGCGCGCCCGGTCGGAGAAGGCCAACAAGGACTCCTCCGCGCGCGCCGCGCTGGACCTGGCCCACGAGAAGCAGGCCGCCGCCGACCAGGCCGAGCGGGACGCGGACGCCATCCGGCAGTCGGCGGTGCAGGCCCAGCAGGCGCAGGCGGGCCAGGCCGCCGCCATCCAGGGCGACAAGGAGCGGGTGGAGGGCGAGCTGACCCGGGCGCTCACCGCCGTCGAGGGGCTGGAGGGCCAGCGCGCCCAGTACGACCAGTGGCTGGACGACAAGCGCCGCGAGGACGAGGAGGCCGCGCGCCAGGCGGCCCTGAACGCGGCGAAGCCGAGCGCACCCGCCCAGACCCGGCCCGTGGTCGCCCCGGCCGCCGGGGGCGGTGTGGAGACCGTGGTCGCGCGCGCGATGGCGAACCTCGGCGTGCGCTACTCGTGGGGCGGCGGCAACTACGACGGCCCGACGATCGGCATCCGCGACGGCGGCGTCGCCGACTCGTACGGCGACTACTACAGCGTGGGCTTCGACTGCTCCGGGCTGATGATGTACGCGTTCGCGGGCGCGGGCGTCTACCTGCCGCACTACAGCGGCTACCAGTACAACGCCGGCGTCAAGGTGCCGCTGTCCCAGGCCGAGCGCGGCGACATGCTGTTCTGGGGCCCCGGCGGCGGCACGCACGTGGCGCTCTACCTCGGCGACGGCATGATGGTCGAGGCCCCGTACTCGGGCTCGTCGGTCCGCGTCGCACCGGTCCGCTACGGCGGCATCATGCCGTACGCGACCCGCCTGCTCTGATCACCCGCACCGCGTGCTCACCCGGGCCGTGACGGCGTGCTCGCCGGGTGCCAGTCGGCGGGCGGGTCCTCTCCGGTGCGGCCGTCCACGGACTCGCGCAGCAGGTCGGCGTGGCCGGTGTGCCGGCCGTACTCCTCGATGAGGTCGAACAGCAGCCGGCGCAGGCTCACCGATCGGCCGACGACCGAGGTGAGGTGGACCCGGCGGTCGAGCCCGCCGTCCGCCAGGGCACCGGCCAGCCGCGCGCGGCTGCGCTCGACCGCGCCGTCCCACAGCGCGTAGAGCTGCTCGGGCGCGAGGTCGTCGGCGGCGAACGTGACGCCCCAGTCCCGGCCGTCCCAGCCCAGCCCGTCCCCACGGGTCGCCGAGCGGCTCCCCGCTCATCCGGACGGTGGTCAGGTGGTCCTCGCACGCGGCCAGGTGCTTGAGCAGGCCGCCGAGGGTGGGCGCGGACCGGCCGACGCGGGCGCGCAGGCCGGCCGCGTCGAGCCCGTCGGCCTTCCAGCGGAACGTCGAGCGCTGCCGGTCGAGCGCGCCGAGGAGGTGCTCGACCTCGGTGCCGGCCAGGGGCGGTTCCCACGGGGTGTCGGTCACGGGCCGCACCCCAGCCCCCTCCGCAGGGCGTTGACCTGGCGATTCAAGAATCGTTCAGGAATCTTTCCGACGTGGTCGAGCATCCTCGTGGATGCCGGTCGCACCAAGCAGGGGAAGGACGGGGCACCGGTGTCGGGCGGCATCCGCGGGGGGTTCGGATGCCGTGCGAGCGGATCGACTGGGGGCTACGGGTGTCGTCGGGCACGTGCACCGACCCGACGACACCCGTCGATCCGCACCCTCGCGCCGCGTGACCACACCGCGGCGCGACCACAACGCGACCCCTGAGCGCACCGCGCGGGCCGCAGGGATCGGCGGCGACCGGCCGAAGCCGGGGCGACTACCCTCGGTCGGGTGAGCGGCGCGCAGGGCGGGTGGGACGCCGTGGTCCTCGCCGGGGGTCGCGGCAGCAGGCTGGGCGGCGTCGACAAGGGCTCGATCCGGGTCGCCGGCCGCACCCTGCTCGACCACGCGCTGGACGCCGTGCGCGGTGCCGCGCGGGTGGTCGTCGTCGGACCGGAGAAGGACGTCCCCGGCGTGCTGTGGACGCGCGAGGAGCCGCCCGGCGGGGGACCGGCGGCCGGTGTCGCGGCCGGGCTGCGGCACGTGCGCGCCGACGTCGTCGTCGTGCTCGCGGTGGACCAGCCGGGCGTCACGTCGTCCACTGTGGAGCGCCTGCTCGCCGTCGGCGGGCCCGCCGTGCTGGTGGACGAGGACGGCCGGGAGCAGTGGCTGGCCGGCGCGTGGCGGACCGGCGCGCTGGTCGCCGCGCTGCCCGACGACCCGCGCGGCGCGTCGATGCGCTCCGTGCTCGGACCGCTGCTCCCCGCCCCGGTCGCGGCGCTGCCCGGCGAGGCCCGGGACGTGGACACGCCGGCCGATCTGGAGCGGTAGGCCCCTTCACAAGAGCCATACCGGCGACAGGGAAGACTTGGCATCGTCGCAATCCCTGTCGTAGGAGGACCTGTTGTCCGAGCCCGCCGCCGAGGCGCCCAACACGCCGGCTCGTGACGCCCAGTTGCTCGAACGCACCGTGTTCGAGGTCAAGCGGGTGATCGTCGGTCAGGACCGGCTCGTCGAGCGGATGCTCGTCGGCCTGCTGGCCAAGGGCCACCTGCTGCTGGAGGGCGTGCCCGGCGTGGCCAAGACGCTCGCCGTGGAGACCTTCGCGACCGTCGTCGGCGGATCGTTCTCGCGCGTGCAGTTCACGCCCGACCTGGTGCCCGCCGACATCCTCGGCACCCGGATCTACCGGCAGGCCAGCGAGAGCTTCGACGTGGAACTCGGCCCCGTCGTGGCCAACTTCGTGCTCGCCGACGAGATCAACCGCGCGCCCGCCAAGGTGCAGAGCGCGATGCTGGAGGTCATGGCCGAGCGGCACGTGTCGATCGGCGGCAAGACCTTCCCGATGCCGAACCCGTTCCTGGTGCTGGCCACCCAGAACCCGATCGAGAACGAGGGCGTCTACCCGCTGCCCGAGGCGCAGCGCGACCGCTTCCTGTTCAAGATCCAGGTCGAGTACCCGACGGCCGAGGAGGAGCGGGAGATCGTCTACCGGATGGGTGTCGAGGCCCCCGTCCCGTCCCAGGTGCTCAGCCCCGAGGAGCTGGTCCGGCTCCAGGGCGTGGCGTCGCGGGTGTTCGTGCACCACGCGCTGGTCGACTACGTGGTGCGCCTGGTGATCGCCACCCGCGCGCCCAAGGAGCACCAGCTCACCGACGTGGCCGGCTGGGTCGCCTACGGCGCGTCGCCGCGCGCCAGCCTCGGCATCATCGCCGCCGCGCGCGCCCTCGCCCTGGTGCGGGGCCGGGACTACGTGCTGCCGCAGGACATCGTGGACGTGGTGCCGGACGTGCTGCGGCACCGGCTCGTGCTGTCCTACGACGCGCTGGCCGACGGCGTGCCGCTGGACCACATCATCACCCGCGTGCTCCAGACCGTGCCGCTGCCGCAGGTCTCCGCCCGGCCCGCGCAGGCCGCGCCGCAGCCCGCGGGCAGGCCGTGACCTCCGAGCAGACCCCCGAAGAGCCCGCCGGGCGGCCGAGCTGGGCACCGCCCGCCCTGCACGGCGGCCGGCTGGAGGCGGCGCTGCGCACGCTGGAGCTGGAGGTGCGCCGCCGGCTGGACGGCCTGCTCCAGGGCAACCACCTCGGGCTGGTGCCCGGTCCGGGCTCCGAACCGGGCGAGGCGCGGCCCTACCAGCCCGGTGACGACGTGCGGCGGATGGACTGGGCGGTCACCGCCCGCACCACCGTGCCGCACATCCGCGAGACCGTCGCGGACCGCGAGCTGGAGACGTGGCTGGCCATCGACCTGTCGCCGTCGCTGGACTTCGGCACGGCGGTGTGCGAGAAGCGCGACCTGGTGGTGGCCGCGACGGCCGCCGTCGCCCACCTGACGCGGGGCGGCGGCAACCGGATCGGCGCGCTGGTGTCGACCGGTGCCGAGCTGGTCCGGGTGCCGGCGCGCGGTGGCCTGGCGCACTCCCGGGGCCTGATCCGCAAGGTGGCCGAGACGCCGCGCGCGCCCGAGGGCACCCGGGGCTCGCTGGCCGACCTGGTCGAGCAGCTGCGCCGGCCGCCGCGCCGGCGCGGGCTGGTCGTGGTCGTCTCGGACTTCCTGGGCGAGACCGACTGGCAGCGGCCGTTGCGCGCGCTGTCCGCCCGCCACGACCTGGTGGCCGTCGAGGTGGTCGACCCGCGCGACATCGACCTGCCGGAGGTCGGCACGGTCGTGCTGGCCGACCCGGAGTCCGGCCGGCAGCGCGAGGTGACGGCGTCGCCGCTGCTGCGCCGCGAGTTCGCCGCGGCGGCGGCCGAGCACCGGGCGGAGGTCGCGGCCGGGCTGCGCCGGGCCAACGCCGGGCACCTGGTGCTGCGCACCGACTCGGACTGGATCGCCGACACCGTGCGCTTCGTGGTGGCCCGCAAGCGCCGCTGGTCGGGAGGGGTGGCCTGATGAGCTTCACGGGTTTCACCGCTCCGTGGTGGTTCCTGCTGCTGATCGCCGTGGCGGCGGTGGCGGCGGTCTACGTGGTGATGCAGCGGGTGCTGCGCAAGCGCGTGCTGCGCTTCGCCAACCTGCCCATGCTGGAGAAGGTCGCGCCGCGCCGGCAGGGCTGGTGGCGGCACGTCCCGGCGGCGTTCCTGCTGGTCGCGTTCATCCTGCTGACGGTGGCGCTGGCCGGGCCGACCGCCGAGCAGAAGGTGCCGCGCAACCGGGCGACGGTGATGCTGGTGATCGACACGTCGCTGTCGATGAAGGCGACCGACGTGCGGCCGTCCCGCCTGGAGGCGGCGCAGGTCGCGGCCAAGTCGTTCGCGGACGGCTTGACCCCCGGCATCAACCTGGGCCTGATCACGTTCGCCGGGTCGGCCACCGTGCTGGTCGCGCCGACCACGGACCGGGGCGCGGTGACCCAGAGCATCGACGGGCTGAAGCTGGCGCAGGCGACCGCGACCGGGGACGCGATCGTCGCGGCGCTGGCGTCGATCGACTCGTTCGGCAAGGTCGTCGGGGGAGCCGACGGCCCGCCGCCGGCCCGGGTCGTGCTGATGACCGACGGCAAGGAGACGGTGGGCACGCGGCGGGCGTTCGACGCGGCGGAGGACGCCAAGAAGGCGGGCATCCCGATCTCCACGATCTCCTTCGGCACCGAGGACGGCGTGGTCGAGATCGAGGGCCGCCGGCAGGAGGTGCCGGTGGACGACGACTCGATGAAGGAGATCGCCAAGCTGTCCGGCGGCGAGTTCTTCAAGGCGGCCAGCGCCGAGGAGCTGCGCCGGGTGTACGACACGCTGGGCGAGCAGATCGGCTACGAGAAGAAGCAGGCCGACGCGAGCCGGCCGTGGGTGGTGCTGGGCACGCTGATCGGCCTGGCGTCGCTGGCGGCGGCGCTGCTGCTGGGCCAGCGCCTGCCCTGAGCGCGGACGTCACCGGACCCGCCCGTCGGCCTGCCCGACGGGCGGGTCCGCCGTCTCCCGGGCCGCGCCCGCTCCCCGGGCGGGGTCGGCCGGCACCCGGCAGGATGGCCGCCATGACGGAGGTGTCCAGCTTGCGCGAGATGGTCGACTGGTCGGTCGGGCTGCTGCACCGCAGCACCGGCCAGGGGGTGCCGGAGTGGAACCGCCGGGTGCTGGAGTCCGGCATCGACTCCGAGCGCGAGCTGCGCTCCTGGCTGCGGGAGCGCGAGGTCACCGGGTACCCGCAGATGCTGCTGGTGATGGAGCGGTTCGGCTACCCTGAGTTCCTGGCCGCCTCCTCGGACGAGCTGGTGGACCGCCAGTACGCCGACCGCCCCGAGCTGCGGCCGATCCTGGACCGGCTGCTCGCCGAGGCCGCCCTGCTGGGCCCGCTGCACGTCCGGGCCCGCAAGACCTACGTGGCACTGGTGTCGCCGCGCCGCACGTTCGCCATCGTCAAGGCCACCACCCGCACCCGCGTCGACCTCGGCCTGCGCCTGGCGGGCCACGAGCCGTCGGGCCGGCTGGAGGGTGCGTCGGCCCTGGGCAACGACACGATCACCGTCCGCATCCCGATCGCCAGCGCGGACGCGATCGACGACGAGACCCTGGACTGGCTGCGGCACGCCTACACCGGCAACCTCTGACGCCCACCGGACCGGTCAGCCGTGCAGGTCGCGGTAGGCCGTCGCGGCGCCGGGGTGCAGGGGGAGGCCGGCCGTGCCGATCAGGCTGCGGACGTCCAGGAACTGGGTGCCCAGCGCCTGGTCCGGCACCAGGGCCGCCGCCCTGGACACCAGCGTGCGGGTCACCGCCGCCGCCACCTCGTCGGGCAGGGACGCGCGGCACACCAGCAGGTTCGCCACGCCGATCGTGGCGACCTCGCGGGCCGCGCCGTACACGCCGGCCGGCACCGGCACCTGCTCGTAGACCGAGCCGTGGGCCCGGCGCAGGCCGGGCAGCAGGTCGGCCAGCGGCAGCAGCCGGATGCCGGCGACCCGGGCCAGGATCGGCGTCGGCACGCCGCCGGACCACAGCAGCGCGTCGACCCGCCGGTCCACCAGCGCCCGCACGGCGTCGGCCAGCCGCAGGTGCTCCACCCGCACCGGGGCGGCCAGGCCCGCCGTGGCGAGCATCCGCTCGCCGGACAGCGACGCGCCGGAGCCCGCCGCGCCCAGCGACACCACCCGCCCGGCGAGGTCGGCGACCCGTGCCGCGGGGTCGTCGGCACGCACCACGAGCTGGAGGTAGTTCTCGTAGACCCGGCCCAGCGCCCGCAGCCCCAGCGCCGGGTCGGCCGCCCCGGTCGCGTCCGCCAGGGTCAGCGCCACCTGCGCGGCACCGGACGCGAGCAGGTCGAGGTTGGCGAGGCTGCCCTCGGTCTCCACGACCCGGCCGGGCGGGTCGAGCTGACCGGCCAGCAGGGTGGCGAAGTCGAAGTACATCCCGCCGCGCTCGCCCGCCGCCACGGACAGCGCGCCGACCGGGCCGGCACCCGTGCACGCGCCGGTCGCGCACCCGGTGGCCAGCAGGCCCAGCAGGAACGCCCGGCGGTTCACAGCGCCGGCTCCAGCGGCAGCACCAGGCGGGCGACCAGGCCGGTGGTGCCGGACAGCTCCAGCGCGCCCCCTCGGGCGCGGGCCAGGCGGTCCGCGATGGCCAGGCCGAGGCCCGTGCCGGGCCGGTCGGACCGGCCGCGCCAGAACCTCGTCGTGGCCAGCGCGCGCTCCTCGGCGGTCAGGCCGGGCCCGTCGTCGGACACCTCGACCCAGCCGACGCCCGCCGCCCGGTCCGCGCCCAGCGCCACCCGCACCCGGCCGCCGCCGTACTTGAGGGCGTTGTCCAGCAGCACGTCCAGCACCTGCGCCACCTCCGCCTCCGGGCACCGGACCAGCACCGCGAGCCCCGGCACCGCAGCCCCGGGCACCGGCACCTGCCAGAAGCCGGCCCGCTCCACCACCACCGCGCCGAGGTCCGCGAACTCCGGCTCCCGCCCGCCGGCCGCGACCTCGGTGGCGGTGCTCTCCGCCGACGCCAGCGCCAACAGCCCGTCCAGCAACCTCTCCAGCCTCTCGATCTCGGCCAGGCCGGCGTCGTAGGCCCGCAGGCCGCCCGGCTCGACCCGGCCGCCCAGCGTGTCCATCCGCAACCGCAGCGCGGCCATCGGGTTGCGCAGCTGGTGCGAGGTGTCGGCGATCAGCCTGCGCTGCTGGTCGGCGGCCTCGGTCACCGCGTCGGACATCCGGTTGAACGACTCGGACAGCTCCCGCACCTCCGGCGGGCCGCTGCGCTCCGGGACGTGCGCCCGCCGCTCGCCGGCGGCCACCGCCCGCACCCCGGCGGCCAGCTCCGCCAGCGGCCCGAGCAGCCACCGCGCCACCGCCAGCACCAGCAGCACCGAGCCCGCGCCCGCCGCCAGCACGCCCGCCAGCACCCACAGCCAGCGCCGCGCCACGTCCGACGCCGCCCGGTCCACCGACGCGCGCAGCACCACCGCCCCCGCGACCCGGGTCCCGGTGCCGACCGGGCGGGCGAACACCACCGTGCCCGACGACCACGGCGTCACCACCGGCACCGTCGGCGCGGGCTGGTTGCGCAGCGCCGCGTCCAGCACGTCGGCCAGGTCCGGGTCGTCGGCGGCGATCCCCGCCTGGGCCACGGGCCGCCGCCGCGCGTCGACCACGAGGACGGGTTCGCCGTACAGCCGCACGTACGCCGCCACCTCGTCGGCCAGCGCGGCGGCGTCGCCGGTCGTGTCGGCCTGCTGCGCGAGCGCGGCGAACCGGTCCAGGCCGGACGTGCGGTCGATCACGAACCGCTGGGTGCGCTCGGTGGCGGTGGAGGCCAGCAGCGGCACGGCGAACGCGGTCACGGCCGCTGCGGAGAACAGCAGCAGCACCAGCAGGAGCCGGCGGCGCACTCAGTCACCGAGCCGGTAGCCGAAGCCCCGGATGGTGGTCAGCAGGCCGGGGCGGTCGAGCTTGGCGCGCAACCCGGTCAGGTGCACGTCCAGCGACCGCGACACCGCCAGGTACGCGTCGCCCCACACCTCGTCCATGAGCTGCTGGCGGCTGACCGCCGTGCCCGCCCGCCGGGCCAGCGCCGCCAGCACCTGGAACTCCTTGGTGGTCAACGGGACCTCGCGGCCGGCCACGGTGACCCGCCGGGCCTCCAGGTCGACCTCCACGTCCCCGACCCGGACCAGCCGGTCGGCCGGCCCGACCCGGGCGGTGCGCCGGGCCACCGCGTCCATCCGCGCCAGCAGCTCGCCCAGCCGCACCGGTTTGACCAGGTAGTCGTCCGCGCCCAGGCGCAAGCCGCGCACGATGGACCGCTCGTCGCCGCTCGCGGTCAGCACCACGACGGGGGTGTGCGCGATCTTGCGGATCTTGCGCAGCACCTCCAGCCCGTCGGTGTCCGGCAGCTTGAGGTCCAGCAGCAGCATGTCGAAGTCCCGGTGGCGCAGCAGCGCGTCCGCGCCCCGCACGACCCGCTGCGGCCGGTGCCCGTTGGCCTCCAACGCCTCCACCAAGGCGTCCGCGACCCCGTCGTCGTCCTCGACCAGCAGCACGCGCACCGGTGACCTCCTCGACTGGTGGCGGCGATTATGTCGTGCGCGGTGTAGACAATGCTGGTGAGCATCGAAGACCGCGTGCCCGCCTCCCTGTTGGACGAGGCCAGCGAGGCGCTGGAGGAACTCGCCGGCGTGCTGGCCGACGAGCAGTCGCTGGACGACGTGCTCCAGCAACTGGCGGAGTCGGCGTCCCGCGTCATCCCGGACGCGGAGAACGTCTCGGTCACGGTGGTCGGCGCCGACGGCGCGTCCACGGTCGCCGCGACCGACCGCAAGGTCGTCGCCATCGACGCCGCGCAGTACTCCGCCGGTGACGGCCCGTGCCTGGAGGCCACGCGCACGCAGCGACCGGTGCGGCTCGCCGTCGAGGGCGGTCGGGAGAGGTGGCCGCAGTTCGCGGCAGCGGCCGAGGAGGCGGGCGTGCGGGCGTACCTGTCCGCGCCGCTGCTCGTGGAAGGCGGCACGTTGGGGTCGCTGAACCTCTACAGCTCGGACGAGTCGGCGTTCGACCCGTTCGACGAGGCGTTGCTGCGCCTGTTCACGACGGCGTCGGCGGCGGCGATCACGGGGTTCCGGCGCTACGAGCGCTCACGGGTGCTGGTGGCGAACCTGGAACGGGCGCTGCTGTCGCGCAGCGAGATCGACCAGGCGAAGGGCGTGCTGATGGCGGCGCACGGGATCGGCGAGGCCGAGGCGTTCCAGCGGTTGGTGGAGGAGTCGCAGACGCACAACACCAAGCTGCGGGTGGTCGCGCGCAACCTGCTCGACTCGGTGCGCAGACCCTAGCCGCCCCGCCGGCGGACGAAGGCACCGCACCACCACCCCTGATCGGGGACTGCACGGGGAACCGAGGTCGACCGCTCAGGAACGCGGTCCGACCGCGGGCTTCTCGGCCTCGTCGTCCCACTCGGCGTCGCCGAGGATGAGCGCCACCTCGTCCGGGATGCGGAACTCCACCGCTTTCACCCCGCCCCGGTAGACGGGGGTGAGCGCGGGTTCGACGCCGAACCGGACCACGCCGGCGTCCTGGAGCTCGGCGGTGATCCGGGCGGCGGGCTTGGTGAAGCCGCGCAGCATCCGGTCGTCGTCGAACTTGCCGATCCGGTAGACCGACGCGCGGTCGACGCTGCCGCCATTCGCGGCGGCGGCCCGGATGACGTCCGCCTGGACCAGCCCCTCCAGGTCCATCAGGTCCAGCAGGGTGCGCACGCCCTGCCCCGTCCACAGGGGATCGGCGGGGACCTCGCGGCTCACCCGGTCCGCGTCGTCCACCGAACCGCTGCGCACCTCGAACGCCAGGGCGTCGGCGCGCTTGAGCAGGTCGACCGGGCGCAGCAGGAACAGCCGCCGCCCGCCCAGCGCGGTGAACTCGTCGGCCAGTTCGGTGCGCGGACCGAGGAACTCCGACCGGTGCCGCCACCACCAGTCCTCCTTCTCGTCCCCGGTCACGATCAGCAGGTCGGCTTCCCGCCGGGCTGCCTCCAGGATCGACTGCGACCACACCAGGTAGTCGCCCGCCGCCTCCTCCGGCAGGTCCGAGCCGGCCTTCTTCGCGTCCAGGTAGCCGGGCGGCTCGCCGTTCGCCACCCGGCGGTTGCCCTCGGCCGCCGCGAGCTGCCACTCCGCCTCGTCGGGCCGGGCCCCGACCTTGCCGGCCAGCAGGTGCTCCAACTCGTGCAGCACCGGGTCGTCGGCGGCCCGGCCCACCACGGCGGGCGTGTGCTCGGACACGGCGGCCTCCACGCCGGCGTACAGCTCCGCCAGCCGCTCGGCGAGCGCGTCCCGCTCCGGGCCGGGGATCGCGGTCGCCTTGGCCCACTGGTCCAGCGCGTCGTTCGCCGCCCGCCGCTGCTTGCCCAGCGCGTCGAGGAACTGCTTGCCCGCCGACGCCCGCCCGGCCAGCACGCTGAGCCGGTTGCGCCAGAACTCCTGCATCACCTGGTGCGGCACCCACAGCCGCTCGCCCAGCCGGGACAGCACGCCCAGCAGGTCGACGCGGGTGGACTCGTTGTAGCGGTAGAGGTTGAGCAGCACGTTGGCGTCCACGACGACCAGCGCGGCACCGAGCGCGGCGTCCAGCTCGCCGTCGGAGGGCAGCCGGTGGCCGGGGAACTCGTCGTAGATGCCCCTGGCCGCAACCCGCTCGTCCATCCCCACCCCGCACGCCCGCGCCGCCCTCCGGTCGGGCGGTGACCTCCGGTTGATCGCGGAGTGCCCGGGAGGTGTTTCGCGGACGGGTGGACGGCACCCGTTCGGCTCAGTCGCGGACCGGTTCGACGTAGAGCCAGCGGCCGTCCTCGCGGACGAAGCGGCTGTTCTCCCGCAGTTCCGCGCGCCGGCCCCGCCACCGGTAGAGGGCGCGGAACTCGACGGTGCCCGTCGTGTGCAGCAGGCCGCCGCCGGTGCGGTCCAGGACGTCCAGGCGCAGCCACTCCTGGTCGGGGTCCAGGTCGAGTGCGGCCGGCCGGGTGGTCGGGTGCCACGTGGCCAGCAGGTACGCCTCGTCCGCCACCGCGAAGGCCGCGTACCGGGAGCGCATCAGCGCCTCCGCCGTGGGCGCGGTCCTCGGTCCCGCGTGCAGCGCGCCGCAGCACGTCGCGTACGGCTCGCCCGACCCGCAGGGGCAGCTCACGGTCGCTCCACCTCGCACGCCGGGCGCTCCGAGCGGGCGAAGCGGAGCCAGGACAGCGCCGCCTCCGCCGAGGCGTCACCGCCCGCCGCCGCCGCCGACAGCTCGGCGTGCGCCTGGTAGCGGGCGTCGGCGGCGGTGCCCGGGTCGGTCAGCACGGCCACGGCCTCGTCAGGGGTCACGCGCACCAGGATAGGAAACCGCCGGCCGCACTACCCTCCCGAGGATGGACGACAACCACGTCGTGGTGATCACGACCACCGACAGCGAGGACGGCGCGGCGGCGCTGGCGCGGGCCGTCGTGGCGGCCCGCCTGGCGGCCTGCGTGCAGATCAGCGCGCCGGTCCGCAGCGTGTACCGCTGGGACGGCGAGGTCCGGGACGACCGGGAGTGGCAGCTCTGGGTCAAGACCGCCTACGACCGGCTCGACGAGCTGACCGACTTCATCCGGGCCAACCACACCTACGACACGCCCGAGGTGCTGGCCCTGCCCGTGCTCGGCGGCAGCCCCGACTACCTGGACTGGGTCACCGCCCAGACCCGGCAGGAGCGGACCCCGTAGCCACGCCCAGCGCCCGCGCCACCAGGGTCGCGGTGTGCACGGGCTCGACACCCGCGCCCTGCCGCACCTGGGTGCGGCAGCTGAAGCCGTCCGCCACCACGGCCGTCCCCGGCGACGCCGCCCGCACGGCGGGCAGCAGCACCTGCTCGGCGACCGCCGTCGACACCTCGTGGTGGCCCTCCTCGAACCCGAAGTTGCCGGCCAGGCCGCAGCACCCCGACAGCACCGACGCGTCGTAGCCGGCCTTGCCCCACAGCTCCCGGTCGGCGTCCAGCCCGATCTCGGCGTACTGGTGGCAGTGCGGCTGGACGAGCGCGGAAGCGGTGTGAGGCAACGGTTCCAGCAGGGGTGCGACGTGTTCGGCGAACGTCCTGGCGGACCGCGCGAGCCGCACCACGTCCGGGTCGTCGCCCGCCACCTCCAGGGCGTCGGACCGCAGGAACGCCGTGCAGCCCGGTTCCAGCCCGACCACCGGCACGCCGGCTGCGGTCCACGGCCGCAGCACGCGGGCCGTGCGCCGCACCACCCTCCGCGCCACGTCGAGCTGCCCGGTGGAGAACCACGTCAACCCGCAGCACACCGCCGACCTCGGCACCTCGACGCCCTGCCCGGTGACCGACAGGACCGCCGCCGCGTCGTGCCCGATCCCGGGGTCGAAGTGGTTGGTGAACGTGTCGGGGAACAGCAGCACCCGCTCGCCGGCGCCGCCGCCCGCGAACCCGCGCTGGAACGTCCGGCGGGTCGGGCGCGGCAGCGGCCGTTCGGCGGCCACCCCGGCGAACCGGGCGAACCGCGACGTCACCCCGTTCACCAGGCCCAGGCGCAGCCACAGCGGCAGCCACCCCATCGAGTAGTGCGCCGCCGGCCGCAGCCGCCCCCGGTAGTGCCGGTGCAGGAACTCCGCCTTGTAGGTGGCCATGTCCACGTCCACCGGGCAGTCCCGCTTGCAGCCCTTGCACCCCAGGCACAGGTCCAGTGCCTCGCGGACCTCCTCGGACCGCCACCCGCCGCGCACCACCGAGCCGTTGAGCATCTCGAACAGCAGCCGCGCGCGGCCCCGCGTGGAGTGCTGCTCCTCGCGGGTCACCCGGTAGCTCGGGCACATCACGCCGCCGGCGGTGTTCAGGCACTTGCCGACGCCCACGCACCGCCGGGTCGCCGCCGCCAGGTCGCCGCGGTCGGCGCGCAGCGCGAGCTTCGCCCGGGTCGGGATGGTCGGCGGCGCGACCACCACCCGCAGGTCGGCGTCGAGCGGCAGCGGGTCCACGATCCGGCCGGGGTTCATCCGGTTCTCCGGGTCGAACGCGGCCTTGAACCGCCCGAACGCGGCGATCGCGGCCGGCGGGTACATCCGGGACAGCAGCTCCGAGCGGGCCTGGCCGTCGCCGTGCTCGCCGGACAGCGAGCCGCCGTGCGCCACCACCAGGTCCGCCGCGTCCTCCAGGAACGACCGGTGCCCGGCGCGCAGGTCGAAGTCGATCCGCACGTGCACGCAGCCCTCGCCGAAGTGCCCGTAGGTCACGCCGCGCCGCCCGTGCCCGGCCAGCAGCGCGTCGAACTCGCGCAGGTAGGAGCCGAGCCGCTCCGGGGGCACCGCCGCGTCCTCCCAGCCCGACCACGCCTCGCCGCCGTCGGCCATCCGGGTCGCCAGCCCCGCGCCGTCCTCGCGCACCCGCCACAGCGCCCGCTGCCGCACCGGGTCGGTCACCACCACCGAGTGCGGCGCGAGCTTCGCCGCGACGTGCGCCACCGCCTCGTCGGAGGTCTCCACGAACAGCCAGCTCACGCCGCGCGGCAGCAGCAGCCGGGAGTCGCCCGCCGCCTCGGCCAGCGCCCGGTCGATGCCCTCGACGGCCAGCACGTCCAGGTGCCGCACGTGCTCGGCGAGGTCGGCCGCGTCGTACGGGCCGTCGAAACCGAGGACCGCCAGCACCCGCCGGGGCGGCAGCTCGACCAGGCCCAGCGTCGCGCCGAGGACCGTCACGCAGGTGCCCTCGGAGCCGACCAGCGCCCGGGTCAGGTCCGGGAGCGCGTCCAGCCGGTACCCCGACACCCGCCGGTCCAGCGCCGGGAACCACGCCGGGTCCACCTCGGGCAGCCGCAGCGGCGGGGGCGTGCGGGTGCCGAACCGGCGGCCGTCGGCCAGCAGCACGTCGAGGTCCAGCACGTTGTCGCTGGTCTTGCCCCACGCGACCGAGTGCGCGCCGCACGCGTCGTTGCCGATCATCCCGCCCACCGTGCACCGCGAGTGCGTCGACGGGTCGGGCCCGAAGACCAGGCCGTGCGGCCGGGCCGCGTCGTTGAGCCGGTCGAGCACCACGCCGGGCTGGACGACGGCGGTGCGCGCGTCCGGGTCGATCGACACGACCCGGTCGAGGTGGCGCGCGAAGTCGATCACCAGGCCGGTCCCGGCCGCGTTGCCCGCGATGCCGGTGCCCGCGCCCCGGTTGGTGATCGGCACCCCGAACAGCGCCGCGACCTGCACCGAGGCCACCGCCGCGGCCACCGTGCGGGGCCGCACCACCACCTGCGGGACGTGCCGGTAGTTGGAGGCGTCCACGGAGTACAGCGCGCGACTGGCCGGGTCGGCCAGCACGTCCCCGTCCACCTCGGCCCGGAGCTGTTCGACGAAACCGGTCACCCGGTGATTGTGATCCACCCCCGGCCAGTGGCGGCGGACCCCGGCCCAGGAGATAGCCTCGCCCCGCATCAACCAGCGGCGATGGGAGCAGGGCGTGTCGAGGTCCGTACTGGTCACGGGCGGGAACCGGGGGATCGGCCTGGCGATCGCGCGGGCGTTCGCCGCGCAGGGCGACAAGGTCGCGGTCACCCACCGGGGGTCCGGTGCGCCCGAGGGGCTGTTCGGCGTCAAGTGCGACGTCACCTCCCCCGCCGAGGTCGACGCCGCGTTCGCCGAGGTCGAGGCCGCGCACGGGCCGGTGGAGGTGCTGGTCGCCAACGCGGGCATCACCGACGACACGCTGCTGCTGCGGATGACCGACGAGCAGTTCACCCGCGTGCTGGACGCGAACCTGTCCGGCTCGTTCCGGGTGGCGCAGCGCGCGTCCAAGGGGATGCTGCGCAAGCGGTACGGCCGGATCGTGTTCATCTCGTCGGTGGTGGGGCTGATGGGCGGCCCCGGTCAGGTCAACTACGCGGCCAGCAAGGCGGGCCTGGTGGGCGTGGCCCGGTCGATCGCCCGCGAGCTGGGCTCGCGCAACATCACCGCGAACGTCGTCGCGCCGGGCTTCATCACCACCGACATGACCGACGCCCTGTCCGAGGAGCGCCGCAAGCAGATCCTCGCCCAGGTGCCCGCCGGCCGGTACGGCACGACCGACGAGATCGCCGCCGCCGTCACCTTCCTGGCCTCCGACGCCGCCGCCTACATCACCGGCGCGGTGCTGCCGGTCGACGGCGGACTGGGCATGGGCCACTGACCGAGCCGACCGGGCCGCCGACCACGGCTGCCGGGCGCGGCCGACCTGACCGGGCGGCCACCGGCCGCCCTACCGCAACTCACAACTCTCGGAGGGAACAGACGTGACGGGTCTGCTCGAAGGCAAGCGGCTGCTGATCACGGGGGTGATCACGGACGCGTCGATCGCCTTCCACGTGGCCAGGGTCGCCCAGGAGCAGGGTGCCCGGGTGGTGCTCACCGGGTTCGGCCGGATGAGCCTCGTGGAGCGGATCGCGAAGCGGCTGCCGCAGCCCGCCCCGGTGGTCGAGCTGGACGTGCAGAACCAGGAGCACCTGGACACGCTCGCCGACCGCGTGCGCGAGCACGTCGACGGCCTCGACGGCGTGGTGCACGCGATCGGCTACGCGCCGCCGTCGTGCCTCGGTGCGCCGTTCATGGACGCGCCGTGGGAGGACGTGGCGACCGCCATGCACATCTCCGCGTTCTCCTACAAGGCGCTGGTGCAGGCCACGCTCCCGCTGATGGGGCGCGGCGCGTCCGTTGTGGGGCTGGACTTCGACGCCCGCCAGGCGTGGCCCGCCTACAACTGGATGGGCGCGGCCAAGGCGGCGTTCGAGTCGGTCAACCGCTACCTGGCGCGCGACCTGGGCCCGCAGGGCATCCGGGTGAACCTGATCTCGGCCGGCCCGGTGCGCACCATGGCCGCCAAGTCCATCCCGGGCTTCTCCGAGCTGGAGGCCATGTGGGGCGAGAAGGCCCCGCTCGGCTGGGACGTCAACGACCCCACGCCGGTCGCGCAGTCCGTGTGCGGCCTGCTGTCCGACTTCTTCCCGGCCACCACCGGCTCCATGGTGTTCGTGGACGGCGGCGTGCACTTCCTGGGCCTCTGACGCAGCGCCCGACCGGGCCCGCACCACCCGACCGGGTCGGCGTGCCGCCGATCACGCCGACCCGGTTGTGCGGCTCCGCGCAGCCGGGGCGAGGATGTCCGGGTGAGTTACGACGCGCTGCTCTGGCTGTCCTTCGGAGGACCGGAAGGGCCGGAAGACGTCCGCCCCTTCCTGGAGAACGTGACCCGGGGCCGAGGTGTCCCACCCGAACGCCTGGACGAGGTCGAGCAGCACTACCAGCACTTCGGCGGCGTCTCGCCGATCAACGCCCTCAACCGCGCCGCGATCGCGGCCGTCGGGGAACTGGTCGACCTGCCGGTGTACTTCGGCAACCGCAACTGGCACCCGATGGTCGAGGACACCCTCGCCGAGATGAAGGCCGCCGGTGTGCGGCGCGCGCTGGTGTTCCCGACCAGCGCCTACGGCGGGTACTCGGCGTGCCGGCAGTACGACGAGGACATCCTGCGCGCCCGCGCGGCCGTGCCGGACGCCCCGGAGCTGGTGAAGTTGCGCCAGTTCTTCGACCACCCGCTGTTCGTCGAGTCGTTCGCGGACGCGGTGCGCGCCGCCTCGGCCGACTTCGCCGACCACCGCCTGGTCTTCACCGCGCACTCGGTGCCGCTGTCGGCCGACCAGGCGGCCGGCCCGCCCGCCGAGGGCGGCCACCGGTACTCCCGCCAGGTGGCCGAGGCGTCCCGGCTGGTCGCGCGGGCGGTCGGCGCGGACGACTACGACGTGGTGTGGCAGTCCCGGTCCGGGCCGCCGCAGGTGCCGTGGCTGGAGCCGGACATCGTCGACCACGTCGACGCGCTGCACGCCAAGGGCGTGGCCAACGTCGTGGTGTGCCCCATCGGGTTCGTCTCCGACCACCTGGAAGTGGTGTGGGACCTGGACACCGAGGCCCGCGACCGGGCGGCGGAGCACGGCATGGGCTTCGCCCGCGCGGCCACGCCCAACGACGACCCCCGGTTCGCCCGGCTGGTCGCGGAGCTGGTGGACGAGCACCTGACGGGCGCGTCGCCGCGCAAGCTGTCCGCGTTCCCGGCGTCCGGGTGCACGGTGAACGGCGCTCCGTGCGCCCCGCTGTGCTGCGAACCCGCCAAGAGGCCCGCGCGGTGACCGTCGACTTCACGTGGTCGCCGCGCGCGGCGGACTGGCGTGACGCGTTGCGCACGGCGGTGCCGGTGTTCCGCTGGGCCCCGTGGTTCGGGGTGGCGCTGGGCGTGCTCGGCGTGGTCGTGCTGTTCCTGGGCATGACGTGGGCGGGCGTGTTCGGCCTGGCGCTGGCTGTGATCATCGTCGCACTCGTGCCGGTGGGCACGGCGGTGAACTTCCACAACCACCCGCTGGCGGCGAAGACCGTGACCGGGTCGGCCGACGAGCACTCGCTGCGCATGTCGGTCGGCCAGGCCGCGCGCAGCGAGCTGGCCTGGGACGAGCTGCCCGGGTGGTCGGAGACCCCGAGGGGTTTCGTGCTGCGCACGGGGACGTCCGCGATGTACGCCGTGCCGCACCGCGCGTTCGCGGGCGCCGACGACGTCGACCGGTTCCGTTCCCTGCTGGTGGAACACGTCGGCCCGGGGGCCTGAGGCGTCGGGGGGCGCGCGTAACCTTGGCGAGCGTGTCCTGTGCGAGTGCGACGCTGGTCGTCTGGACGTCCGCCTGGCTGCATGGAGCGGCTGCGGCTGACGACGTCCTCGACGCTTTGGGGTTCTGGGCCGGGCTGCACGAGGTGGTGGCCGACGACGACGGCACGGCCACCGCGCTCGACCTCCCCGGCCCCGACGAGCGCCCGGTCGGCCCGGCGCTGCTGCTGGCCGCGCTGCGCCGGGCCGACGCGACCACCGCGCGGATGGTGCTGCCGATCCCGGGCGACGTCCGGGGCCTGGGCGGCAAGGGCCCGCTGAGCCGGTTCGCGCTCAGCGTCGGCAACGCGGCGGTGCTGCCGGAGGTGGGCATCGGGCTGGTGCCGAAGCTGGTGGCGGACGGCGTGCTGCGGTGGACGGTGTTCGACCTGCCGGCCGTGACGGCGGTGGAGCACGTGCCGATCGGCGAGGCGGAGCACGGCCTGGCGTCGGCGATGCGCGAGGCGGCGACGGCGCTGGTCACGCTGGACGTGGCGCGGCACCGGCCGAACGTGCGCGCGGAGATCGCGGAGCTGTCCTCGGAGCACTCGAAGCTGGCGTGGCCGGCGGGGATGCCCCCGCGCGCGCTGCGGGTGCTGCAACGGGCGGCGGAGGTGGCGGCGATCCTGGCGGTGGCGGCGACGGACGCGCCCGGAGGGGCGATGTCGGCGTCGGCCCAGGCCGGCCGGGACGACGCCCTGCGCCCGCTGTCGGAGGCGGTCCGCCGGGCCCGCCTGGCGGCCGTGGACGAGGCCGTGCGCGTGCTGTCGGACCAGGCCGCCGGCCGCCACTGACCCGCGCCGGCGGGGTTGGCGGACGGTCCGGCCGTGCGGCGGTCGCCGCCCGGCCCGGCCGCCGCGCCCGGGTCGGCCCGCCCCGTCGAGCGGGTGCCTGGAGTCGCTCCACGTCGACTGCCCGCCGAGGGTTGCGTAGCGTCGTGGGGGTGACCCCTGGACTTCCCAAGACCCTGGGCGAGCTGCGCGCCGCCGGGTACGAGCCGCGTGGTGTCAAGGCCGAGCTGCGGGACAACCTCGTCGCGGCGCTGCGGGCGAAGCGCGACCCGTGGCCGGGCATCGTCGGGTTCGACCGGACCGTGCTGCCGCAGGTGGAGCGGGCGATCCTGGCCGGGCACGACCTGGTGCTGCTCGGCGAGCGCGGCCAGGGCAAGACCCGGCTGCTGCGCTCGCTGGTGGGCCTGCTGGACGAGTGGACGCCGGTCATCGAGGGCGCGGAGCTGGGTGAGGACCCGCTGCTGCCCATCACGCCCGAGTCGAAGCGGCGGGCCGCCGAGCTGGGCGACGACCTGCCGGTGGCGTGGCGGCACCGCGACGAGCGGTTCGCCGAGAAGCTGGCCACGCCGGACACCAGCGTCGGCGACCTGATCGGCGACGTCGACCCGGTGAAGGTCGCGCAGGGCCGTGGCCTGGGCGACCCGGAGACCATCCACTACGGCCTGGTGCCGCGCGCGCACCGGGGCGTCATCGCGGTCAACGAGCTGCCCGACCTGGCCGAGCGCATCCAGGTGTCGCTGCTCAACGTGATGGAGGAGCGCGACATCCAGATCCGGGGCTACGCGCTGCGGCTGCCGCTGGACGTGCTGGTGGTGGCGACCGCGAACCCCGAGGACTACACGAACCGGGGCCGGATCATCACCCCGCTCAAGGACCGGTTCGGCGCGGAGATCCGCACGCACTACCCGCTGGAGGTCGCCGCCGAGGTGGCGCTCGTGCGGCAGGAGGCGGAGCTGGTCGCCGAGGTGGGCGACCACCTGCTGGAGGCGGTGGCGCGGTTCGTGCGGCACCTGCGCGAGTCGTCGGCGATCGACCAGCGGTCGGGCGTCTCGGCGCGGTTCGCGGTGGCGGCGGCGGAGACGGTGGCCGCGTCGGCGCTGCGGCGCGGCGCGCTGGTCGGCGAGCACCCGGCGGTCGCCCGCCCGGTCGACCTGTACGCGGTGCCGGCCGTGCTGCGCGGCAAGCTGGAGTTCGAGGCGGGGGAGGAGGGGCGCGAGCAGGAGGTGCTCACGCACCTGCTGCGGCGTTCGGTGGCGGACACCGCGCGGGCGGCGTTCGCCGGGCTGGACCTGCGGCCGTTGGCCGAGCTGGTGTCCGACGGCCACCCGGTGGCCACGGGCGAGCAGGTGCCCGCTGCCGACGTGCTGGCCGCGCTGCCCGAGCTGCCGGTGCTGCACGACGTGGCGCAGCGGCTGGGCGCGAACCCGGCCGACCCGCCGGGTCGCATCGCGTCCGCCGTGGAACTGGCCCTGGAGTCGCTCTACCTGACCCGTCAGCTCTCGAAGGACAGCGACGACGACCGGACGGTCTACGGATGACCGGGTACCGCTACGACCGGTACGTCGACGGGCCCGACCCGCTCGCGCCGCCCACCGACCTGCGGGCGGCGATGGACGAGCTCGGGCGCGAGGTGATGGAGGGCGCGTCGCCGGAGTCGGCGCTGCGCGAGCTGCTGCGGCGCGGCGTCCCGGGCTCGCGCGGCCTGGACGACCTGACGGCGCGGCTGTGGCAGCGGCGGTCGGCGATCCAGCGCCGGCACCGCCTCGACGGCACGCTCCAGGAGGTGCGCCGGCTGCTGGAGGAGGCGTTGGACGCCGAGCGCCGGGCGCTGTTCCCCGACCCGGACGACGACGCGCGGTTCCGCGAGGCGCGGCTCGACGCGCTGCCGCAGGGCACGGCGGCGGCCGTCCAGGAGCTGGCCGAGTACGACTGGCGCTCGCCGCAGGCCCGCGACTCCTACGAGCGCATCCGGGACCTGCTCGGCCGGGAGGCGCTGGACCAGCGGTTCCAGGGCATGAAGCAGGCCATGCGCAACGTCGGCCCGCAGGACGTCCGGCGCATCCAGGAGATGCTGACCGACCTCAACGAGCTGCTGGCCGCGCACGCCCGGGGCGTGGACACGCCGGAGCAGTTCCGGGAGTTCATGCGCCGGCACGGCGAGTTCTTCCCGGAGGACCCGCAGACCGTGCAGGAGCTTGTGGACGCGCTCGCGGCCCGGTCGGCGGCGGCCCAGCGGATGATGAACTCGATGACCGAGCAGCAGCGCGAGGAGCTGAACGCGCTGTCGCAGCAGGCTTTCGGCAACTCCGGCATCGGCTCGCAACTGTCCACCTTGGACTCCTTGTTGCAGGGGCTGCGGCCCGGCGAGGACTGGAGCGGGTCGGCGCGCTTCCGGGGCGACCGGCCGCTGGGGCTGGGCGAGGGCGCGCAGGCGATGGCGGACCTGGCCGAACTGGACGCGCTGGCCGAGCAGTTGGCCCAGTCCTACCCCGGCGCGCGCTTGGAGGACATCGACCTGGAGGCGCTGGTCCGCCAGCTTGGTGACGACGCGGGCGTCGACGCGCGGCGGCTGGCCGAGCTGGAACGCGAGCTGCGGCGGCAGAACCTGCTCGAACGCGGACCGGACGGCTCGCTGCGGCTGACCCCGAAGGCGTTGCGGCGCCTGGGGGAGACCGCGCTGCGGGGTGTGATCGACAGCGTCCGGGCGCGCGGCGGGCGCGACAACGCGCGCGCCGGCGCGGCGGGCGAGCCGCTGGGCAGCACGCGGCCGTGGCAGTTCGGCGACACCGAGCCGTGGAACGTGCCGCGCACGCTCACCAACGCCGTGCTCCGCGCCGGCGTCGGGGAGATCGCGCTCGACGTGGCCGACGTCGAGATCAGCGAGACCGAGCAGCGGTCGCGGGCGGCGGTGGCGCTGTGCGTGGACACGTCGTGGTCGATGGTGCAGGACGGCCGCTGGGTGCCGATGAAGCGCACGGCGCTGGCGCTGCACCACCTGGTGAGCACCCGGTTCCGCACGGACGCGCTGCGGCTGATCACGTTCGGGCGGCACGCGGAGGCGGTCGACATCGGGCAGTTGACGGCGTTGGAGGGCGTGTGGGAGCAGGGCACGAACCTGCACCACGCGCTGCTGCTGGCCGGCCGGCACGTGCGCGAGCACCCGGACGCCCAGCCGGTGGTGCTGGTGGTGACCGACGGCGAGCCGACCGCGCACCTGGAGCACGACGGCGAGGCCGAGTTCCACTACCCGCCGCTGCCGCGCACCGTCGCCAAGACGCTGGTGGAGGTGGACGCCCTGGCCCGGCTGGGCGCGTCGATCACGGTGTTCCGGCTGGGCGACGACCCGAGGCTGGCCGCGTTCGTGGACCAGGTGGCGCGGCGCAGCGGGGGCCGCGTGGTCGCCCCGGACGAGGACGGCCTCGGAGCGGCCGTGGTGGGCGACTACCTGAGGTCCCGCCGCAGGCGCTGACCCCGCCGGTCGTCGGACACCCACACCAGGTGCGCGGCGCAGTCGCCGGTCGCGGTGAACAGCCGCACGGCGTTCTCCGGGCTCTGGGCGGTGAGCCGGAAGCCGCCGTCCACGCTGAGCACCTCCGCGTGGTCGCCGAGGTCCAGCCCCCACGCCGTGATCGACGCGTCCTCGCGCACCCCGCGCTCCTCGACGATGGCGAACAGGCCGGGCGCGTCGGCGGCGACCAGTTCCCGCAGGGCCTCGGCCGGCCCCTGGTCGTCGCACAGCGGCCGGGGTTCCCGACGTGCGTTCACCGGCATGTCCTCTCGGCGGGGATGAGTAGTGCCACACTATTACTGTCATGTGACACTAGGAACTGCACGATCGGGTGTACGGGCCGGGCCGGTGGCGGCCCGATACTCCCTGCGCCGCCCCGTACCGCGATCGGAAGGACCACCCGTGGCCGCTCAGCCGCCGCCCCTGGCGCGACGCATCGAACTCGGCGCGCTGCTGCGCGGCTACCGCGAGCGGGCCGGCGTGGACGCCGCCGCCGTGGCGAAGGCGCTGGGCTGGTCCTACGTCCAGAAGGTCGGCCTGGTCGAGAGCGGCAAGCGCAAGCTGGCGGCGGTGGAGGTGACCGCGCTCGCCGACCTGCTCGGCCTCGACGCCGACGAGCGCGCCAAGGTCGTGGAACTGGGCCGGGTCGCCCGCAAGCGGGACCCCGGGCCGGCGTTCGTCGCCGACTGGGCCCAGGCGTACATCGCGCTGGAGACGGTGGCCGACCGGCTCGACCTGTTCGCCGAGGAGTTGCTGCCCGGCCTGGTGCAGACCGAGGACTACGCGCGTGCCCTGCTCGTGCAGGGCGCGGTGCTCTCGCCCGACGAGGTCGAGGCGGCCGTGCGGCAGCGCGCCGAGCGGCAGCGGCGGCTGCTCGAACCGGGCGGGCCGCACCTCGCGCTGGTGCTCAGCGAGTCGGGGCTGCGCCGCCAGGTCGGCGGTCGCGCGGTGCTGCGCGCCCAGCTCGACCACCTGCGTGACCTGGCTTCGATGCCCAACGCCGTGGTGCAGGTCCTGCCGTTCGAAGCCGGTGCGCACTTGGCGCAGGGCACCAGGTTCACCCTGCTCCACATCGGCGACCCAGTGGTGACGTTCGCCTACGTGGAAGCGCTCAGCGATGCCGAAATCCATGATCGTCCACCGCACACGGACGTCTATAGACTGGCGTTCGACCGAGCACGCCGTGCGGCGCTGTCGCCGGCGGATTCCCTTGAGCGGCTTGGTCGTCTGATCCTGGAGTTGGAGTGAGGGAGCGCAATGGGGGAGTCCGGGTGGCGTAAGAGCAGCCGCAGCCAGAACGGCGCGGACAACTGCGTGGAGGTCTCGAAACTCCCGGGTGCGGCGGCTGTGCGCGACTCGAAGAACCCCGGTGGCCCGGTGCTGGTGTTCGGTTCGGCGGCGTTCGCGGGCTTCCTGGAGGTCCGGAAGCACGACCGGTGATGCAACCGGCCGGGGCACCCGTCCCGTCCTGACGACGACGGACGGGGCGAGGCGAGGAGGTCGGGACCGGTGAACCGGGTGGTGCTCGCGGTGCTGGTGGCAGGTGCGTTCGCGGTGGGCGGTTGCGATGCGGAGCAGGGGGCCGTGGAGCCTGCTCCGGCCACGTCGTCTTCGGTGCTGCCGACCAACGACCCGGTGGCCGAGGAGGCCGCATCCGTGCTCGGGCCGTTGCTCAAGGCCGGTTTCCCGCAGACCTACGCCGGGCTGCGGCTCGACGGCGACCGGGTGATCGTCTACCGGCTGCCGGACCCGGCCCTGGACCAGGTGGCCCGTGAATCGGCGCACGGCGCGCGGGTGGAGCTGGTCGAGGCGAAGTTCCCGCTCAGCCGCCTCGTGGAGGTCGCCGGCCGGATCGAGGCCGACAACGAGTACCTGAAGTCACGGGGCGTGCGGATCTCCACCTGGGGTCCGGCGACGGACGGTTCGGGGGTGGACGTGGCGACGGTCGACGGCAGCGACGCGGACCGGGCGGTGCTGGCCGAGCGGTACGGCGCGGACGTGATCAAGCTGTCGAAGGAGGTCCCCCAGACACCCGGCCAGGTGCCGACCCAGACCCCCGCGCCGGCTCCCGCGACGTCGTGACGCCGGGAGCCGCCCGGCGTTCCACCCCGTCCAGGATCGAGCGGAGACCCAGTTCGAACAGCGCGTCCAGGTCGAGGTCGTAGCCGGTCCGCGCGAACGAGGCCATGATCCGGGCGAAGGTCGGGTGGGCCGGGGCCAGCCGGTCCAGGGTGCGCGCCTGGCCGTCCATCCACTGCTCGGTCGACAGGCCGGTCGCGCCCTCGGCGCCGGCTTCCCGTTCCAGGTGCACGGCCAGGCCCAGGACGTGGCTGTACAGCAGCACGTTGAGGTCGAACGTGGTCGTCGGGTCCAAGCCGAGCTGGTCGAGGCCGCCGAGCACCCACTCCGAGTGCGCCAGCAGGTTCGGCACGACCAGCGGCCGGGTCAGCGGGCCGAGCTGCGCCAGCCACGGGTGCTCCCGGTGCAGCTCCCACAGCGCCCGCACACCCACCTCGACCCGCGCCCGCCAGCCCGCCGGGGGCCGTGCGGGCAGCGGTTTCGCGCCGAACACCGCATCGGCCATCATCAGCACCAGGTCGCCCTTGCTCGCCACGTGGCGGTAGGGCGACATGGCGGCGACGCCGAGCCGGGCCGCGACACCGCGCATCGACAGCGCCGCCAGACCTTCCGCGTCCGCGATGTCGATCGCCGCGCGCACCACCCGGTCCCGGGTCAGCTCCCGCTCGGGTGCCGCCGCCCCGCGCGGGCGCGGCCGGGTGGACGCCACCACCGTGCCGACCCTCGGCCGGGCTTCGACCCACCCCTCCTGGCCCAGCGCGGTCAGGGCCTTGGTCGCGGTGGCCAGCGCGACCTCCCACTCCTTGGCGACCTGCCGGGCGGACGGCACCCGGTCGCCGGGCGACAGCTCGCCGGCGGTGATGCGGCGCTTGATCTCGGCGGCGATGCGCTGGTAGGGCGGGATCATGTCGTGCCTCCTCCTGTACTAGTGCAGAACCTAGCAGCAAAGAGGCGCTGAGCATGGGTTTCCTGCTCTAGTACAGCGTTGCCGGGTGCTATGCGTACTACGTAAATTCAGCCGCGTACCGCACCGACCAGGAGGACTCCCGTGAAGAAGACCGTGCTCATCTCCGGCGCAGGCGTCGCAGGTCTGACCGCCGCCCACTGGCTGCACCGCCACGGCTACGCGCCCACCGTCGTCGAACGCGCGCCCGCCCTGCGCCCCGGCGGCCAGGCGGTCGACGTCCGGGGCGTCGCCCTCGACGTGCTCGACCGGATGGACCTGCTGGCCGGTGCCCGGCGGCTGCGCACCACCACGCGCGGCATGTCGATGCTCGACGCCGAGGGCACCGAGCAGTGGCGCTCGACCGAGCTGACGCTCAGCGCCGGCCGCCTCGACAGCGACGACGTCGAGGTGCTGCGCGACGACCTCACCGCTCTGCTGCACAGCAGTGCCCAGGACGGCGTCGAGTACCTGTTCGGCGACGCCGTCACCGCCCTCGACCAGGACGACGACGGCGTGCGCGTCACCTTCCGCGACGCCGCCCCGCGCACGTTCGACCTGGTGGTCGGCGCGGACGGGCTGCACTCGGCGGTGCGCCGGCTGGCGTTCGGGCCGGAGGAGCGGTTCGTGCACCACCTGGGCTCCTACGTCGGCGTGTTCAGCACCGACAACTTCTTGGGCCTGGACGACTGGCAGGTGTGGGTGCACGACGACTCCCGCACCGCGAGCTACTGCCTCTACCCGGCCCGCGCCAACACCGAGCTGCGCGCCACCCTCGGCTTCGCCGCCGACCCGCTCGACCACGACCGCCACGACGTCGGCCGGCAGAAGGCCCTGCTCGCCGAGCGGCTGGGCGGCCTGGGCTGGGAGACCCCGAAGGTGCTCGACGCCCTGCGGGCCGCGCCCGACTTCTACTTCGACGCGATGGCCCAGGTCCGCATGGACGCCTGGTGGCATGGGCGGGTCGTGCTGGTCGGCGACGCCGCGCACTGCCCGTCCCCGCTGTCCGGCCAGGGCAGCAGCCTGGCGCTGGTGGGCGCGTACGTGCTGGCCGACGAACTCGCCCGGTCCGACGACCACCGCGCCGCGCTCGCCCGCTACGACGCCCGGATGCGGCCGTTCGTGGCGGTGAACCAGGCGCTGGCCACGGAGAACCCGGGCCAGGGAGCGTCGGAGGAGTCCATGGAGCGGGCCAAGCACGCCATCAGCCTGGACCTGTCCTGAAGCGCGCCGACCACCTGATCGACCGACTGCGCGGTGCCCGCCGTCCGCGTGGTCCTACGTCCCGTCGTCCGGTTTCGACTCGCGGTCGGTCGCGGCGAGCGCCTTCTCCGTGGTCGGGTCCGGGTGCACGCCGTGGGTGCCCGACCTGGCCAGTGAGAAGTGCGCCTCCTCGCGCATCCGCTCGACCATGTGCGGGTAGTGCAGCTCGAACGCCGGCCGCTCGGAGCGGATGCGGGGCAGTTCGGTGAAGTTGTGCCGGGGCGGCGGGCAGGTGGTCGCCCACTCCAGCGAGTTGCCGAAGCCCCACGGGTCGTCGCCCTCCGCCGGGTCGCCGAAGCGGTAGCTGCGGAACACGTTCCACACGAACGGCAGCACCGACGCGCCCAGCAGGAACGCGCCGATGGTGGAGACGGTGTTCATCGTGGTGAAGCCGTCCGAGGGCAGGTAGTCCGCGTACCGGCGCGGGAAGCCGATGTTGCCCAGCCAGTGCTGGATGAGGAAGGTCAGGTGGAAGCCGATGAACGTGGTCCAGAAGTGCAGCTTGCCCAGCGACTCGTCCAGCATCCGGCCGGTCATCTTCGGGAACCAGAAGTAGATGCCCGCGTAGGTGGCGAACACGATCGTGCCGAACAGCACGTAGTGGAAGTGCGCCACCACGAAGTAGGTGTCGGTGACGTGGAAGTCCAGCGGCGGCGACGCCAGCAGGATGCCGGTCAGCCCGCCCAGCAGGAACGTGATCAGGAACCCGATGCTGAACAGCATCGGCGTCTCGAAGGAGAGCTGCCCCTTCCACATCGTGCCGATCCAGTTGAAGAACTTGATGCCGGTGGGGATGGCGATCAGGAACGTCATCAGCGAGAAGAACGGCAGCAGCACCGCGCCCGTGGCGAACATGTGGTGCGCCCACACCGCCACCGACAGCGCCGCGATGGCGAACGTGGCGAACACCAGCCCCTTGTACCCGAAGAGGGGTTTCCGGCTGAACACCGGGAAGATCTCGCTCACGATGCCGAAGAACGGCAACGCGACGATGTAGACCTCGGGGTGGCCGAAGAACCAGAACAGGTGCTGCCAGAGGATCACGCCGCCGTTGGCCGGGTCGAACACGTGCGCGCCCAGGTGCCGGTCGGCCGCCAGGCCCATCAGCGCCGCCGTCAGGATCGGGAACGCCAGCAGGATCAGGATGCTGGTGACGAAGATGTTCCAGGTGAAGATCGGCATCCGGAACATGGTCATGCCGGGCGCGCGCAGGCAGCACACCGTGGTCACCATGTTGACCCCGCCGAGGATCGTGCCCAGGCCGCTGACCGCGAGCCCCATGATCCACAGGTCCGCGCCGACGCCGGGGGAGTGCACGGCGTTCGAGAGCGGCGTGTAGGCCGTCCAGCCGAAGTCCGCCGCGCCGCCCGGCGTGACGAAGCCCAGCATCACCATCGTGCCGCCGAACAGGTACAGCCAGTACGAGAACGCGTTGAGGCGCGGGAACGCCACGTCCGGGGCGCCGATCTGGAGCGGCAGGATGAAGTTGGCGAAGCCGAACAGGATCGGCGTCGCGTAGAGCAGCAGCATGATCGTGCCGTGCATGGTGAAAAGCTGGTTGTACTGCTCGGTCGACAGGAACTGGAGGCCGGGCCGGGCCAGCTCGCCCCGGATCAGCAGCGCCATCAGGCCGCCGATCATGAAGAACAGGAACGACGTGGTCAGGTAGAGCAGCCCGATCTGCTTCGGGTCGGTCGTCTTGACCAGGCCGAGCAGCACCGAACCCTTGGAACGCCGCCGCGCCGCTCCCGGGTGCGTGACCACGGGTACCGGCTTGAGCGCGGTCACACCCACCGCCTCCCTCGTCCGTTGACGTGAGCCACTTCACATCGTCCCCCCGATCGAGGGTGCGGGCAATCACTCGGCCGGGCGGAGCATGATCCGCACTTGCCGCACCCCGCCCTGCCGCCCCGCGCCCTGCCTGCTGCGCCGCGCCCTGCGCCCGCGCCAAGGCCCACGGCCCACCGGACAACGATGGCTCCCGCCCCGCCCGCCCCGCCTGGCTCGGCCGCGCTCGGCCCCTGCCTGCCGTGCCTGCCTGCCGTGCCTGCCCGCGTCCCGCCGCCGTCCTGCCGCGACCCGCCCCGCCGCGCCCCGAGCACGACGGTCCGCGCCCGCCGCGTCGGTGACCGGCCGTGGCGTCGGCGGTGTGACGTCCCGCCAGGCGGACGTGGGCTTGAACTGGCGAGTTAGGGTCGGAGACATGCAGACCTGGTCACCCACCCCTGTCCCCCGGGTAGCGGGGGAGCCGCGCCCGCTGCGGCTGTACGACACGTCGGCCGGCGAGGTGCGCCCCACCGCTCCCGGTGACACCGCCAGGCTGTACGTCTGCGGCATCACCCCCTACGACGCGACCCACCTCGGGCACGCGGCGACCTACCTGACGTTCGACCTGGTGCACCGGGTGTGGCTGGACAACGGCCATGACGTGCACTACGTGCAGAACGTCACCGACGTGGACGACCCGCTGCTGGAGCGCGCCGAGCGCGACCAGGACGACTGGGTGGTGCTCGCCATGCGGGAGACGGCCCTGTTCCGCGAGGACATGGTCGCGCTGCGGGTGCTGCCGCCGCGCGAGTACATCGGCGCCGTCGAGGCCGTGCCGGAGGTCGTGGAGGCCGTGGCCAAGCTGCTCGCGGACGGCGCGGCGTACCGGGTGGACGACCCGGACCACCCGGACGTGTACTTCGACCACACCGCGACCGGCCGGTTCGGCTACGAGTCGAACTACGACGAGCCGACCATGCTGGGGTACTTCGGCGAGCGCGGCGGCGACCCGGACCGCCCCGGCAAGCGGCACCCGCTCGACGCCCTGCTGTGGCGCACCGCCCGTCCCGGCGAGCCGTCGTGGCCGTCGGAGCTGGGCGCGGGCCGGCCGGGCTGGCACATCGAGTGCAGCGCCATCGCGCTCAACCGCCTGGGCACCGGCTTCGACGTCCAGGGCGGCGGCTCCGACCTGGTCTTCCCGCACCACGAGTTCAGCGCCGCGCACGCCGAGGCCCTGACCGGCGAGCACCCGTTCGCCCGGCACTACGTGCACGCGGGCATGATCGGCCTGGACGGCGAGAAGATGTCGAAGTCGCGGGGCAACCTGGTCTTCGTGTCCAAGCTGCGGGCGCAGAAGGTCGACCCGAACGCGATCCGCGTGGCGCTGTTCGCGGGCCACTACCGCGAGGACCGCCCGTGGACCGACGCGCTGCTGGCCGAGGCGCTCGACCGGCTCGACACCTGGCGGCGCGCTGCTGACCTCGACGCGGGCCCGAGCGCGGAGGCGACCGTCGCCCGGCTGCGCGACCACCTCGGCAACGACCTGGACACCCCGGCGGCACTGGCCGCGCTGGACGCGTGGGCCGCCGAGGCCCTGTCGACCGGTGGCCGGGACGCGACCGCGCCGAAGCTGTTCCGCGACGCCGTGGACGCGCTGCTGGGCGTGGAGCTGTAAGGAGTTCGGGTCCCGTCGACCCGCCGGAACGGCAGTGGGGCCACCCCGCGAGAGGTGGCCCCACCGTGTCAAGCGCTCACATCACGCGTCGAGGGTCCACGTGTCGATGCGACCGGTGTCGATCGTCGCCACGTCGCGGACGCGCAGCTTCCACGTGCCGGCGGCGGTCTCCGAGGAGGCGTTCACCGAGTACGTCTTGCTGATGTTGTCGGCGCTGCCGCCGGTCCGGTTGTGCAGGTTGTAGACCGTGCCGTCCGGGGCCACCAGGTCGACGATCAGGTCGCCGACGTAGGTGTGGACGATGTTGACGGTCACCTGCGTGGTGGCCGACGCGTTGCCCGAGCAGGAGAGCGTGATCGGGCTGTTCACGTCGCTGTTGTCGCCGACGGTCACGTCCGCGTCGTTGGTGGCCGGGTCGCAGCCGCCGGTGTTGTCGCGGACGGTCCAGGTGAAGGTGGCGGTGCCGGTGCGGGAGCCCGCGTCGGTCACCGTCACGGTCACGTTGTACGTGCCGGCGGTGGTCGGCGAACCGGTCACCTGGCCGGACGCGCTACCGGTCAGGCCGGCCGGGAGGCCGCTGAACGAGAACGAGTACGGCGCGGTGCCACCGGTGGCGGTGACGGTCAGGTTGACCGCCTGGCCCTTGGTGGTGGTCTGGTTGCCGGGGTTGTTCACCGTCGGGTTGCTCGGCACGTTGTTCTGCACGAACAGCAGCTTGTTCGCCGAACCCGTGCCCGGGTTGCTGATCTTGCCGTTGGTGGCCGCGTTCACCAGCGCCGTCTCGACCTGGGCCGGGGTGGCGGAGGGGTTGGCGGACACGTACAGCGCCGCGACGCCCGCGACGTGCGGCGAGGCCATCGAGGTGCCGCTGATGGTGTTCGTCGCGCTGTCGCTGGTGTGCCAGGTGGACGTGATGTCCTGGCCCGGCGCGAACAGGTCGGTGCAGGTGCCCCAGTTGGAGAACGAGGCGCGCGCGTCGGACCGGTTGGAGGCGTTGGTGCTGATCGCCTCGCGGACGCGGGCCGGCGAGTAGTTGCACGCGTTCTGGTTGTCGTTGCCCGACGCGACCGCCGTCGTGACACCGGCCGCCACCAGGTTGCGCACGGCGGTGTCCGTCGCGGTGTCCGCGCTGCCACCGAGGCTCATGTTGGCCACGGCGGGCTTCACGGCGTTCTGGGCGACCCAGTTGACGCCGTTGACGACGCCCGCCGAGGTGCCGGAGCCCTGGCAGTTGAGCACCTTGACCGCGACCAGCTTGACCTCCTTGGCCACGCCGTAGCGGGTGGCCCCGACCGTGCCGGCGACGTGCGTGCCGTGGCCGTGGCAGTCGGTGTTCTGGCTGTCGACGGTGTTGGTGCCCCAGGTGGCGCGACCGCCGAACTCCTGGTGGGTGATCTTGATGCCGGTGTCGATCACGTACGCCCGGACGTTGCTCGCGCCGTTCGGGTAGGTGTAGCTGCTGTCCAGCGGCAGGTTCTGCTGGTCGATGCGGTCCAAGCCCCAGGACGGCGGGTTCGGCTGCACACCGGCGATCTTCACCGGCAGGTCGGCCTGGACCCAGTCGACCCTCGGGTCGGCGGCGATCCGGCGGGCCTGCTGCGGCGACAGGGTGGCGTGGAAGCCGTTCAGCGCGTGCTGCCAGGTGGTGCGCACCTCGCCGCCGAACTTGGCGACCAGCGAGCCCGCGGCCGATGCCGACAGCGCCCTCGGCGACGCCGAGTCCTTCAGCGCCACGATGTAGGAGTTGGGCACCGCGTCGGCCCGGTCGGCGGCCAGGACCTGGCCCTCCGCCACGGCCACACCGGCGGTGGCGAACGCCATCGCCGCCGCGGATATCGCGGCCAGGCCGAGGACGGCCGTCTTTCTGAACATGCGGGCGTCTCCCATGAAGGGTTCTCCCTTGGGACAGGTTCGCCCGACCGGCCTGCCGGGTTGTGGCAGGACGGTGGGGCGTGCAGGGATAGGGGACGTTCGCGCGAACGGGTGGTGCCGACCTGGTCACATGCATGGTCGGGACAAAAAGCGCCGGCGAGTAGCGCCGTTGGGCGTAATCACCGGGAGCCGGTCGCGCGAACAGCGGGGAAACCGCAGTTCACGCGTACACGGTCAGGAGTTAAAGAGCTTGTCCCGGTGCGCCCGCCAGCGGTCGAGCAGGCTGGGCAGCTCCTCGTGGACGAACTCGAAGAAGGCCAGCGTCTCCGCGATCCGCCGCCCGGCGGGCGTCTGCTCGCCCAACACGCCGATGCCCTCCCGCAGCGGGCCGCCCCAGCGGGCCAGCATCTGGTCGCGGCGGAAGATCGCCTCGTACCAGACGTCGTCGTAGACCCGGAACACGTCGCGGCGGGACCCGGACTCGCGCTCGCGGCTGACCACGTTGACCTGGGTGAGGTAGCGGACCGCGCCGGAGATGGCGGCGGGCGAGACCTGGAGCAGCTCGGCGAGCTCGGCGGCGGTCATCGTGCCGCCGTCGTCGGCGAGCAGCGCGACGAACACCCGGGCGGGCATCCTCGGCATCCCCGACTCCGCGAACGCCGCCGCGAAGCGCTCGATGAAGCGCAACACCGCCTGCTGGTCCCGTTCCGTCACCTGGGTCACCGCCGAATCATGCCGTCCGCCACGTCGATCGGAGTGGAGTTTATACGGTTCCTTAACTTCACGAGTTTGTGAAATCGCTGTAGCTTTCCGGCCATGAGCGATGCGATAGCCGTGTCGAACCTGGTGAAGTCGTTCGGGTCGACACGCGCACTGGACGGCCTGGACCTCGCCGTCCGCGAGGGGGAGGTGCACGGCTTCCTCGGCCCCAACGGGGCGGGCAAGTCGACCACCATCAGGGTCCTGCTGGGGCTGCTGCGCGCCGACGGGGGCGACGTCGCGCTGCTCGGCGGCGACCCGTGGCGCGACACGGCCGCAGTGCACCGGCGGCTGGCCTACGTGCCCGGCGACGTCAGCCTGTGGCCCAACCTGACCGGCGGCGAGGTCATCGACCTGCTGGGCCGGCTGCGCGGCGGGCTGGACGAGAAGCGCCGGGAGGACCTGCTCGACCGGTTCGAGCTGGACCCGCGCAAGAAGGGGCGCACCTACTCCAAGGGCAACCGGCAGAAGGTGGCCCTGGTCGCGGCGCTGGCCTCGGACGTCGAACTGCTCGTCCTCGACGAGCCCACCTCGGGCCTGGACCCGTTGATGGAGGCGGTGTTCCAGGAGGCGGTCAACGAGGAGCGCGGCCGGCGCACGGTGCTGTTGTCCAGCCACATCCTGGCCGAGGTCGAGGCGCTGTGCGACCGGGTCAGCATCATCCGCAACGGCCGCACCGTGGAGACCGGCACGCTGTCCGACCTGCGGCACCTGACCCGCACCAGCGTGTCGGCCGAACTCGCCGCGCCGCCCGAGGGCCTGGCCGCGCTGACCGGCGTGCACGACCTGGTGGTCGAGGGCGACCGGGTCCGCTTCGAAGTGGACACCGACCACCTCGACGACGCGCTGCGCGTCCTCGTCCGCTGCGGCGTGCGCGCGCTGACCAGCCGGCCGCCCACCCTGGAACAGCTGTTCCTGCGCCACTACGAGGTGCCGGAGGCGGCGGTGCGGCCATGACCGCCCTGGTGGGGACCGGGGCACTGGTCCGCCTCGCACTGCGCCGCGACCGCGTGCTGCTGCCGGTCTGGGTGCTGGGCCTGGTCGGCACCACGTTGGCCACCGCGTCCGGTGTGGACGAGCTGTACGGGACGGAGGCGCTGCGGCAGCAGATCGGCGTCACGGCGGGCACGAACCCGGCGTTCCTGGCGATGCTGGGCCCGGTCCACGACTCCACGTCGACCGGCGGCATCCTGGCCTGGCGGTGGGGCGTGTTCGGCGCGCTGCTCACCGGCCTGATGGCGATGTTCCTGGTCACCCGGCACACCCGGGCCGAAGAGGAGGCCGGGCGGTTGGAGCTGATCGGCTCCACCGCCACGGGGCGGCACGCCCCGCTCGCGGCGGCGGTCACCGTGTCGGGGCTGGCGAGCCTGCTCATCGGCCTGCTGTCGGCGGCGGGCCTGGTCGCCCTCGGCGAGGCGGCGGCCGGCTCGGTCGCGTTCGGCCTGGCCCTCGCCGCCGCCGGCCTCGTGTTCGCCGGGGTCGGCGCGGTGACCGCGCAGCTCACCGAGGGCGCCCGGTCCGCCAACGCGATCTCCGGCGCGGTCCTCGGCGTCGCCTACCTGCTGCGCGCCGTCGGCGACGCGGCCGGCGACGCCGGGCCGACGTGGCTGACCTGGCTGTCGCCGATCGGCTGGCTGGAGCAGGTGCGGGCGTTCGCCGACGAGCGGTGGTGGGTGCTGCTCCTGTCGCCCGCGCTGGGCGGGGTGCTGGTCGGCGTGGCGTCCGCGCTGGTGGCGCGGCGCGACCACGGCGGCGGCCTGCTGCCGACCCGGCTCGGACCGGCGCGCGCGCCGGCGTCCCTGGGCAGCGCGTTCGGGCTGGCCTGGCGGTTGCAGCGGGGGGTGCTGCTGGGCTGGGCGCTGAGCCTGTTCGGACTCGGCGCGGTGTACGGGGCGGTCGCCCGGGGCGTGGAGCAGATGCTCGACGCCAACCCGGCGCTGGGGCAGGTCATCTCCCGGATGGGCGGGACGGGCGCGGTCGTGGACGTCTACCTGGCGTCGATCCTCGGCATCATCGGCCTGGTCGGCTCGGTCTACGTGGTGCAGGCGATCCTGCGGCTGCGCGCCGAGGAATCCGGCCTCCGGGCCGAACCGGTGCTGGCCACCCCGGTGCGGCGGACGTCCTGGGTGGCCGGCCACCTGCTGTTCGCCACGGTCGGCGCGGCCGTGGTGCTCGCGGCGGCGGGCTTGGGCGCGGGCCTGGTGCACGGCGTGCGGGTCGGCGACGTGGGCGGCCAGGTCGTGCGGCTGGTCGGGGCGGCGGTGGCGCACGTGCCGGCGGTGTGGGTGGTCGCGGGCATCGCCCTGGCGCTGTTCGGCGTGCTGCCGAAGCTCACCCCGGTGGTCTGGGCGTTCCTCGTGGTCTTCCTGCTCCTGGGCCAGTTGGGGCCGCTGCTCGGCCTGGACCGGTGGGCGATGGACCTGTCGCCGTTCAGCCACATCCCCAAGGTGCCCGGCGTCGAGGTGACGGCCGGCCCGCTGGTGTGGTTGACGGTGGTGGCGGGCGTGCTGGTGGCCGTCGGGTTTGCGGGGTTCCGACGGCGCGACATCGGCTGACCGCCCGGGTACGCCCGAGTGAGGTGGTGCGGTGGAAAGTCTGAAAGTAACCTTTCGAAAGAGGTGTTTCAGGTATACCGTCGGGGCATGGACCTTCCCCAGCCCCGACGGGTCACCGACGTCGACGCGCTCAAGGCGCTCGCGCACCCGCTGCGGGTGTCGCTGCTCAACCACCTCGTGGCGGTCGGCCCGCGCACGGCCAGCGAGTGCGCCGCCGAGGTGGGCTCCTCGGCGTCCAACTGCAGCTGGCACCTCCGGCAGCTCGCCAAAGCCGGCTTCGTGGACCGGGTCGACGCGGGCGACGGGCGCGAGCGGCCGTGGCGGGCGCTCGACGTCGGCTACTCGGTGGGCGCGTTCTCCGAAGACCCGGCGGTGCGCAGCCAGCAGGACGCGCTGATCGCGTTGCAGCTCAACGAGGACAACCGGCTCGCGCAGCGGTTCCTCGACCGGCAGCACGAACTCTCCCGGGAGTGGCTCGACGCGGCCGGGATGCACGGCTACACGGTGAACGTGACGCCCGAGGAGCTCACCGGGCTGCTCGGCATGATCGACGACATCCTCCGGCCCTACCTGGTGCCGCTGCGGGCGGACGCCCCCGAGGGCGCGCTGCCCGCCCACGTCGGCCTGCGGGCGTTCCCCCGATGACCGCCCCGCCGCAGGCCCGGACCCGCCCCGTTGGACCGCTCGCGGTGCCCGCCTTCCGCCGGATGTGGCTGGCCGGGTTCGTCTCCGAGATCGGCGACTGGGTGCTCATGGTGTCGCTGCCGGTCTACGTCTACCAGCTCACCGGGTCCGTCGGCTCGACCGCCACCACCTTCGTCGTCGCGCTGCTGCCCGGCCTGGCGCTCTCTCCGCTGGCCGGTGTCCTGGCCGACCGGTGGGACCGGCGCAGGCTGATGCTCTGGACCAGCCTCGCCCAGGCCGCCGCCCTGCTGCCGCTGCTGACCGGCGACCTCGTGCTGGTCAACGTCGTGATGGCGGTGCAGGCGGCCCTCGCCGCCGTGTTCGAACCGGCCAAGAACGCCCTGCTGCCCGACCTCGTCGGCCGGGCGCAGGTGGCCGCCGCGAACGGGCTGGTCGGCCTGAACGCCAACCTCGCCCGGCTGCTCGGCGCCTCGCTCGGCGGGCTGGTGCTCGGCTGGTCCGGGCTGCCCGGCGTGCTGCTGCTCGACGTGGCGTCGTTCCTGGTCGCGGCGGCGCTGCTGGTCCGGCCGTTCGGCGTGGCCCGGGGCGCGCGCAGCGGTGCGCCGGTCTGGCGGGCCTGGCTGGACGGGCTGCGCGAGATCCGGGGGCCGCTGCGCGGCATGGTGGCCGTGGTCGGGCTGATGGCGGCGGGCCAGGGCATGTTCGTGGTGCTGTTCGTGGTGTTCGTGACCGAGCGGCTCGGTGGTGGTGAGGCCGAGGTCGGGCTGCTGCGCGGCATCCAGGCCGTCGGCGGGCTCGTCGCCGGGGCGGTCGTCGGGCTGGTCGCCCGCCGGGTGCCCGCGTGGCCGCTGCTGGCGTGGTCGCTGGTCGCGTTCTCGGTCCTCTCGTTCGCTGGCTGGAACGGCGTGCACGTCACCACGGCGTTCACGTTCTACCTGGCGGTGTTCGCGGTGTGCGGCGCTCCGGGGGTCATGTCGGGCGTCGGCATGATGTCCGTGCTGCAACTGCACACCTCCGACGCGGCGCGCGGGCGAGTCCTGGCGACCTTCGGCAGCCTCTACGACGGCTTCCAGGCCGTGGGCATGGTGCTCGCGGGCGCGCTCGCCGTGCCGCTCGGGCTGACCGCGCTGCTCGACGTGCAGGCGGGCTGCTACCTCACGGCAGGTCTGCTGGCGCTGCTGATCGCGCGTCGGGCGCGCGCCGGCGGAGCAGCAGCGCGGGTGGGATGAGCAGGACCAGCGCGGCCGGCGCGAGGAACGCGACGGCCGGCTGGGCGTGGTAGAGCGGCACGAACGCCAGCGGCGACGCCGCCCCGCCGAGGAACCGGAACGACTGGAGCACCGAGATCGCCCCACCCCGGTTGCCGCCGTCGCGCCCCAGCACCACCGCGCTCAACCCGACGATCACGACCTGCGAGAACGCGCCCGCCACCGCCCACAGCGCACCCACCGCGACCAGGCTCGGCAGGACCCCGATCAGCGCCGGCAGCACCGCGCCGACCGTCGTCCCCAACAGCACGCACCTGCGCGCCCCGACGTGGTCGACCATCCACCCGGTCAGCCGGGCGCTGACGATCCCGACCACGCCGAACCCGGTCAGCACCAGACCGCGCTCACCCGCGCCCAACCCGAAGTCGTCGCCCAGCCGCAGCGCCACCAGGAACGACACCCCGCCCAGGCAGCCCCACCCGACGAAGCCGACCGCCGCCAACCGCAGCACCTCGGGTCGCCACGCGCTGCGCAGCCTCGGCGGCTGCCGGGTGCGCGGCGGGTCGGCGGGCATCCCGGCCGCCGCCAGCAGCCCCGCCACCACCGCCGCCCCGGCGAACGCCCACCGCCACGACACCTCGGCCGCCAAGCCGCCCACCAGCGGCGCGGACGTCTGCCCGGCGGCCTGCATCGACGCGAACACGCCCAACGCGCGCCCCAGCCGCTCCCTGGGCGTCACCGCCGCGATGGCCGCGAGCAGCAGGGGAGTGGTGAACGCGTTCGCCGCGCCCTGCACCGCCCGCCCGCCCAGCAGCACCGGGAACGACCACGACACCGCGCACAGCACCGACGCCGCCGCGTAGACCAGGTACGCGCCCCGGACCGTCCGCCGCGCGCCCCACCGCTCGCCCCACGTCCCGGAGAACAGCATGAACCCGGCGAACGGCAGCAGGTACCCGGTCAACGTGGCCGCCGCCGCACCGGCCGAGACGCGGAAGTCCGCGCCGATCTCCGGCAGCACGGACGAGGTCATCGCACCGCCGAACGGCCCGAGGAACCCCCCGGCGTACAGCCCGACCACCGCGAGCCGCCGACCACCCGCCCGCACCTGTGCCACCCGCCGAGTGTCCCCCACACCGGGCCGCGCGGGCTCGCGGTGTGACCAGCGCCGACCCGGCCGGCAGCTCCCGCCCACCGGCTCCCGCACGGCCCCGCTCAGCCGCGCCCGCTCCCCGGCGGTCGCACGTCGGCCCGCGCTCCTGGCTGCCGGTTCCGCTGCCTGTCCGGGGCAAATGTCGGCCGGGTCAGATGCCGGTCGGGTCAGATGCCGGTCGGGCCGCGACCGGGACCGCGACCCCGGCGGCGCAGGTAGCGCTCGAACTCGGCCGCGATCGCGTCCCCGCTCGCCTCGGTGATCTGGATCTCCGCGTCGCCGCGCTCCTCCAGCGCCCGGACGTAGTTGCGCACGTCCTCGTCCTCGTCGGCCATCTCGCTGACCGTGCGCTCCCACTCCTCGGCCTGCTCGGGCAGCGCGCCGAGCGGCACCTCGACGTCGAGCACCTCCTCGACCCGGTGCAGCAGCGCGAGCGTCGCCTTCGGCGAGGGCGGCTGCGACACGTAGTGCGGCACCGCCGCCCAGAACGAGATCGCCGGCACGCCCGCCTGCACGCACAGGTCCTGGAAGACGCCGACGATCCCGGTCGGCCCCTCGTAGCGCGAGCGCTCCAGCCCGAACTTCTGCGCCGCCGCCGCGTCGTAGGCGGTGCCGGTCACCGGGACCGGGCGGGTGTGCGGGGTGTCCATGAGCAGCGCGCCGAGCGTGACCACGGTGGTGATGCCGAGGTTCTCGATGTGCCCCAGCAGCTCGCCCGCGAACTTGCGCCAGCGCATGTTCGGCTCGATGCCGTGCACCAGGACGACGTCCGTGGACGACCCCGGCGGCCGGCACACCGACAGGCGTGTCGTCGGGAATTCCACCCTTCGGGTGATGCCGTCGACCATCCGGACGGTGGGCCGCGTCACCTGGAAGTCGTAGTAGTCGTCCGGATCGATCTCCGCGAGCGGCGTCGCGTCCCAGGTGAGTTGCAGGTGCTCGACCGCCGTGCTGGCAGCGTCTCCAGCGTCGTTCCACCCCTCGAACGCCGCCACCATGATCGGGTTGGTGAGCGGTTTCGCGGGGTCGAAGGGGATCTTGGCGGCCTGGTCCGGATCGGTCACCGGGTCAGACTACGACCACCGCCGCGCACCCGACGCCGTAGGCTTGGGCCATGTCGGCTCGTGTCCTCCCGCCCGTCCGGGACGCACCGGCCGACCGCCCCGCCGCTGTGGACGCCCCGGCGGGTGCCGCACCTCGGGCAGTGCCCGGGACCGACCACGACACCGCAGGTCAAGGCACGTGTGGCGGGTGGCGGTGGTGACCGGGCGCAGGGCACCGCGCGGCGGGCGGGGAGAGGAGCCGGCTCCCCGCCGGTCGGAGTTGTCCGAAGTGCACCTTCCGGGCGAATCCCGGTCGGCTGCGGAACCGTCCGCCGTCGAGGCCGCCCCCGTGCGCGAGGCCGCTCCCGTGCGCGAGGCCGTGGTCCCGCGCACAGGTCCGAAGCGGTGCGGGAGGCGGGGTGCCCGGAAACGGCTCGGGTGGTGGCGCGGTGGTCAGGCACAGTGTGGCCTGCGCGCACCGGCGAGGGTGGGCGTCGTGGACCGGTCCGGGCGGGACGTCCGGCCGGTGAGGGAGTGGAGGGGACCCAGAGGTGAGCGTCGAAGCGGTGCTGTGGGACATGGACGGCACGCTGCTGGACTCGGAGAAGCTGTGGGACGTCCCGCTGTACGAGTTCGCGGAGAAGATGGGCGGCACGCTGTCGTTGGAGACCCGGCAGGCCATGGTCGGGTCCAACGTGCCGACGACGATGGCACTGCTGTTCGCCGAGGTCGGCCTGACGCCCACCGAGGAGGAGACGGCCGACGGCGCGGCCTGGATCATGCGGCGCACCGAAGAGGTGTTCCGGGCCGGCCTGCCGTGGCGCCCGGGGGCGCGGGAGGCGCTGCGCGCGGTGCGGGAGACCGGCGTGCCGATGGCACTGGTGACCTCGACCGAACGCGCGCTGACGGAGGTCGCGCTGGACACCATCGGCCGGGACCTGTTCGACGTGACGGTGTGCGGTGACGAGGTGGAGGGCCGCAACAAGCCCCTCCCGGACCCGTACCTCAAAGCCGCGACCCTGCTCGGCGTGGACGCGGCGGCGTGCGTGGCGGTCGAGGACTCGCCGACCGGCGTGAGGTCGGCGGTGGCGGCGGGGTGCACGGTGCTGGTCGTGCCGTGCGACGTCCCGGTGCCGCCAGGGGAGCGCCGGGTCTTCCGCGACTCGCTGGTCGGGGTCGACCTGGCCGTCCTCGGCGCCCTCCGCGCCTGATCGGGCCGGGCTCGATCGAGCCGTGCCCGGTCCGGTGGGAGCCGGACCGGGCACGGGCGCGATCAGGCGACGGCCGCCGTCCGGGCCTTCCTGCCGCCGCGCCGGACCGCCGGGTCGACCAGCAGGCCGAACACGACGCCGAGGCCCAGCCACAGGGTGGCCGTCTCGGCGAGCGACGCGAGGCGGAACTCCCACAGCACGTCGCTCGGCATGTCGGCGGGCACCGCGTCCGGCGGTGCGGGGAAGACCAGCAGGACGACCGCGACCGCGACCACCACGGCCACCCCGACCACCGTGGACCGGACCGGGCCGCTCAGGTGCCCCAGCCGGGACGCCAGGAAGCTCGCGCCGAACACCACCAGCAGACCGGCCGCGACGACCCCGAGGTAGAGCACCGTCCGGTAGTCGACCGTCTCCGGGTCGCCCACCGCCGGCGGGTTGGCCGGGTACTTGACGGCCGGCAGCAGCGCCGCCGCCCCGAACACCGCCGCCGAGAGCGTCACGCTCCGGGTGAACGGCGGCCGGCCCGCGAACCAGCGCCGCGACCCGGCGTAGGCGGTGGCGAACAGCGCGCCGACCGCCAACCCGACGATCACCGCCGCGAGCACGCCGCCCAGCATCTGGGTGCCCCGGCCGAACATCTCGCCGTGGTCGTGCCCGCCAGGCTCCACCGGTTCGGTGGCGGCGCGGGCCTCCTCGACGGCCAGCGCGGCCCGGATCGGCACCTCGACCACGACGAGGCCGACCAGGCCCGCCAGCAGCCCGGCGACGCCACCCGCACCGACGCCGCGCAGCAGCACGTTCTTGTAGGTGTCCACGGTCGGCCCTAGTGGCACGGGACGCCGAGCGCGTGGCGCCCGTCGTGGAAGAACTCGTGCAGCGACTCGGCGGCGTGACCGAGCGCGATGCCGTTCTCCTGGAGGACCAGCCAGGTCACCATCAGCGCGACCAGGGCGACGGCGTAGGCCCACTTGGGGATGGGGATGGACAGGGAGTGCGCGGGGCTCGTCAAGACGGCCTCCTCCATACCTCGTGGAAGGTCAACAACAACTCGCGCCGCAGCCGGTCTCCTGACTCCCGGATCGACACCGTCCCCGCGTCTTCCCAGCCGCACCGTGCGACCAGTGACGTTCTCGGCGGGTTGGCTCCCCGGTCACAGTGGCGAGGACCGCGCCGGATTCCCACCGGCTTCCCGTCCACTGCGGCTGTGGAACCGTAGATGTCCGGCGCGTCCGGGCACAACCGACCAGACGAGTTGTCGTACTCCGCGCAGACGGTCCGCGAGGTCGTCCCATCAGGTCTGGCGGGGCGGGAGCGGGCAGTCGCCACAGGTCCCGCCGCCGTCGAGGCGGTAGTACAGGCAGCAGCTCCGCCGCCGGAAGGCGACCTCGCCGGGGAACGGCACGAAGTCGCCGGAGCCCCGCAGCCCGGGTGCGTCCAGCAGGCGTTCGCCCAGCACCACGCACTCCTCGGTGGACGCGGTGCCGCTGTGGCCCACCGTCCGCAGCGCCCCGGCGATGGACGACGCCGCGTTGCCCCACAGCAGCCCGCGCGCCACCGGCACCACGTCCCGGATCGCCGCCACCACCGGCTCCAACGACTCGGAGATCGACACCCCCGCGACGGGTTCGCCGATCCGAACCCGCATCCCGTCCGCCCCGAAGCGCCACCACACGTTCCCGGGCCGGATGTCGGGCACGACCCCGCCCACGGCGTGCGCGGCGACCGTCGGGCACAGCAGCCGCGCGGAGTACCCGAGGAAGAACAAGGACGCCGCGACCCGCGCCTCCCCGGTCCGGTACCGCTCACCGATGGCCGACAGCGCGTCCGGCAGCGCCCGCCCGTCGACCAGTTCGGCACCCGACCGCCAGCCGGCACCGTCGGCGGCGGTCGGGCGACCGACGTCCAGCGCGAAGAACGGGCTGATACCTCGGACGCGCCGCAGGGTGGAGAGCACCGGTTCGTAGTCGGACACGCGATCAGTCTGCCCGGCCGCCGGCCCGCTACGGGAGGTAGCCCGTTACGGGATGTAGAAGGTCGTGATGTCGCTCGTGACCGGTGGGAAGAGGGTGTGCATGAGGTCCGCGTTCGGCCCCGGGTAGACGTCGGCGAAGCGGGCGGTCAGCCCGCGCAGGCCGAGCGGGCCGAACAGCAGCGACTCCAGCAGGTCCGGCGCCACCCCGGCCCCGCCCGCCGCATACGGCGCCTGCATCACCCCTCCGGCCACGACCGGCCCCACCTCGCCGGCCCGGTACGGCAGGCGCACGTGCCGGCGGTAGAAGGACACGACGGCCTCGCCCTCCGCGTCCGCGAACGCCGAGGCGGCCAGCCGCCTGCCGAACACCGGCCGCAGGCGGTCCAGCAGCGCGACCGGGTCGGCCACCCGCACGTAGTACGAGCCCGCGTCCTCCGGCACCGGCCCCAGGAGCGGTTCGAGCGCCTGGCCCGCGACCGTCCCCGGCCGCTCGTTCGCCGACGTCGCCTTGGTGTGCGCGACCAGCGCGTGCACGGCGGCGGCGTCCACCGCAGCCACCTCGCACAACCGCACGCCCTCCTCCGGCGGCGTCGAGCGGCCGGTCCCGACCGGCACCCCGTCCCGCTCCACCAGCCACTGGTGGCTGCCGCCGCGCTCGACCAGCCAGCGCCACAGGCCGGCACCGTGCGGCATCCGCAGGTCCGCCCGGGACTGCTCGGCGTCCTGCAGCGCCGCCATCGCCGGGATGTCGGCGAGCGTGGCCTCCCGCACCACGTCCGTGCCGGCCGTCGGCGTGCCGACGACGTCGCGCGTCGCCGAGATCGGCACGGCGTAGGTGTAGCCGAACAGCCGGTAGAAGTACGGGATGCCGACCATGATGCCGACCAGGTGCCCGCGAGCCGCCGAGCGCTCGTGCGCCCACCCCATCAACGCCCGGACCAGGCCGCGCCCCTCGTAGTCCCGGTGGGTGGCGACCAGCTCCACCTGCCCGGCGGGGATCTCCACGCCGTCCAGCACGAGCGTCTCGTCCAGCAGGGTGAGGGTCGACACGACCCGGTCGCCGTCCACGACGACCGCGCACGCGTCCCACCCGGCGTCCGGGTCCGAGACCACCAGCCGGTGGTCCACCGCGTCCTCCGGCTCGCCCCGCTCGGCCAACAGCGCACCGATCTGGTCGAGGTCACGCGGCTGCGCGGTGCGCAGCACCAAGCCGCTCGGCGAGGTCATCCGTGCAGTGTCGGGCCTCCTCCCGCCGACGTGCCACCGCATTTCCCGAGCCGGCCCCCGAACCCGTTTGGCCGCCGGGCCGCGCGTGACGCACAATCCCGGCCATGTCCTGGCTCCCGTCCGACTTCGTCCACCCCACCCGCGTCGAGCTGGGTCCGGGCCACCACCTGCGGCCGATCCAGGCGTCCGATGTGGACCTGGACTACCCGGCGGTGATGGGTTCCCGGGAACGGCTGTGGTCGATCTTCGGCGAGAAGTGGAACTGGCCACCGGTGACCATGACCTACGAAGAGGACCGCGCCGACCTCGCCCGCCACGCGCGGGAGGCCGAAGCCCACGAGTCGTTCAACTACGCCCTGTTCGACAACGACGAGACCGCGCTGCTCGGCTGCGTCTACATCGATCCGGCCGAGGACGCCCTCGTCTCGTGGTGGGTGGTGGACGAGTACGCGGGCACGGAGCTGGAACGCACCCTCGACGCCTTCGTGCCCGAGTGGATCGCCCGCGACTGGCCGTTCACCACGCCCCAGTTCGGCCTCTGACACAAGCTCTCGGTGAGGCCGTTCACCGAGCACCGGACACACCTTGTGCGGGTGGGACACCGAACCAGCGCCGCAGGGCGTGCGTCAGGTCCTCCGGGGCGGTGCCCGCCCAGGCGACGTACCCGTCCGGTCTGACCAGGACCCCGTCGGCGGGTGGTGTCGGTGTGGTGGCGGCGTGGACGTCCACGCGGTCGACCCACGGCCGGGCAGCGCTTCGCAGGGCCGAAGTGGTGGTGAAGTCGAGCAGCAGCGGGCGGCCGGAACGGGCCAGCCGGGCGAAGGACGTGCCGTGCCCCAGCGGGAGGTCGGGCATCCACCGGCCGGTCATGGGGTGAGGTGACGTGCCCATGTCGTAGACCGTGTCCGCGCCGGACATCAGGTGCGAGATGCGGCGCACGGCCGCCTCGTCCTGGAGCAGCTCGGTGAGGACCCGGCGCAGGGCGGTGACGTTCGGGCCCTCGGCGAGCAGCGCCGACTGGGCACGGCTGTGCGTGATCACCCTGTCGCCCACGGGGCGGCGCTCGGCCTCGTAGCTGTCCAGCAGGTGCGGCGGAGCCCAGCCGCCGACGACGGCGGCCAGCTTCCAGCCCAGGTTCAGGGCGTCCTGGAGACCGAGGTTGAGCCCCGGGCCACCCACGCCGGACTGGACGTGCGCAGCGTCGCCCACGAGCAGGACCCGGCCCTCGCGGTAGCGGTCGGCCAGGCGCGAGTTCGTGCCCTCCGCCCGGCGGTTGAGGGCCGGTGGTCGGCCTTCGGGCTCGGCCAGCGGGAGGTCGACGCCGAGCACGCGCTTCGCGGCGTCGCGCAGCTCGGACAGGGGCATCTCGTCGGTGTCGGTCAGGCCGGACTGCCCCCACTCGATCAGGGCGATGCGGTAGACGCCCGGCTGGAACATGCCGAACGCGAACACGCCGTGCTCGGTGCGGTGGAACGTGCCCGGCCAGAGCACGCCCAAGCCCTCGACGTCGAGCCGCCCGGTCCGGTGGTCGGCCACCGGTTCGCGGATCACCACCTGACCGCTGCGGTGCGTGAAGCCGTGGTCGGTGACGCCGGGAAACCCGATCCCGGCCCGCTTGCGGACCACGCTGTGCCCACCGTCCGCGCCGACGACGTACCGCGCGGCGAGCCGGTAGGGCCCGTCCGGGCCGGAGACGTCCAGGGTCACGTGGTCGTCGTGCTGGGTCAGGTCGGTCGCCCGGTGGCCGCGCTCGACCCGGACGCCCGCGTGGCGCTCCAGCAGCTCTTCCAGTTCGCGCTGGGGGACCGGCAGGGCGAACAGGGCGTTGTCGTCCAGGGTGGACAGGTCGAGGGGGAGCGCGCCGAACTGGAAGAACGGTGCCGGTGTCGGTGGGGACGAGGTGCCGGTGACGGCTTCGTACAGGCCCCGGTAGTCGAGCGCTTGCACGACGCGGCCCACCAGTCCGTTCGCCTTGGGTGTGGAAGTGCGCTCGGGAAGGGCGTCGAGCACGGTGGGCCGGACACCCGCGAGCATCAGCTCGGCGGCCACCATGAGCCCGTTGGGCCCACCACCGACGATGACGACATCGGTGGAAGGGGAGGTGACGACTGACATTTCGGCTCCTTGAGACGTCGTTGAACAGGCCCCACGTCGGGTGGGACCACGAAGGGATGCAAAATCCGGCCGCCCGGCGGAAGGACCGGCGGCAGAGCGATGGAAGGGGCGGCCCAGGCAGAGGGGGCGGGGCGGCGGCAGGTGCGGAGGGACGGCGGCAGATGGGGTCCGGTCACTCGGCTGAGCGGCCGGCGGCGGAGGTGGAGGGGCGGTGGCGGTGGGGGCCGGTCACCCGGCTGAGTGGCGGCGGGGGCGGAGGGTCGGCGGTCGGCTACTCGGGCTGCGGGGCCGGCATGCCGGCAGCCACCTGGGTCAGGGCCTCGCGGACCAGGGGGCCGAGGGGGATTGGGGGATCGGCGGTCAACCAGCGGTCGGTGGCCACTTCGATTGCGGCGCCCACGGACGCCGCGACCAACCGGGGGTAGAGGTCGACCGCCACGTCTGTTCGGGTGCGTTCGGCGATCGCCAGGGCCAGTTCGCGCTCGATCACCGAGCTGGCCCGGAGGAACTCGCCGATCAACGCCGGTTCGCTGGTCATCAGGCGGACGCCGGCGGTCCACTCCGGGTCCGGCACGTGGTCGTTCGGCGCGTACTGCTCCAGCGCCGCCTCCAGGATCGACTCCCACACCGACTCCGTTCGGGGACGGCGGCGGACGTGGTCGGCCAGTTGCCGGCCACGGTCGAGGTGGCGGGAGGTGATCGCCTCGGCCTTGCTGGAGAAGTAGTTGTTGAACGTGCGCGGTGACACCCCCGCCGACGCGGCGATGTCCTCCACCAGGACGTTCTCCAGGCCGCGCTCGACCGCGAGCCGGAGCGCCGCCCAGCTCAGCGCCTGGCGGGTCTCCTGCTTCTTGCGCTCGCGCAAGCCCACTCGTTCGTCCATGTGATCAAGGTACTGGAAAAATGCGGACCCCGCAAGATTTCGGGACACGCACTTTCGGGGTGGTGTCCGGCGGCCGTCCTGGGGATGCGAGGATCAGCCCCCGTGAAGACCTTCGACGAGCTGTTCGCCGAACTCAGCGAACGCGCACGCACCCGCCCCGAGGGGTCCGCCACGGTCGCGGCGCTGGCGGACGGGGTACACGCGCAGGGCAAGAAGGTGCTGGAGGAAGCGGGCGAGGTCTGGATCGCCGCGGAGCACGAGTCCGACGAGCGGCTGGCCGAAGAGGTCTCCCAACTGCTCTACCGCGTCCAGGTGCTGATGCTCGGCCGGGGACTCACGCTCGAAGACGTCTACAGGCACCTGTGACCCGTGGCCGGGGTGCTCGGCGGGTTCGTGCCCATCTGGGTCCTCACGGCAATCGGGTTCCTCGCCGCCCGCACGAACGTGCTGGGCGAGCGGGGCGAAGCGGTGCTCGGCAGGTTCGCGTTCTACCTGGCGATGCCCGCCGTCCTGTTCACGACGCTGGTCGGGAGCGACCCGGCGGCGCTCGCCAACCGGGGCGTGCTGGCTTTTGTGATCGCCACGTTCGTGGTGGGCACGATCGGCCTCGTCCTGTTCGGCCGGGTGTTCCGGCGGTCGTTGCCCGACCGGGCGCTGGGCGCGATGGCGGGCGCGTACGTGAACTCCGGCAACCTCGGCATCCCGGTCGCGGTCGGCGTGCTCGGCGACTCGTCGTTCATGGTGGCCGTGGTGCTCTTCCAGCCGGTCGTCGTGATGCCGATCGTGCTCGCGGCGGTCGAACTGGGGTCCGGGCAGCGCAGCGGGGCCCTGCGCACGCTGGCGACCCTGCCGGTGCGCAACCCGGTCATCCTCGGGTCGCTGCTCGGCGTGGTGGTCGCCGCGAGCGGGTGGCAGGTACCCGCGCTGGTGCTCGACCCGGTGAAAGCGCTCGGCGCGGCCGGCGTCCCCACGGCGCTCGTGGTGCTCGGGATGTCGCTCACCGCCCTGCGTGCGCCTGATCGGCGCGACCGGGCGCAGGTCGGCGCGGCGGTGGCGTTGAAGCTGCTGCTGCACCCGCTGGTGACGTTCCTGGCGTGCCTCGCCCTGGGCGTGGACGGGCCGCTGCGGCTCGCGGCCGTGGTCTGCGCCGCGCTGCCGACCGCGCAGAACGTCTACGTGCTGGCCCGCGAGTACCGGCCCGACGCACGGCTGCCGGGCGACGCGGTGCTGCTCTCCACGGCGCTGTCGATGGTCACGCTCTCCCTGGCCACGGTGCTGCTCCGCTAGCTCACCGCTCCCGGACGAACAGCGACTGGGCGGTGCGCCCCACCGGCCCCCGCGCGTCGTGCAGCACGCTGCCCGCCACGCCGACGCCCGTCGGGCCCACCACCGTCTCGGCGTCCAGCGCGAACCACTCGCCGACCGGCTCGCGGTGCAGGTGCAGGTGCACCGACAGGTCGGTGTTGATCGCGTACCACGTCGAGAGGTCCAGCCGGCTCGACACCCCGCTGGCCGAATCGGCCACGGTGAACAGCCGCTGGAGCGCGGTGGGCTCCTCGCCGGCCACGACCGCGACCCGGGGCCGCGCCCACACCACCGCGTCACCGGGGGTGAACACGCCGCCCGACACCGAGCGCCACTCCATCGCGGCCAGGTAGCCGCACCGCCGGTCGTCCGGGACCGCCATCGGCCCGCACCCCTCGGGCGGCACCAGCGGCTCGCCCCCGCCGGACGCCACCGCCGACGACCCGCCACGCCCGCGCCCGCAGGACCGGCCGCCCTCCGTGCGCCAGGGCAGCGGAGAGCAACTCCACCGAGCGGCCGGGCCGCTCCAGCCCCGCCGTCACCTCCAGCTCGGCCACCGGGACCGGGCCGAGCACCTCGAACGTGACGCGGGACAGCACCGCCCCGGGCCGCGCCGCCGTCCGCTCCAGGGCGCGCACCAGCAGCGCGGACGGCGGGCCCAGGTGCTGGTGATCGTCGGTCCACGGGCCGGCGGTGCTCCCGGTGGCGGCGAACCGGTGCTCGTCGAGCCGCTCGTAGAACGCGGTCATCAGTCCGCGCGGTCCAGTGCGCTCTCCTGCCCCGCGTCCGGCTCCGGCCAGCCCGGGTAGGGCGGCGGTGTGCCGTCGAACGCCGGGCACAGCGCCTTGTGGTCGCAGTAGTCGCACAGCCGGCCGGGGTTCGGCCGGAAGTCGCCGGTCCGAGCCGCCCGCAGGATCGCGTCCCAGATGGCCTCCAGGGTGCGTTCGAACCGGCTCAGCTCGGCCTCGTCCGGCGTGTAGGCCAGCGCCTGCCGGTCGGCCAGGTACATCAGCCGGAGCTGCCGGGGCACCTCGCCGCGCAGCCGCCACAGCACCAGCGCGTAGAACTTCATCTGGAACAGCGCCTTGGCCTCGCCCACCTCGCGCGGCGCCGCGCCGGTCTTGTAGTCGACCACCCGGATCTCGCCGGTCGGCGCCACGTCCACGCGGTCGACGTAGCCGCGCAGCAGGACGCCGGACGGCAGCTCCCACTCCACCAGCAGCTCCCGCGCGTCGGCGTCGAAGCGGCGCGGGTCCTCCAGGGTGAAGTAGCCGTCCAGCAGCCCCGCCGCGGATGCCAGCCAGTCGGCCTGCTCGGACTCCTCCGCGCCGGTGAACAGGTCGGCGAACTCGGGCCGCTCGGCGCGCACCCGCTCCCAGGCGGGCCCGACCAGGGCGCGGGCGCGCTCCGGCAGGCGCTCGGCGGCGGGCAGGCCGAACAGGTCCTCCAGCACGGCGTGCACGACGGTGCCCCGGACCTGCGCCCTGGTCGGCTTCTCCGGCAGCCGGTCGACCGCCCGGAAGCGGTACAGCAGCGGGCACTGCTTGAAGTCGCCCGCGCGGGAGGGCGACAGGGCGGGCCTGCGCACGGGGCGCTCGGTGATCGTCGGCACTGCCATGCCCGAAACGATAGGGCAGACCCCCGACAAGATCGGGATCACCGGACCGCGCGGGCCGCCCGCGCGGGCGTGTCACAGCGTCAACACACCTCAGCACCTACCCTTTCGCCGTGGTGACCAAGGAGAGCTGGCGGCGGCAGGTCGGGCGGGACGGTGGGCTGCCGCTGTTCCGGGCCGCCGGGATCCCGGTGCTGCTCGCGCCCTCCTGGTGGCTGGGCTCGGCCGCGATCGTGGTGCTCTACGCACCCCTGGTCGGGCGGATCGCACCGGGCACCGGCGGACTGGCCGGCGTGGTGCTCGCCGCGACCTTCGCGGTGTTCCTCGGGCTCTCCGTGCTCGCCCACGAACTCGGGCACAGCCTGGTCGCGCTGCGGCTGGGCCTGCCGGTGCGGCGGCTGCGGCTGTTCCTGCTCGGCGGCGTGTCCGAGGTCATGCGCACGCCCGCCAAGCCCGGTCACGAGGGGTTGATCGCGGCGGCCGGGCCGATCGTGTCGATCGTGCTGGCCGGGCTGTTCGCGCTGGGCGCGATGGCGATCCCGCACCCCGACGCCGTGTGGCTGCTGATCGCGCAGACCGCGTTCGCCAACGCCGCCGTGGCGGTGTTCAACCTGCTGCCGGGCCTGCCGCTGGACGGCGGGCGCATCCTGCGCGCCGGCGTGTGGGCGATCACCGGCCGGCGCTCGGCCGGCACCGCCGCCGCCGTGGCCGGCGGCGGGCTGGTGGCGGCGGCGCTGGTGGTCTGGGCGGTCTGGGGGCTGCTCGCGGGCAGCGAGGACCGCTGGATCCGGTTCGGCGTCTGCCTGGTCACCGCGTGGTTCGTGGTGGCCGGCGCGCGCGGCGAGATGACCGCCGAGCGCAAGCACTCCTGGCCGGACGGGCTGACCCTGACCGAGCTGGTCCGGCCGGTGCTCCAACTGCCCGCCGAGAGCCCGGTGTCCGGGGCGCTCACGGCGTCCGCCGGGCGCGGGGTCGTCCTGGTCCGCGCGGACGGCGTGGCCGCCGGCCTGCTCGACCGCGACCTGGCGCGGCGGCTGGCCTCCACCTCGCCGCACGCGCCGGCGGAGCAGGCCGCCGTGCCGATCCGGCCGGAGACGGTGCTGCTGGAGAACGAGACCGGCGCCGAGGTCGTCGACCGCGTGCAGGGCACCGCCGCCTGGGAGTACCTGGTGGTCGACCTGGAAGGACGGCCTGCGGGCGTGCTGCGGCGCGAGGACCTCAAGGCCGCCCTGGACCGTCGCTGAGCAGCCCGGCGTCCTGCGCCAGGATCGCCGCCTGCACCCGCGACCTCAGGTCGAGCTTCGTCAGCACCCGCGACACGTGCGTCTTCACGGTCGTCTCGCCGATGTGCAGCTTTCGCCCGATCTGGTGATTCGACAGCCCTTCGCCGAGGCACCGCAGGACGTCCACCTCGCGCTCGGTCAACGCGTCGAGCGCCGGCGGGCGGCTGCGCGGCGCGGACGACGCGAACTCGCGCATCAGCCGCCGCGTCACGCTCGGCGCGAGCACCCCGTCCCCCGACGCCACCTGCCGCACGGCCTCCACCAGCGCGGGGGCCTCCACGGACTTCAGCAGGAACCCCGCCGCGCCCGCGCGCAACGCCCCGTGCACGTACTCGTCCAGGTCGAACGTGGTCAGCACGAGCACCTCGCACACGCCGGCGAGCTGCCGGGTCGCCTCGATGCCGTCCACGCCGGGCATCCGGATGTCCATCAGCACCACGTCCGGCCGCAGCTCGCGCGCCATCCGCACGGCCGCCGCGCCGTCCGCCGCCTCGCCCACCACCTCGATGCCCGCCGCGCCGCCCAGGATCATCACCAGGCCCGCGCGGATCGCCGCGTGGTCGTCCGCCACCACCACGGTCGTCGCAGGTACCCGCCCCGAAGCGGGCGACGGGTCCATCACGGGGTCGATCACAGGGTCGATCACAGGGGGAGCACCGCCCGTACCAGCCACTGGTCGCCGTCCCGGCCCGCGCTGAACGTGCCCCGGACCGCGTGCGCGCGTTCGGCCATGCTCACCAACCCCGTCCCCGATCCTTCCGCCGACTCGCGGGCCGTGTTGCGCACGGTCACCACCAGCCGCCTCAACTGCCGTTCCACCCGCACCGTCGCCGACGCGCCGTGTTTGAGCGCGTTGGTCAACGCCTCCTGGAGGATGCGGTACGCCGCCACGTCCACGGCGACCGGCAGCCCGTCCACGCGGTCCATCTCGAAGTCCACGTCCAGCCCGCCGGCGCGGGCCGAGTCGACCAGCCGCCCCGAGTCGGCCAGCCGGACCGCCACCGGCTCGTCCACCGGGTCGTCGGCCCGCAGCACGTCGATCATGGTCCGCATCTCCTCCAGCGACCGCACGCTGTTCTCCCGGACGGACCGCAGCACCGTCCGCACGGTCTGCGAGTCCGCGGGCATGGACAGCACCGCCTCCGACTGGATGGCGATCGCGGACAGGTGCCCGGCGATCACGTCGTGCAGGTCGCGCGCCATCCGGTTGCGCTCGGCGTCGACCGCCGCGCGCCGGTCCAGCTCCGCGATCCGGGCCACCTGGACCGCGCTGTCGCGGTGCTGCCGGATGTTCGTCGCCCACCACACCGGCACCCCGAACAGCGAGAACACCTGGAAACCGGCGTAGAGCGACTCCCGCCAGTCCAGCAGCACCGCCACGGTCAGCGTCAGGCCGAGCGTGGCGGTGGCCACGACGCCCACCAGCGCCCGGTGCAGCCTGCGCGGCCCTTCCAGGGTCACCACGAACAGCGCGTCGACGAACACCATGATCACCGGCAGGCTCAGCCCCCGGGTCAGGTCGACCGCCGCTGCCGCCGCGACCACGACCAGTGCGAACGCGGGCGCGCTGCGGCGGAACGCCGCCCCCGCGCACGCCAAGGCCAGGATCGCCAGGTGCTCCCCGAGGGTGGTCGGCCGCTCGGTGCCGCCGATGATCAGGTGCAGCCGGAGGTGGTAGATCAGCATCCCGAGGGCGAAGAAGCCGACCGCGACCAGCAGGTCGCGTCTCTTCGGGCGGAACTCCACCCCCGCATCTCAGCACACCGCCGCAGCGGCGGTCGTCCTTCGAAGTGATGACGCCGGGTCGGTCCGCCCGCCGACGCGCCGTGCCCGCGCCGACCAGCAGTGTTCTCCTCGTGGGCGAACTGCTGGTCGTGGTCATCGTGGCGTGTGAGATCGGTTTCTGGGTCGTGCTGGGGGCGGGGTTGCTCGCCCGGTACGCGCTGCGGCGGCCGAAGCTGGGCGCGGTGCTGCTGGTGTGCACGCCGCTGGTGGACGTGGTGCTGCTGGCGGCGACCGTCTTCGACCTGCGATCGGGGGGCGAGGCGAAGCCGGCGCACGGGTTGGCGGCCATCTACCTGGGGGTCAGCGTCGCGTTCGGGCACAGCATGTTGCGCTGGGCCGACCAGCGGTTCGCCCACCGGTTCGCGGGCGGGCCGCCGCCGGTCAAGCCGCCCAAGCACGGTGCCGAGCGGGTCCGCCACGAGTGGCGCGAGTGGTTCAAGTTCGTGCTCGCGCTGGCCGTCACCGGTGCCGTGGTGCTGCTGCTCACCCACGTCGTGAGCACGCCGGAGCGCACGCAGGTGCTCCGGGGGACCTTGGACGTCATGACGCTGGTCGGCGCGATCTGGCTGGTCGGCTGGCCCGTCTACTACTCGGTGAAGGAGGCGGGCAGGAAAGCCGCCGGGAGGGGGGAGTGATGCGGGAGTTCGTCGGGATCATCCTGCTGGTGCCGCAGGGGCTGGTGCCGCTGGTCCTGCTGGCGCTCGACGTCGACAGCAAGGGGTGGCTGCTCGCGCTGCACCTGCCGCCGTGGGCGCAGCTGCCCGCCGCGATCGCCTTCGCGGTCGTCGGCGCGGTGCTCACGGTGTCCGGCGTCCGCGCGGACAGAGGCCGCTGAGCTGGGCCGCCGGGCCTTCTGCGACCATCGTGCGCCGTTGTTCGCAGGTTCGTTCAGGAGGTTCGCCGCGGTGAGCACCGCCAGTGGTCCGTTCCAGCCCGGAGACCGGGTGCAGTTGACCGACCCGAAGGGACGGCACTACACGATCGTGCTCGAACCGGGCAAGGAGTACCACACCCACCGGGGCGCGCTGTCGCACGACAGGCTGATCGGGCAGCCGGAGGGGTCGGTCGTCACCTCGGTGGGCGGCACGTCGTTCCTGGCGCTGCGCCCGCTGCTGGCGGACTACGTGCTGTCCATGCCGCGCGGTGCCCAGGTGATCTACCCCAAGGACGCGGCGCAGATCGTGATGTACGGCGACGTGTTCCCCGGTGCCCGGGTGCTGGAAGCCGGTGCCGGGTCCGGTGCCCTGACCTGCTCGTTGCTGCGCGCGGTGGGGGAGAAGGGCAGCGTCACCTCCTACGAGGTGCGCCAGGACCACGCCGACCACGCCATCCGCAACGTCGAGCAGTTCTTCGGCGAGCGGCCCGGCAACTGGTCGCTCACGGTCAGCGACCTCGCCGAGCACGAGGGCGAGGTCGACCGGGTCGTGCTGGACATGCTCTCGCCGTGGGAGGTCCTGCCGACCGTGGCCCGCAGCCTCATCCCCGGCGGCGTGCTGGTCGTGTACGTGGCGACCACGACGCAGCTGTCCAAGGTCACCGAGGCCATCCGCGAGCAGCAGCACTGGACCGAGCCGCACGCGTGGGAGACGCTGGTCCGCCCGTGGCACGTGGTGGGCCTCGCGGTGCGCCCGGAACACCGCATGATCGGCCACACGGCGTTCCTGCTGACCACCCGGCGGCTCGCCGACGGTGTCACGCCGCCCCGCCCGCAGCGTCGCCCGTCCAAGGGCTGACAAGCCGCTGAACAGCGAAAACGGCCCGCGCACCGCAGTGCGTGGGCCGTTTTGGCGCGGCTACTTCTTCTCGCAGGCCACCCAGCCGTCGTCGGTCTTGACGAACGGCACCTTGTCGGTCGTGTCGCCCTTCATGAGGTCCTTGAACTCATCGGGGACGCCTTCCAACTTGATGGCGATCTCCGCCTCGGCGTGCGTGTCGTCCTTCTCGGTGACGTTGTTGACGGTGGCGGTCAGCTTGATGTTCTTCGCCGCCTCCTGCATCGACTTCATCTTGTCCTGGAGCTCCGGGGGCAGGCTGCCGAGGCTCTTCTCGATCTCCTTGTTGATCGCCTCCGGGTCGAACGCCTTCTTCAGGTCGTCGATCTCGTCCTGGTCCTCGGCGCAGGTCAGCGAGCGCAGCTTGTCGTAGTCCTTGTTCGACAGGGCCGCCGCGAAGCTGTCCGCCGCGTCCTTGGGCGAGCTGTTGCCGCCACCCAGCGTGAGCAGCAGGACCACCACGACGCCGATGACCAGCACGCCGCCGCCCGCCAGGATCCACGGCAGGGGGCTCTTCTTGCGCGGCGGGCCGTACGGGTCGCCGAACCCACCCGGCTGCCCGAACTGGCCGGGCTGCCCGTACCCGGGTTGGCCGTACTGCTCGCCCTGTCCGGGCTGGCCGTACCCGGGCCGGCCGTACTGGTCACCCTGGCCCGGCTGCCCGTACCCCGGCTGCCCGTAGGGCTGCTGCTGGCCCGGGTTCGGCTGCCCCGGCTGGCCGTACGGCTGCTGGGGCGGCGGGAAACCACCCGACGGGGGGCCGTACCCGGGTTGCGGCTGCCCACCCTGTGGGAAGTCCTGGGGCGGGGGCGGGTACCCGCCGGGCTGGTGCCCCTGACCCGGCTGCTGCCCGTGGCCGGGGTGGTGGCCGGGCTGCTGACCGTGCGGGCCGGGCTGCTGGGGCGGGACCGACATCACGTTCTCCTAGAACTTTGCGCTGGTGACAGTGGAGACTGCCCCGGAACACGAAGTGGTACTCGTACTTGGACGCACGGTAGCGGGTCGGTGGTTCCGTCAGACACCGGTATGGAGCAGTTCATCCGGCCGAGCGGGGGAAGGTGTGATCACACGACCTCCGCGACCGGCCGGGGTAGCCGCTTTTGTCGGTGATCGCCGGTACCGTTGTCGTACGAACACGGGAGGAGGGTGCCGACATGCAGCACGGTCATCCCGGCAGCCGGCCCGATGAGGGCGGCGAGCTGAACAAAGGCAACAACTCTGGTGAGCTGACAGCGCAGATCAGGTTCCTGGAGGACGAGATCGCGCTGTTGCGCCGCAAGTTGACGGAATCCCCACGACACGTCCGCCTGCTGGAGCAACGGCTGGCGGAGGCCACGGAACGCGTCAGCCAGCTGACCGAGCGCAACACGAAGCTCATCGACACCCTTCGAGAAGCACGGAGCCAGCTCCTCGCGCTGCGCGAGGAGGTGGACCGCCTGGCCCAGCCTCCCAGCGGGTACGGCGTGTTCCTGGCGCGGTTCGAGGACGGCACGGTGGACGTGTTCACCTCCGGCCGCCGGATGCGTGTCTCGGTGTCGCCGGCCGTCGAGTCGGCGTCGCTCGTGCTCGGCCAGTCGGTGCGCCTGAACGAGGCGCTCACCGTGGTCGAGGGCGGCGACTTCGAGCGGACCGGCGAGGTCTGCACGCTGCGCGAGGTCCTGGAGGCGGACGCCGAGGCGTCCATCGGCCGGGCCCTGGTCGTCGGCCACGCCGACGAGGAGCGCGTCGTGTGGCTCGCGCAGCCGCTGATGGACGCCCCGCTCAAGTCGGGCGACTCGCTGCTGGTCGACTCCAAGGCCGGGTTCGCCTACGAGCGGGTGCCGAAGGCCGAGGTCGAGGACCTGGTGCTGGAGGAGGTGCCGGACGTCAAGTACGAGGACATCGGCGGCCTGTTCCGGCAGATCGAGCAGATCCGCGACGCCGTGGAGCTGCCGTTCCTGCACGCCGACCTGTTCCGCGAGTACAAGCTGCGCCCGCCCAAGGGCGTGCTGCTCTACGGCCCTCCCGGCTGCGGCAAGACGCTCATCGCCAAGGCCGTGGCGAACTCCCTGGCCAAGCAGGTCGCCGCCGCGCGCGGTGACGACCACCGCGAGGCGAAGAGCTACTTCCTCAACATCAAGGGCCCCGAGCTGCTCAACAAGTTCGTGGGCGAGACCGAGCGCCACATCCGGCTCATCTTCCAGCGCGCCCGGGAGAAGGCGTCCGAGGGCACCCCGGTGATCGTGTTCTTCGACGAGATGGACTCGATCTTCCGGACCCGGGGCAGCGGCGTGTCCTCCGACGTCGAGACGACGATCGTGCCCCAGCTCCTCAGCGAGATCGACGGCGTCGAGGGCCTGGAGAACGTGATCGTGATCGGCGCGTCCAACCGCGAGGACATGATCGACCCGGCGATCCTGCGGCCGGGCCGGCTGGACGTGAAGATCAAGATCGAACGTCCCGACGCCGAGGGCGCGAAGGACATCTTCAACAAGTACCTGACGCCCGACCTGCCGATCCACGCCGACGACCTGGCGGAGTTCGGCGGCGACCCGTCGGCCTGCATCGACGGCATGGTGCAGCACACCGTCGAGCGCATGTACGAGGAGTCGGAGGAGAACCGGTTCCTGGAGGTCACCTACGCCAACGGTGACAAGGAGGTCCTGTACTTCCGGGACTTCAACTCGGGCGCGATGATCCAGAACATCGTCGACCGGGCCAAGAAGGCGGCCATCAAGAGCCTGCTGGACACCAAGCAGCCGGGCTTGTCGGTGCGGCACCTGCTCGACGCGATCGTGGACGAGTTCGCGGAGAACGAGGACCTGCCGAACACGACGAACCCGGACGACTGGGCCCGGATCTCCGGCAAGAAGGGCGAGCGGATCGTGTACATCCGCACCCTCGTGACCGGCAAGAACCAGGAATCCGGTCGGGCCATAGACACCGCCACCAACACCGGCCAGTACCTCTAGGCACGACCCGGAGCGAGCCCGCCCGGCCACCCGGCCGGGCGGGCTCGTCCGCGTCACCCGGGCGTGACCAGCCCGGACTCGTAGGCGGCGATCACCAGCTGGGCGCGGTCGCGGGCCTGGAGCTTGTGCAGCAACCGCCCGATGTGGGTCTTGACGGTGCCCACGGACAGGTGCAGCTCCTGGGTGATCTCGGTGTTCGACAGGCCCCGGGCGATCAGCGCGAGCACCTCCTGCTCGCGCTCGGTGACCCCGGTCAGCCGGACCGCCCTCCGCTGCGGGGTGCGGGCGAACTCGGCGATCAGCCGCCGGGTGACCGAGGGGGACAGCAGGCCGTCCCCGTCTGCGACCACCCGGATGGCGGCCAGCAGCTCGGCGGGAGGCGTGTCCTTGAGCAGGAAGCCGCTGGCCCCGGCCCGCAGCGCCGCGTACACGTACTCGTCCAGGTCGAACGTGGTCAGGATGAGCACCCGGGCGGGGCAGGACGCCGAGATCTCCCGGGTGGCGGCGATCCCGTCCACCCCGGGCATCCGCACGTCCATCAGCACCACGTGCGGCGAGGTCTCCCGCACGACGGACACCGCCTCGGCCCCGTCCGCCGCCTCGCCGACCACCCGCAGGTCGGGGGCCGAGTCCACCAGGACCCGGAAGCTGCCGCGCAGCAGCGCCTGGTCGTCCACCACCACCACGTCGATCACGCGAACGGCACCTCGGCCGCCACCCGGAAGCCGCCGCCGCCCACCGGCCCCGCCGCGAACGTCCCCCCGTACACCGCCACCCGCTCCCTCATCCCGATCAGCCCGTGCCCGCCGCCGCCCGTGAGCACCCGCTCGCCGGGGCCGTCGTCCACGACGGAGATCCGCACGGCGGACTCGCCGACGTCGACCGCCACCGAGCAGCGGGCGGGCGCGGCGTGCTTGACCACGTTGGTCACCGACTCCTGCACGATCCGGAACACGGTCAGCCCGAGCGCCTCGGGCAGCTCGCCGCCGGTCACCGACAGGTCCACCGGCACGCCGGCCAGCGACGCGCGCTGCACCAGGCCGGGCAGGTCCGGCAGGCCGGGCATCGGCGCCAGGTCGGCCGGGGAGTCGGCCCGCAGCACGCCCAGCAGCCGCCGCATCTCCACCAGCGTGCTGCGGCCGGTGGTCTCGATGACCCGCAGCGCCTCCCGGGCCTGCTCGGGCTGCTCGGCGGCCACGTGGTTCGCCACGCCGGCCTTCACCGCGATCAGCGACAGGCTGTGCGCGACCACGTCGTGCAGCTCCCGCGCGATCCGCATCCGCTCGTCCACGACGGCGCGCGCGGCCTGTTCGGCGGCGGTGCGCTCCGCGTACTCCCGGCGCACCCGCGTGGACCGGCCCAGGGCCCAGGCCCCGCTGGTCAGCAGCACGACGAACGCCGCCAGGCCGATGTTGTCCGGCCACGCCTCGCCGATGAAGATCGTCGCGGTCGACAGCGCCAGCGTGCACACCAGCGCCGTCGTGGCTCGTTCGCGCGGCAGCAGCGCCGCGACCATGTACAGCGCGAACGCCGTGGGCGTGAACGGTTCCAGGGTGATGCTCAGCGTCGTCGCGGTGCTCTGCGCGACCAGCACGACGCCGAACGCCGCCAACGGCCACTTCCGGCGGACGGCCAGCGGCAGCCCGATCAGCACGGCCAGCGCGTACCCCAGCCACAGCGGCACGCTCGCCGAGCGGAGGGCGGCGAACTCCAGGTACACCGCCACCACGGCCGCGCTCGCGGCCACGTCGAGCGCGAAGAGGTACGCGGTGGGCAGCCACCGGGCGATGCGGGGGATCACCGGCCGAACCTAACCGGCCGCCCCCGGCCGGCGCATCGGACCGTGGTCCGACCCGGGCCGAAGACCCCCGTCCGATCCGCCGGGCCGCCGCGACCGCGACGCTCGTCGCCGTGATCGAAGTACGCGAACTGACCAAGCGGTACGGCAGCGCACGGGCGGTGGACGGCCTGAGCTTCCGGGTGGAGCCCGGCTACGTCGCCGGCTTCCTGGGCCCCAACGGCGCGGGGAAGTCCACCACGATGCGCGCCATCCTGGGCCTGGACCGCCCCACGTCCGGCGAAGCGCTCGTCAACGGCCGCTCCTACGTAGACATCGAACACCCCATGCGGCACGTCGGCGCGCTCTTGGACGCGGGCGCGGTGCACGGCGGTCGCAGCGCCTACAACCACCTGTACGTGCTGGCGCGCAGCAACGGCATCGGTCGCAGCCGCGTCGTGCACACCCTCGAACAGGTCGGGCTCGCGGGCGTGGCCGACCGGAGGGTGGCGACGCTGTCGCTGGGCATGAAGCAGCGCCTCGGCGTGGCCGCCGCGCTCCTGGGCGACCCGGGCGTGCTGCTGTTCGACGAGCCGGTCAACGGCCTGGACCCGGAGGGCATCCGGTGGATCCGGCACCTCATGCGCGGCCTGGCCGCCGAGGGGCGGACGGTGCTGGTCTCCAGCCACGTGATGAGCGAGATGGCGCTGACCGCCGACCGCGTGGTCGTGATCGGCCGGGGCAGGCTGATCCTGGAGGCGTCCGTCCGGGAGCTGGCCGACCGGTTCGACCGCGACGTGCTGGTCCGCACGGGCCGGCGGGCCGAACTCGCCGAGGCGCTGCGCCGCGCGGGCGCGTCGGTCCGGCCGGAGGAGGACGCGCTGGCCGTGCACGGGATGACCGCCCACGACATCGGCGAGCTGGCGGCGCGCGACCACGTCCCGCTGCACGAGCTGACCCCGCGCTCGGCGTCCCTGGAGGACGCCTACCTGGAGCTGACCGACGACAGCGTCGAGCACCGCACCGGGGCGGTGGCCCGGTGACCGACGTCCTGGCCGCCGAGTTCCTCAAGCTCCGGACCGTCCGCTCGACGCCGTACCTGCTGCTGTCGCTCGCGCTGACGCTCGCGGCGGGCGTGCTGGTGTCCTACCTGATGACCGCCGACTACGACGCGCAGCCGCCCGAGGTGCAGGCCAGGTTCGGGGCGGCCGACCCCGGCATGGTCGTGGTGACCTTCGGGCAGTTCGTGCTCGGCGTGCTGGGCGCGCTGGCGGTCACCGCCGAGTACGGCAGCGGCATGATCCGCACCGCGCTGGTGTCCGTGCCCCGGCGCCGGGCGCTGCTGGCGGCCAAGACCGCCGTCGTCGGAGGGGTGTCGGCGGCCGTGGGGGCGGTGGTGACGCTGCTGGCGTACCTGGCGGGCGAGGTGATCACAGGCGACCGGCCGAAGCCGATCTCGGCCTACGACTCGTTCGCCGAGGCGTGGCCCGGCCTGGCGGCGAGCACGGCGTCACTGGCGCTGCTGGGCCTGCTGGGGCTGGGCCTCGGGTTCCTGCTGAGGTCCACGGCGGGAGCGCTGGTCACGTTGAGCGGGCTGCTGTTCGTGCTGCCGGGGCTGACCATGCTGCTGCCGGCGCCGTGGGACGAGCGGGTGGGCGCGGTGATGCTGCCGAGCCTGCCGGGGCAGCTCGCCGGGTACGTGCCGGACTCGCCGTTGGGCATCGGGGGAGCGGCGCTGGTCGTGCTCGCGTACCTGGTGGCGGCACTGGGCGGGGGAGCGGTGGCGCTGCTGCGGCGGGACGCCTGAGCGCCTTGACGGACGCGGAAGGCGGTCACTACAGTCCGAACGGGATAGTAAGGAAAGTTTCCTGATTAATTCCGCTCCGTCACCGCCGCCCCGATCGAGAGGGGAAAGCCGCAATGGCAAGGCTCCGGATCGCACTGGCCCTCGCGGCCACGCTCGTCCTCCCCGGCGCCCTGGCGGGAGCCGCGCAAGCGGCACCCGCACCGGCCGCCGCAGCCCTGCCCCCGGGCTCGCCCGCCGCAGTCAACGGTCAGCTGAAGGTGTGCGGCGTCAAGCTGTGCAACGCCCACGGCAAGCCGATCCAGCTGCGCGGGATGAGCACCCACGGCATCCAGTGGTACTCCCAGTGCGTCAAGTCGGCCTCGCTCGACGCGCTGGCCGACGACTGGAAGGCCGACGTCCTCCGCATCTCCCTGTACGTCCAGGAAGACGGGTACGAGACCAACCCGCGCAAGTTCACCGACATGGTGCACGGCTACATCGAGGAAGCCACCAAGCGCGGCATGTACGCCCTGGTCGACTGGCACCAGCTCGACCCGGGCGACCCGAACTACAACCTGTCGCGCGCCAAGACGTTCTTCAAGGAGATCGCCCAGCGGCACAAGAACAAGACCAACATCATCTACGACATCGCCAACGAGCCCAACGAGGTCTCGTGGTCGAAGGTGAAGTCCTACGCCGAGAAGGTCATCCCGGTCATCCGCGGCGAGGACTCCGACGGTCTGGTGCTGGTCGGCACGAACGGCTGGTCCACCTTCGGGCACTCCGACGGCGACGACCCGCAGGACGTCGTCAAGAACAAGGTCTCCGCGTCGAACGTGATGTACACGTTCCACTTCTACGCCGGTGAGCACGGCAGCGACTACCTCAACGTGCTGTCGAAGGTCTCCGACCAGCTCCCGGTGTTCGTCACCGAGTTCGGCACCCAGAAGGCGTCCGGCGACGGCTCGAACAACTTCACCCAGTCGCAGAAGTACATCGACCTGATGAACGCCAAGAAGATCAGCTGGGTCAACTGGAACTTCTCCGACGACGAGCGCTCCGGCGCGGTGTTCAAGCCCGGCACCTGCTCCGGCTCCTCGTTCACCGGCACGAGCAAGCTCAAGCCCGCCGGCGCGTGGGTCCGCGATCGCATCCGCACCGCCGACGACTTCCCGACGAGCTGACCGACCGAGTCGATCACGGTGACCCGCGGTCCCACGAGGCTGCGGGTTACCGTATACACGTGCCCGACATCGCTCTTGGTCTCGCAGCGCTCGGCCGTCCCGCCTACATCAACCTGGGCCGGGAGGGCGCACTACCGGCCCACCGCGACGTGGCGGCGATGCGCGCCGCGTGCCACGCCGTGCTGGACGCGGCCTACGAGGCGGGCATCCGGCGGGTGGACGCGGCCCGCTCCTACGGCCGCGCGGAGGAGTTCCTGGCGCAGTGGCTCGCCGAGCGCGGGCACCGCGACGTCCGCGTGTCGAGCAAGTGGGGCTACGAGTACGTCGCGGACTGGCGACCCGACGCCGAGGTGCACGAGGTCAAGGAGCACTCCACGGCCCGCTTCACCCGGCAGTGGGGTGAAACCGAGGCCCTGCTCGGCCACCACGTCGAGCTGTACCAGGTGCACTCGCTGACCGAGGACAGCCCGCTGTTCGGCGACCTGGAACTGCTGGCCGCGCTCGGTGCGCTGCGCGACTCCGGCGTGCGCCTGGGGTTCTCCACCTCCGGCCCGCGCCAGGCCGACACCGTGCGCCGCGCCCTGGACCTGGAGATGGAGGGGCGGCGGCTGTTCGAGGTCGTCCAGTCCACCTGGAACGTGCTGGAGACCTCCGCCGCGCCCGCGCTGGCCTGGGCGCACGAGAACGGCGCCGAGGTGTTCGTCAAGGAGGGCCTGGCCAACGGCCGGCTCGCCGTCGACCCGCCCGCGCGGGTGCGGGAACTCGCCGAGAAGCACGACGTGGGCCCGGACGCCATCGCGCTCGCCGCCGTGCGCGCCCAGCCGTGGGCGGACGTCGTGCTGTCCGGCGCGGCGGGCGTCGACCAGCTCCGCGCCAACCTCAGGGCGCGGGAGGTGGACCTGGAACCCGACGAGCTGGACCTCGCCGAGGACCCGGCCGACTACTGGGCTGCCCGCGCGGCGCTGCCCTGGGCGTGAGCCGCACCGACCCCGCGTCCAGGTCGATCGCGCGGCCCTGCGGCGGTGCGCCGTCCTCCTCGTCGCGCAGCATCACCTCGGTGCGCCGCTGGTCCAGCTCGGGCGAAGATCTCGCCCACGAGAACCACTCCCCGATCAGGACCCGACCGTCCGGGACCACCGGCCACCCGGGGTCCTCCGCCTTCGCCCGGACCTCGGCCAGGTCCATCCACCCGCCCCACGCGACCTCTTCGGGTTGCCAGGTGAACGGACCGTCGCAGCGCACCTCGTAGACGTGGGCGTGGTAGCGGATGGTTCCGTCGACGAAGGGCGTCGTGAAGCGGAACTCCGGCCGTGCCGCCACGCCCAGCTCCTCGGCCAGCTCGCGCACCGCGCACTCGTCGGGCGTCTCGCCCGCCGCGACCACCCCGCCGCACGTCGGGTCGTAAAGGCCGGGGTAGACGTCCTTGGTGTCCGTGCGGCGGTGCACGTAGAGCCGCTCGCCGTCCAGCGACCGCACGACGATCACCGCGCACGCGTGCCACAGGCCCTCCGCGCGCATCCTGGCCCGCGTCGCCGACCCCGCCGGAGCGCCGTCCGGGGTCACCACCAGCACGTGCTCCACGAGATCCTCCCCAGGTCGTATCCCTCAGTGATACCCCGGGCCGACGCCCGCCGACGACCCCGATTCCTACCGTCGTGACGATCACGTCACGAGGAGGAGTTGTGCCCACATCCCTGCGGCTCGCGGTGGCCGAGTTCCGCAACCGGCCCGGCCGCGCCGTGCTGCCCGGCGTCGCCCTGGTCGTCGGCGTCGCCTGCCTGCTGGCCGCGCTGATGCTCAGCGACGCCATGGTCAAGGCGACCAACGACGGCGCGTCGGTGGTGCCGTCCGAGGTGGACCTCGTGGTGCGCACCGTGCCGCACACCGCCGCCGTGATCGACCGGGCCGCAGTCGACCGGGTGGCCGCCGCGCCCGGCGTGCGCGAGGTCGTCGAGGTCCGGCGCGCCGAGGTCGACCTGCTGCTCACCGACGGCCGCGCCGACCCGAACCGGCGCGCGGTCGCCGACGTCGAACCGGACCGGGACGGGCTGCGCCGGGTGCCGATCCTGGAGGGCCGCTCACCGGGCCCCGACGGTGAGGTCGCCGTCGACCGGGTGACCGCCTACCAGCACGGCCTGCACCCCGGCGCGTCCATCAGGATCGCCGACGCGGCCGGCAGACCGCTCGACGTCGTGGTCCGGGGGATCACCAAGCGCGGCGCCCAGGGCGAACAGCCCTCGCTCGTCGTGGGGGAGGGGCTGGCCGCCAAGCTCGGCGGCGAACCCGAGAGCCTGGCGCTGCACGTGCTGGGCGGCGACGAAGCGGGGGTCGCGCAGGCCGCCGGCCCGTCGCTGCGGGTGGACGCGGCGGCGGTGGTGAAGGCCGAACCGCCGTCCAACGAACTCGCCGTCGTGCTGCTGCCGTTCAGCATCCTCGCGCTGGCCACCTCGGTGTTCGTCGCGTCGGCGACGTTCCGCGCGGTCTACGCGCAGCGCCAGAAGCACACCGCGCTGATGCGCTGCCTGGGTGCCCACCGGGGCCCGCTGGTGTGGGCGAACCTGCTGGAAGCCCTGGTCACCGGTGCCGTCGCGGGTGCGGCCGGCGCGCTGCTCGGCGGGACGGTCGGGTGGCTGCTGGCCCGCCTGTTCGACTCCACCGGCCTGTCCACCATGCTCGGTGCGGTCCAGCTCGACCCGCCGCTGCTGCCCACCGGCGGTCAGCTCGTCCTCGGTGTCGTGGTGGCCGCGCTGCTCAGCGCGTTCGCCTCGGTGCGGCCCTCGCTGGCCGCCGCCCGCATCTCGCCGCTGGCCGCCCTGCGCACCTCCGAAGGCGCGACGCCGGACAGCTCCGTGGTCCGCCGCCGCCGCGTCCTCGGGATCGTCCTGGTGGCCGCCGCCGCCGTGATGGCGGTGCTGGGCGTGCTGGCCAAGGGGTCGGTCGCGGCCATCTTCCTCATCCTGTTCTCCGGCATCACCGCCGTCGCGGGCCTGTTCGGCGTGCTGGGGCCGGTCGTGGTGCCCGCGCTCGGCCGGATCTTCGGCTCGGTGGCGAGCCGGTTCGGCGGCGCGCAGTGGAAGCTCGCCTCGGCCGAGGTCCGCCGGGTGCCGCAGCGCTCCGCGTCGGTCGCCATGCCCCTGCTGCTGGCCGCCGCCATGGTCACCTACTTCGCGGTCACCGTCGGGTCCGCGCAGAACCTGGAGGACGAGTTCAGCAACGCGCCCCGGCCGGACGCGGTGATCTCCGACGCGGGCGGCCGGCCGCTGGACGGCACCGCCTCGGCCGCCGCGACCCGGCCCGAGGTCGCCGGCAGCGTCGTCCTGCACACCACGCGCGGGAGCCAGACCGACACCACCGGCGAGCGCTACACCACCCGCGTCGCGGGCGTGGACGCCGGCCCGATGCGCGACTGGCTGGCCGCCCAGGGCGTGGACCGGCCCGACTTCGGTCCCGGCGCGGTGCTGCTGGAGGAGTACACCGCGCGCGGCATGGGCGCGGTGGTCGGGCAGCCGGTCACCGTCGAGGGACTGCCCGGCGGGCCGCGCACCGCCACCTACGCGGGCTCGGTGCCCGACACGCTGGTGGACAACGTCGACGTGGTGCTGCCCGACCCGGGGCTGGCCCCCGCGTCCAAGGTCCTCGTCACGTTCGAGCCCGGCGCCGACCCGGCGGCGTTCCAGCAGGACGTGCGCGCCTCCCTGGGTTCCGCGCCGACCGTGCTGGTCAAGACCAAGGTCGACACGAACGCGCAGAACCAGCGCTACCTCGACCTCGGCATCACGTTGCTGATGGTGCTGCTGGGCCTGTCCGTCGCGGTCGCCGTGACCGGGATCGGCACCGCGCTGACGATCTCCGTGCAGGAACGCCGCAAGGAGATGGCGCTGCGCCGCGCGCTGGGCGTGACCAAGGGCGGCCTGCAGGGCGGCGTGATCGCCGAAGCGGTGCTGCTGTCGCTGGTCGGCGTGCTCGGCGGCGGGCTGTTCGGGCTGGTCTACGCAGAACTCACGCTGCTCGCCTTCGGCGTGTACGCGCTGCCCGGCGCGGCCCTGACGCCGCTGCTGGTGGGCGGGGTCGGCGTGGTGGTCCTGGCGGTGCTCGCCGCCTTCGGCCCCGCCCGGGGCGCGTCCCGCATCCGACCGGCGGCAGGACTGGCCGCTGGGTGAAACGTGACCCGAGCCCCCGCGAAATGCCCGCTCCACGCCGTAGGCTGCCAGCTATGCGGCGGATCATGGGAACCGAGGTCGAGTACGGCATCGCGGTGCCGGGTGACGCGACGGCCAACCCGGTGCTCACCTCGACACAGGTGGTGCTCGCCTACGCGGCAGCCGCCGACATACCCCGGGCCCGGCGGGCCCGCTGGGACTACGAGGTCGAGTCCCCGCTGCGCGACGCGCGGGGCTTCGACCTCGGGGCGCCCGGCGGCCACCCCGGCGACGGCGACGTCGAGGACCTCGGCGCGGCCAACGTCATCCTGACCAACGGCGCGCGGCTCTACGTCGACCACGCGCACCCGGAGTACTCCGCGCCCGAGGTCACCAACGCCCGCGACGCGGTGATCTGGGACAAGGCGGGGGAGCGGGTGATGGAGGAGGCGGCGATGCGGGCCGCCACCGTCCCCGGCCAGCCCCGGCTCCAGCTCTACAAGAACAACGTGGACGGCAAGGGCGCGAGCTACGGCACCCACGAGAACTACCTGATGCAGCGCAGCACCCCGTTCACGGCGGTGATCGCGGGGCTGACGCCGTTCTTCGCGTCCCGCCAGGTCGTGGTGGGCTCCGGCCGGGTCGGCGTCGGCCCGTCCGGCGAGGAGGCGGGCTTCCAGCTCTCCCAGCGCTCGGACTACATCGAGGTCGAGGTCGGCCTGGAGACCACGCTCAAGCGCGGCATCATCAACACCCGCGACGAGCCGCACGCCGACGCGGACAAGTACCGCCGGCTGCACGTCATCATCGGCGACGCGAACCTCGCCGAGTACTCCACCTACCTCAAGGTCGGCACCACCTCGCTGGTGCTGGACATGATCGAGGCCGGCCGCCGGTTCGACGACCTGCGGCTGGTCGACCCGGTCCGCGCGGTGCACCAGATCAGCCACGACCCGACCCTCAAGACCAAGGTCGAGCTGACCGGCGGGCGCAAGTTCACCGGCCTGGACATCCAGCACGCCTACCACGAGCGCGCCCAGCGGTTCGTGGACCAGGAGGGCTACGGCGACCGGGACGTGCTGCGGGTGTGGGGCGAGGTGCTCGACGCGCTCGGCCGCGACCCGCAGGAGTGCGCCGACCGGCTGGACTGGCCCGCCAAGCTGCGCCTGCTGGAGGGCTACCGCGCCCGGGACGGCCTGGCCTGGGGCTCGCCCCGGCTGCACCTGGTCGACCTCCAGTACTCCGACGTGCGGCTGGACAAGGGCCTGTACAACCGGCTGGTCGCCCGGGGCTCGATGAAGCGCCTGGTGAGCGAGGAGGAGGTGCGCGCCGCGATCCTCGCGCCGCCGGAGGACACCCGCGCCTACTTCCGGGGCCGGTGCCTGGAGCGCTACCCGACCTCGGTGGCCGCCGCGTCGTGGGACTCGGTGATCTTCGACCTGGGCCGCGAGTCGCTGGTCCGGATCCCCACGCTGGAGCCCCTGCGTGGCACGAAGGCGCACGTCGGCGCACTGTTGGAGGCGTCGGACACGGCGGAGCAGCTCGTCGAGGCCCTCACCCGGGGCTGATCGACGCCACGCGAGTGGCAGGCGCACTTCGTCGTGCCCGGTGGGTAGGGTTGACCACGAGGACCGGAGAAGCGGGGAGGCCGACATGTCCCAGGAACAGGTCCAGCGGCAAGGCGGCGGTGACGGCGACGACGGCGGTGACGGCGCAGCCGCCGCCGGCCAGGAGCGGCGGGAGAAGCTCGGCGAGGACGTGGACGCGATCCTCGACGAGATCGACGACGTCCTGGAGGAGAACGCCGAGGACTTCGTCCGCGCGTACGTGCAAAAGGGCGGCGAGTAGCAGCCTCGGTGCCGGAGTAGGGAGAGAAACGCACCTATGGACCACAGTTCGACCGGGTACCACCCGGCCGCGTCGCTGCCCCCGGCCTACCTGCGGCCGGGGTCGTCGTCGTTCACCGATTTCCTCCGCGCGCAGGCCCCCGAGCTGCTGCCGTCCGCGCGGCGCTACCCGGAGGGTGCCGTCGTGCAGGCCCCGCACGGCACCACCATCGTCGCGCTGACCTTCAAGGGCGGCGTGGTGATCGCCGGCGACCGGCGGGCCACCATGGGCAGCACCATCGCCCAGCGCGACATGAAGAAGGTCTTCGTCACCGACGACCACTCGGCGGTGGGCATCGCGGGCACCGCCGGCATCGCCATCGAGATCGTGCGGCTGTTCGCGGTCGAGCTGCGGCACTACGAGAAGATCGAGGGCGTCCCGCTGTCCCTGGACGGCAAGGCCAACCGGCTGTCCGCGATGATCAAGGGCAACCTGGACGCCGCGCTCGCGGGCCTGGCCGTCGTCCCGCTGTTCGCGGGCATCGACACCGAGGCGGCCGAGCCGGACCGCGCCGGGCGGATCGTGTCCTACGACGTCACCGGCGGCCGGTACGAGGAGTCGCTCGGCTACCAGGCCGTCGGCTCGGGCTCGCTGTTCGCCAAGTCGGCGCTCAAGAAGCTCTACGACCCGGACGCGGACGCCGAGGCGGCCGTGCGGGCGGCCGTCGAGTCGCTCTACGACGCGGCGGACGACGACACCGGCACCGGCGGCCCGGACGTGGTCCGCAGGATCTACCCCGTCGTGGTCACGATCACCGCCGCCGAGGGCGCCGTGCACCTGCCCGAGGCGCAGACCGCCGCGATCGCCGAGGCCGTGGTCGAGTCCCGCCGGTCCAGCCCCGCGGGCTGACTTCTCCCCACCCGCCGACACCAGGAGTCGCACAAGTGACGATGCCGTTGTACGCCTCACCCGAGCAGATCCTCCGGGACCGCTCGGAGTACGCCAGGAAGGGCATCGCGCGCGGCCGCAGCGTCGTCGTGCTGCGCTACGCGGATGGCGTGCTGTTCGTGGCGGAGAACCCCTCAGCGACCCTGCACAAGGTGTCGGAGATCTACGACCGCATCGGGTTCGCCGCGGTCGGTCGCTACAGCGAGTTCGAGAACCTGCGGCAGGCGGGCATCCGGTTCGCCGACATCCGGGGCTACCAGAACGACCCGCGCGACGTGACGGGCCGGTCGCTGGCCAACGTCTACGCGCAGACCCTCGGCTCGGTGTTCAGCGAGCAGATCAAGCCGCTGGAGGTGGAGATCTGCGTCGCCGAGGTGGGCCGCTCCCCGGAGCAGGACACCCTGTACCGGCTGACCTACGACGGCTCGATCGTGGAGGAGCCGCAGTACGTGGTGATGGGCGGCCAGGCCGAGGCGACGGGCACCGCGTTGAAGGACGCCTACGCCGAGAACCTCTCGCTGGCCGACGCCCTGCGGGTCGCGGTGAAGGCGCTCAGCGCGGGCAGCACGAGCACCGGCAACGGCAAGCCGGACCTGCTCGACCAGCCCAAGCTGGAGGTGGCCGTGCTGGAGCGCGACCGCCCCCACCGCGCGTTCCGCCGCATCCACGGCGCGGCGCTGAGCCAGGTGCTGCCCAGCGCGGACGCCCCGGCGGACGCCCCCGCCGACGAGCCGGCCCAGGGCGGCGAGGCCAAGCCGGTCACGGACGTGAACCTGCCGCCGAACGACCAGAAGTAGCCGCCCCGCCGCCGCTCCCGGGCGGCTGTGCGGGCGTCCTCGAACGGCCCTCGGTCTCGGCGACCGGGGGCCGTTCGCGCGTTTCAGAGGAAGATCTTGACGAGCTGGTCGCGCCCGTCGGGGTCGCGCAGCACCACCTGGTTGCCGGCGCGCAGCTCGGCGTCCACGAACTCGTAGACCAGCAGCGCCCGGTTGACCAGGTCGACCTTCTTGAGCCCGGTGCGCTCCTGGAGCTTGCCGATCGCCTCCACCGCCTCGGCGATGAGCGCGACGTTCACCCGGTCCGCGACCGCCGGCCGCTCCCCGGTCCGCTCGGTCGACGACATGGGCGGGCCTCCCCTCGGTTCAGGGTCGAGTATTGCAGGCGATGTGTGTGTTCGCCACAGAATCAGTGGCGAATGTGTGGCGTATCGCGCGCGCAGGCGATACCGTGGAGGCGGGCCACCTGCCAGGTGGTCGCCAGGAAAGAGCGTCCAAGGTCCACCGCATCGGGCGGGTCGTGTCTCGGGGGAGCGAGACCCGCGCGCGGACGGGGCAACCGTCCGGGTCGGTGAGCTGCGATCGGTCTGCGGAGCCCGCTGGGGGCTCCCTGCCCGGGGAGAGAGGACGCCCTTCATGAATGCCGCAACACCCGACGCGGGACCGCCCGCGTCGGACCACAGGAGGGGGTGGGACGACGCTCCCACGCCCTCGGCACGGATCCGCGTGGTGAAGACCGGGTTGTCCGTGGAGGTGGCGGTGCCCGCCCGCCACGCGCCCGGGCTGCTCACCACGGCGGCGTACGCCGCGGCTGCGCTCGGGGTGCTCGTCGGCCCCGGCCTGACGCTGCGGCTGGTCCCGCCGGAGTTCCCGGCGTGGGCGGCGGTCGGGCTGATCGCCGGGCAGTTGGCGCTGCTCGGGCTGGTCGTGCTGGTCGCCCGTGCGCGATGACGAGGGGGCCCGACCCACGTCGGGCCCCCTCGCGCGTCACACCCCCCGCAGGTCGAGCGCCCACTCCTCCTCGACCACGTCCCGACCCCACTTGCGCACCGGGGTGCTGCGGACGGGCGTGAACCCGGCCCGCCGGTAGATGCCGCGCGCCACCTCGACCTCCGAGACGGTGGCGAGGGTCATCCGCCGGTAGCCGGCCCGCGCGGCGAACCGGACGCACTCCTCGACCAGCCGCTTGCCGATGCCGAGACCGCGCGCGCCCGGCTCGACCAGCAGCAGCCGCAGTCGCGCGGTGTCGGCGTCGTCGCGGACGCAGAGGACCGACCCGACCGGTTCGCCGTCCACCTCCGCGATCCACGCCGCCTCGCGGGCGGGGTCGTGGTCCAGCACGTAGTCGGCGGCGACCCGGGCGACCAGCGCCTCGAACGTGGCGTCGTAGCCGTACTCCTCGGCGTACCGGACGCCGTGCCGGTGCACGACCCAGCCCAGGTCGCCGGGGCGCGGCGGGCGCAGCAGGTAGGCGCGCGGCGCGGCGGTGAGGATGCGGCGGATGCGGGCCATCGCGGCCAGCAGCGCGGTCCGGTCGGACTCGGGCACGCGGTCGAGCAGCGCGCCGATCTCGGCGTCCGACCGCTCGTCCAGCTCGGCGAACGCCTGGCGACCCCGGTCGGTGACCGTGACCACGTGCCGCCGGGCGTCGTCGGGGGAGGGGGCTCGGGTGATCAGCCCCTCGCGCTCGAACCGGCTCAGGATGCGGCTGAGGTAGCCCGCGTCCAGGCCGAGCGCGCCCTTCACGTCGGCCGTGCCGGCGACGAGTTCGAGCAGCACGCGGACCTCGGTGAGCGAGTACGGCGAGCTGAGGTACGCGCCGTCGAGCAGCCCGATGACGCCCGTGTAGAAGCGGTTGAACGCCCGGACGTCCGCCACCGACATGGTTGACCCCCTCAACTGAACAGTTGACTCAGTCAACCATATCGGGGTCGGGCGTCGGGAGCCCGCCCACGACGGCTTCGCGCCTCGCGGAGGCGCTGCCCGACGGAAGGTGGTGATCAGGGGCGGTAGATGGCCAGGGCCGCCGGACGGGCGCGGAACTCGAACGTGGTGCCGGTCGGGCCGACCTCGCCGTCCGTGGCGATCGCAACGCCGCGCCCCCCGCGCACCTTCACGTCCAGTCGACGGGTCTCCAGGTGCCGGTAGGTGCGGCTGCGGTTCAACGAGCCCAGCAGCGCGCCGATGAAGAACCGCGCCCGCGAGAAGCGGGTGTCCGCGCGGATGTAGCGCACGTCCATCAGGCCCCGGTCCAGCGCCGGGCGCATGGTGGGCGCGAAGCCCTTGGGCCGGTACGGGCCGTTGCCCACGAACAGCATCCACACCAGGTGCGGCTCACCGTTCAGCTCCACCTCCAGCGGCTGGGACGTGCGCAGCACCTGCGCCATGGCGATCGCCGCCGCCGGCCACTTGCCCCAGCGCACTTGGAGCTTCTCGCGCAGCCGGACCATGTCCGGGTACCCGCCCAGCGACGCCGTGTTGACGAACCAGCGCGGCCCCTCGCCGTCCACGGTCACGGCGGACAGGTCCACCAGCACCCCGTCGCCGGCCTCGACGGCCCGCGCGGCGTCGTCCAGGCCGGTCACGCCCACGTCGCGGGCGAAGTGGTTCAGGGTGCCCGCCGGGACCAGGACCATCGGCAGCCGGTGGGCGGCGGCCACCGCCGCCACCGCCGCCACCGAGCCGTCGCCGCCCGCCACGCCCACGGCCTTCGGGGAGTGATCGGCGACGACGGTGTCCAGGTCCTCGATCGACACGACCCGGGCCTTGGGCCACTGCCGGCGGATGTCCTCGGTCGGGTCGCCGCCCAGCCCCGAGTTCGGGTTCACGACGACCACCAGGCCGTCGCCCTCGGGCAGCGCGTCCAGCGCGGCGTGCTCCCGCGCGGACGCCGCCTCGTCCCGCCCGATCGGCCACCAACGCCTGGTCAGCAGGCCCGCGCCGACCCCGATCACGGCGCCGGCGGCCACGTCGGACGGCCAGTGCACGCCGGTGTGCACGCGCGAGTACGCCACCGCCGCCGCGACCGGCGCGACCACCGCCGCCAGCGCCGGCGACTCCATGGCGACCGCCGTGGTGAACGCCGCCGCCGAGGCGGCGTGCCCGGACGGGAACGACGAGGACGTCGGGCGCTTGGTCAGCCGGCGCGGCGGTGCCAGCAGCTCCGCCGCCGGCCTGCGGCGCGGGAACAGGCGCTTCGCCACCAGGCTCGCGGCGGCGCTGGCACCCCCGATCGCCGCGACACCCCGCAGCCCGGCGCGGCGCGGCCGGCCCTTCCGCAGGGCGAGCACGCCCGCCACGCCGAACCACAGCACGCTGTGGTTCGCGGCCCTCGACAGGGTCTTCATGCCCTGGTCGAGGGGGGTTCGGGGCAGCAGCCCGCAGCGCTTCATCAGGGCCTGGTCCAGGCGGTTCACTCGTCGGAGCACAGGGAGACGTTATCCGCGAAATCCGCGTGCCGCCCGATTGGATCACTGAGGAAACCGCCGGATGCGCCTACTGTTGAGGGATGCAGCGGCGGATCTTCGGCATTGAGACTGAGTTCGGGGTGACCTGCACCTTCCACGGGCAGCGCAGGCTGTCCCCGGATGAGGTCGCGCGTTATCTGTTCCGCCGGGTCGTCTCGTGGGGCCGTTCCTCGAACGTGTTCCTGCGCAACGGCTCTCGGCTCTACCTGGACGTGGGGTCGCACCCCGAGTACGCGACGGCGGAGTGCGACGACCTCGCCCAGCTGGTGACACACGACAAAGCCGGTGAACGGATCCTCGAAGACCTGCTCGTCGACGCCGAGCGCAGGCTCGCCGACGAGGGCATCGGGGGCGACATCTTCCTGTTCAAGAACAACACCGACTCCGCGGGCAACTCCTACGGATGCCACGAGAACTACCTGGTCGCGCGGGCCGGGGAGTTCTCCCGCATCGCCGACGTGCTGCTGCCGTTCCTGGTGACCCGGCAGCTCATCTGCGGCGCGGGCAAGGTGCTCCAGACCCCGCGCGGAGCGGTGTACTGCCTGTCCCAGCGGGCCGAGCACATCTGGGAGGGCGTGTCGAGTGCCACCACCCGGTCGCGCCCGATCATCAACACCCGCGACGAGCCGCACGCCGATGCCGAGCGCTACCGCAGGCTGCACGTCATCGTCGGCGACTCGAACATGTCCGAGGTGACCACGCTGCTCAAGGTGGGCAGCGCGAACCTGGTGCTGGAGATGATCGAGCAGGGCGTCCAGTTCCGGGACTTCAGCCTGGACAACCCGATCCGGGCCATCCGCGAGATCAGCCACGACCTGACCGGGCGGCGCACCGTGCGCCTGGCCGGCGGCAAGGAGGCGTCGGCGCTGGACATCCAGCGGGAGTACTTCGAGCGGGCCGTGGAGCACGTCGCCAAGCGCGCGCCCGACCCGATGGCCGAGCGGGTGCTCGAACTGTGGGGCCGCACGCTGGACGCGGTCGAGGCCGAGGACCTGTCCAAGATCGACCGGGAGATCGACTGGGCGATCAAGTACCGGCTGATGCAGCGCTACCAGGCCAAGCACGACATGGACCTGTCCAACCCCCGGATCGCGCAGCTCGACCTCGCCTACCACGACATCCGGCGCGGTCGGGGCATCTTCGACCTGCTCCAGCGCAAGGGGCAGGTGGACCGGGTGACCGACGACGGCGAGATCGAGGCCGCCAAGGACACCCCGCCGCAGACCACCCGGGCCAAGCTGCGCGGCGACTTCATCGCCGCCGCGCAGGCCGCCGGCCGGGACTTCACCGTCGACTGGGTCCACCTCAAGCTGAACGACCAGGCGCAGCGCACCGTGCTGTGCAAGGACCCGTTCCGCGCGGTGGACGAGCGGGTGGAGCGGCTCATCTCCTCCCTCTAGCCCTAGCGGACCGGGAAGGCTCTTCGTGAGGCTCACACCTCATGAAGAGCCTTCTCCTCGTCGTGGCCACGGCGGCGTCCCTGCTGGTGGCACCCCCCGCAGCGCGGGCGCACGACCCCTCGTGGCAACTGCGCCCCACCGGGACGGACGCGCGGCTGCGCGGGCTGTCCGCCGTCGACTCCCGGGTGGCGTGGGTCGGCGGCAGCAACGGCACCGTGCTGCGCACCCGCGACGGCGGGCGGACCTGGGACTCCGTGCCGCCGCCGGACACGGCCGCGCTGGACTTCCGGGACGTCGAGGCGTTCGACGCGCGCACCGCCGTGGCGCTGTCGATCGGGCCCGGCGCGAGTTCGCGCATCTACCGGACCGCTGACGGCGGGCGCACGTGGGTCGAGGCGTTCCGCAACGCCGACCCGGACGCGTTCTACGACTGCGTGGCGTTCTTCGACCGGTTCCGGGGGCTGGCGGTGAGCGACCCGGTGGGCGGGAGGTTCCGGGTGCTGGCCACCCGGGACGGCGGCCGGTCGTGGCGGCAGGTGCCCGAGGACGCCTTCCCACCCGCGCTGGAGGGCGAGTTCTCGTTCGCGGCGAGCGGGCAGTGCGTGACCACGGCCGGGCCGCGGGACGCGTGGATCGCCACCGGGGGCGGCTCGCGGGCCAGGGTGCTGCACTCCTCGGACGGCGGCCGGCACTGGGCGGCGACCGACACGCCGCTGCACCCGTCGGCGTCGGCGGGCGTGTTCGCGGTGGCGTTCCGCGACCCGCGCCGGGGCGTGGCCGTCGGCGGCGACTTCGCCGACCCGTCCGGCGCGGCGGCGAACCTGGCGCTGAGCCGGGACGGCGGCCGGACGTGGGTGGGCGGCACCCGGCCGCCCGAGGGGTACCGGTCGGGCGTGGCGTGGCACGGCTCGTCGGTGGTCGCGGTGGGGCCGACCGGCAGTGACGTGAGCCGGGACGGCGGCCGGACCTGGCGGCGGTTCGACGCGGGCAGCTTCGACACCGTGGACTGCCCGACCACCTGCTGGGCAGCGGGGGAGAAGGGTCGCGTCGGTGTCCTGACCAGGCGGTAACCGACCGGGGCGGGACCGGGTGGACGTCCGCGCGGCCTATTGACAAAATTGTGTTGTACGTTCAAACTTGTTTTTGCCATGAGAGACGTCCTGTACCTGGAGCAGATCGAGCAGGCCGAGGCCCTGCTCAAGCCGCAGCGCATCGAGGTGCTGCGGCGGTTGGCCGAGCCGCACTCGTGCACCGAGGTCGCGGGACAGCTCAACCAGACCCCGCAGCGGGTCTACTACCACGTGAAACGCCTGGTCGAGGCCGGTCTGGCGACCCTGGTGTCGGAGCGCCGGGTGCGCGGCATCACCGAGGGCGTCTACCAGGCCACGGCCCGCGCGTACTGGCTGTCGCCGGCCCTGGTGGGGCGGCTCGGCCTGCGCCGCGCGCAGGACGAGCTGAGCCTCGGCTACCTGCTGGACCTGGTCGAGCAGGTCCAGTCGGACATCGCCGCCCTCGACCGCGACCGGCCGGAGCTGCCCTCGCTGGGCGTCTCCGGCGACATCCGGGTGCGGCCCGAGCTGCGCCGGGAGTTCTTCGACGAGCTGCGCACGACCCTGCAGGACCTGTTCCGCCGCTACGGCGGTGCGGAGGGCGACGCCTTCCGCCTCGCCGTGGCGTGCTACCCGACCCAGACGGAGGATGAAGACCATGAGTGAGACCGTGACCGTCCGCGCCCGCGTCGCCGCGCCGGTCTCCCGCGTCCGCCAGGCGCTGACCTCGGCCGACGAACTCGGCACGTGGCTGGCCGAGCACGTCGCCGTGGACCTGCCGGAGCGCTACGAGTTCTGGGGCCGGTACACCCCCGAGGGGGACGCGCCGCACCAGAGGCTGGAGCACGTGGACGACACCACCATCCGGTTCACCTGGCACGTGGGCGGCGTGGACACGAAGGTCGAGATCGCGCTCGCCGCCGACGGCGACGGCACGGTCGTGTCGGTGTCGCAGAGCGACTTCCCGGGCTGGGCGGCGGCGGTCGCCGAACAGGACGTGCTGGGCCACCTGTACACCTACTGGTGCCTGGCGCTGGCCAACCTGGTCGAGCACGTCGACGGCCGGCCGCTCACGCCCCGCGCCGACTTCACCAGCTCGGAGATGCGCGCGTCGGTCGAGATCAACGGCCCCCGGGACGTCGTCTACCGGGCGCTGACCGACTCCGGGGAGTACTCGCGCTGGTTCGGCGCCAAGATCGACATCGAGCCGTGGGAGGGCGGCCGGGTCGCCATGGGCGGCTTCGAGGCCAACCCGGAGCCGGGCAAGGTCGTCGACCTGGTCGAGGGCGAGCGGATGACCATGGACTGGGGCGGCGGCCTGGCCACCTCGTGGGAGCTGGCGGAGTCCGGCGGCAGGACCCGGCTCACCTTCGTGCAGAGCGGGTTCGTGGACGGCCGGCCGCCCTACGGCGCGTGGACGGGCTGGCTGTCCGGCGTCGCGGAGCTGCGGCGGTACGTCGAGCTGGGCGCGGCGTGGACGCCCATCTGGCTCCAGCCCGAGATGCCCGGGATGCCCGAGGGGATGCTCACGGGCGACTGAGGCGGACCAGCCGGCGCTCGACGGCGGTCGTCACGGCCGCCGTCCGGGTCGCCGCGCCGAGCTCGGCGAAGATCCGCACGAGGTGGGCCTTCACCGTTGCCTGGCTGATGAACAGGGCCTTCGCCACCTCGCGGTTGGACAGGCCCCGGGCCAGGTGCTCCAGGATCTCGACCTCTGCGCGGGGCGCGGGGTCGCGGACGGTGCGCAGCAGGCGGCGGGCGACAGCGCGGTCTGCCCGCGCGCCGCCCGCCGGACCGCGTCGGCCGGCTCGTCCGGCGGCGGATCCTTGAGCAGGTAGCCGGTCGCGCCCGCCTCGACCGCGCACCACGTTGGCGTCCGAGTCGTAGGTGGTCAGCACGACCACCCCGGGCGGGCGGGCCTCGAGCGCGGTGCCCTCGCCCGGGGCGCTCTCCACCGTCGGCGTGCCGCCCAGCTCGGCGACCCGGCTCCGGATCGGGTGCAGCCCGAAGCCCCGGCCCTCGCCACCCGCTGACCGTGCAGACCGAGGTGGCGCTGCTGCGGGTCGCGCAGGGCGCGCTGGCCGACGTCCGGGAGCACGCCGGGGCGCACACCGTCGTGGTGACCCTGTCCTACCTGGGCGACGTAGTGACCCCGGACGTCTGCGACAACGGCCGGGGCTTCGACCCGCGCGCCGTCACCCCGGGCGCGCGGCTGACCCGCCCCACCCGGCCCACCGCCCCGCTGATGGGCCGGGCTGCGCGGCGGGCGGACTGAGGCCCGGATCGGTGGTCACCGCGCTGAGCAGGCAAAAGAGGCTAGGGATCGGTCCGGGGCGGGGCGCGGATCGGCGGACGGAGCGGCCGAGTGGACCATCGGGTCGGGTTGGGGTGGGGATGTGCGTTGTGGGGTGTTCGCGCGGGGTTAGGGTTCTCGGGTGGCCATCGCACGTGCCGAACGGCTCGTCAACCTGGTGCTGTGCCTGCTCTCCACCCGCCAGTACCTCACCGCCGAGCGCATCCGCGCCATCGTCCCCGGCTATTCGGACGCCGTGACCGACGAGGCGTTCTTCCGCATGTTCGAACGCGACAAGACAGAGTTGCGCGATCTCGGCGTGCCGCTGGAGATCGGGCGCAACGTGGGCCTGGACGGCCCGGACGGCTACCGGATCGCCCGGCGGGACTACGAGCTCGGTGACGTCGACCTGCAACCGGACGAGGCGGCGGCCGTCGCGCTGGCCGCGCGGCTGTGGGACTCGCCGCAGTTCACCGGTGCCGCGCACGGCGCGCTGCTCAAGCTGCGCGCGGCGGGCGTCGACGTCGACCAGGACGTGCACGTCGCGGTCGAGCCGAAGGTGCGCACCAGCGAACCCGCGTTCCCGCCGCTGCTCGCGGCCGTGCAGCAGGGGCGCGTGGTCGAGTTCGACTACCGCCGGCCGGTGCCGGTCGAGGTGCGCCGGCGCACGGTCGAACCGTGGGGCGTGGTCGCCTGGCGGGGTCGCTGGTACCTGGTGGGGCACGACCGGGACCGGCGCGCGCCGCGCTGCTTCCGGCTGTCCCGGATCGTCGGCGAGGTCGCCGCGCTCGGCAAGGCGGGCGCGGTGGAGCGGCCGGAGTCGGTCGACCTGCTCAGCTTCGTCGCGCGCAGCCAGCCGTCCACCCAGGCCGTGGCCACCGCGACGCTGTGGGTGGCGCGGGGGCGCGCGCAGGGCGTGCGGCGCCGCGCCCGCCACGTCGGGGAGCGCGAGCTCGACGGCGACCCCGGCGACCTGCTGGAGATCGACCTGAGGTTCCCCGACTCGGCGGCGAACTGGATCGCCGGGTTCGGGCCGGACGTGCTGGTGCTGGAGCCCGAGGTGCTGGCCAAGACCGTGCGGGAGAAGCTGGTCGGCGCGCTGCGCGGGGCGGGGGTGCGGGCGTGAGCGCGTCGAACTCCTCCGCCGGCCGGCTGCCCCGGCTGCTGGCCCTGGTGCCCTACCTGCTGGCCCGGCCGGGCATCCCGATCGACGAGGCCGCCGCCGACTTCGAGGTCACGCCGCGCCAGCTGCGCAAGGACCTGGAGCTGCTGTGGATGTGCGGCCTGCCCGGGTACGGGCCGGGTGACCTGATCGACCTGTCGTTCGAGGGCGAGACGGTCACCGTCACCTTCGACGCGGGGATGAGCCGGCCCCTGCGGCTGACCGCCGCCGAGGCGACCGCGCTGCTGGTGGCGCTGCGCGCGCTGGCCGAGACGCCGGGCGTCGCGGACAAGGCGGCGGTGCGCCGCGCGGTGGCCAAGATCGAGGCGGCGGTGGGCCAGGCGCAGCCCGCCGGCGTGGCGGTCGGGCTGGCCGTGCGGGAGGCCCCGGAGACGGCGCCGATCCGGGACGCGGTGTCGGACGGGGTGCTGCGCGGCCGGGCGCTGCGGCTGCGGTACTACACGCCGTCGCGGGACGAGGTGACCGACCGGGTGGTCGACCCGATGCGGATGCTGCTGGTGGAAGGCCGAAGCTACCTGGAAGCCTGGTGCCGGCTCGCGGACGGCGTTCGGCTGTTCCGGTTGGACCGGATAGACGGCGTGGAGGTGCTCGACGAGCCCGCGAGCCCGCCGCCGCACGCCGAACCCACCGACACCTCGGAGGGGCTGTTCCGCCCGGACCCCTCCCAGCGCACCGCCGTGCTGGTGCTGGAGCCGGACGCGCGCTGGGTGGCCGAGTACTACCCGGTGGACGGCGTGACGGAGCTGGACGAGGGCCGGGCGCGGGTGCTGTTCCGCTACGCCGACACCCCGTGGATGGTCCGGCTGCTGCTCGGGCTGGGTGGCGAGGTGCACGTGGAGCAGCCGGCCGAGCTGGTCGAGGCGGTCGCCCGGCAGGCGGGGGCCGCGTTGCGCCGGGCGGATCACCTCCCGGCAACCTGAGCCCTATACGGTGATGCCGTGCCGTACTTGCCGAGCCTGGTGTTGTTGCTGGTCGGGATGGTGTTTTTGATCGTCGTCCTGGTCAAAGTCCTCGGAGCCTTGCGCCGATTCCGCGCCGCAAGCACTCTGGTAGGCGACAGGGTCGGCGACGGCGTCGGGTTGCTGCGGGCGCGGTTCGCCGCACTCGGGGTGGCCGTCGCCGAACGGCGTCCGGACCGGGCCCGCCAGGGCGAACCCCGCGTACCATCGACGGACCGGGGGATGAAGGAGGATCACCGTGGGTAACCTCGGAGCTACAGAGCTGATCATCATCGCCGTGGTGATCATCCTGCTGTTCGGGGCGAAGAAGCTGCCCGACATGGCGCGCTCGCTGGGCAAGTCGGCCAAGATCCTCAAGGCCGAGACCAAGGGCCTGCGCGACGAGGACGACCAGTCGCAGCAGCACGGCACCGCCGCGCCGCAGCCCCCCGTCCAGCAGCTCCCGCCGGCCCAGCCGCAGCAGGTCGTGCAACCGCCCGCCCAGCCGGTCCAGCAGCCCGTTCAGCCCGTGCAGCAGCCGGTCCAGCCGCAGGTGGCGCAGCCGATCGAGCAGTCCGCGCAGAACCTGCAGAACAAGCAGTCCTAGCCGGCGGAGGACGGTTCCGGAACTAGACCAGAAGGACGGTTGTCACGGTGGGGGCAAGTCCGCCCGGGTGGTTCCAGCGTCGGCGCGAGCGCCGCCGGCTGACCAGTCGTCGGGGCAATCCCGACGGCACGATGTCGCTCAAGGACCACCTGTACGACCTCAGGCACCGCCTGGGTCTCGCGCTGCTGATCGTCGCCGTCGGCGCGATCTTCGGCTTCTTCTGGTGGAGCTGGCACATCTTCGGCCTGCCCAGCCTCGGTGACATCGCCCTCGACCCGTACTGCCAGGTCCCGGCGGACGACCGGCTCAACCAGAACGGCGCCTGCCAGCTGTTGCAGACCAAGCCGTTCGAGAGCTTCATGATCCAGCTCAAGGTGGGTGCCGCCGCCGGCATGGCGATCACCTCGCCGCTGTGGCTCTACCAGGTGTGGCGGTTCATCGCGCCCGGCCTGTACGCCAAGGAGCGCCGCTTCGCGCTGACCTTCGTCGCGGTGGCCTCGGTGCTGTTCGTCATCGGTGCCACGCTGGCGTTCTACGTGGTGCCGCAGGGCCTCGTGGTGCTCGTCGGCTTCGGCGACAACCAGTTCCTGACCGCGCTGTCCGGCGGCGACTACATCGACTTCGTGCTCGCGCTGCTGCTCATCTTCGGGGTGAGCTTCGAGCTGCCGCTGGTCGTGGTGATGCTCAACCGGGCCGGCGTGCTCACCTACGACAAGCTGCGCAGGTGGCGGCGCGGGATCGTGTTCGGGCTGTTCATCTTCGCCGCGATCGCGACCCCGGGCACCGACCCGATCTCGATGGTGGCGCTCGCCATCGCGCTGACGCTGCTGTTCGAGCTGGCGATCCAGCTCGCCCGCGTCCACGACAAGCGGAAGGCCCGCAAGCGCAAGGCCGAGGGCCTGGACGACCTGGACGACGACGAGGCGGCCCCGTTCGACTACCAGCCGTCGCAGGTCGAGGAGACCATCAACGAGCCGGTGACGCAGAAGCAGCCGCACCGGGTGCGCTACGACGACGTGACCTGAGCCGGGCCGCGCGGCGTCCCCACGGGGGACGCCCGGTGGCGGTGAGCCGAACGTCATGGATCTTTTTCGGGTTCGGTGTGCCAGGATGCCGGGAGCCGCCGGACCCTGGAGGTCTCCCGCCGTGGACCGCTCCGCCCGATGACGCGCGCCGCCCTGCTGGTCTGCCCCGCCTCGGGCCGGGGACGTGCCGCCCGGCTCGCGGGCACCGTCGCCGCCCGGCTGCGCACCGCCGTCGACTCGCTGGACCTGCACGTCGCCCCGACCGCCCGGGGCACCGCCGACCTGGCCCGCCGCGCCGTGGCCGACGGCGTCGACGTCCTCATCGTGCTCGGCGGCGACGGGGCCGCCCACCTGGGCGTCCAGGCGTGCGCCGGCACGTCCACCGCGCTGGCCGTGGTCCCCGCCGGCACCGGCAACGACCTCGCCTCCGCGCTGGGCACCACCTCGGTGGACGCCGTGGTCGCCGCCCTGCGCGACGACACCACCCGCCCGCTCGACCTGGGCCGGCTCGACGACGGGACGTGGTTCGCCACCGTCCTGTGCGCGGGGTTCGACTCGGCGGTCAACGAGCGCGCCAACGGGATGCGGTGGCCCGCCGGCCCCCGCCGCTACGACCTGGCCATCCTCGCCGAACTGGCCACCCTCCGCCCGCAGCCCCTGGTCGTGGCCACCGAGCACGGGCGGCTGGAGCTGGACGCCCTGCTGGTCGCCGTGGGCAACACCACCAGCTACGGCGGCGGCATCCCGGTGTGCCCGGACGCGGACGCCTCGGACGGCCTGCTCGACCTCACCGTGGTCGCCGCCGCGCCGCGCCGGGCGCTGCTGCGGATGCTGCCCTCGCTGCGCACCGGCCGGCACGTCGACCACCCGGCGGTCCGGACGCTGCGCGCCCGGTCGGTCACCCTGTCGGGTCCGGGCTGGGTCGGGTACGCCGACGGCGAGCGGCAGCGCCCCCTCCCGCTGGGCGTGACCTGCGGGTCAGGGGCGTTGACGGTGGTCAGCGGGGTCGTCGCGGGCTAGCGCGGGCCCGCCGCCGGGCGGCGCGTCGCGGATCAAGAGCGCTTTTGTCGGTCCCATGTGACAGCCTGGGAGGGTGTCAAGCGCTTCGCGGTCTCCGGCCGACGCCTACGCGGACTTCCGCCGCCGCACCACCCGGCCCAAGCTGACCGACTTCCTGTCGGTGCTCTCCTTCGAGCTCGACCCGTTCCAGCAGCGCGCCTGCGAGGCCCTGGAGGACGGCCACGGCGTGCTGGTGTGCGCCCCGACCGGCGCCGGCAAGACCGTCGTCGGCGAGTTCGCCGTCCACCTGGCCCTGTCCGAGGGCCGCAAGTGCTTCTACACCACCCCGATCAAGGCGCTGTCCAACCAGAAGTACGCCGACCTGGTGGCCCGCTACGGCGAGGGGAAGGTGGGCCTGCTCACCGGCGACACCTCGGTGAACGGCGACGCGCCCGTCGTGGTGATGACCACCGAGGTGCTGCGCAACATGCTCTACGCCGGCTCGTCCACGCTGGACGGCCTCGCGTACGTGGTGATGGACGAGGTGCACTACCTGGCCGACCGGTTCCGGGGCCCGGTGTGGGAGGAGGTGATCCTGCACCTGCCGGAGACGGTGCGGCTGATCGGCCTGTCCGCGACGGTCAGCAACGCCGAGGAGTTCGGCGAGTGGCTGGTCGAGGTGCGCGGCGACACCACCGTCGTGGTGGACGAGCACCGGCCGGTGCCGCTGTGGCAGCACATGATGGCCGGCGGGCGGATGATGGACCTGTTCGCGGGCGAGGCGGCGGACGGCGCGGCCCGGCTGAACCCGCAGCTCCTGCGGCACACCGAGGACCTGTTCCGCTACCACGTGCCGTGGAGCCGGAACAAGAACAACAAGGGCCGCCCGCCGCGCGGGTCGGGGTTCAAGCCGCCGTCGCGGGTCGACGTCGTGCAGCGGCTGGACGGCGCGGGCCTGCTGCCCGCGATCGACTTCGTGTTCAGCCGGGCGGGCTGCGACGCGGCGGTCGGCCAGTGCGTGCGGGCCGGGCTGCGGCTCACCACCGACGCCGAGGTCGAGGTCATCCGCGAGGTCATCGACTCCAAGACCCGCGACCTGCCGCAGGGCGACCTGATGGTGCTGGGCTACTGGGAGTGGCGCGACGCGCTGGAGCGCGGCATCGCCAGCCACCACGCGGGGCTGCTGCCGGCGTTCAAGGAGACCGTCGAGGAGCTGTTCGTCCGGGGCCTGGTCAAGGTCGTGTTCGCCACCGAGACCCTCGCGCTGGGCATCAACATGCCCGCCCGCACGGTCGTGCTGGAGAAGCTGGTCAAGTACAACGGCGAGGCGCACGTCGACCTGACGCCGGGGGAGTACACGCAGCTCACCGGGCGGGCCGGGCGGCGCGGGATCGACGTCGAGGGCCACGCGGTCGTGGTGTGGCAGCCGGGTGTCGACCCGAAGGCGGTCGCCGGCCTCGCGTCCACCCGCACCTACCCGCTGCGGTCGTCGTTCCGGCCCGGCTACAACATGGCCGTCAACCTGGTCAACCAGCTCGGCGCGGCGGCGGCCCGGGAGATCCTGGAGCAGTCGTTCGCGCAGTTCCAGGCCGACCGGTCGGTGGTGGGCCTGGCGCGGCGGATCGAGCGCAACAAGGAGGCGCTGGCCGGCTACGCCGAGGCGATGAGCTGCCACCTGGGCGACTTCACCGAGTACGCGTCGCTGCGCCGCCGGGTCGCCGACCGGGAGAAGGCGCTGGCCCGGCAGAACTCGTCCGCGCGGCGGGCGGAGGCGGCGGCGTCGCTGGAGCGGCTGCGCAAGGGCGACGTGATCGCGGTGCCGTCCGGCCGGCGGTCGGGGCTCGCGGTCGTCATCGACCCGGGCCTGGAGCCGCTGGGCGAGGCCCGGCCGCTGGTGGTGACCGAGGACCGGTGGGCGGGCCGGCTGTCGTCGGCGGACTTCCCGTCGCCGGTCGAGGTGCTGGGGCGGGTGAAGCTGCCCCGGCAGGTCGACACCCGGTCGCCGAAGTCGCGGCGCGACCTGGCGTCCACGCTGCGCAACACCGGGATCGCCGCGCCGTCGCTGCGCAAGCGGCGGTCGACGGCCGACGACGACGCCGAGCTGGCGACGTTGCGCCGCGCGCTGCGCTCGCACCCGTGCCACGCGTGCGAGAAGCGCGAGGACCACGCCCGCTGGGGCGAGCGGTACCACCGGCTGCTGGCCGAGACCGAGCAGGTGGAGCGCAAGGTCGCGGCCACCACGCACTCGCTGGCCCGCGAGTTCGACCGCATCCGGGGCCTGCTGCGCGAGCGCGGCTACCTGCACGAGCGGGAGTCCGGGCCGGGCGAGGAGGTCACCGAGCACGGCAAGCGGCTGACCAGGCTGTACTCCGAGTCGGACCTGCTCGCGGCCGAGTGCCTGCGGCACGGCGTGTGGCGCGGGCTCGACTGGGCCGAGCTGGCCGCCGTGGTGTCGTCGCTGGTCTACGAGGCGCGTCGGGACGGCCCGCTGGAGACCCGGCTGCCGCCGGGCGGGGTGACCGACGCGATGACGGCCACCGCCCGGCTGTGGGCCGAGCTGGAGGACGACGAGCGGCGGCACAAGCTCGACCGCACCCGCCAGCCCGACCCCGGTTTCGCCTGGCCGGTGTACCGGTGGGCGCGCGGCGAGTCGCTGGAGAAGGTGCTCAGCTCGTCCGAGGCGAGCGGCACCGAGCTGGGCGCGGGCGACTTCGTGCGCTGGTGCCGCCAGGTGATCGACTTCCTGGACCAGATCCGGGACGTGGTCGGCGGCGGCGACCCGGTCGGTGCGACGGCGCGCAAGGCCGTGGACGCCCTGCGCCGGGGAGTGGTGGCGATGGCCACGGTCTGAGAAAGCTTTGCGGGGTGGCTGGGTGCGCCCCGCGCTCCTGTGGTTTGATCGCGCCCGCAAGACTTGACACGTCTTTTCCAGACCGACCGTCGGAGGCCGAGCATGACCAGTCCGTACGGACCGTCCGGAGGGAACGACCCGCAGCAGCAGTGGGGCCAGCAGCCCTACGGCGGTGGTGGGTACCCCGGCACGCCGTCGGGTGGTTTCCCCGCTCAGCAGCCCGGCTACGGGCAGCCGGACCCGTCCCAGCAGCAACAGCAGCAGTGGGGCCAGCAGCCCCAGCAGCAGCAGTACACCCAGCAGTACCCCGGCGGGTACGACCCGACCCAGCAGCAGCAACAGCAGCAGAACCCGTACGGCCAGCCGCAGCAGCAGAACCCCTACGGCCAGCCGGACCCGTCGCAGCAGCAGTGGGGCCAGCAGCCGGGGCAGTTCGGGCAGCAGCAGAACCCCTACGGGCAGCCCGGCTACGGCCAGCAGCCGCCCGCGAAGAAGTCCGGCGCGGTGCTCTGGGTGGTCGTCGCGCTGGTCGTGCTGGTGGTCGCCGCCGTCGGCATCACCGGGTTCGTGACGCCCGGCTTCTTCAAGAAGAAGATCTTCGACAACGCGGCCGTCCAGACCGGGATCGTGCAGATCCTGAAGGACGACTACAAGATCTCCGACGTGGAGAGCGCGACCTGCTCCGGGGAGAACCCGGTGGAGCCGAACCGCACGTTCACCTGCAAGGTGAAGATCGGCGGCAAGGACAAGGACGTGAAGATCACGGTGAAGACCGCCGACGGCGAGTACGAGGTCGGCCAGCCCACCGGGTGACCACCCCGACGCGCACCGTCACGGAGCCACCCCCGCACGGGGGTGGCTCCGTCGTTCCCCCGCCGGGGTAAGGCAGATCGCACCGAAACCCGGTCGCGGCGGCGGCGTCCGGGCAGGCACCATCAGGCGGTGACCGACCTCGACATCCGCGTCCTCGACGATGCCCACTTCCGCGCCGCCCACACCCTGTTCCGGAGCACGCTGCACCACGGCCCGTCCACCGACGAGGCGTGGGAGAGCGTCGGGATCAGCTACCGCAGCGGCCAGGCGCTGGGCGCGTTCGCCGACGACGAGCTGGTCGGCACGGTGCAGACGTTCCCGTCCGAGCTGGCGGTGCCCGGCGGCGCGGTGGTGCCGATGTCGGCGGTCAGCCGGGTCGGCGTGCGCGCGGACTGGACGCGGCGCGGCGTGCTGACCGCGTTGCAGCGCGCCCAGCTGCGGGCGATGCGCGACGCGGGCGACGTGGCGTCGTCGCTGCGCGCGTCCGAGAGCGTGATCTACGGCCGGTTCGGCTACGGCGTGGCCACCCGCTACCGCGAGGTGCGGGTCAAGCGGGTGGAGACCAGGTCGCGGCTGCCGATCGCGGGCCGGGTGCGCCTGGTGGACGCCGAGCGCGCGCTGCCGCTGTGCCAGGAGCTGTTCGACCGGCTCTCGCCCGGCCGGGCCGGGACGATCGCCCGGTGGCCGGGCCACTGGGACGTGAACCTGCGCCGCGTGGCCAAGGAGGAGAACCTGCGCTTCGCCGTGGCCTCCGGGCCGGACGGCGACGACGGGTACGCCGTCTACAAGGTGACCCCGGGTTCGTGGGAGCACGGCCACGAGAAGCCGACCGTGCTGGCCGTGCTGGACCTGTGGGCGGCGAGCCCGCGCGCGTGGGCGGACCTGTGGACGTTCCTGCTGGGTGTGGACCTGGTGGGCGAGGTGGTCGCCGAGGGCCGGCCGCTGGACGAGCCGCTGGAGTGGCTGCTGGCCGACCGGCGGGGTCTGCGGTCGGTGGACCTCGGGGACGAGACGTGGCTGCGCCTGCTGGACGTGGGGGCGGCGCTCGCGGCGCGCACCTACCGCGCGGGCGAGCCCGTGGTGCTCGGCGTGCGGGACCGGTTCCTGCCGGAGAACGAGGGCGCGTACCGGATCAGTGCCGGCGGCGCGTCCCGGACGACCGACGAGCCGGACTTCGTGGTCGACGTCGACGTCCTGGCGGCGGCCTACCTGGGTGACGTGACCTTCGGCGCGCTGGCGATGACCGGCCGCTTCGAGTCGACGTCGGCCGACGCGGTGGCCCGCGCCGACGCGCTGTTCGCGGTGGACGAGTTGCCTTGGTGCGGAACTTATTTCTGATTGCTGTGTTTGATTGCCTCGACTTCGTCGAGGCGGGCTCGGCCGCCCGGAAGTCGGTGCATCGCGCCGCGTTTCGCTCCGATCGAAGAGCGTGATCGGAGCGAAAGGCGGCGCGACACACCGACGCGGCCTCGCGTGTCGGTCGAGTGATGCGATCTGTGAGGGTGCAGGTGGTGCGATCTGGGGGGTGCAGGTGGTGCGCGCCCGTCCAGCAAGCGTGTGTCTGGGGTGTTCAGGTGGAGCGCTTTTCCAGGGCGTTGAGCAGGCGGGGGAGTGAGCTGCCCAGGCCCCAGCGGCGGCTCAGGTCCTCTACCCGGTCGGGGTCTGCGGGGGCGGCCGGGACCGGGTCGGGGCGGTCTTGGACGATCTCGGCGTCGGTGGCGACGTTCACCACGGTCGGCGCGACGGCCAGGTAGTCCTGGGCGTTGGTCAGGGCCGTGCGGGCGCGGGTGGTGAGCTTGCGGTCCTTGCCGTCGTGCACGGCCGCCAGCACCGCCTCCAGCGAGCCGAACTCCGTGATCAGCTTGGCGGCCGTCTTCTCGCCGATGCCCGCCACACCGGGCAGGCCGTCCGACGGGTCGCCGCGCAGCACGGCCATCCCCGCGTACGCGCGGCCCGCGTCCCGCTCGGGCAGGGCGTACTTGGCGGCCAGCTCCGCCGGCCCGATCAGCTCCGCCTTCGCCCAGCCGCGACCCAGGTACAGCACGCGGACCGGGGTGGGCTGCTCACGGACCACCTGGAACAGGTCGCGGTCGCCGGTGATCACCTCGACCGGGTCGACCGCCTCGCGCGCGGCCAGGGTGCCGATGACGTCGTCCGCCTCGTAGCCGACCGCCTCGGCGGTGGCGATGCCGACCGCGTCGAGCACGTCGAGGATGATCGGGACCTGCGGGGTCAGCGCGTCCGGCACCTCCTCCTCGCCGTCGGCCGCCCCGGTGGCGACCCGGTGCGCCTTGTAGGACGGCAGGGCGGCCACCCGGAACTCCGGCCGCCAGTCGGCGTCGAGGCAGGCGACCACCCGGCCCGCGCCCCGGTCGGCGACGACCTTGGTGACGGTGTCGATGAAACCGCGCACGGCGTTGACCGGGGTGCCGTCCGGTGCGGTCATCGACTCGGGCAACGCGTAGAACGCCCGGAAGTACAGACTGGCGGCGTCCATGAGGACCAGCGGGCTGCTCACCCCGGACAGCTTGCCAGACGGGTACGACACCGTGCGCGCGCACGGTCGGTGCGCGGCCGTTCCCGGTGCGTGGTGATCAGGTGTCCTGGCACGTGGCCGCCCTGGCAGGACTAGGCTCACGAGACATGTCGACCCATGTTGGACCCATTGACGTGGACGCCCTGCGCGCGCGGCTGGACAAGGCCGCCGGCGCGGCGACCACCGCCGGTGTGGACGCCCTGCTCATCACCCCCGGCTCGGACCTGCGCTACCTGATCGGGGCGGGCGGTTCGTCGTTCGAGCGGCTGACCTGCCTGGTGCTGCCGGTCGGCGGCACGCCGGTGCTCGTCGTGCCGAAGCTGGAGCAGCCCGGCTACGCGGCCGTGCCGACCGGGGAACTCGGCGTCGAGGTGGCCACCTGGGTCGACGGCGAGGACCCGTACGCGCTGGTGCGCCGGGCGCTCAAGGGCACCGACCGGGTCGCCGTCGCGGACATGATGCCCGCGCTGCACAACCTGCGCCTGCGCGACGCGATCGGCGGCGACCAGGTGCTGGCCGGCCCGGTGCTGCGCGAGCTGCGGATGCGCAAGGACGCCTCCGAGGTCGAGGCGCTGCGCAAGGCCGGCGCGGCGATCGACCGGGTGCACGCGCGGATCGGCGAGTGGCTGCGGCCGGGCCGCACGGAGGCCGAGGTGGGCGCGGACATCGCCGCCGCGATCGTCGCCGAGGGCCACGAGCTGGCCGAGTTCGTGATCGTCGGGTCCGGCCCCAACGGCGCGTCACCGCACCACAGCCTGTCCGACCGGGTGATCGAGGCCGGTGACGTGGTCGTGGTCGACATCGGCGGCCCGGTGGCCGAGGGCTACAACTCCGACTCCACCCGGTGCTACGTGCTGGGCGAGCCGCGTGACAAGGACGTGTGGGAGACCTACGCGGTCCTCCAGGCCGCGCAGCAGGCGGCCGTGGACGCGGTCCGGCCCGGTGTCACGTGCGAGTCGGTCGACGCCGCCGCGCGCGAGGTCATCGCGGACGCCGGCTTCGGCGAGTACTTCGTGCACCGCACCGGTCACGGGATCGGGCTCGACGTGCACGAGGAGCCCTACATCGTGGGCGGCAACGACCTGGTGCTGGAGGCCGGCATGGCGTTCAGCGTGGAGCCCGGCATCTACCTGCCCGGCCGGTGGGGCGCCCGGATCGAGGACATCGTGATCGCCACCGACAGCGGTGTCGAGTCCGTCAACAACCGACCCCACGACCTGGTGGTGCTGCCCGCGTGACCAACCTGGAGCCGATAGACCGGGCGATCCTGCGCGAGCTGGCCGCCGACGGCCGGTGCAGCTTCACCGACCTCGCCGAGCGGGTCGGCCTGAGCGTGTCGGCCGTGCACCAGCGGGTGCGCCGGCTGGAGCAGCGCGGCGTGGTCCGGGGCTACGCGGCGCGGCTGGACGGCGACGAGATCGGCTTGCCGCTGACCGCGTTCATCTCGCTGACCCCGATCGACCCGGCGGCTCCGGACGACTACCCGAGGCGGCTGGAGCACCTGCCGCAGGTCGAGGCGTGCTACTCGGTCGCGGGGGACGCCTCGTACGTCCTGCGCGTCCGGGTGGCGTCGCCGACCGCGCTGGAGGAGCTGCTGCGGCAGATCCGGGAGGCGGCGAACGTGTCCACCCGGACGACGGTCGTGCTGTCCACGCCGTACGAGGACCGGCCGCCGGCGGTCTGAGCGCGGTCAGCCCGCCGCGCCCCGGCCCGCGACGAGTTCGCGGAGGGTGGCGGTGAACCGGTCGACCACCCGCAGGACCGGCCGGTCCGCCGGCGGCACGAGGCGCAGCACCTCGTCGTCGGTGGCCGGCCGCGCGCTCCGGGCGAGGTCCAGCGCGGCCTCCCGGTCGACCCGCTTGGACACGGTCGTGGTGATCTCGGCCTGCCCGTACCGCCAGACCCACACGTGGCGCTCCGGGTCCTCCCGGTAGGCCGGGGACTCGTCCCACCTGGTGGCCGGGACCCGGCGGGTGGCCAGTTCCGGGTCGGGGCCCAGCGGCTCGCCGGGCGCGGCCGGGTAGACCACGACGACCCGCCCGTCCTCCACCCGCAGGACGGGTGCGCCGAGGTCGGTCCGCGCGGACGTGTGCGGCGTGATCCCGAGGGCGTCCCTGCGCGCCTTGGCGTTGTCCGGTTCCTGCCAGGTCGGCCCGGTGTTGGCGACGGCGATCAACGCCACGGCCACCGCCGCCGCGCCCAGCGGGAGCAGGGTGCCGCGCGCGAGGATGGCGGCCACCAGCGCCGCCGGCACCCCGAAACCGCCGTACAGCAGCCAGGTCGGGCCGTGCGGCTCCCAGGACTGGAGGGCGGCGGCGTAGAACACGACGCCGAGCAGGCCCACGACCGACACCAGCGCCGCCCACAGCACCCGCCACCCCGGCGTGCGGGTCAGCGGGCCGGCCTCGGCGGTGACCGTGCCGATCAGGTAGAACAGGCCGAAGACCGGGACCATGGCGACCGCGACGACGATCCGGCTGCCGACCCAGAAACCGAACACCACCACCCACCCGGCCGTGTACATGATCACCAGCGAGCCGACCAGCACGGCCGCGACCTGCATGACGACCGCGAGCGGGCGTTCCGGGGTGTTGATCACCGCCACACGATCCCGTGCGCAGCGGTCGTCGCACATCGGGGGTTCTACTCAAACGGGTCCCACGGCGTCGTGTCGTACGCGGCTTGCACGCGGGCGATGGCGTCGGCGTCCACTTCGTACTCCACGTCGTCCACACCGGACACGGCGACCACGCCGAGCGAGTTCGTCAGGAACGCGCCCCGGTAGGAGCGCAGGTCCGCCAGCCGCACCACGGCCCGTCGCGCGGGCAGCGCGCGTTCGAGCAGTTGCATGGTGATGCCGTGCAGCCAGTCCGCCTCGGCCCACACCACGTCGTCGCCGTCGAGGAACGCGATGTTCGTGATGGCCCCCTCCACGACCACGCCGTCCGGGGTGGTCAGCAGCGCCTCGTCGTAGCCGGCGGCGGCGGCCCGGGCGCGGTGCAGGGACTGGCCGAAGCCGCCCAGGTGCTTCACGTGCGGCAGCGGGCGCTGGTAGGCCACCGGCAGCAGGCGCTGGGGGCGCTCCGGCGCCGTGGCCGGGTCGCGCACCGCGACCAGCACGGCCGGGTCGGTGGGGCCGAACACGACGACGCGCACGGACGCGTCGCGGACGTCGTCGGCCAGGGCGTGCGACACCAGGGCGCGCACCCGCCCGCCGTCCAGGCCGGTGCCGTACAGCTCGCGGTTGCCCTCGTCCAGCCGGCGCAGGTGCTCGTCCAGGCCGCGCACCCGGCGGTCGCGGACCTGCATGGCGGTGAAGTGGCCGTAGTTGGCCAGCACGGCGGGCGCGAGCTGGTCCGGGGTGGGGGTGGCGCCGTCGATCTCGATCCTCAGCACGCCTGACCGTAGCGTGGCAGGAATCGAGGGTCGCGGGTCGTTGCCGCCACCCGCGCGGCTCGGGAAGGTGGACGTGTGGAACGCGAGGTGCTGATCGTCGGCTACCCGGACGCCACGCTGCTCGACATCGCCGGACCCCTGGAGGTGTTCCGGGGAGCGGCGGCGGTGCGGGGCGGCTACCGGGTGCGGCTGGCCGCGGTGGGCGGGGGTTTCACCGCGTCCGGCGTCGGCCTGGCCGCCGACGACCTCCGCGAGGTCGCCGGGCCGGTGGACACGCTGGTCGTCGTCGGCGGCTCCGGGTTCGAGCAGGCCGCGCGGGACGCCGAGCTGCTGGCGCAGCTGCGGCGGCTCGCCGGCCCGGCCCGGCGGGTCGCCTCGGTGTGCACCGGGGCGTTCCTGCTGGCCGCCGCCGGGCTGCTGGACGGGGCGCGGGCCACCACGCACTGGGCGTACTGCGGCCGGCTGGCCGCCGACCACCCGGCGGTGGAGGTCGTGCCGGACGCGATCTTCGTCCGGGACGGGCGGCTGGCCACGTCGGCGGGCGTCACGGCGGGCATCGACCTGGCCCTGGCGCTGCTGGAGCGCGACCACGACGCGGCGCTGGCCCGGCTGGTCGCCCGGTGGCTCGTGGTGTTCCTGCAACGGCCCGGCGGCCAGTCCCAGTTCAGCGTGCGGTCCCGGGTGCCACCGGTGCGCGAGCCGGGGCTGCGGGCCGTGCTGGACGCGATCGCCGACGACCCGGCCGGGGCGTGGACGGTCGCGGAGATGGCCCGCCGCGCCGCGATGAGCGCCCGGCACTTCGCCCGGGTGTTCCCGCGCCGGGTCGGGGCGTCGCCCGCCCGGTACGTGGAGCGGGCGCGGGTCGAGGCCGCCGCCGGCGTGCTGGAGTCCGGTGACGAGGGGCTCGACGTGGTGGCCCGGCGCTGCGGCTTCGGGTCCTCGGAGACCATGCGCCGCGCGTTCCTGAGGGTGCTCGGCGTCACGCCGGGCGGCTACCGGCACAGGTTCCGCACGACCGGTGCGGCCTGACGATGGGGGATGGGAATGGAACTCGCTTTCGTGCTGTACCCGAAGTTCACCGCGCTCGACCTGATCGGGCCCTACGAGGTGCTCGGCCACCAGCCGGGCGTGACCGTCCGGTTCGTGGCGGCCACGAAGGACCCGGTCACCGCCGACGCGGGGCTGGTCGTCACGCCCACCGCGACCTTCGACGAGGTGGACCGGCCGGACGTGGTCGTGGTGCCGGGCAGCGGCGCGTGGTCCGAGCCGCTGGCGGACTGGGTGGTCGCGGCCTGGCTGCGCGCGGTGCACCCGACGGCGACGTGGACCACGTCGGTGTGCACCGGCTCCACGCTGCTCGCCCAGGCGGGCATCCTCGACGGCCGGCCCGCCACCACGCACTGGGCGGTCCGCGAGGAGCTGGCCCGGCTCGGCGCGGTGGTCAGCACCGACCGGGTGGTGCGCGACGGGGACGTGGTGACCGGCGCGGGCGTGTCGGCCGGCATCGACATGGCCCTCACCCTGGTCGGGCTGATCTGGGGCGACGACCGGGCCCGCTTCACCCAGCTGCTGATCGAGTACGCGCCCGAGCCGCCCTACGACTCGGGCTCGCCGGAGACCGCGCCCGCCTCGGTGCTGGCGATGATGCGGGCCGAGCTGGGCGGCTGACCACGGCACCGGCACGGCGGCCGTCCACGCCGCCGCTGCCGGGCCGGCGGCGGCGTGGACGGCCCGGGTGGGCGGCTCGGGTGGGCGTCGGTCGGCAGTACCGGGTGGACCTGCGGTTGTAACAACCTCGCGCACCCTCGGGATGTTGTGTCGAACGGCCGCGTCGGTGGCGTAGTTTCCGCACGCCACCACCATCCGGTGGAGTCGTCGCAGCAAGGGTTGTGAGCCAGTGGACCTCGGTGCCCCGCACGGAATCCGGTTCCGCTTCGAGGCGGGACTGCTGCGTGCCGTCCTGCTCGACGCGCACCGCAAGCCTCCCGTCGCGGTGCGCGAGCACCTCACCGCCGAGACCGGCGCGCGCGACCCCGTGGTGGACGAGCCGCACGGCGGCCCGGGGCGCGCGGTGCTGCTGCGGCGCTTCGACCTGACCGGGCCCGCCCGGTGGCGGCTGGACGTCGACGCGCCCGCCGCGCCGACTGCCGACGGGCTCTCCTTCGAGCTGCCCGGCGGGGTGTCGCTGCACGTCAGCGGCACCGCACCGGCTGCCGTGGCGCCCGGCGGGGCGGTGGTCGAGCTGCCGCCGGGCACCTCCGAGCTGTGCCTGACGGTGACCAGCGACCCGCTGCCCGCCGTCGCCGACACGGTCGTGGTGTGCCGACCGGACCAGGTGCGGGAGGCCGCCGTCGTGGTGTCCTGCCTGCCCGCCGACCGGTTCACGCCCGTCGTGGCGCTGCGCCCGCCGCCGCTGTCGGAAACCGACTACCTGGCGCTGCACGCCGAGCACACCGCGAGCCTCGCCCTGGCCGACCAGGCCGAGGCGGACCGGCTGCGCCGCGCCCTCGCCCCCTACCGGTCGTGGCTGCGCCACCACGAACGGCTGGCGGACCTGCTGCGCCTGCTGGGCGTGCGGCGCGCGGTGTTCCTGTGCGACCCCGAGCCGGCGGAGCTGAACGCCGTCGACCCGGCAGACGGCGGCGGGCGGCTGTTCGACGGGCTCGACGTCGTGCGGCTGTCGCAGAGCCGCAACCTGACCGCCGCCGCGTGGCAGGCGTTGCGCGACGGCGAGCCGGAGACCCTGGACGTGCCGCCGCACGCCGACTTCACCGCCGCCCTGTTCGCCGCGCTGCGCCTGGGCCGGCCGCTGCGCGTGGTGGCGGGTGCGCCGGAGCCGTCGCTGCCGGACCACCAGCCCGAGGGCGACGAAGCCGTGCTGGTGGAGGACGACGGCACCGCCGACGTGCTGGTCGCCGCCGCGTACGCGCACCACCGGGGCGCGCGCCTGGTGATCATCCCGCCGCCCGACCTCGCGGAGGTCCGGCGGGTCGTCGCCGAGGAGCAGGAACGGGTCACCGCCGCCGCCGGCGCGATCGGCGACGCCATCAAGGGCATCGGCTACGTCGAGGCGCTGTGGCGGTACCTGTCGACCGGCGACCACGACCCGTACGCGGCGGTCGAGGCGGTGGTCACCGCGCAGGTCCCGGCGCGTGCCGTGGCCGAGGTGGGCGACCGGCGGCTGACCGCGTTCACCGCCGGGCTGCCGTACTCGTTCGTGCGCGCCGACGACGTGAACTGGAGCCGCAAGCCCATCGGGCACGTCGTCGCCGACCCGGCGCTGGTGGTGCTCACCGAGCTGCACGGGGCCGCCGCGCACCGCCACCCCGGCGCGTTCAGCCTGGTGTTCGACGCCGGGTCCTACCGCGCCGACAGCACGCCGGCGGGCGGCCACCGGGCCGGACGCCTCACCCACCCCATCGTGCTGTCCGGGTCGGACGCCTCGCTCGACGCGCTGGACGCCCTGGCCGGGCTGCCCGTCGAGCTGGTGTTCTTCAACACCCACCACGGCGATGACATCGTGCTGGGCGGGCAGGAGCTGCCGGAGTGGCTGGTGCCGCACCGGCCCGTGCTGCGCCACCGCCCGATCGTGTTCAACAACTCGTGCCGCTCGTGGACCGGGCTCGGCCGCGAGTTCGTCCGGGCCGGCGCGCGCGGCTACGTCGGCGCGCTGTGGTCGGTCCCGCCGAACCTGGCGGCCGGGTTCGCGCGGACCGTGGTGCGCCGGCTGACCGCCGAGGAGTGGCCCGCCGCGCACGCCGTCGTCGGCACCGGCGTGCCCGGCGGCGTCGAGCGGTCCTACCTGTACGTCGGCACGGTCAACGGCCGGCTGGACGAGTGGCGCGAGGGGTCCACGACGGACGGTGCGGCGGCGTTGGCCGGCTGCGGGCTGCTCGCCGGGGTCGCGCGGGAGCGCGGGGAGCCGTTGAGCCGCGTGCTGCACCGGGAGATCGTGGCGCTGCGCGGGGCCGCCGAGCGCGCCGGTGCCACCGGCACCGCGTCCTACGCGGACGTGCTGCTCGACGAGCTGTCGCTGACCCGCGACGACACCGAGGCCGCCGAGCTGGTGACGAGGGTGGAGGACGTGCTGCGCGCTCTCGACCTGCCGGCCGGGGAGGCGGGCGCGCGGTGGGCCGAGCGCTACCGGATCACCGGGCGGCGGCACGAGGAGCGCGGGGAGTACCCCGAGGCGCTCGCGGACTTCGAACGGTGCGTGGCGCAGGGCGACGCGTGCCGGGACCGGGCGGACGTGCTGCTGCGCATGGCGCGGCTGGCCGACCGGGGCGGACCGGAACAGGCGCGGGCAGCGCTGCACGGGGACGGCGGTGGGACTCGGCTGATGGAGGCGAACGGCGTGCTGGGTGAGCTGAGCGAAGACCACGGGACGGCCGCGCGGTACGCGGTGGGGGCGCACGACCTCGCCGTCGAGCCGGCCGACCGGCCGAGGCGGGCGGCGTGCGCGTTCGAGGAGTGCGTGCGCCACCACGCCGCCGGCGACCTGGCCGCCGCCGTCGACGCCGGCGTGCGCGCGGTAAAGCTGTTCCGCGCCGAGGGCGACGGCCCCGCCGAGCTGGCGGCGCTGCGCGAACTCGGCGCGTGCCACCGCGACCTGGGCGAGCTGGGCACCGCGCGGCACTGCGCGGAGGTGGGCGTCGCGCTGGCCGAACGGCTCGGCGGGCCGCTCGACCTGGCCGCGTGCCACGACGAGCTGGGCCGGGTGCTGACCCGCCTCGGCGAGCACGCGACCGCGCTGGAGCACTACCGGCACGCGGTGGAGCTGCTGGTCGCCAAGGGGGAATGGGAGCAGGGCGCGGCGCTGCTGCCGAACCTCGCGGTCGGCGCGGTGCGCGCCGGCGACCCGGGCGCGCTGTGGACCACGGCGCTGTGCGGCGGCCTGATCTGCGAGATCGCGCCCCGGGCCACGTGGGCGTCGGTGGTGCCGCTGGTCGTGGACTCCATGAGACGCGCGATCGAGACCGGGCCCAAGGAGCTGACCGAGCGCGGGATGACCGACTTCGCGCACGCCGTCACCACCGGCAAGCGCGACGAGATGCCGTACCAGGTGGGCGTGCTGGCCGACGTGGTGGTGGTGCTGCTGGCGTGGCTGATGGACCGCGTCGACCCCGGGATCACCGCGTTCGCCCGGGAACTGGACCGCGCCACCGGGGGAGTGCTGGACCTGGCCGGCTACATCGCGGTCCCCTACCTCGACCGCGCCCGCCTGCCCTGACCACGGGCGGGCGCGGGACGTCCGTGCTACAGGTCCGCGGCGAGTCGTGCCCCGATCTCCCGCACCACCGACGCGAGCAGGTCGATGTCCTCGGCGGTGGTGCGCCAGTTCACGATCGCCGGCCGCAGCGCGACCCGGCCCCGGTACACGGTGGTGCCCGCGTACACCCGCCCGTCGTCGAGCAGTTCCTCGCCCAGCCGCCGGTTCAGCTCGTCCAGCCGGTCCTCCGGCACGCCCGGCGGCCGGTAGCGGAAGCACACCACGAACAGGGTGACCGGGGCGAGCAGCTCCAGGTCGGGGGAGCGCTCCACGATCCCGCCCAGCCGCACCGCGAGGTCCCGGTGCCGCTCCACCATCGCGCGGTGCCCGGAGCGGCCGTAGGCGCGCAGCGTGGTCCAGATCGGGAACGCCCGCGCCCTGCGCGACGACTCCGGACCCAGGTTGTTGTAGTTGACGAACTCGTCGTCCGGCTCGGGCAGGTAAGGCGCGTTCCACCCGCCGAACGCCCGGCCCAGCACGTGCGGGTCCTTGACGAACGCGAACCCGCTCTCATACGGCACGTTGAGCCACTTGTGGCCGTCCGACGCCAGCGAGTCGGCCCGTTCGACACCGCGCACCAGGTGCGCGGTGTCCGGCGACAGCGCGGCGAACAGACCGAACGCGCCGTCCACGTGCAGCCACGCGCCGTGCGCCGCCGCCAGGTCGGCCATCTCGTCGATCGGGTCGAAGTCGCCCGCGTTCACCTCGCCCGCGTTCGCGATCAGCACGGCCGGCCCGGACACGGCGAGTTCGCGGTCCAGCGCCTCCACGTCCAGCCGGCCCGCGTCGTCGCGGGTGACGGTGCGCACGTAGTCGCGGCCCAAACCCAGCAGTTGCAACGCCTTGCGGCTGCTCGCGTGCACGTAGCCGCTGGAGAACACCGGCATCCGGGGCAGCCCGACCAGGCCGTCGGCGGTGACGTCCACGCCGTGCCGCGCGGCCCACCAGTGGCGCGCGCACGCCAGGCCGGTCAGGTTGGCGAACGTCGCGCTCGGCGTGAGCACCCCGCCGTAGCCGGGCGGGAGGCCGAACACCTCCTTGAGCCACCGCAGGACGGTGGTCTCGGCCTGGGCGGCCAGCGGCGAGGTCAGCCACAGGCCCGCCGCCTGGTCGAGCAGCGACGTGACCCAGTCGGCCGCCTGCGCGGCCGGCGTCGACCCGCCCACCACGAAGTGGAAGAACCGGGGGCCGGACGAGTGCGTCGCGGCCCGCGTCCCGATCCGCAGCAGGTCCGCGACGGCGGTCATGGTGCCGTCGCCGTCCTCGGGCAGCGGCCCGTCGAGCTCCTTGACCAGGTGCGCCTGCGACAGGTCGCGCACCGGCAGGTGCGGCAGCACGTCCAGGTACCGGCCCGCCGCGCGGGCCACCATCCCCAACGCCTCCGAGGCGTCCTCTCGTGAGCTCAACGGGTCACCCATCATGGCAGAGTAGACGCCGATGACCAGGCGCGGACGCTTTCGCGGCAGGGCGGTGCAGGACCCTTCGGCACCACCCGGCGCGGCACGGCCCGGTGCGGTGCCGTCCGCTGGTGCGGAGCACGGACCCGGGGCGCGCGCGGTGGACGTGTTCCTCGGCATCCGGTACGCGGAGCCGCCGTTCGGGCCGCGCCGGTTCGCGCCGCCCGTGCGGGTGGACCACTCCGGCGACTGCCTGGAGTTCGGGCCGATCCCGCCGCAGTCCGCGCGGCTGCCCGGCGCTCCGGTGTGGCGGCCGGGCGACGAGGACGTGCTCAGCCTCAACGTGTGGGCCCCGCGCGCCGCCGAGGGCTGCCCGGTGCTGCTGTTCCTGCACGGCGGCGCGTACACCTTCGGGTCGTCCGCGCAGCCCGACTACGACGGCACCGCCCTGGCCCGCGCCGGGCTGGTCGTCGTGACGTGCAACTACCGCCTGGGTTTCGAGGGGTTCGGGCACGTCGAGGGCCGGCCCGCCAACCGGGGCCTGCTCGACCAGCGCGCGGCGCTGGAGTGGGTGCGCGACGAGATCGCCGCGTTCGGCGGCGACCCCGGCAACATCACGGTGGCGGGCCAGTCGGCGGGCGCGGCCTCCGCGCTGTTCCTGGCCACCGCGACCGCTGCGGACGGCGGTCCGGCGGCGGCAGGTGCGGTGCGGCGGGTGATCGCGCACAGCGTCCCGAACCGCTGCTGCACCGAGGGGTTCGCCCGCCGGGTCGCGCGGTGGATCGACCCCTCGACACCGGAGTCCGCCGTGGCCTCCGCCGACGCGGTGGCCCGCGCCCAGCGGTCCGGGCCGCTGGGGTACGACCCGGTGCTGTTCGGCCCGGTCGCCGACCGGTTGCCCGCGCTCCCCGCCGGCGTGCCCGCGCTGCTGGCCCACACCACCGCCGAGTACCGGCTGTTCGACCGGGTCGGCACGATCGCGCCGGTCCGCACCGAGGCCGAGTACGCCGCGTTCGGCCGGGCGTTCGCGCTGCCGCCGCACGTCGTCGCCGGCTACCGAGAGCTGTTCCCGACCGCGTCGGACGCCTACCTCGCACTCCTGGGCGACTTCGTGATCGCCGAACCCACGACGCGGTTGGCCGAGGCGCACGACGCGCCGCTGGCCCGGTTCAGCCGACCGCCCGCCTGGCACGCCTCGGACGTGCCGTTCGCGTTCGGCACGCTGGCCGGTGCGGACTTCATGGTCGGCGGCCCGCCCGGACCCGCCGAACGCGCCCTGTCCCGCCGGGTCGTCGCGTCGTGGGCCCGGTTCGCGCGTGCCGGCGACCCCGGCTGGACCGGGGTGCGCTGGTGGGGCGGCGAGGTCGACGTGTCCGCGACCCGCGCGCTGTGGCGGGGCGTCGACCTCGACGTGCCCGTCGACCACGACGTCGACGGCACCGGCCGCCGGCGGGGGTGACCGCCGGCGGCCGGTGCGCCGGGTCAGCGGAGCTCTTCGCGCTCCCGGCGCACGGTCACCTTGCGGCCCTTGATGGTCGCGCCGCGCAGGGCGGTGATCACCTGCTGGGCCGAGCCGTCGGGGACCTCGACCAGCGAGAAGCGGTCGGCGATCTCGATCGCGCCGATCTCGCGGCCGTTGAGGCGGGCCTCGCCGGCGATCGCGCCGACCAGGTCCTGCGGCCGGATGCCCGCGCTGCGGCCCGCGCCGACGAACAGCCGGGTCATCCCGGCGGTGGGGCGGCGCGGTTTGCGCTCGCGCCGGGGCTCGCCGCCGGGGCGGCGGTCGCCGCGCGGCACGACCTCGGGGATCTCCTCCTCGTCGGCCGCCGCCCCGCTCGCCTCGTGCGCGAGCTTGACCGCGGCGAGCGCGACCTCCATCACGTCGAACTCGTCGGCCAGCGTCTCGACCACGACCCGGAAGCCCTCCAGGTCGTCCTCCAGCAGGCTCTCGTGCAACGCCGCGCGGGTCAGCTCCAGCCGCCGGGCCCGCAGGTCGGCGATGGTGGGCACCTTCTCCACCTGGATGCGCTGCTTGGTGACCCGCTCGATGGTCTTGAGCATCCCGTGCTCGCGCGGCTCGGCCAGCGTGATGGCGACGCCCTCGCGCCCCGCCCGGCCGACCCGGCCGATGCGGTGCACGTAGGACTCCGGCGCGGAGGGCACGTTGTAGTTCACGACGTGCGTGAGCTGCTCGACGTCCAGGCCGCGCGCGGCGACGTCGGTGGCCACCAGCAGGTCGGCGGTGCCGTTGCGCAGCCGGGCCATCACCCGGTCGCGCTGCTCCTGGCTGATGCCGCCGTGCAGCGACTCGGCCCGGTAGCCGCGCCCGTTGAGGGTCTCGGTGAGCTGGTCGACCTCGTCGCGGGTGCGGCAGAACACGATCGCGGCGGTGGGGGCCTCGACGTCGAGCACGCGGCCGAGCGCGGCGGGCTTGTGGGCGCGCGGCACGACGTAGGCGCTCTGCCGCACGCGCGGGGCCTCGCCGGGCTCGGGCTGCTCGCGGCTGATGGTGATGCGCACCGGGTCGGTCAGGTGCTGCCGGGCCAGTCGGTCGATGCGGCCGGGCATGGTGGCCGAGAACAGCACGGTCTGCCGCTGCTCCGGGGCCTCGGCCAGGATCGCGTCGAGGTCCTCGGCGAATCCCATGTCGAGCATCTCGTCGGCCTCGTCGAGGACGACGACCTCCAGCTGCTCCAGCTTCAGGGTGCCCCGGTTGAGGTGGTCCACGGCCCGGCCGGGCGTGGCCACGACGACGTCCACGCCCTGCTCCAGCACGCGGAGCTGCCGCCCGATCGGCTGGCCGCCGTAGATCGGCAGCACCCGCGCGCCGAGGTCGCGGCCGTAGCGGTGCACGGCCTCGGACACCTGGACGGCCAGTTCCCGGGTCGGGACCAGCACCAGGGCGAACGGCGCGCGCTCGGTGCGCCCGCCCTCGACCAGGCGTTGCAGCACGGGCAGGGCGAACGCGGCGGTCTTGCCGGTTCCGGTGGCCGCCTGGCCGAGCAGGTCGCGCCCGCCGGTGAGCGGCGGGATGGCCTCCCGCTGGATGGGGGTGGGTTCTTCGTAGCCGAGTCCGGAGAGCGCCCGCAGCAGCTCGGGGCGGAGCCCGAGGTCGGCGAAGCTGGTCCTGTCGTCGTCGGGCGCGTCGGCGGTCATGGCGTCAAGTCTCGCTGATCGCCCCGGAACCGCTCGGCGAGGGGTACGCCGAAGCCCGCCCGCCGGCACCGTGATCCCGGTCACCGCATTCGTCTCCCGGGCCTGCCGGCTTTTTCCGGTGGGCGGTGCGGGTGGCGGCGCGGATTTCCCCGGTGGGGCGGTGGTCGACTGTCGATGCCGGTTCGGCGAATGCCCGGTGAACGCCCGGGAGCGGGTCGGGGGCAATCTGCCGGTTGAATCCGAAAAAATATCGTGTTCCGCTCTAATGCAAACCCCGGTGGAATTTCTTCGGCCTGGGTGGGGGACGGGGTCGGAACGGGCCGTGGCACCTCCGGGAACATCGTGATCGACTACGGGGAACAGTGCGGTCCGGCGCTATACCGCGCCTATACTCCCGCGCTTCACGCGCGCGAGGGCGGGTATGCCTCCAAGCCTGTCGAGACGCACCACCGAGCGTGACGTTCGGGTCGCCGAAGGTGTGATGACCGGACTGGTGTGACGACCTGCGGCCGAGAGCGCCGACCGCCTGAAGTCGGACAACAGTGCTCGTCAGACGGGTTTGAGACCGGTGTGGGACGGGAAGCACCGGCTCGCGGGGCACGGTCGGGCGACGGTGGCCGTACGTACCCGGAACGACCGTCTCACCCAAGCCGCCCCTGCGCGCGGCGGGCACCCGGAGGCGCGTGCTGCGCCGTTCGGCCGCATACCTCCGGGGTGTTCCCCGAGCGGTCCAAATGATATTTCCCCCCGTCGAGCCGGGCTGGGCAACATGTCAACGCTTTAGCTGGGGGATTTCGGGGCTCACCGCCCCCGGCCGAGCGTGCTCCGCATCGTCCAGTGGCTGGGGGTCATGACCATGCAGGTGCAGATTCTCGGTGCTGTCGCGCTCTCGCACGAGGATCGCCGGATGGGTGTCGCGGCCCGCCAGGTGCGCACCCTCCTGGCGCTGCTGGCGCTTTCACCGGGGAGCCCGGTCCCGTTCGACCAGTTGGTCGAGGAATTGTGGGCCGGTAAACAGATGGGAAACGCGCGCAACGCGCTCCAGGCCAACGTGGTGCGGCTGCGCAAACTGCTGGAGCAGTTCACCGACCGGCCCGGTGACGGGCTGCTGCGCACGGTGAGCAGCGGCTACCTGCTCGACGTGCCCGCCGACGCGGTGGACGCGCACCTGTTCCGCGACCTCGCCGACCGGGGCTCCGACCGGGTGCACACCCGCCCCGACGAGGCCATCGAGCTGCTGGAGCGGGCGCTGCGGCTGTGGCGCGGCCCGGCCCTGTTCGACGTGAGCGACGGCCTGCGGTTCCGGATCGAGGCCGCCCGCCTGGACGAGCGCCGGCTCAGCGCCCGGGAGGACCTGATCGCCGCCAAGCTGGCCAACGGCGAGGACCGGGGCGTGGTCTCCGAGCTCAAGCAGCTCGCCGCCGAGTACCCGGAGCGCGAGCGGTTCAGCGAGCAGCTCATGGTCGCGCTCTACCGCAACGGCCGGCAGACCGAGGCGCTGGACGTGTTCCACCACACCCGCCGCCGCCTGGCCAGCGAACTGGGGCTGGAGCCCGGCCGCGCGATGCGCCGGCTCTACCAGGCGATCCTCGTCCACGACCAGGTCTTGCTGTAGGAGGGGAAGCGAAGTGCTGGAGTTCCGGGTCCTGGGGCCGGTCGAGGTCCACCACGACGGTGCCGAGGTGCCGCTCGACGGCTCCAAGCCGCGCACCGTGCTGACGGCGCTGCTGCTCGCCGACAACGGCGCGGTGTCCGACGCGCAGATGAGCGACTTCCTGTGGGGGCAGCACCCGCCCGCGACCTACAACGCGCAGATCTACACCTACGTCTCGCGGCTGCGCAAAACCCTCCGCCGGGAAGTCGGCATCACCCGCCGCTCGCGCGGCTACGAATTGCGGCCGACGTCCTGTTCGTTCGACCTCAGGGAATTCGAGGAACAGGCCGCGCAGGGCCAGGCCGCGCTCGCCGCGAACCGCTACGAGGACGCCGCCCGGCTGCTGCGCGGCGCGTTGCGGCTGTGGCGGGGGCCGGCGCTCACCGGGGTGTCCGAGCACCTGTCCGACGCCGAGGCGCCCCGCCTGGAGGAGGCCCGGATCGCGGCCCTGGAGAGCCGCATCGAAGCCGACCTGGCGCTGGGCGGGCACGCCCGGCTGCTGCCCGAGCTGACCCGGCTGGTGCACCAGCACCCGCTCCAGGAGCGGTTCCGCGCCCAGCTCATGACCACCTTCTACCGCTGCGACCGGCAGGCCGACGCGCTGTCCCTGTACGAGGAGGGCCGCCGGATGCTGGCCGACGAGCTCGGCATCGACCCCGGCTCGCTGCTGCGCGAGGTGCACCTGGCGATCCTCACCGCCGACCCGGTGCTCCAGGGGCCCCGGCGGATCGCCGTATAGGTCGCCGCATAGGCCGGATATAGCCACCGAAAGCACGCTGGGAAACGAAGCGGAATCCCGTGTGCTTGGAGGCCCAAGGTGACCAGTTCGGTGAGCATCGACGCGGACGGCAAGGCGAAGATCAAGGAGATCGTGTCGGAAATCCTGGAGATCGACGCCGAGGAGATGACCGACACCAGCCTGTTCAAGGAGGACCACGACGCCGACTCGCTGGGCGCGATCGAGATCCTGTCCGCCCTGGAGCGCACGTTCGGCGTCGAGATCGACCAGGCCGAGCTGACCCGCATGGTCAACCTCGAAGGCGTCATCGCCGTCGTCGCCGAAGCCCAGGCCGCCAAGTAGGCCGCGGCGCGGGCGCTGGGAGGACACGATGCGCGACGGAGGGCGGCAGCCGCGCCGGGTGGTGGTCACGGGACTGGGCGTGGTCACCAGCATCGGCATCGGCGTCAGCGAGTTCCTGGCCGGCCTGCGCGAGGGCCGCAGCGGCGTCAAGCCGATCACCTCGTTCGACACCACGGGCTTCGGCCACGCCAACGGCTGCGAGGTCGCCGACTTCGACCCGGCGGCGTGGCTGGAGCGGGTCGACCCGGCGGAGCTGGGGCGGGCGAGCCAGTTCTCCGCCGCCGCGGCGCGGATGGCCGTCGCCGACGCGGGGATGGCCCTGGACGAGCTGCGCGGCAAGCGGGCGCTGGTGTCGGTCGGCACGACCGACGCCGAGTCCCGCGACCTGGACAATTTGGTCGCCGACCAGCTCCGGGACGGCCCGGCGTCGTGGGACCCGGTGGTGGCCCGCCGGTCGACGGCCGGCCGGCTGTCCTCCAGCGTGGTGCGCGAGCTGGAGCTGACCGACGTCGAGGCGGTCACCATCCCGACCGCGTGCGCGGCGGGCAACTACGCCATCGGCTACGGCTTCGACGCCATCCGCGCGGGCGAGGTCGAGGTGGCGCTGTGCGGCGGCGCGGACGCGGTGTGCCGCAAGACGTTCACCGGCTTCTACCGGCTGGGCACCATCGCCCCGGAGGTCTGCCAGCCGTTCGAGAAGGACCGCAAGGGCATCCTGACCGGCGAGGGCGCGGGCATCCTGGTGATGGAGTCGCTGGAGTCGGCGCTGGCCCGGGGCGCGCGGATCTACGCCGAGGTGCTGGGCTACGGCCTCAACTGCGACGCCAACCACCCGGTGGCACCCGACCGCGACTCGCTGGCCCGCTGCATCGAGCTGGCGCACCGCAGCGCGGGCGTCAAACCGGAGGACGTGGACTTCATCTCGGCCCACGGCACCGGCACCAAGGCCAACGACGTCACCGAGTCCGGCGCGATCCGGCAGGTGTTCGAGACGCCGCCGCCGGTGGTGTCGATCAAGTCGATGCTCGGGCACTCCATGGGCGCGGCGAGCGCGCTGGCGTCGGCGGCGTGCGCGCTGGCCATCCAGGAGGGGTTCATCCCGCCCACGATCAACCACCGCGAGACCGACCCGGAGTGCGGCGTGGACTGCGTGCCGAACGCGGCCCGGCCGGCGAGCCTGGACGTGGTGCAGAACAACGCGCTGGCGTTCGCGGGCAACAACGCGGTGCTGATCCTGGGCCGGTACCGGGACCACCCCTGATGGCACCGGCGGACCACCGGGCGCTGTTCCTGCACGGGCTCGCGGGCAAGGCGGCGGTGTGGCAGCCGATCGCCGCCGCGCTGCCCGGCGGGGTCGCCGCCGACGCGCCGGAGCTGCCGTGGCACGGCACGGCCGACCCGGCGTGGGCGCACCGGCCCGACCCGGGCCGCCACCTGGTGGCCGCGGTGCGCGACGACCACGACGTCGTGGTGGCGCACTCGATGGCGGCGATGCTGCTGGTCGAGGCGTACGCCGGCGGACGGCTCCGGCCGCGCCCGACCGTGCTGCTGTGCCCGTTCTACCGACCGGACCCGGCCGACTTCGACTGGCCGACGATCTCCTACTACCTCACCGAGTTCCACCGCACGTTCTCCGAGGCACTCCGGGTCGGCGAGACGGCCCGCTTCCCGGAGGCCCGCCGCGAGTGGCTGGCCCGGTCGCTGCGCGACCAGGTCGGCCCCTACGGCTGGACGCGGTGGTTCGAGACCTACCTGCGCACCCCGTTCCTCGACCTGGCCGCGATCGGCGCCCCGGTCCTGGTGGTCAGCGGCGTGGACGACGTCGCCGCCCGACCGGAGGACGGCCGCGCGCTGGCCAAAGCACTGCCCCGCGCCCGGTTCGAGCTGCTCGACGGGTGCGGCCACTTCCCGATGATCGAACGGCCCGACCGGCTCGCGGCACTGGTCCGCGACTTCTTCGAGGAAAGCCTGGAGTTGACGTGACGACCACCTCCGTTTCGCTGCGCCCCCGCTACGAGGGCTCGAACATCTGCACCTGGATCGGCTTCAAGCACGTCAACTACCTGGTCGAGGAAGCCGTGCTGGACCACCTGCGGCAGAGCGGGTTCCCGGCCGGTCAGCTCTACGAGCGCTTCGGGCTGTGCACCGACCTGGTCGACCTGGACACGAAGATCCTGACCGCGTTCCACATCGACGATTTGGCGCAGGCGACCGTGTCGCGGGTCGCCGAGGACGAGGGGCCGCTCAAGCTGCTCGTGGAGCTGACCGTCGAGCGCGACGGCAAGACCGTGAAGGCGGTCAAGTCCAAGGTCTCCGTGGCGTTCCGGCTCGACCCGCACGGCTTCGACGCCGAGCCGGTGCCCGCCGCGCTCGCCCCGCACGTGGTGGCGCGCATCGGCGGCGGGGCCGAGACGATCGCGGTCGGCGACGGCGACCCGCTGGACGTGCTCACCGCCGGGCGCAACGCGTTCGCGTGGGCGTGGCGCATCCCGTACTTCTACTGCCACTTCACCGAGCGCGTGCAGATGTCGGGCTACCTGCGCCAGATGGAGGAGATCCTCGACCTGTTCGTGGAGGACCGGGGCGCGTCCATCAAGACCCTGCTCGACGAGCAGAACTGGATCCCGGTGGTGCCGCACTCGCGGATCACCTTCACCGACGAGGCGAACATGGAGGAGACCCTCTACACGGTGTTCACCGTGGAGGAGGTCTTCAAGAAGTTCACCTTCACCGCGCGGATGGACTGCTACGTGCTGCGCGACGGCGCGCTGGTGCGCACCGCCACCGGCCGGATCACCCACGGCTGGGCGGTGATCGAGAACCGCAAGGACTGGAGCCTGGTGAACTTCGACGACCGGCTCATCGGCGCCATCACCGGCAAGGCGGGCTCGCTGTCCGGCCGGGGCGCGCTGTGACTGCCGCGCCCGGCCACGCGGTGACGACCGCCGAGGCCGCACCGGACGCGCTGGTCCTCTCGGCGTGGTCGGCGATCTCGCCCTTCGGGGTCGGCGGCGCGGCCTTCGCCGAGGGGGTGCGGGCGGGCGCCTCGGCGCTCGCCCCGTCCGACGGCCCGTTCCCGTCGGCGGCCCTGGTGCCCGACTTCAGCGCGCAGGAGGCGCTGGGCCGCAAGGGGACCCGCTCGATGGACCGGGTCACGGCGCTGGCCGTGAGCACGGTCGGCCGGCTGCTGGAGGAGTGCGGGCCGCAGCTGCTCGCCCAGCCGGACCGGGTCGGTGTCGTGCTGGGCACCGGCTCGGGCAGCGTGCAGTCCATCATGGACTTCACCAAGGACGCGCTGACCGGTGACAAGCCCTACCACGTCGACCCCGCGCTGTTCCCGAACACGGTGATGAACCGGGCCGCCGGGCAGAGCGCGATCTGGCACCGGATCAAGGGCCCCAACACGACCATCGCCGGCGGCGCGCTGACCGGCCTGCTCGCGCTGAGCTACGCCACCAGGCTGCTGCGCGGCGGGCACTGCGACGGCGTGCTGGTCGGCGCGGCCGAGGAGTACTCGGCGCAGCGGGCCTGGCTGGAGTGGCGCGGCAGCGAGGGTGCCGCCGCGCCGCTGGGCGAGGGCGGCGCGGTCTTCCTGCTGGAGCCCGAGCGCGCGGCCTCGGCCGCCGGCCGCCCGGTGCTGGCCCGGCCGCTGGCCACCCGGTTCCGGGGGTTCTTCGACCCCGCCGGCGCCGGCGAGGCGTTGACCGCCTGCGTGCGCTCCGCGCTGGCCGACGCCGGGGTGGCCGCCGACGACATCGCGTTCGTCTCCACCGACGGCGCCCAGGAGGACGCGGTCGCCGCGGCGCTGGGCCGCACGCCCGAGTGGCTGCGGTGCGCGCCGCTGGTCGGCGACACGTCCGCCGCCTCGGCGAGCTTCCAGCTCGCGGCGGCGCTGGCCACCGGCCGGTCCGGGCACGCCCTGGTGACCGGGGTCGAGCCCGACGGCACGGTCGGCTGCACGGTGCTGGGGCTGCCATGACCACGACGACGCCCACCGCCGCGGCCCCGGTGCCCGGCACGGTCTCCGCCCTGGTGCACGTCGACCCGGCGGACCCGGTGTTCGCCGGGCACTACCCCGGGTTCCCGATCCTGCCGGGGCTGTTCGTGGTCGAGCACGTGCGGGCGGCGCTGCGCGAGCACGTGCCGGGGATGCGCGTGGTCGCGCTGGACCGGGCCAAGTTCCTGCGCCCGGTGTTCCCCGGCGACGACCTCGCCATCGAGGTCGTGCTGACCCGCGAGGAGGACCGGGTGCGCTGCGCGGCCACCGCGTCCACGGCGGCCGGCCCGGTCGCCGAGTTCAAGCTCCGGCTGGGGGTGGTGGCGTGACCGGCCTCGACGCGATCCGGCGGACCATCCCGCACCGGTATCCCGTGCTGCTGGTCGACCGGGTGACCGAGGTGGAACCCGGCCGGCGGATCGTCGCGCTCAAGGCCGTGAGCGGGCGGGAGCCCTGCTACGCGGACGGCAGCGAGCAGGCGTACCCGGTCGGGCTGCTGCTGGAGTCGTGGGCGCAGGCCGCCGTGCTGCTCACCCGGTGGGAGAACCCCAACCCGGACGTGCTGGCGGACAAGGTCGAGCTGATCACCGGCCTGCGGGACGTGGCGCTGCACGCCGAGGTGTTCCCCGGCGACGTGGTCGAGCACCACGTGCGGCTGGTCCGCGAGGTCGACGACGCGGCCATCCTCGCCGGGCACGCCCTGGTCGCGGGGCGCGTGGTGCTGGAGGTCGGATCGTTCACGATGGCGCGGCGCGGCGTCGAGGCGCTGCGCCCGGAGGGAGTGGCATGAGGCGCGTGGCACTGGTCACCGGCGGGTCCCGGGGCATCGGGCACCGGGTGGTGACCCGGCTGGCCCACGACGGGTACGACGTCGCGTTCTGCTACCAGGCCAACAAGGACGCGGCCGACGTGGTGGCGAAGGAGGCCGAGGCGGCGGGTGCCGCCGTGTTCACCGCGCAGGTCGACGTGGCCGAGAAGGGTGAGGTCGACCGGTTCGTCAAGGACACCGAGAAGGAACTCGGGCCGCTGCACGCCGTCGTGTCGTGCGCGGGCATCGTCCGCGACAACCCGCTGGTGCTGTTGAAGGAGGACGACTGGCAGCGCGTGCTGCGGGTCAACCTGGACGGCACGTACCACGTGTGCAAGGCCGCCGCGTTCGCCATGATGAAGCGCAAGGCCGGTTCGCTGGTCACGCTGTCGTCCGTGGCGGGCGTCTACGGCAACGCCGCCCAGACGAACTACTCCGCGTCCAAGGCCGGGATCATCGGGTTCAGCAAGGCGCTGTCCAAAGAGGTCGGCAAGTACGGCATCCGGGTCAACGCGGTCGCGCCCGGCTTCATCGCCACGGACATGGTCTCCGGGCTCGGCGACGACTTCGCGGCGAAGATGACCGCGCAGATCCCGCTGGGGCGCTTCGGCCGGCCCGAGGAGGTCGCGGACCTGGTCGGGTTCCTGGTGTCGGACCGGGCGTCCTACGTCACCGGCCAGGTGTTCGGCGTCGACGGCGGCCTGGTGATCTGAGTGGGCAAGCGGCCGAAGTTCTACTTCTCCCTGCGCAGCCCGTACTCGTGGCTCGCGCTGCACGACCTGCTGCGCGACGCGCCGGACGTGGCCGACGCGGTCGACTGGGCCCCGTTCTGGGAGCCGGACGAGCGCAACGACGAGGCGTTGCGGGCGCGCGGCGAGCAGTTCCCGTACGTGGCGATGTCCCGCGCCAAGCACCTCTACATCCTCCAGGACGTGGCCCGGCTCGCCGCCGCGCGCGGGCTGTCGGTGACCTGGCCGGTGGACCGCGAGCCGGTGTGGGAGGTGCCGCACCTGGGGTACCTGGTCGCGGAGCGGGCGGGCCTGGGCCGCGAGTACATCTCCGAGGTGTGCTCGGCGCGCTGGCGGCACGGGCTGGACATCTGCGACCGGGCGACCGTCGCGGGCATCGCGTCGCGGCTCGGCCTGGACGCCGACGAGGTGGCCGGCGCGAGCGACGACCCGGAGCTGCGGGCGCGAGGCGTGGAGCTGCTGGTGGACCTCTGCCGCGACGGCGTGTTCGGCGTGCCGTTCTTCGTGCACCGGTTCACCCGCTTCTGGGGCGTGGACCGGCTGCCGGAGTTCGTCGCCCACGTCCGCTCGAAGCTCGCCCCGGCGGGGGCGCTGCCCGAGCCGGTGGCGGCGCACCCCGACTCCTCGGAGGCCGGTCACGCGGGCGGCTGCGGCTGACCCGCGCCGGGGTGGCACGGCCGGTGCCGCCCCGGGCCGCGCGCCCCTCGGGGGTGAATCGGTTCATCTACGCTGGCCTCGACCACGAGGAGGCGTCATGACCGACCTGCGCTGGGGTGTGCTCGGCTCCACGGCGTCCATCAGCAGGCAGGTGGCACCCGCGATCCACCGCGCGCCCGGCAACGCCGTGACGGCGGTCGCGGGCCGGCCCGGTCGGGTGGAGGCGTCGACGGCGTTCGCCGCGCCGTTCGGGGCGCGCGTGCACGACGGTTTCGCCGCCCTGCTCGCCGACGACGAGGTCGACGCCGTCTACATCGCCCTGCCCAACAGCGAGCACGTGCCGTGGACGGTGCGCGCTCTCGACGCGGGCAAGCACGTGCTGTGCGAGAAGCCGATGGCGCTCTCCGCCGCCGACGTGGACCGGGTCGCGGCGGCGGCCGGCGACCGCACGGTCATGGAGGCGTACATGTACCGCTTCCACCCGCAGCAGCGGCGCGTGGTCGAGCTGCTCGCCGGCGGTGAGGTCGGCGAGCTGCGGGTGGTCCGCGCCGCGTTCGCGCACCCGATGGCACCCGGCGGCATCCAGTACGACCCGGCGCTGGGCGGCGGCGCGACCTGGGACGTCGGCTGCTACGGGTTCGACACGGCGCTGTGGGCCTTCGGCCGGGCCCCGCAGGCCGTCCGCGCCCGCTTCCACGCCGAGGGCGGCGCGGCCGTCGACACCACCGGCACGGCCGTGCTGGACTTCGGCGCGGGCCGCTCGGCGCTGGTCGACTACGGCTTCGACTACGGCCCGCGCTCCCGCTACGAGCTCCAGGGCACGCGCGGCTCGATCTCCGTGCGCAACGCGTGGGTGTACTCCGACGAGGAGTGCGTGATCACCGTGGCGACCCTGGACGGCACCCGCGAGGAGGTGCTGCCGCCGGCGGACCCCTACCAGCACCAGGTCGAGGCGTTCCACGAGGCGGTGCGCACCGGCACGCCCCCGCTGGTGTCCCTGGCCGACTCGCGGCGCACCGCCCGGGTGGGCGAGGCGCTGGTCGAGTCGGCCAGGACGGACACCGAGGTGCGGCTCAGCTGAGCGTCGCCGCCGCCTCCACGGGCGGCGTGCGCAGCACGTGCGCGGTGGACAGCAGGGTGGACAGCAGGGTGAGGCCGCCCGCCGCGCCGACGATCGTCAGGTAGATCCCGACCGGACCGCTCGGCCACCAGGAGCCGTCCATGGCCAGCGCGAACGGGACCAGCGTCACCAGGGACACGATCCCGCCGAGCAGCACGCCGCCCACCGTCACCACCACCGCCTCCACGCCGACCATCCGCAGGATCTGGCCGTGGGTGGCACCGAGCAGGCGTTGCAGCGCGAACTCCCGCCGCCGCTCGCCGGTCGCTATCACCAGGGTGTTCACCAGCGAGATCACCGTGTAGGCCAGGATCATGCCGACCAGCAGGTAGTTCACCCACGCGCCGGTCTGCTCGCCGCCACCGCCGCCGGCGGACAGCTCCTCCGGGTCGGCCACCCGCAGGCCGGGGTCGCGGGCGGTGAGCGCGGCCAGCCCGTCCGCGTCGCCCTTGACCAGCACCGAGCCGATCCGGCCGCCGTTGGCGTGCCGCAGCACCAGGTCTACCGGCATGAGCGCGGACTCGTAGCTCCCGCTGTGCACCGCGACCACCTGGACGCGCACGACCTGCCGGTCGCCCATCCTCATCTCGACGGCGCTCCCGACGGAGGCGCCCAGCTCGTCGGCCCGGTTCTTCGGCAGCACGACCGCGTCGCCGCGCAGGTCGTCGAGCGACCCCTCGGCGACCGGCACGCTCAGCGTGCGCGCCACCGCGCCCGGCGTGACGCCCAGGACGGTGACCTCGTCGTCGCCGTCGCCGTGCTCGGGGAAGTACGCCTCGGTGTCCACCAGCGCGGAGGCCGCCTCGACGCCGGGCAGCGCGGCGACCTCGGCGACCAGGCCGGCGGGCAGCGCGCCCGACGAGCCGGTGACCACCGCGTCCGCCGTCAGGTTGTCGGCGAAGCCGCCGGACCCGCCCTCCTGGGTGGTCTGGAGGTAGATCAGCGCGGTGGCCAGGCCGGTGGCCAGCATGACCGGCGTGATCGCGCCGGCCACCCGCACCCGCCGCGCGCCCGCGTTGAGCACCGCCAGGTACCCGGCGAGCCCGCCGACGGCCCGGATCGGCCGGCGCAGCAGCGCGATGACGACCTTGGCGGCGGCGGGGGAGAGCAGCGCGATGCCCGACGCCCACAGCATGGCGGTGGGACCGGCCGTGGACGCGGCGACCGGGCCGGACATCACCAGCGCGGTGACGATGCTCAGCGCGGTGCCGCCGGCCAGGCACAGCAGCGCGAAGACCAGTCGCGGCACGGAGAACCAGCGGGTCTGGAGGCTCGCCTCCATGAGCGCCTCGGTGGGTTTGGTGACCGCCGCGCCCCGGCCGGCGACGAACGCCGCGACCAGCGCGCTGAGCAGCGAGATGCCCGCGCCGGCCGCGACGGGCACCCAGCCCTGCCGGTAGGCGAGTTGCGCCGGCGCGACACCGGCGCCGGCGAGCTGGGTGAGCAGCCACTGCCCGAGGTGGCTGCTCAGCGGCCAGCCGAGCAGGGTGGCGAGCACCGCGACGAACGCCGTCTCGCCCAGCACCAGGCGGCGGAGCTGGCCCGGCGTCGAGCCGATCGCCCGCAGCAGCGCCATCTCGCGGTGCCGCTGCTGGACCGAGAGCCCGAGCGTGCCCGCCACGACGAACACCGCCACCATGATCGCCAGCCCGCCGAACACGGCCGCCAGCGTGATCACGCCCTCGCCCCCGCCCCGCGCGTCCGGGAACTCCGCGAGGCCGCGCTCGTCGCCGGCCAGGACCGCGACGCCCCGGCCGCCGACCGCGTCGACCAGCGCCGCGCGCACGGCGTCCGGCTCCGCGCCCGGTTCGAGCAGCACGCCGAGCAGGTCGACCCGGCCGGGCCGGCCGTAGAGCCGGCGGCCCTCGTCGTCGGCGAAGTACGCGGTGGCGGCGTCCACCGGGCCGGTCAGCAGGCCGACCACCCGGTACCGCCGGTCCTGGCCGGCGATGTCGAGCGCGACGTTCGCGCCGATCCCGGCGCCCAGGGCCGCGCCCGTCCCCGCGTCGAGCACGACCTCGTCGGCGGCCTCCGGCCCCCGGCCGGCGTCCAGCCGGTACGGCGTGAGCTCCAATGCGGACCACAGGTGCCCGGTCGCGTCGCCGGAGGGCAGCCGGACCGGGACCGACACGTCCGGCACGACCCGGGCCACGCCGGGTACGTCGGCCTTCGCCGCCACCGACTCGGCGACCGGCGGGCGCTCCAGGTAGGACGGGTCGCCCGCGACGAGCAGGGGCGCGGCGGCCAGGCGCTGCGGCAGGACGGCGTTGCGGATGCCGGACTCCATCAGGCCGCCGCACGCCATGACGATCGCGGCCCCGAGGAACAGGACGGTGAAGGACGCCGCGAACCCGCCGACGCGGAAGCGCAGCGTGCGCAGTGCGAGACCGAGCATCAGCGGACGCCGCCCGCCAGGTCGCCCGCCGGCACGTCGGCCCAGGCGCCGAGCTGGGTCATCCGCTCGCTGACCGCGTGCGCGGTCGGCGACGTCAGCTCGCCGGCGATCCGGCCGTCGGCGAGGAACACCACGCGGTCGGCGTGCGCGGCGGCCACCGGGTCGTGGGTCACGATCACCACGGACTGGCCGACCTCGCGCACCGCCTGCCGCAGCAGCGCGAGCACCTCCAGCGCGGTCCGGGTGTCCAGCGCGCCGGTGGGCTCGTCGCCGAAGACGACGGCGGGGCGGGTGATCAGCGCGCGGGCGATGGCCACCCGCTGCTGCTGGCCGCCGGACAGCTCGCCCGGCCGGTGCCCCTTCCGGTCGGACAGGCCCACCCGGGCGATGACGTCGTCCACCTCGGCCCGCGTCGCGCGCCGGCCCGCCAGGCGCAGCGGCAGTTGGACGTTCTCCACCACGGTGAGCGCGGGCAGCAGGTTGAAGGACTGGAAGACGAAGCCGATCCGCTCCCGGCGCAGCTCGGTCAGCGCGCGCTCGCCCAGGCCGGTGATGTCCTGCCCGTCGAGCACGACCGTGCCGGACGTCGGGCGGTCCAGGCCGGCCGCGCAGTGCAGGGCGGTGCTCTTGCCGGAACCCGACGGACCCATCACGGCGGTGAACGTGCCGCGCGCGATGCCGAGGGTGACTCCGTCAAGTGCGACGACGCCGTTGCGCTCATTGCCGTAGACCTTGCGGACCGAATGCAAGCGCACCACGTCGTCCGAGTCTTGATTCGGAGACATTTTCACGTTCTAGCTCCCCACGTGACCAATCGGGTGTGTACACGCGCGGGGAGACCATACGGACGAGTTCCGCGGCGCGGCACTGGTGCAGACCCCCCGATCCGCTCCGCGACGGGCCGGCGGAAGTCGCTGTCCCACAACGCCCCGAGACCGGATCGGCCGGTGTTCGCGGCATCTTAGCCACCGTTTCCATAATTCGTCCGCGCTCGCGGGAAGAATGCGCGGCCCGGTCGACCGCCGCGCGCGTCCGGGGAGGTGGGGTAGGTTGTAACGGTCACCCGGGCACCGCCGAGAAACCTCGGTGAATACCGGTCGGAACGGCCGCACAACGCTCCGCGCGTGAACCCCGAGAACCGACGCGAAGGGGTTGGACAACCATGCACCTGGAGATCCGGCACGCGCGGGTGGTGATGACGCTCGCCGAAGCGGGCAGCATCTCGAAGGCCGCCGCCAAGCTGTCGCTGCCGCAGCCGAGCCTCACCGCCCAACTGCGGCGGATCGAGAAGGCGGTCGGCGGCGACCTGTTCGTCCGGTCGGCCTTCGGCATCACGCCCACCCCGCTGGGCGAGCGGCTGATCCCCATGCTCGCCGACCTGGCCACCCGGGCCGACGCGGTGGTCGCGGAGGCGTCCTCGCTGTCGTCGGGCATCCTGCGGATCGGCAACGCCGAGTGGACCCCGGTGACGCTGCGCCGCGCCCTCCAGTCGTCGCTGCCCTCGGTCGAGGTGCAGACGGTCACCCTGGACCCGGCCCTCGGCGTCGACGCGGTGAGCCGGGGCGAGCTGACCGCCGCGCTGGTGCCCAGCCCGGAGGCCGTGGACGGCGTGCGGGACCTGGACCCGTCGCTGGCCAAGGAGGTCATCGTGCGCGAGCCGATCTGGCTGGCGCTGCCGCGCGACCACGCGCTGGCCCGGCGGACTACGGTGAGCCGAAGGCACATGGTGTCGCTGAGCTGGGTGCAGCACGTGCCCGGCCACTGGTTCCACCCGGTCGAGGAGCACCTGTTCCGCAAGCTGGACCACCCCACGCCCGAGGTCCTGCACTACGCGGGCGGGCACGCCGAGGCGATGAGCTGGGTCCGCGACGCCGGCGCGGCGGCCCTGGCGACCCCGACCGGGTCGACCGCCGACGTCAGCCTGGTGGCGGTGACCGAGCCCCTGCGCAGCCGGCTGCTGCTGGTGTGGCGGCCGGGCTCGATCCACCCGAACACCCTGCGCCAGCTCATCGACGCCCTGCGCCGGTACTACTGCGACTACGCGCGCACCATCCCGCGCTACTGGAACTGGATGACCGAGCGCCCCACCGACTTCCCGGAGCTGGCGAACTTCCTGCCCCGCCCCAGCCGCTGGTGGCCGCGCGACCCGAGCCCCGAACCGCCGGCCGCCCCGACCTCCCGCAGCGCGCCGGGCTGAGCCCGTCCGGCACCGGTCGCGCCCGGCCCGGTTCTATCTTCTTTCTATAGCGAAACCACCGGTCAGCGCCTTGTCAGCCCGGTGTCAGCGGCCCCCGCGAACCTGGTCCCCGCAACGGTGGGACAGGTCGAGCGAGGAGGTCGCACATGACGGCGTTGGTGGCGGTGTCGAGTCACCTGCCGGAGACGGTGGCCGTCGCGGACCTGCAGGAGCCGCTGGGGCTGGACGACCAGCAGGTGCGCCGGTTCACCCGGCTCTACGGCCTCGACCGGATCTGCCAGTCGCCGCTGTCGGAGTCCGAGCTGCTCGTCGCCGCAGCCGGGAAGCTCGACGCGCTGCGCGGCAGGGAGGACCGGGTCCGGTACGTGATCCGGGCCAAGGGGATGCGCACCACCGCGCCCTACCCGGTCAGCCCGGTGCACGAGGTGCGCGAGGCGCTCGGCCTGCGGCACGCGCAGGTGCTCGCCGTCGCCGACCACGGCTGCGCCACCGGGCTGCTGGCGGTGGACGTGGCGGGCACCCTGCTCGCCGCCGACGGCGACCCGGACGCGCTGGCCCTGATCCTGGCGGGCGACAAGACGTTCACCCCGTTCACCCAGTGGGTCCAGGACACCTCGATCATGGGCGAGGGCATGGCCGCGGTCCTGGTCGCGCCGGACGGCGACCGGGACCTGGTGCGCGGCTACGCCAGCCGCATCCACGGCCGGACCGACGGCGTCATCGACCTCACCCCGGAGATCGCCAAGCACGCCCGCCGGATCTACCAGGACGCGCTGGCCGAGGTGGTCGGCGCGGCCACCGAGGAGGCGGGCATCGGCGTCCCGGACCTCGACCTGGTGCTGCCGCACAACGTCAACCGGGTGTCGTGGACCGTCGCGGCGAAGAACCTCGGCCTGCCCAACGACCGGTTCTTCCTGGACAACCTGCCGGCCACCGGCCACTGCTTCTGCGCCGACCCGTTCATCAACTACCAGACGGTGACCGAGCTGGGGCTGCTCAAGCCCGGCGACAAGTACCTGATGACCGCCGCCGGCCTCGGGCAGACCTTCGCCGCCATGGTCCTGGAGCACTGACGTGGACGACTTCACCGACCGGCTCAAGACCGCGCTGCTCGGCACCGCCGACGGCTCGCTGGCGTTCCTCGGCAACTTCGAGGTCGAGGAGCGCTGGGCGCTCGGCGAGCACACCCTGCCCCGGCTGTCCGCCGCCGGCGGCACGGCCGTGGTCAACCACATGGACGAGTTCGCGCTGCTGCTCGCCTCCGGCGACGACCACGTCGTGCTCAAGGCCGCGCCCGACCCGGACTTCCTGGCCTACCTGCGGGAGCTGGGCGTCGACCTGCCGACCGTGCACGTGGTCGCGGGCTCCGACCCCGGCCGCACGGTCACCGCCGACGCGCTGGCCGACCCGGTGCTGGTCGCCCGGCTGCGCGAGCTGGCCGCCCGGGGCGTCCGGCTGACCGCGCACGGCGTGTCCGACGTGGAGGAGGACCTCGCCCGCGCCGCCGGGATGCCGCTGGCCGCGCCGGACTCCGCGACCTGCAAGGCGGTCAACAGCAAGGTGTACAGCCGCCGCGCGGCCGACGAGCTGGGGCTGCGCCAGCCCGCCGGCTGGGCGTGCGAGACCGTGGACGAGCTGCGCGCGGCCTTCGACGGCGCGCGCGCCCTGGTCGCGGCCGGGCACAAGGTGGTCGTGAAGGAGGCGTTCGGCGTCTCCGGCAAGGGCATCGCCGTGCTGGAGAGCGACCGCCGGATGGACCGCCTGCTGGGCATGATCGCCAAGGCGGTCGACAGGTCCGGGCAGCCCCGGGTGGCCTTCGTGGTGGAGGACTGGGTCGCCAAGCGCACCGACCTCAACTACCAGTTCACCGTGGCCCGCGACGGCGGCGTGCGGTTCGACTTCGTCAAGGAGTTGCACACCGAGGGCGGAGTCCACAAAGGACACCGGATGCCCGCGCGGCTGTCCCCGGCGCAGCTCGCCGAACTGGCCGACACCGCGCAGCGGCTGGGCAAGAAGCTCGCCTCGGACGGCTACTTCGGCGTGGTCGGCGTGGACGCCATGGTCGACCCCGACGACGGGCTGTACCCGGTAGTGGAGATCAACGCGCGCCACAACATGTCCACCTACCAGGCCCGCGTGCAGGACCGGTTCGTCGGTGAGGGGCAGATCGCGCTCGCCCGGCACTACCCGGTGCGGCTGACCCGGCGGCTGCCCTTCGCCGAGGTCCGCTCCCTGCTCGACGGCCTGCTGCTGGACCGCGCCGGCGGCACCGGCCTGCTGGTCAACAACTTCGCCACGGTGAACGCCGGCCACCGCGCCGCCACGACGTTCGACGGGCGGCTCTACGGCCTGCTCGTCGGCCCGTCGGACGAGTCGGTCGCGGCCGTGGACGACGAGATCACCGCCCGATTGGAGGCACGGTCGTGACGCGCGAGTTCCAGGTCCAGGGCATCGGCATCACCGAGATCGCCGAGCAGCACGGCACCCCGCTCTACCTCTACGACGGCGACGAGCTGGCGTCGCGCGTGGACGGGCTGAAGGCGGCGCTGCACCCGCGGCTGGAGTTCTTCTTCTCGATGAAGTCGAACCCGAACATCGGCGTGCTGTCCGTGCTGCACGCGCACGGCGCGCGGGCCGAGGTGTCGTCGATGGTCGAACTGGTCACGGCGCTGCGCGCGGGCGTGGACCCGGCCGACATCATCTTCCTCGGGCCGGGCAAGAGCGAGCAGGAGCTGCGCGCCTGCCTGGACCACGGCATCTACGCCATCGTCTGCGAGTCGCTGGGCGAGCTGGCGGTGATCGACCGGTTCGCCGCCGAGCGGGGCGTGCGCGCGTCGGTGGCGCTGCGGGTCAACCCGAGCTTCTCGGTCAAGGGCTCCGGGCTGACCATGGGCGGCAAGCCGCGCCAGTTCGGCATCGACGAGCAGCAGCTGTTCGCCACCGACGACCTGGTGGCGCGGCACCCGCACACCCGGTTCCTCGGCGTGCAGGTCTACATGGGCACCCGCATCCTGTCCGAGGAGGCGATCGCCGAGAACACCGAGCGGATCTTCGAGCTGGCCGACCGGCTCGCCGCGCACCTGGGCATCCCGCTGGAGCTGGTCGACATCGGCGGCGGCCTGGGCGTGGCGTACTTCGACGGCGAGCGCGACCTCGACCTGGAGCTGCTGGCCGCGCGGGTCAACCCGGTGCTGGCCGAGTTCGCCGACCGGCACCCCGGCACCCGGATGGTGATGGAGCTGGGCCGCTACCTCACCGCGACCTGCGGCACGTACGTCGTGCGCGTCCGGTACGTCAAGGAGTCGATGGGGGAGCGGTTCGCCGTCGCGGACGGCGGCACCAACCACCACATGGCGGCCGTCGGCATCGGGTCGTTCGTGAAGCGGAACTTCCCGATGCGGGTGCTCAACCGGCTCGACGAGCCCGCCACGGAGAGCTGGCACGTCACCGGCCCGCTGTGCACCCCCAACGACACGCTCGGCAAGAAGGTCCAGCTCCCGCCCGTGCGGCCCGGCGACCTGGTCGGCGTGGAGCGGTCCGGTGCCTACGGGCCCACCGCGTCGCCCGTGCTGTTCCTCAGCCACGGCTACCCGGCCGAGGTGCTCGTGCACGGCGGCCGGGCCCACCTCGTGCGCTCGCGCGACGAGACCGAGGACCTGCTGCGCCACCAGCACCTGCCCGAACCCGCCCCCGTCGAAGCGGTCCCCGTCGCGGTCACCCCCGTCGTCGCCGCCGCCACCGCCATCACCGAAGGAAGCGCATCATGAGCGAATCCACCGCCGTCGCACCCCGCGAGCGGATCGTCGACGCGATCACCACCGTCCTGGCCCAGGTGCTGGACTACGAGCTGCCGGCGCTGACCGAGCAGTCGCGGCTGTTCGACGAGCTGGGCCTGGACTCGACCGGCGTCTTCGAGCTGCTGATGCAGCTGGAGGAGGCGCTGGAGGTCGAGTTCGACACGGACAACCTGGAGATGGCGCACTTCGAGACGGTCCGCTCGCTGGCCGACTTCGTCGCGGCGGAGATGGACCGCTAGGCCATGTACCGGACCACCGCACCGGTCCTCCGGCCGGGCGCACCCGCCGCCACCCTGGGCCTGGCCCGGGTGGTGCGCGCGGTCGGCGTGCCGGACGGGCGACTGGACGACGAGTTCTCGCTGCGCCACTTCACCGACCTGACCGCCGGGCACGCCGTGGCGGTGCGGCCGGACCTGCTGACCTCCGGCACCACGTTCACCGCGCTCACCCGCGCGCTGCACGAGCGGCTGGAGCCGCTGGCCGGCCCGGTCGACGTGGCGATCATCGCGCACGCCACCCCGGACCTGGACTGCCGGCTGGCCGCCGCGACCTACCTGTCCGAGGCGCTGCCCGACGGCCCGCTGTCCTTCTCGGTGTCCGACGTCGGCGCGTGCGCGCCGTTCGCCGCGATCCGGCTGGCCCGCGACTACGCCGCGCGGCACGGCTACCGGCGGGCGCTGGTGGTGGTCGCCGACCAGGCGACGCTGCCCTACGACGTCGCGGACCGCCCGGCCGGCGACGCGGGCGTGGCGCTGCTGCTGGAAGCCGGCGCGACCCCGCTGACCCTGGCGCACCGGACGGGTGTGACCGGGCGGGACCTGCCCGGCGCGCTGGCGTCGGCGCTGGCGGGGGTCGACGAGCGGACCCCGGTCGTGGTCGGGGCGGGCGTCGACCCGGCGCTGGTGGCGACCGGCGGCCCGGTGCGGACCGCGCGGGCCGGCTACCCGTGCACGGCGCTGTGGGACGGGCTGGCCGACTCGCTGGAGCCCGTCGTGCTGGTCGAGCACGACCCGGTGACCGGCGACCTCGGCGTGGCGTCGGTGGGTGGGACGTCGTGACCACGTCCGTCCGCGTCGGCGCGGAGGGCCTGGCGCGCTGCCACCGCGCCGCCCGTGACGAGGGCCTCGCCCCCGCGCTGACCGCGTTGCGCGCCCTGGTGCTGCCCGGCCTGCTGCCGTGCGGGCCCGGCGGGCACGCGGTCGTGGCGCAGGAGGTCGCGGCGGGCGCGCAGCGGGTGTGGCTGGACGGCGTGACCGCGCGCCGCTCGTCCGCCGAGGAGTCCACTGTGGACTCCCTCGACCTGCCCGGCGGCACGGTCGTGCTGCTGCGCCACGGGATCGGCGAGCGCGGAGCGGACGTGCACGCCGAGCAGCGGGCGTCCTGGCAGCTCGGCCTGGTGTGGTTGCGGCTGGGGCTGTCCGAGGCGCTGCGCGAGACCTGCATGCGCTACCTCAACGGCCGGCGGACCGGGTCCACGACGCTGTTGCAGCAGCAGATGGTCAAGTCGACGGTGGCCGACGGGCTGATCGAGCACCTGGAGGTGCGCGCGGTGCTGACCGGCGTGGACGCGGGCGAGCTGCCCGACGTCGTCCTGGCCCACCTGCACGCCCGGATCACCTCGGCCGACCGGTGGCTGGTCAACCTGCTCGGCGCCGGCGGCTACCTGACCGGCGGCCCCGGCCAGGCGGCCCACGTGTCCGAGCTGGTCGCCGAGGCGTACGTGCGGGCGGAGTCGTGACCGCCCTGGACGGCCGCCTGGTGGCGCTGCGCGACCAGGTGCGCGAGTGGGGCGGCGACTTCCGCCGGCTCGGCCTGGCGCTGGACCGCGACCCGGAGCTGATCCGGCGGCACTTCGACCTGCCCGCCGTGCGCTACCTGTCCACCATGGGCATCCCGCCGGAGTACGGCCACGTGCCGATCCCGATCGGCGGCAACCGCTTCTACGGCACGCTGGCGCTGGAGCGGGCCATCATCATGGAGGAGCTGGCCTGCGCCGACGTCGGGATGCTGGTCGCCTCGCCCGGACCGCTGCTGGCCGGCGTCCTGGTCGACCTGCTGGCCGACGACGCGCAGAAGGAGTGGTTCTACGGCCGGATGCTGGAAGCCCCGCTGTGGACGTTCTTCGCCCTGACCGAACCCGACCGGGGTTCCGACGCGGGCGCGCTCACCACCACCCTCACCCCGGTCGAGGGCGGCGGCGTGCTGTCGGGCGAGAAGCGGTACGTGGGCAACGCGTGCCGCGCGCAGCTCGGCGTCGTGTTCGCCCGGGTCGGCTCGGGCCCGCTGGGCATCAACGCGGTGCTCGTGGAGACGCCCGCCGACGGGTTCAAGGCCGAGGCGCTGGAGACCATCGGGTTGCGCGGCGCGCGGATCAGCGCGATCACGCTGGACGGCGTGCACGTGCCGGCGGAGCGCTTCGTCGGTCGCCACCTGTCGCCGTCGAGGCGCGGCATGTGGGCGTTCGTGCAGACGTTCAACCTGCTGCGGCCCGGCGTCGCGGCGATCGCGCTGGGCATCGCCCGCGCGGCGCACGAGTACGTCGCGGACAACCGCACCACCCTGCGCCCCGACGAGCGCGACCGCCTCGACGTGCTGGGCCGCCGCATCGAGGCCGCCCGCGCCCTGGTGCACCTGGCGGCCCGCGCGGTCGACGCCCGCACCAGCGACGGCTACCTGGCGTCGGCGGCCAAGGCGAGGGCCGCGCAACTGGCGATGGACGCGACCCGCGAGGCGTGCGGGTTCTTCGGCGTCGGGGCCAGGTTCGACCACCCGCACCTGGACAAGCTGGTGCGCGACGCGCGCGGCCTGGAGTTCATCGAGGGCACGTCGAACATGCAGAAGCTGAACCTGTTCCAGGGCCTGTTCACCGGCAAGCTGGACCGCGACGACCCGTTCCGGGTGACCGTCGGCAGCTGACGCGACCGCGCCGGAGCACCGCCGGACGGGCAGTGGTGTCGTGACGACGTGGGAGGCCCCGCCGGGGGAGAGGTGGCCGGCGGGGCCGTTCGGGGCACGGCGCGTGAGGGTCACCGCCCGTGGAGTTGTTTCAGGTACTCGTAGGTCGACGGCAGGGTCGCCAGCAGCTCCTCCTGCTTCCGCTTGATGTCGGCGAAGACGGCCTCCGCCGAGTCGAGCACCTCCGGCCGGGCCGCGAGGGCCGGCAGGGTGTGGTCGGGCAGGCGGTCCAGGCCGGCGAAGATGCAGTAGTAGTTCGAGTTGTTCCAGAAGTTGCGGAACTCCGCGTCGAAGTTCGCGTAGTACGTCGACTCGTCGGTGATCGGCATGTTCACCGCCAGGCCGGCCCGGTACATCCGGACCTTCTCGCGGAAGTCGTCCGCGAGCTCCAGCTCCTTGCACGCCCGCCAGAACGCCGTGTCGTCGCGCGGCGCGAAGCTGAAGTGGCCCTGAACGAAGTCCCGCGAGTCGTCGAACATCGTCTCGATCTCGGCGTTGAAGCGGTCGGTCAGGACCGGGTCGAAGTTCTTGTCCGGGAAGTGCTTCGCCAACTGGTGGAGCGCCGCGTAGACGAAGTAGATGCCGGTCGACTCCAGGGGTTCCAGGAAGCAGGACGCCAGGCCGATCGACACCACGTTGCGCACCCACGCCCGCCGGTTGCGGCCGACGCGGAACCCGATGTGGTTGAGCGGCTGGGTCTCCGGGTCCAGGCCCCACATGGCGCAGAACTCGCGCGTGGCGTCGTCCCGGGTCTGGAAGCGGGAGGAGAACACGTAACCGGTGCCGAAGCGGCCGAGCATCGGGATCTTCCACGACCAGCCCGACGACATGGCGATCGCGCCGGTGTAGGGCTCGACGCCGTCGGCCTCGTCGTCGTGCGGGACCTGGGTGGCGACGGCGCTGTCGTTGAGCAGGTGGTCGCCCATGTCCAGGAACGGTTCCCGCATGGCCTGGTTGATCAGCAGGCCCCGGAACCCGGAGCAGTCGACGAACAGGTCGCCCTCGACGGTGCGGCCGGACTCGGTCCGCAGCGCCGTCACGTGGCCGCGCTGGTCGATCACCGCCCCGGTCATCGTGTCCTCGACGTGCGCCGCGCCCTGCTTGGTGGTGGCGAAGCGCCGCAGGAAGTCGGCGACCAGGTTCGCGTCGAAGTGCCAGGCGTAGTTGGTCCACCGGGTGCCGTCCAGGAACCGGGGCGAGAGGTTCCGGTCCATGATCGGGGGTTCGCGGTAGCAGGCGTAGTCGAACGGCTCGTCGGTCCGGCCGGCGAGCTTCTTGTGCGCCCAGTAGTGCGACAGCGGCTGGTTGCCGTGGTTGGGCAGCAGCCCGAACAGGTGGTAGAAGTGGTCGACCGAGCCGCCGAGCGGCCGTGCGGTCGCCTGACCCGGGCCCGGGGTGCGCCAGTTGGTGAACTTGATGCCCATCTTGAAACTGGCGTTGCACTCGCGCATCCACTCCTCCTCGGCGATGCCGAGGAAGTCGAAGAACGTCTTGTGCAGGTTCGGCACGGTCGCCTCGCCCACGCCGATCTTCGGGATGGCCGGCGCCTCCAGCACGGTGATGGTCACGGCGGGGCCCAGGGCTTTGCCGAGGTACGACGCGGCCATCCAGCCGGCCGTGCCGCCGCCGAGCACGACGACTTTCCTGATCCTGTGGTCTGCCATCGGGGAAATGCCTCCCGTCATGATCACGACAAAGGGCGCGGAACGACGTCCGCCGTGCACCGCGCGAGTGTCGACGGTGATCGGTGAAAATGATCTGGTATCAATTTGTCGAATTCGGGTGGGTCGGAACCCTAGGCACGTCCCGGCGAGGCTGTCAACGTTCCGCGACGATTTATCGGAAACGGCGCGCAGGAGTTCCAATATATTTCCTCGGAGGTCGGTGCAGGTTGTGCCGACGCCGTCCCCGTCGCAGGTCGGATCCCCGTCGAGGCGGTCCGGGGCGAGCCGTCAGCCCGGTGTCAGCGGCTCGTCAGCCGGGTTCGCCAGCATCTTCCCGTAGACCGCGACCGATCGGTCGGCGGCTGTCCAGGGAAGGGGCGTGGACGTGACTCCTGCCTTCGCAGTCATTTCCGGTGCGCAGGTGCACCAGGTTTTGCAGGGTCGGGAGAAGCAGGTCCTCGAACTCATCGAGGCGGCCTACCGGGTGCACGGCGAAGGGGACACGGTCAACCCGCCGTCCTATTTCCTGCGGTTCCCGGAGGACCCGGCGTCGCGGATCATCGCGCTGCCCGCCTCGGTCGGCGGCGACATCGGCGTGCACGGCGTGAAGTGGATCTCCAGCTTCCCCGCGAACGTCGCCGAGGGCCTGCCCCGCGCGTCCGCCGTGCTGATCCTCAACGACCGGCGCACGGGCTACCCGATCGCCTGCCTGGAGAGCTCCATCGTCAGCGCGGTCCGCACCGCCGCGTCCGCCGCGCTGGCCGCCGACTGGCTGTCCCGCGACCGGGGCCGGCCGACCCGGGTCGGGTTCGTCGGCACCGGCCTGATCGCCCGGTACGTCCACACCTACCTGCACACCACCGGCTGGTCGTTCGACCAGGTCGGCATCCACGACCTCAGCGCGGACTCCGCCCGCGGCTTCCAGTCCTACGTGGACGACACCGCCGGCGGCAGCGCGAAGGTCCACGACAGCGCGGAATCCCTCATCCGGGACAGCGACCTGGTGGTGTTCGCCACCATCGCGGGCACCCCGCACGTCACCGACCCGGCCCTGTTCGACCACAACCCGCTGGTGCTGCACGTGTCGCTGCGCGACCTGTCGCCGGAGGTGATCCTCGCCTCCACCAACGTGGTGGACGACGTGGACCACTGCCTCAAGGCCAACACCTCCCCGCACCTGGCCGAGCAGGCGACCGGCAACCGCGACTTCCTGTCCGGCACCCTCCACGACGTGATGACCGGCGCCGTCCGGCCCCCGGCCGACAAGCCGCTGGTGTTCTCGCCGTTCGGGCTGGGCGTGCTCGACCTGGCGGTCGGCAAGCACGTCTACGACGAGGTGTCGCGGGCGGGCGACCTCGCCGTCGTGGACGACTTCTTCTACGACCTTGACCGCTACGGCAAGCGTTGAGCCGCCTGACCGCGGACCGCGCCTAGGAGTCGGCTCATGCCAGTGATATCCACGCCCCAGGAGTTCAACGTGGACGACCTCTACGTCGACCTCCGGCGGCTCACGGGCCACCCGCTGTACCTCAAGTGCGAAGGCTTCAACTTCGCGGGCTCCATCAAGCTCAAGGCCGCCAACGAGATGGTGTCCTCGGCGGTGCGCTCGGGCGCGCTGCACGCGGGCACCACGCTGGTGGAGAGCTCGTCGGGCAACCTCGGCGTGGCGCTGGCCCTGGTGGCGGCCAGTCGCGGGCTGAGGTTCCTGTGCGTGACCGACACCCGGTGCAACCTGTCGACCCGCCAGCTCATGACCGCGCTGGGCGCGGAGGTGCACGTGGTCACCGAGCCGGACCCGCAGGACGGGTTCCTCGGCGCGCGCATCCGGTTCGTCCGGCGGCTGGTCGAGGAGAACGCCGACCACCTGTGGCTCAACCAGTACGCCAACCCGGGCAACTGGGCGGCGCACTACCAGACCACCGGGCCGGAGATCCTCAAGAGCTTCCCCGGCGTCGACGTGGTGTTCATCGGCGCGGGCAGCACCGGCACGCTGATGGGCTGCGCCCGCTACTTCCGGGAGAACAGGCCGTCGGTGCGGGTGGTCGCGGTCGACAGCGTCGGCTCGGTCACCTTCGGCACGCCCGCCCGGCCCCGGATGCTGCCCGGCCTCGGTACCAGCGTGCGCCCCCCGCTGCTGGACGAGTCCTACGTGGACGAGGTGCTGCACGTCGCCGAGGCGGACTCCGTCCGGTGGTGCCGCGCCCTGCTGCGCGAGGGCTTCCTGTTCGGCGGCTCGACCGGGACGGTGCTGTCCGGCGCGACCGAGTGGCTGGCCCGGCACGACGGCGACCCCACGGCGGTCGCCATCGCGCCCGACCTGGGCGAGCGCTACCTGGACACCGTCTACCACGACCAGTGGATCGCGGACATCTACGGCGCGGACCTGCTCGGCGAGCAGGCGCCCGCGACGCTTGCGAGGAGAACGCCATGACCGACGCGCTGCCCCTTTCCGCCGGACAGGCCGAGATCTGGTTCGACGAGAAGATCAACGGGCGCGGCGTCGCGTACAACTCGGCGGGCTACCTCGACATCCGGGGCCCGCTCGACGTCCCGGCGCTGGTCGCCGCCGCGCGCGGCCTGGTGGACGAGGCCGAGTGCACGCGCACCCGCTACACCGAGGTCGACGGCGTGCCCGCGCAGGTCGTGACGCCGCTGGCGGAGCTGCCGCTGGCCCGGCTGGAGCTGACCGCGCGGGAAGCCGCCGACTGGATGGCCGCCGACCTCGCCACGCCGTTCGCGCTCGACGAGTTCCCGCTGTTCCGCTTCGCGCTGGTGCGCGTCGCCGAGGACCGGCACTTCTTCTACATGCGCATCCACCACCTGCTGTGCGACGGCTACAGCCAGGTGGTGTTCTGGCGGCGGCTGGCCGAGCTGTACGGCGGGACCGGCGGCGAGCCGATCCCGCCGCTGGCCGCGCTGCTGGCCGGCGAGCACGCCTACGAGAGCTCGCCCGCCGCCGCGAAGGACAAGGCGTTCTGGGCCGCCCGGTTCGACACCCCGCCCGACCTGGTGAGCCTGTCCACCCGGACCTCCGACGGCCCCGAGGTGCGCGGCTTCCTGCGCCGCACCGGGGTGCTGCCCGCCGCCACCGCGCAGGCGCTGCGCGACCTGGCCGGCCGCTCCGCGTCGACCTGGCCCGCCGTCGTGCTGGCCGCCGTCGCCGGGTACGCCCAGCGGCTGACCGGCGTCCGCGACGTGCTGCTCACCCTGCCGGCGACCGCACGGACCGGCGCCACCATGCGCGCGGTACCCGGCATGGTCGCCAACTACCTGCCGCTGCGCGTGCGCGTGCGGCCCGACGACACCCGCGCGGACCTGCTGCGGCGCACCTCGCGCGAGCTGATGCAGGTCCTGCGCCACCAGCGGTACCGGGTCAGCCGCATCCGCCGCGCGATGGGCCTGGCGAGCGACGACCGCCGGCCGTTCGGCCCGTTCGTCAACATCCTGCCGCAGCGGACCGCGTTCCGGCTCGGTGCGTGCGAGGTCGAGGTGAACAACCTGTCGACCGGGCTCATCGAGGACCTGATGCTCACCGTCGTGGACGCACCGGACGGCGGGCTGGAGGTCCACCTCAACGGCAACCCCGAGCTGTACACCGAGGCCGAGGCGGAGGCGCACCTCGCCCGGTTCACCGCGTTCCTGGACCGCTTCGCGCAGGCCGCCGACGACCAGCCCCTCGCGGCGCTGGAGGTCCTCACGCCCGGGGAGCGCGCCGAGTGGCTGGCCGCGACGACCGGCGAGACCCGCGCCGACCCGTTCACCGACGTGGTGGAGCAGGTCCGGGCGTTCGCCGCCGAACGCCCGGACGCCGTGGCCGTGGTGGAGGACGACCTCGACGTCACCTACGGGACCCTCGTCGCGCGGGCGAGCGCGCTGTCCCGCCGGCTGCCCGCCGCGCTGGTGGGCGTGCTGGCCGCGCCGGGCGCGGGGTTCGTCACCGCCGTGCTGGGCGCGCTCAACGCGGGCGGCGCGTACGTGCCGCTGGACACCCGCGCACCGCTGGCCCGCACCGCGCGCCTGGTGCGGGACAACGGGATCGCCCTCGTCGTGGTCGACGCCGCGCACCGCGCGCTCGCCGTCGAACTGGGCGTGGACCACGTCGTGCTGGACGACGCCGAGGACACCGCGCTCGCGCCCGTCCTGGGCGCACCGGACGACCTCGCGTACGTGATCTTCACGTCGGGCTCGACCGGCGCTCCCAAGGGCGCCATGGTGCACCGCGCCGGCATGGTGAACCACCTGCTGGCCAAGGTCGAGGACCTCGGCCTGACCGACGCGGACAGCGTGGTGCAGAACGCGCCGCTGACCTTCGACATCTCGGTGTGGCAGATGCTCGCCCCGCTGGTGGCGGGCGGCCGGGTGCGGGTGGTCGGCCGGGACACCGCCGCCGACCCCGACCTGCTGTTCGGCCTGGTGGCCGACGAGCGGGTCACCGTCCTGGAGGTCGTGCCGTCGCTGCTGCGCGCCGCCCTCGACGCGTGGGACGTCCTCGGCGCGCGGCCGAAGCTGCCGTCGCTGCGCGAGCTGGTGGTCACCGGCGAGGCGCTGCCGCCGGACCTGTGCCTGCGCTGGTTCGCGCGCTTCCCGACCGTGCCCCTGGTCAACGCCTACGGCCCCACCGAGTGCTCCGACGACGTGACGCACGCGTTCGTCACGGTCGGCGACGCCACCGGCCCGCGCGTGCCGATCGGCCACGCGGTCCGCAACACCTCCCTGTACGTGCTGGGCGACGACCTCGGCCCGGTGCCGACCGGTGTCCCCGGTGAGCTGTACGTCGGCGGCGCGGGCGTCGGCCGGGGCTACCTGCACGACCCGGGGCGCACCGCCGCCGCGTTCGTCGCCGACCCCTTCACCGGCGGGCGGATGTACCGGACCGGTGACCGCGTGGTGCGCCGCGAGGACGGGCAGCTGGAGTTCCTGGAGCGCCGCGACCACCAGGTCAAGGTGCGCGGCCACCGGATCGAGCTGGGCGAGGTCGAGGCAGCCCTGCGCGGCCTGCCCGAGGTGACCGACGCGGCCGTCCGGGTCGTCGGCGACGGCGGCGCCAAGCGCCTGGTCGGCTACGTCGTGCTCAAGGGCCGGGTCGACCTGCGCGCCCGGCTGGGCGAGCTGCTGCCGGACTACCTGGTGCCCTCGGCGTTCGTCGAGCTGGCCGCGCTGCCGCTGACCGCGCACGGCAAGGTCGACCGCGCCGCCCTGCCCGAGCCGGAGGCGGCCGGTGCGCCGGCCCGCGCCCCGCGCTCGCCCCGGGAACGGGTGTTGTGCGAGGTCATGGCCGACGTGCTGGGCCTGCGCGACGTGGGCGTGGACGACGACTTCTTCGCCCTGGGCGGCGACAGCATCAGCTCCATCCAGGTGGTCAGCCGGGCCCGGCGGGCCGGGGTCGTGTTCACCTCGCGGGACGTGGTCAAGCACCGCACGCCCGCCGCCGTCGCGGCCGTCGCCGAGGACGCCACGACGACCGCCGTGGTCGCCGACGACGGCGTCGGCGAGGTCGAGCTGACCCCGATCGCCCACCAGCTCCGCGAGGACCTGGGCGACCTCGCCCCGCGCACCCGCCAGTACAGCCAGCACGTCGTGCTGCACGTGCCGACCGGGCTGGACCTGGTCAAGCTCGCGGGCGCGCTGCAACGCGTGCTGGACCACCACGACGCGCTGCGCACCAGGCTGGGCGTGCCGCTGCCCGGCCTGTGGACCCTGGAGACCCTGCCGGTCGGCGCGGTCCGCGCCACCTCGCTGGTCCGCCGCGTGCCGTCGGCCGAGTCGGCCGACGTCGACGCGGTCGTCGCGGAGGAGGTCGCGCGGGCCCGCGCCGGGCTCGCCCCGGAGGAGGGCCGCGTGGTGCAGGCGGTGCTGGTCGACTCCGGCACCACCGCCCGGCTCGTCCTGGTCGCGCACCACCTCGTGGTCGACGGCGTGTCGTGGCGGATCATCGTCCCGGACCTGGCCGACGCGGTCGCGGGCCGGCCGTTGCAGCCCGTCGGCACGTCGTTCCGCCGCTGGGCCAAGGTGCTCGCCGAGCACGCCCGGTCCGCCGCGCGGGTCACCGAGCTGCCGCTGTGGGCCGCGCAGGCCCAGCCGGGCGCGCTGCTGGGCAGCCGCCCGCTGGACCCGGGGCGCGACACCTACGGCACCGCCCGCTCGCTGCGGCTCGTGCTGCCCACCGAGCGGACCGCCGCGCTGCTCACCACCGTGCCCGCCGCGTTCCACGCGGAGATCAACGACGTGCTGCTGGCCGGCCTGGCGGTCGCCGTCGCCGACTGGCGGCGCAAGCGCGCCCGGGACGGAGCGACCGACTCGGCCGTGCTGGTCGAGGTCGAGGGCCACGGCCGCGAACAGGTCGTGGACGACGTCGACCTGTCCCGCACGGTCGGCTGGTTCACCAGCGCGTTCCCGCTGCTGCTGGACCCCGGCGAGCTGGACCGCGCCGACCTGTGGGCGGCCGGCGGCAGCGCGGGCACCGCCATCAAGCGCATCAAGGAGCAGTTGCGCGCGCTGCCCGACCGGGGCATCGGCTACGGCCTGCTGCGCTACCTCAACCCGCAGACCGTCGGCGCCCTCGCCCGGCACGGCACGCCGCAGATCGGGTTCAACTACCTCGGCCGGTTCGCCTCGGGCGCCGCGACCGGGGACTGGACGCTCGACGCCGGCTCCTCCGTGGTCGGCACCGGTGTCAGCCCCGACATGCCGCTGCGGCACGTCCTCGCGGTCACCCCGGTCACCGAGGACGGGCCGGGCGGCCCGACCCTGGTCGCGGACTGGCTGTGGGCGGACGGCCTGCTGTCCGACGAGGACGTCGCCGACATCGCGCGGACCTGGTTCCGGGCGCTGGAGGCGTTCGTCGAGCACGCCGCGCTGCCCGGCGCGGGCGGGCACAGCCCCTCCGACTTCGACCTGGTCGCGCTGACCGAGGGCGAGATCGCCGCCATCGAGCGGGAGGCAGGCGCGGTGCAGGACGTGCTGCCGCTCTCGCCGTTGCAGAAGGGCCTGCTGTTCCAGGCCGAGTTCGACCGGGACGGCGCGGACGTCTACACCCTCCAGGTGGTCGTGGACGTGGAGGGGGCGCTCGACGTCGGCGCGTTCCGGGCGGCGGCCGAGGCGCTGCTGCGCCGGCACCCCAACCTGCGCGCGTCGTTCCACTCGCGGCCCTCCGGCGACGCCGTGCAGGTGGTGCCGGTGAGCGCCGCCCTGCCCTGGGAGGAGGTCGACCTCGCCGGGCTGGACGCGGCCGAGCGCGACGACGAGGTGCGCCTGCTCACCGACCGGGACTGGGTGCGCCGCTTCGACATGGCGGACCCGCCGCTGGTCCGGTTCACCGTCGTGCGCACCGGCACCGACCGGTTCCGGCTGATCTGGGCGGTGCACCACATCCTGGTCGACGGCTGGTCCATGCCGATCTTCGCGCGCGAGCTGTTCACCCTCGCCGCCAACGGCGCGGACCTGTCCGCGCTGCCGCCGGTCCCGCCCGCGCGCGGCTACCTGGAGTGGCTGGCCCGGCAGGACGACGAGGCGTCCCGCGCGGCGTGGCGCACGGCGCTGGCCGGCGTCGAGCCGTGCCGGATCGGCCCGGACGAGCGCGCCCGGGTCACCGACTCGCCCGCGTCGGTCACCGTCGACCTGCCCGCCGGCTTCACCGCCGAGCTGACCCGCTGGGCCCGTGCCCGGGGGCTCACCCTCAACACCGTCATGCAGGGCGCGTGGGCGGTTTTGCTGGGCCGGCTCACCGGCCGGCGGGACGTGGTGTTCGGCGCGGTGCACTCCGGCCGCCCGGTCGACCTGCCCGGCATGGAGTCGATGGTCGGGCTGTTCCTCAACACGCTGCCGGTGCGGGTGCGGCTCGACCCGGCGACACCGCTCGCGGACCTGCTGGCCCGCGTGCAGGACGAGCAGTTCGACCTCGCCCCGCACCACCACCTCGGCCTGGCCGAGGTGCAGCAGGCGGCCGGCACCGGCGAGCTGTTCGACACCGTGGTCAGCTTCCACAACTACCCGATGGACACCGACGGCCTGTCCGGGCTGATCCCGGGCGTCCGGCTGGTCGGCGCGGAGGGCAGGCTGGTCGCCGAGTACCCGTTCGCCCTGTCGGTCTACCCCGGCGAGGAGATCCGGCTGCTCGCGCAGTACCGGGCGGACATCTTCGGCGAGGACGAGGTCCGGGCCACCGTCGACCGGTTCACCCGGCTGCTGCGCACGCTCACCGGGCGGCCGGACACCCCGCTGGGCCGGCTCGACCTGCTCGCCCCGGACGAGCGCGCCCGCATCCTCGACCGGTGGGCCGGCCGGGTCGCCGACGTGCCCGCCGTCCCGGTCACCGACCTGTTCGAGGCGCGCGCGGCCGAGACTCCCGGCGCACCCGCCGCCGTGTTCCAGGGCACCACCCTGTCCTACGGCGAGTTGAACGCCCGCGCCAACCGGCTCGCCCGGCTGCTCGTGGCCCGGGGCACCGGGCCGGAGGACGTCGTCGCGCTGGCGATGCCGCGCTCGCTGGAGATGCTCGTCGCGGTGCTGGGCGTGCTCAAGGCCGGCGCGTGCTACCTGCCGATCGACGCCGGCTACCCGGCCGACCGGGTGGACTACATGGTGGCCGACGCCAAGCCGGTCGTGCTGCTGTCCACCGAGCAGGTCGCCGCGTCGCTCACCGTGGACGTCGAGGTGCTGGCGGTCGACGCGGTCGACTTCTCCGGCTACCCGGGCGACGACCTGACCGACGCGGACCGGGTCGCGCCGCTGCGCCCGCAGCACGCGGCGTACGTGATCTACACGTCCGGGTCGACCGGCAAGCCCAAGGGCGTCGTGGTCGACCACGCCGGGTTCGTGGCCATGGTGCTCAGCCTGTCCGACAAGTTCCAGGCCGGCCCCGACTCGCGGGTCCTCCAGTTCGCGTCCTACAGCTTCGACTCCACCGTGTGGGAGATGGGGCTGGCGCTGTTCAACGGCGGCGCGGTCGTGGTCGCCGGCGACGACGCGCGCGGCCCCGGCCAGGCGCTGGTCGACCTGGTCAACGACAACCGGGTGACCATGGCCTGCCTGCCGCCGGTCGTGGTGGGCGGCCTGCCCGAGGGCACCCGCCTGCCCGACGACCTGCTGCTGGTCGTGGCGGGCGAAGCCTGCCCGCCGGAGGTCGTGGCCCGCTGGTCGGCCACCCACCGGATGTTCAACGGCTACGGCCCCACGGAGGCCGTGCTGGCCTCGACCGTGGGCGGCCCGCTCGCACCCGGCCCGAAGCCGCCCATCGGCGTGCCCACGGCCGCGCACCGGGTCTACGTGCTGGACCCGCTGCTCCAGCCGGTGCCCGTGGGCGTCAGCGGCGAGCTGTACGTCAGCGGCGGCCTCGCCCGGGGCTACCTCGACCGGCCCGGCCTGACCGCGCAGCGGTTCGTGGCCGACCCGCACGGCGGTCCCGGCGAGCGGATGTACCGCACCGGCGACCTGGTGCGCTGGCTGCCGGACGGGCAGCTCGACTACCTCGGCCGCGCCGACGGCCAGGTGCAGCTCCGGGGGTTCCGGATCGAGCTGGGCGAGGTCGAGTCGGTGCTGCTGGCGCACCCGGACGTGGCGCAGGCCGTCGTGGTCGTCCGCGAGGACGACGGCGAGGACCGCAGGCTGGTCGCCTACCTGGTCACCGGTCAGCCCGGCACGGCGGTCCCGGCGGGCCTGCGGGAGGCGCTGGCCGAGGCGCTGCCGGAGTACATGGTGCCCTCGGCGCTGGTGGTGCTGGACGAGATCCCGCTGACCCCGCAGGGCAAGCTGGACCGCAAGGCGCTGCCCGCGCCGGACTACGCGGCCCAGACCCGGGGACGCGGCCCGCGCAACCCGGTCGAGGAGATCCTCTGCGGGGTGTTCGCCGACGTCCTGAACCTGCCGCAGGTCGGCATCGACGACGACTTCTTCACGCTGGGCGGGCACTCCCTGCTGGCCACCAAGGTGATCAGCCGGGCGCGCGCCGCGCTGGGCGTGGAGCTGCCGATCCGGGCGCTGTTCGAGGCCCGCACGGTGGCGGGTGTCGCGGAGCAGGTGGTCGGCGCGTCCGACGCCCGCCCGCCGCTGGTGCCCGCCGCGCGCGGCGAGCGGGTGCCGCTGTCGTTCGCCCAGACGCGCCTGTGGTTCCTGGACAAGTTCGAGGACGGCGTCACCGGCACCTACAACGTGCCGATGGCCGTCCGGCTCGACGGCGACCTGGACGTGCCCGCGCTGCGCGGCGCGCTGCGGGACCTGGTGGCCCGCCACGAGATCCTGCGCTCGGTGTTCCCCGACGTCGAGGGGGAGCCCTACCAGCAGGTCGTGGAGGTGTCGCCGGACCACCCGGCGCTGCCGCTGACCCGGCTGCCCGAGGCCGACCTGCCCGCCGTGCTGACCGCCGAGGCGGACCGGGGCTTCGACCTGGCCACCGAACCCGTCGTGCGGGCCCACCTCTACGGCGTCGCGCCCGCGCAGCACGTGCTGCTGCTGGTGTTCCACCACATCGCGTTCGACGGCTGGTCCATCGCGCCGATGGTGCGCGACCTCGCCACGGCCTACCGGGCGCGGGTCGCGGGGCGCCGCCCCGACTGGGCGCCGCTCGCCGTCCAGTACGCCGACTACGCGCTGTGGCAGCGGGACCTGCTCGGGGACGAGCACGACCCGTCGAGCCTGCTGTCCCGCCAACTGGCGCACTGGACCGGGGCGCTGGCGGGCGTGCCGGAGGAGCTGGACCTGCCGACCGACTTCCCCCGCCCGGCGGTCGCCGAGTACACCGGCGACGAGCTGCGCTTCGAGGTCGGCACCGACCTGTACCTGGCCGTGGTCGCGCTCGCCCGCGAGGCCGGGGCCAGCGTGTTCATGGTGTTCCAGGCCGCGCTGTCGGCGTTGCTGACGAAGCTGGGCGCGGGCACGGACATCCCGCTCGGCACGCCCACGGCGGGCCGGGGCGACGACGAGCTGGCCGACCTGATCGGCTTCTTCGTCAACACCCTGGTGCTGCGCACCGACACCGGCGGCGACCCGACGTTCCAGGAGTTGCTGCACCGCGTGCGGGACACGAACCTGGCCGCCTACCAGCACCAGGACGTGCCGTTCGAGCACCTGGTCGACAAGCTCAACCCGGAGCGGTCGCTGAACAAGCAGCCGCTGTTCCAGGTGATGCTGGCGCTGCAGACCAGCGACGACGTGCCGCTGGCCCTGCCGGGCGTGACCGGGCGGCTGGAGCCGGTGCGCTCGCAGCGCGCCAAGTTCGACTTCACCGTGCTGCTGGAGGAGCGGTACGCCGAGGGCGTGCCCGCCGGGATGCACGGCGTGCTGGAGTACAGCACCGAGCTGTTCACCGAGGCGTCCGCGCGCACGCTGGCCCGGCGGCTGGTGGACTTCCTGCGGACCGTGGTGTCCGACCCGTCGGCGCGGCTGAGCCGGGTGGACCTGCTGGACGCCGACGAGCGCGACGAGGTGCTGCGGACCGGCACCGGCCCGGTGCGCCCGCAGCCCTACCAGGGTGTCGTGGAGCGCGTCCGGTCGCTCGCGCTGGACCGCCCCGACGCGGTGGCCGTCGTGGACGACCACGGGTCGGTGACCTACGCCGGGCTCGTCGCGCGGGCCAGTGCCCTCTCCCGCCGGGTGCCCGGCGACGGGCTGACCGCCGTGCTCGCCGCTCCCGGGATCGGGTTCGTGACGGCGGTCCTGGGCGTGCTCGGCGCGGGCGGCGGGTACGTGCCGCTGGACGTGCAGGCGCCCGTGGCGCGGATCGCCGCGCTGCTGGCCGACAGCGGCGCCCGCGCGGTCGTGGTCGACGAGGCCCACCTGGAGCTGGCCCGCGAGGTGGCGGGCGGCATCGACGTCGTGCTGCTCGACGACGCCGAGGACACCGACCTCGCCCCCGCGCTCGGCGAGCCCGACGACCTGGCGTACGTGATCTTCACGTCGGGCTCGACCGGCAAGCCCAAGGGCGCGATGGTGCACCGCCGGGGCATGGTGAACCACCTGTGGTGCAAGGTGGACGACCTCGAAGTGTCCGATGTGGACACCATCGTGCACAACGCGCCGGTCACGTTCGACATCTCGGTGTGGCAGATGCTCACCGCGTTGGTGGCCGGCGGTCGCGTCCGGGTCACCGGGCGGGACACCGCCGTCGACCCGAACGCCCTGTTCGCCACCGTCCCGGACGAGGGCGTGACGATCCTGGAGGTCGTCCCGTCGCTGCTGCGCGCCGCGCTCGACGCGTGGGACATCACCGAGGAGACCCCCGCGCTGGCCGGGCTGCGCTCGCTGGTGGTCACCGGCGAGGCGCTGCCGCCGGACCTGTGCCACCGCTGGTTCGCGCGCTACCCGGACATCCCGCTGGTCAACGCCTACGGGCCCACGGAGTGCTCGGACGACGTGACGCACGCGGTCATCCGGTTCGGCGACGAGCTGGGCGACGCCCGCGTGCCGATCGGCCGCCCGGTGCGCAACACCCGCCTCTACGTGCTGGGCGACGACCTGCGCCCGGTGCCCGCCGGGGTGCCCGGTGAGCTGCACGTCGGCGGCACGGGCGTCGGCCGGGGCTACCTGAACGACCGGGCGAAGACCTCCGTGACGTTCATGGCGGACCCGTACGGCGAGCCGGGCGCGCGGATGTACCGCACCGGCGACCGGGTCGTGCTGCGGTCCGACGGCCAGTTGGAGTTCCTGGAGCGGCGCGACCACCAGGTCAAGATCCGGGGCCACCGGATCGAGCTGGGCGAGGTGGAGGCCGCGCTGCGGACCGTGCCCGAGGTCGGCGACGCGGCGGTCTCGGTCGGCGGCGACCAGGGCGGCCACCAGCGGCTGGTCGGCTACGTCGTGGCCGCGCCCGGCGCGGACCCGGACCCGCAGGCCGTGCGCGAGCGGCTGGGCGAGTCGCTGCCCGACTACATGGTCCCGGCGGCGGTGGTCGTGCTCGACGCGCTCCCGCTGACCCCCAACGGGAAGGTCGACCGCAAGGCGCTGCCCGAACCGGACCTCGCCGCCACGCGCGGCCGGGGCCCGCGCACGCCGGTCGAGGAGATCCTGTGCGGCGTGTTCGCCGAGGTGCTGGGCTCCCCGGAGGTCGGCGTCGAGGACGACTTCTTCGAGCTGGGCGGGCACTCGCTGCTGGCCACCCGGGTGGTGAGCCGGGTGCGCACGGTGCTGGACGTCGAGCTGCCGGTGCGCGCCCTGTTCGAGGCGCGCACGGTCGCCGGGCTCGCCAAGCTCGTGGCGGGCGCGGCGTCGGCCCGGCCCGCGCTGCGGCCCGTGCCGCGCGCCGGCGACGAGGGCCTGCCGCTGTCGTTCGCCCAGCGCCGCCTGTGGTTCCTCAACAAGCTGGAGGAGGGCTCCACCGGCACCTACAACATCCCGCTGGCGGTGCGCCTCACCGGCGGGCTGGACGTGACCGCGCTCGCCCAGGCGGTCGACGACGTGGTGGCGCGCAACGAGATCCTGCGCACGGTCTTCCCGGACGTGGACGGCGTCGCCTACCAGCGGGTGCTGCCCGCGCGCGGCGGCGTGCTCCGGGTCGACCGCGCCGACGACGTGGCGCGGGCGCTGGCCGAGGAGGTGGACCGGGGCTTCGACCTGGGCGCGGAACCCGCCCTGCGGGCCCGGCTCTACGTGGTGGACGAGCGGGAGCACGTGCTGCTGCTGGTGTTCCACCACATCGCGTTCGACGGCTGGTCCAGCGCGCCGCTGGGCCGCGACCTGGCCACCGCCTACGCCGCCCGCCGCGCCGGCGGGGCGCCGGCCTGGGAGCCGCTGCCCGTGCAGTACGCGGACTACGCGGTGTGGCAGCGGGAGTGGCTGGGCGTCGAGACCGACCCCGGCAGCGTCCTGTCCGCGCAGCTCGCGCACTGGACGCGGGTGCTGGCGGACCTGCCGGGGGAGCTGGCCCTGCCGACCGACTTCGCGCGGGGCGCGGTCAGCGACCACGACGGCGACGTCCACCAGTTCGCGGTGCCGCCGGAGCTGCACGCCGGGCTCGTCGCGCTGGCGCGGGAGACCGGGGCGAGCGTGTTCATGCTCGTCCAGGCCGCCGTGGCGACGCTGTTGACCAAGCTCGGCGCGGGCACGGACATCCCGCTGGGCAGCCCGATCGCGGGCCGCACCGACGAGGCCCTGCACGACGCGGTCGGCTTCTTCGTCAACACGCTGGTGCTGCGCACCGACACCGGGGGCGACCCGACGTTCCGCGAGCTGGTCCGCCGGGTGCGGGAGGCCGACCTGGCCGCCTACGCGCACCAGGACCTGCCGTTCGAGTACCTGGTCGAAGCGCTCAACCCGCCCCGGTCGCTGTCCCGGCACCCGCTGTTCCAGGTGATGCTGGCGTTCCAGAACGACGACCGGGCGGCCGAGGCGCTGCCGGGCGTGCTCGCGGCGGTCGAGCCGATGAGGGCGAGCCGGTCGAAGTTCGACCTGACCTTCGACCTGGTGGAACGGCAGCTCGACGGCGTGCCGGCGGGCCTGGACGGTGTCCTGGCCTACCGCACCGACCTGTTCCGCGAGTCCACGGTGAGCGCCATGGCGCAGCGACTGCTGCGCGTGCTGGCCGCCGCCGTCGCCGCCCCGGACGCGCCGCTGAGCGACGTCGACGTGCTGGGGGAGGGGGAGCGGCAGCGCGTCCTGGCGGAGTGGAGCGACGCCGCGCGCGGCACCGCCCTGCTCCCGGACCTGGTCGCCCGCCGGACCCGGCGCGACCCCGGCGCGACCGCGCTGGTCGGGCCGGACGGCCCCGTCACCTACCGGGTGCTGGGCGCGCGGTCGAACCGGCTGGCCCGGGAACTGGTCCGGCGCGGTGCCGGCCCGGGGCGGGTCGTCGCGGTCGCCGTGCCGACCTCGGCCGACCTGGCCGTGACGGCGCTCGCGGTGCTCAAGACCGGCGCGGCCTTCCAGCCGCTCGACCCGGCGGACCCCCGCCCGGTCGACGGCCCGGTGCTGGTCGTCACGACAGCGGGGTTGGCCGGACGGGTGCCCGGCGAGCTGCTGGTGCTCGACTCGCCCGAGGTGGTCAAGCTCCTGCGCGCCCGGGGCGGCGCGGCGGAACTCACCGACAAGGACCGGCTCGCGCCGCTGCGACCCGAGCACCCGGCCTGCGTCGACCACCGGTCGGGCGCGGTGACCACGCACCGGGAGCTGCGCGACCTGGTCGTGGACCTGCGGTTGCGGCACGCGCTGGGCGCGCAGGACCGGCTGCTCGTCGTCGGCACCGCGCCGGAGGTCCTCGTGCCGCTGGTGTCCGGGGCCGCGCTGGTCGACGCCCACGGGGACGTGGCGCGCGACCCGGCGGCGCTGGGCGCGCTGCTGCTGGACAGCCGGGCGACCGCCCTGCGGGCCGCGCCGGAGGTGTGGCGGTCGCTGGTCGACGCCGCTCCGGACGTGGTGCGCCGCCTGCGGGTCGTGGTGGCCGGGGAGTCGCCGGACGAGCCGCTCGCCGCGTCCCTGCACGCCCTCACGCCCGACGTGCGCGTGGTGAAGTCCGACGTGGACGGTGTGCGGCCGTTCGGCACCAGGGTGTACGTGCTCGACCACGCCCTGCGGCCGGTGCCGCCGGGCGTGCCGGGCGAGCTGTGCCTCGGCGGCCCGGCGCACGGCCGGTCCGACCGGCTCGTCGCCGACCCGTTCGGCGGTCCGGGCGACCGGCTGCACCGCACCGGGGACGTGGTGCGCTGGGACGGCGACGGCGACGTCGAGTTCCTCGACCGGCACGACCACCACGTCACGGTGCGCGGGTTCCGGGTCGAGCCGGGCGAGGTCGAGACCGCGCTGCGGGCCGTGCCCGGCGTCGCGGACGCCGTGGTGGTGGCGGCCGGCGGCCGGCTCGTCGGCTACCTGGTCGGCGCGGACGTGCCCGAACCGGCGGCGGTCCGGCGCGCGCTCGGCGCGTCGCTGCCCGACCACATGGTCCCGTCGGCGCTCGTCGTGCTCGACGCCCTCCCGCTGACGGCGGACGGGGCGGTGGACCGGGCCGCGCTGCCCGCGCCGGACCGCGCCCCGTCCCGCGAGCCGGGCACCGCCGCCGAGCGGCTGCTGTGCGAGGTGTTCGCGGACGTGCTGGGGCTGCCCGGCGTGCGGGTGGACGACGACTTCTTCGAGCTGGGCGGGCACTCGCTGCTCGCCACCGGCGTGGTCAGCCGGGCTCGCAAGGCCGGGCTCCGGTTCACCATCGCGGACGTCTTCGTGCACCGGACCGCCGAGGGGCTGGCGGCCGTGGCCGAGGTGCTGGAGGCGCCGGCGGCCGGGGCGTCGGCGGTCGCCCGCGTGTTCGACGAGGTGCGCGCGCTGGACGGCGGGGACGACCCGCTCGACCCGTTCGCCGTGGTGCTGCCGATCCGACCGGACGGCGCGAAGCCGCCGCTGTTCGTGCTGCACAGCGGACTCGGGTCGAGCCTGCCCTACGTCGGCCTGGCCCGCGCGATCGACCCGGACGTGCCGATCTACGGCATCCAGTCGCCCAGCGTCGGGCAGCTCGCCCCGCTGCCGGACAGCATCGGCGCGGTGGCCGAGGAGTACCTCGGCTACCTCCGGCAGGTCCAGCCCGAGGGGCCCTACCACCTGCTCGGGTGGTCGTTCGGCGGTGTGCTGGCGCACGAGCTGGCCGTGCGGCTCCAGCGCGACGGCGAGCGCGTGGCGCTGGTCGCCAACCTCGACGGCTACCCGCACCGGCCCGGCACCGAGGACGACGACGTGAGCGAGAACGAGCTGCTGCTGCGCGTCATGGAGGTGATCGGCCACGACCGCGCGGAGTTCACCGGGCGCGAGCTGAAGCCCGGCGACGTGGTCGACGTGCTGCGCCGCGACCGGCACCCGCTGGCCGAGCTGGGCGAGCAGCGGCTGCTGGCCATGCTGTCCGTGGTGCGCAACCACGGCCGGATCATGGAGACCTTCGTGCCCGGCGCGTTCGACGGCGACCTGGTGCTGTTCACCGCCGTCGAGGACCGCACCGACGCCGAGGTCGCGGAACTGGCCGACTCGTGGAGCGCGCACGTGACCGGCGAGGTCCGCGCGCACCGCGTGCCGTGCGGGCACGAGTACATGATGCACCCCGGACCGCAGGCGCTGATCGGCGCGGCGGTCGCGGACGAGCTCCGCCGGGTGCACGGCGACAACACCGGGGAGGCACGACCGTGACCACGCTCGACGTCCCGACCGCGCAGGCGCCGCTCGCGCCGGTCACCGAGGTGCTCGCCATCGCGGGCCGGCGGTTGCGGCGGCTGCGCCGCAACCCCGGCCGGCTGGTCGGCATCACGCTCAACCCGCTGATCACCATGATCGCGCTGGGCTACCTGTTCTCCAACGCGATCCAGATCCCGGGCAGCGCCAACTACATCGAGTTCATCTTCGCCGGCGTGGTGATGCAGGTCGGCCTGGCCAGCATCGGCCCGACCGCCATCGCGGTCGCCCTGGACGTGCAGGGCGGCCTGGTGGACCGGTTCCGGTCGCTGCCGATCTCGCGCTCCGCCGTCCTGGTCGGGCACACGATCGCCGACCTGCTGATCAGCCTCATCGGGCTGGTCGTCGTGGTCGCGGTGGGCCTGGTTTTCGGGTGGCGCTCGCACAGCGGGATCCTGCCGACGCTGGCCGGGTTCGCCCTGGTGGCCCTGTTCATCTTCACGGTGCTGTGGGTCGGCGTCCTGCTGGGCATGGTGTCGGACAACCTGGAGACCATCGAGTCCGTCGGCGGCCTGGTCGCCGTCGTGTTCTCCTTCCTGTCCAACGGTTTCCTCTCGGTGGACAAGCTGCCCTCCTGGATCCAGCCGATCGCCCAGTACAACCCGGTGAGCGCGGTCATCACCGCCTGCCGGGAGCTGTGGGGCAACCAGGCCGCCGGCCCGGCGGGCCCGGCCGGCGCCAACCACCTGGTGATCGTGCTGTCCCTGGGCGCGCTCTTCCTGCTCCTCTCCTACGTCGGCGTCCGCCGCTACCGCAACGCCTGAACCCCGAAGGACGCGCAGAACATGACCGCCGACCTGGCAACCGTCGACCTCGCCGACCCGCAGACGTTCCTGGACGCCGACCTGCACGAGCTGTTCGGGCGGCTGCGCGCGGAGAGCCCCGTGCACTGGAACGAGCCGCGCGACGACCGGCCCGGCTTCTGGGCGATCACCCGGCACGCCGACTGCGTCACCGCCTACAAGGACAACGAGCGGCTGACCTCCGAGCGCGGCAACGTGCTCTCGACGTTGTTGCAGGGCAACGACTCCGCGTCGGGCAAGATGCTCGCCGTCACCGACGGCGAGCGGCACCGCGCGGTGCGCAAGCTGATGCTCAAGTCGTTGTCGCCCCGGCTGCTCGGCGCGGTCGCGGAGCAGGTCCGCGCCCGCACCTTCGGCCTGGTGCGGGACGCGATCGCGCGCGGCGAGTGCGACTTCGCCACCGACGTCGCCGACCACATCCCGATCAACACCATCGGCGACCTGATGGACGTGCCCGCCGCCGACCGGCCCCGCCTGGTGGAGTGGAACAACCGCACGCTGAGCCGGATCAGCTCGGAGGACTCCGAGATGGACGAGTGGTTGGCGCGCAACGAGATCCTGCTCTACTTCACCGACCTGGCCGACCAGCGCCGCCGCAAGCCCGGCGACGACGTGCTCTCCGCCCTGGCCAACGGCCTGGTCGACGGGCAGCCGCTGGCCGAGGACGAGGTGGTGTTCAACTCCTACAGCCTCATCCTGGGCGCGGACGAGTCCAGCCGGATGTCCTCCATCGGCGCGATCATCGCCCTGGCGCAGCACCCCGAGCAGTGGCGCAGGCTCAAGTCCGGTGAGGTGGGCGTCGAGACCGCCACCGAGGAGGTGCTGCGCTGGACCACGCCCGCCATGCACTTCGGCCGGCGTGCCGTGGCCGACGTGGAGCTGGGCGGCAGGACCATCCGCGACGGTGACGTGGTCACGATGTGGAACACCTCGGCGAACCTCGACGAGGAGGTCTTCGCCGACCCGACGCGGTTCGACCTGGCCCGCACCCCCAACCGGCACATCGCCTTCGGCTTCGGCCCGCACTTCTGCCTGGGCGCGTTCCTGGGCCGCGCGCACGTCGGCTCGGTGCTGGAGGCGCTGCGCGACGAGGTCGCGGAGATCCGGGTGCCCGGACCGGGCACCCGGTTGTACTCCAACTTCGTCCACGGCTACAGCAGCCTGCCGGTCGAGCTGGTGCCGGAACCGCGCTGAGCCATCACCGATCCGTCAGCGCGCGGTCAGCGCGCGCGGAGAGCATCGAGCCGACCGGGGTGCCACCCCGCCGCGAGGGTACGGAGAACCGAAGTGACGAACCCCTTTGACGACCAGGACGGCCGTTTTCTGGTGCTGGTGAACGACGAGGGCCAGCACTGCCTGTGGCCCGCGTTCGCCCGCGTGCCCGCCGGGTGGACCGTGGCGCTGGAGGAGACGACGCGGGACGCGGCGCTGGCCCACGTCGAGGACAACTGGACCGACATGCGACCGCGCAGCCTGCGCGAGGCGCACGAGAGCAAGGCGGGCTGATGGACCTCGCGATCGAAGTCTCCGGGCTGCGCAAGACCTACGGCGGCACCGAGGCGCTGCGCGGCGTCGACCTGTCCGTCCGGACCGGTTCCGTGCTCGGCGTGCTGGGTCCCAACGGCGCGGGCAAGACCACCACCGTCCGGGTCATGGCGACCCTGCTGGAGCCCGACGGCGGCACGGCCCGGGTCGCCGGCTTCGACGTCGTGCGGCACCCGCGCGAGGTGCGCCGCCGGATCGGCCTGGCCGGCCAGAACGCGGCGGTGGACGAGCTGCTCACCGGCCGGGAGAACCTCGTCCTGCTGGGCCGGCTGCTGCACCTGGGCGGGAGCGGTGCCCGCAGCCGGGCGCGGGAGCTGCTGGAGCGCTTCGACCTGGTGGCCGCCGGCGACCGCCCGGTGGGCACCTACTCCGGCGGGATGCGCCGCCGGCTGGACCTGGCGAGCTGCCTGGTCGGCAACCCGCAGGTGCTGTTCCTCGACGAGCCCACCACCGGCCTGGACCCGGCCAGCCGCCAGGCGCTGTGGAACACCGTGCGCGGGCTGGTGGACGACGGCGTGACCGTCCTGCTGACCACCCAGTACCTGGAGGAGGCCGACTACCTGGCCGACCAGATCGTGGTCATCGCCGCCGGGCGGGTCATCGCGGACGGCACCCCCGACGAGCTCAAGCGCAAGGTCGGCCAGGAGTGGCTGGAGGTCGCCGTCGCCCTGCCCGACCGGGTGCCCGACGCGCTGGCCGCCCTCGGCCCGCTCGCCATCGACGCACCGACGGCGGACGCCGGCAAGGGCCTCGTCAAGCTGCAATTGAAAGACGGTATGGACGGTATCGCCACAGCCGCAGTCGCGCTTCGGGATGCCGGAGTGGACGTGGCCGACTTCTCCCTGCGCCGACCGACCCTGGACGACGTGTTCTTCAACCTCGTCGGACACCCGACGGACGGATGAGGACGACCGAGCAGGAAGGATCCGCCGTGCTGTTGCGCACGCAGAACTACGAGGGCAGTCGAGCGCTGTCCATGAGCAGGTATCGCCCCCGCACCGCGTGGTCGGGGGCGCAGGCATGAGCGACCTCCTGGTGCGGGTGGCGCACGTCGCCGCAGTGCTCGCCGTCGTGCTCGTCGCGGCGTACCTGGGCCGGCTCGCGGCCCGCGCGTCGCGGCAGCCCGAGGTGATCGGCGAGATCCTGGCGGGCATCCTGGTCGTGCCGGCCGTGCTCGCCCTCGGCGGCCCGGACGGGCTGGCGCTCGTGCTGCCCGCCGACGTCGTCGGGCTCCTCAAGCTGCTGGGCCAGATGGGCCTGGTGCTCTTCCTCGTCGGCGTGGCGCACGACCTGCGGCACGGCGGCTCCGGCCTCGGCGCGAAGGCCGTGGGCTGGGTGACCGCCGGCTCGTTCGTGCCGGCCCTGCTCGCCGGGCTGGCGATGGCCGCCTGGGTGCTGCTGGCCGCCGACCCCGACCTGCGCGGCACCGCGCCCGCGCCCGCCCTGGTGCTCATGGTCGCCGTCGCGCTGAGCGTGACCGCCGTGCCGGTGCTGGCCCGCATCCTGGAAGACCGGCGGATGGCCGACACCACGCCGGGCAAGCTCTCGATGGCCGCCGCCGTCGTCACCGACTCCGTCGCCTGGGTGCTGCTGGTCGTCGCGGTCGGCATCTCCGGCGGCGTGCTCCTCTCCCTCGCGCTGCTCGCCGCCGGCGTCGGGATGACCGTCGTCGGCCGCATCCTGCTGCGCGGCCGGACGCCCACCGCCGCCGCCACCCGCTTCCCCCGCCCGACCGGCCTCGCCGTCGCGGCGGTCGCGCTGCTGCTCGCCTTCCAGTTCGAGCACTGGGGCCTGACGGCGGTGTTCGGCTCGTTCGTCGTCGGCCTCGCGCTGCCCGCCGGCCCGTGGACGGCCGTCGTGCGCCCGGTGACGAACTTCGGCCGGCTGCTCGTGCCGGTGTTCTTCGTGGTCGCGGGCATGGGCGTGGCGAACGCGCCGCGCGCCGCCGTGCCGTGGGCCGCCATCCTGATCGCTGTGGCGCTCGCCGTGGTCGGCAAGGTCGGCGGCAGCTACCTGGGCGCGCGGGTCGCGGGCCAGGACCGCCGCACCGCGCTGACCGTCGGCGTCCTGATGAACACCCGGGGCCTCACCGAGATCGTGGTCCTCCAGGCCGGCTACAGCGCCGGGCTGCTGTCCGTGCAGCTCTTCCTGGCCCTGGTGGTGATGGCGCTGGTGACCACCGCGATGACCGGCCCCCTGCTCTCCCTGATCGAGCGCCGACGGCGCGTCGACCCGACCGCGCCCCGCGAGCGCGTTCCCGACCTGCCCGGCGGTGCCCCGTGACCCAGTCGCTCCCCGCCCTCCCGGTCGCCGACTTCCGCACCCTCATGTCGCACTTCCCGACCGGCGTCGCGGTCATCACCACGACCGCGCCCGACGGCGTGCCCCGGGGGATGACGGTGTCGTCGGTGTGCAGCGTGACGCTGTCGCCGCCGACCCTGCTGGTGTGCCTGCGCAACGGCAGCCCGACGCTGGACGCCGTGCTGGGCGCGGGCGCGTTCGCGGTGAACTTCCTGCACGGCGACGCGCGCCCGGTGGCCGAGCTGTTCGCGTCCGGCGCACCCGACCGGTTCGACCTGGTCGGCTGGCGGCAGCCGGACGGCGCGGCCGGGCCGCACCTGGTGCGCGACGCCCACGCCGTGGCCGACTGCCGGGTCAGCCGCACCGAGCCGGTCGGCGACCACACCGTCGTGTTCGGCGAGGCGTACCGGGTGGCCCACGAGGCCGGGCACCTCCCGCTGCTCTACGGCCTGCGCGAGTACCAGGTCTGGCAGGCGGGCCGGCCCGCCGAAAGCGGGTGACCGCGCGCGCCGATCGGCCACTCGCCGTGCCATGATCGCCCCGGCGGAGCACCCCGCCGGGGCGGGTCCGGCGCTAGCCTCGGAACAGTGCCGTACTTCGCGCCAGTGATGTGCAGGATCGGTCCGCCGGGTGGGGGGTTCGCCCTCTGGCCGGTGGCCGAGGCCGACGGCACCTGGCTGCACCTGGACGGCACCGCCGGCCCCGAGGTGGTCGGCAGCGCGCTGTGCGCCCTGTACTTCGCCGGCGGCGGCTCGACGGCCGGCACGCCCGACGAGGCGGTGCACGAGCTGATCGGCTTCGACACCCTGTACGCGCCCGGCGGCCTGCTGCTGCGCGACAACGGCACGAGCGTCGAACCGGGACCGGGCTCGGAGCTGTTCGCGTGGCGCACGTGGCTGGCCGCGCTGTACCGGGCGGACCTCGACCTCGGCCCGGGACCGTGGGTCGAGTACGTGGGCGAGGAGGTCGTGCGGGTCTGGCCGGGGGAGGGGCGCGGCGGCCCGCACGTGGACGTGGCGCGGCAAGCCCTGCCCCGGATGCTGAGACAGGCCCAGCGCGACCTCACCGGCTTCCTGGACGCCCTGCGCGCGTGGGCGGCCACCCACTCGCCGGCCCACGCCGAACTGCTCGTGGCAGCCGTCGACGCGGGCCTGGAGATCACCGAACCCCTGCCGGTCTGACGGCTGCCCGGCGCTCCGGGAGCGCGCCCGGTCGCGGGTTTCCGTCAGGGCATCCCGGCCCAGAAGCGGCAGTGGTGGCGGGTGGCCAGGTCCACCGGGCCGATGCCGTGCTCGCCGGGCGCGAGGTCCTGGACGTGCGGGGTGCTCGCGCGCACGTCGAACCGGGGCCAGTGCGGGCGGCCGGGGCCGTTCGGGTCGCCGGTTGCCGCGAAGCTCGTCCAGTAGTCCACCATGCGGTCGGCCAGGACCTGCTGCTCCGGCGTCAGCCGGTGGGGACGGCCGCCCAGCACGAACAGCGACCACAGGTCCGAGGAGTGGTAGGCGCCCATCGGCATCGGTGGCTCGGTCAGCAGCGGGGCCTGCGGGTCGGCGAACTCGTAGTGGTACACCGGCACGTGCCGGGCCAGCCGCCGGGAGGTGGTGAGCTGCGTGCACGTCCACTTCCGGTCCGTGACCACGGCGCTCCACGCCAGGGCGGCCGAGCCGTAGGCGGAACGGGGGTACTCGGCCTCCACCTCGGGCAGGCGCGCGCCGAACGCCTCGGCCATCACCTCCCGGTAGGTCTGCTCACCCATCGGCTGGAGCCTGTCGTAGATCGACGTGGCCAGGGTCGCCTCGTCGCGGGTCTGCCCGGTCAGCACCGGCACCCGGTGGAACCGGCCGGACGCCAGCGCGGCAACCGGGTCGTCCGGCAGCAGGCCGTTGCCGTGGGCGGGCTGGATGAACCGCTTGTGGACCTTCCGCACCACCTCCACGGGCAGCCCGCGCAGGCAGTCGAGCACGACCGCCGGCGCGGTGCCGGCGCAGCCCAGCTCGCCCGCCGCCCGCCTGCCGCGCTCCTCGACGCCGGCGAGCGGTTCGAAGATCGCGTCCGCCGGCTCGGCGCGGTACTCCGCGCCGGCGGCCCAGCTCAGGTCGCACGACCCGCTCTGCGACACCACCCGGTCGACGAGCCCGGCCGCCGGGCGGGACGTGAGGTGGGCGCAGGCGCTGATCGCGCCGGCGGACTGGCCCGCCACGGTCACGCGGCCCGGGTCGCCGCCGAACGCCGCGACGTTGCGCCGCACCCAGCGCAGCGCGGCCTGCTGGTCGGCGAGGCCGAACTGCCCCGAGCCGGCCAGCCCGGGGTGGCCGAAGAAGCCGAACACGCCGAGGCGGTAGTTGAACGTCACCACCACGACGCCACCGCGCTCGACCATCCGCGCCGGGTCGTAGTTGCTGCCCGCGCCCATGTAGAAGCCGCCGCCGTGCAGCCACACGATCACCGGCGCCGGTCCACCCGAGCGGTTCTCCGGCCTGGTCACGTTCAGGTACAGGCAGTCCTCGTGCACGCTCCCGTCCGGGACCTCTCCCGGGTCCTGCGCGCAGACCGGTCCCGGTCGGCCGGCGTCCCGCACGCCGTGCCAGGGCCGTACGGGGCGCGGGTCGCGCCACCGCAGTTCGCCCACAGGCGGGTCGGCGTACGGGATCCCCTTGAACACGGCGGTTCTGCCGTCCGACGAGCCGCGCACCGCGCCGTTCTCCGTCCGCACCACGGGTCGTCCGGGATCACCGGTCGCGCCGGCCACCGGGCCGACGAGCGTCCCGGCCAGCACCAGCAGCGCCGACGGCACCGACCACCACTTCATGGGTCTGCCTCCTGCCTCATAGCGTCATCGGGCGGTCCCACACCGCACGATACGCGGGGAGGTGCCCGGCCCGCAGAGTGGCAGGAGCGCGTTTTCCCTGTGGCGCAACGTATTCCGGCTCAACGCGCAACAGCCCGCGCCGATGGGACCCGGCACGGGCCGTTGCACGGGAAGGGGGTCAGCCGGCCATCGCGTCCCGCAACGACTTCGGCCGCATGTCGGTCCACACCTCGTCGACGTGCGCGGAGCACTCGTCCAGGGTGCCCGTCTTGCCGTCCGCGACCCAGCCCGCCGGGACCGGCTGGTGGGCCGGCCACAGGGAGTACTGGCCCTCCTCGTTCACCAGCACCTGGTAGGCGATGTCAGACCTCATCGGAAACACCTTCCTGATCGACTGAATAGCGCCGCAAGGTCGGACTGACCGTCACGAACGCGGTAACCACGGCGATCCCGACCGCACAGACCAGGACGGCCCGGTCGGCGGCGAGGAACTCGGTGAGGAGCCCGCCCAGGGCGGGCCCCAGCGCGCCCGCCGCGCCCACCACGACCGACAGCACCCCGCTCATCCGCCCGCGCAGCTCGTCGGGCGTCAACAGCAGTTGGTGCGTCGAGATCGTGGTGTTCGCGGTGGGCGCCAACAACGTCATGAGCGCGAACAGCACGCCCATCGTCACACCGTCGGAGACGAAGTACGCGACCGGCGTCAGCAGGGTCAGCACCCAGAACACCGACGCGATCGACACGTACGAGTCCAGCGCGCGGTGCAGCCACGGTGCGATCAGCGCACCCACCACCCCGCCGACGCCGAGCATGGCGGCCATCAGGCCGATCGCGGCGGACGACACCCCGCGCGCCTCCGCGAGCACGATGACCACCAGGTAGAACGCGGTGAAGAACAGGTTCAGCACGACCGCGCACAACGCGGTGACCCGGATCTCCCGCCGCTGCCACACCCACTTGAGCCCGTCACCCATCTCCCGGACGAAGTGCCGCCGGTCCACGACGGGTTCCCGGCGCGGCACCCGCAGAAACACCAGCGCCACGAACGCCAGGCAGTGCGTGACCAGGTCGAGCAGGAACGGCAGCCACCGCGTCACGGCGAACAGCGCGCCGCCCAGCGTGGTGCCGACCGCCTGGCCCATCGAGGAGCGCGCCGCGTTCATCGCCACGGCCGTGGAGAGCTGCTCGTCGGGCACCAGGCGCGGCAGGCAGGCGTCCTCGGCGGGTTCGAACAGCGCCCGGCACACGCCGAGCACCGCCGCCACCGCCGCCATGTGCCAGAACGCCGGCACGCCGACGAGCAGCGCCACCACCAGCGACGCCAGGGCCACCACCTGCGCGGCCTCGCACGCCAGCATGATCCGGCGCCGGTCCAGCCGGTCCACCAGCACGCCGGCCGGCACGCCCGCGACCAGCTGGGCGGTGGCGTCCACGGTGAGCACCAGGCCGGACTGCACCGGCGACCCGGTGATCGCCAGCACCAGCAGGGGCAGCGCGAGCATGGAGGCCGAGAACCCGACCTCGGCGAGCGCTTGGCCGCCCCACAGCAGCGTGTAGTTCCGGTTGCGCGCCAACGAGGTCGTCACACGGCACCCCGGCAGTCCTCGGCGATCGCCCGCAGCGCGAACCCGAAGTCGGCGGCCACCTGCTCCACCACTTCCGGCGCGTGCACGTCCGGGTGGTAGTACCAGGAGAACCCGAGCCGCCCGCCGCCGGCCTCGCCGACCACGTCGACCAGGTGCTCGGCCCGGTCGTCCGGGTCGTGCTCGTGCCCGATCGACGGCAGCACCGCGCGGTAGAGCCCGGACTCCTCCGAGCCGGAGTCGAACTGGCCCAGGTAGTTGAACGCGACCGCCGGCACGCCGCCGCCGGCGACCTTGCCGTGCTGCCGCAGCGCCCCGTACCCGATGCCGTTGCCCGGCACGGCGCGCAGCTGCCGGCGCACCGCCTTGACCCGGCTGCGCCAGTCGCCGTCCGGGACCTCCAGCTCGACCGGGAACACCGTGGTGAACCAGCCGACCGTGCGCGAGAGGTCCACGTCGTCGAACAGGTCCTCGCGGCCGTGGCCCTCGAGGTCGACCGACACCTTCGGCGACCCCGTCCACCGCGACAGCGACCACGCCAGCGCCGCCAGCAGCACGTCGTTGATCCGCGTCCGGTAGGCGGCCGGGGCGCCGCGCAGCAACGCCTCCGTGTCGGCCTCGTCCAGCTCGACGGTCACCACCTCGGCCGGCGCGGACGACTCCTGCTGCGCCGGCAGCGGCTTGTCCCAGTACGGCACCTCGGCGTCGAACCCGCCGCTCCCGACGTGCTCGGTCAGCCGCCGGGCCCACGCCTGGAACGACGTCGTCTTCGCGCCCAGGTCCCCGCCGCCGTAGGCGGTCTCCAGGTCGTCGAGGACGATCCGCCAGGACACGCCGTCCACCACCAGGTGGTGCGCCACCAGGAGCAGCTGCGGCCGGCCGGAGTCGGTGAACAGCACCGCCTTGAACAGCGGCCCCTCGCCGATGTCGAACCCGGCGTGCACCCGGTCGGCGAACGCCTCCCGGTCGTCCACGTCGGACACGATCGTCAGCACGTCGGCGTCGGACACGTCCGCGTTCTCCTGCCGCCACGTGCCGTCGACCCGGGTGAACCGCATCCGCAGCGCGTCGTGCTGGGCCAGCACCGCTTTGAGCGCGCGGTGCAACCGGTCGACGTCCACGTCCGGGTCCAGCTCCACGAAGTGCGACTGGTTGAAGTGGTGCGGGTTGCGCCGCCCCGAGTGCAGGAACCAGTGCTGGATCGGCGTGAGCGGCACCTCGCCGACCACGGCCGCCTGGTCGCCGGCGGACTCCTCCACCCGGACCACCGGCGCGAGCTGCGCCACCGTCTGGTGGGCGAACAGCTCCTTGGTGGTGAACCGCAGACCGGCCTGCCGGGCTCGTGCCACCACCTGCATACTCAGGATCGAGTCGCCGCCCAGCGCGAAGAAGTTGTCCGCCGAGCCGACCCGGGGCACGCCCAGCACGTCCGCCCACACCCCGGCCAGCGCCTCCTCCACCGGGCCGTCCGGCGGCACGTACCCGACCGCCGACAGCGCCGAGAAGTCCGGCTCCGGCAGGCGGGCCCGGTCCACCTTCCCGTTGGGGCTGACCGGGATCGCGTCCACCGGCACGAACACCGAGGGCACCAGGTAGTCCGGCAGCGACTCGCCGAGGAACTCCCGCAGCTTCTCCGCCGCGCCCACCACGTAGGCCACCAGGCGCTTGTGGCCGCCCGCGTCGGCGCGCGCGACCACGACGGCCTCCCGCACGTCCGGGTGCCGCAGCAGCGCGGTCTCGATCTCGCCCAGCTCGATCCGGAAGCCCCGGATCTTGACCTGCTCGTCGGCCCGGCCGACGAACTCCAGCTCGCCGTCCCGGTTCCACCGCACGACGTCGCCGGTCCGGTACATCCGGCCGCCGTCGAACGGGTCCGCCACGAACCGCGACGCGGTCAGGCCGGGCCGGTCGAGGTAGCCGCGCGCCAACCCGACGCCCGACACGTACAGCTCGCCGGGCACGCCGATCGGCGTGGGCTGCAACGCCGCGTCGAGCACGTGCGCGCGGGTGCCGGGGATCGGCCGGCCGATCGGCGGCGTGCCGCCGGGGGTCAGCGGTTCGCTCCACGAGGTCACCACGGTGGACTCGGTGGGCCCGTAGGCGTTGACCATCCGCCGCCCCGGTGCCCACCGGGCGACCAGGTCCGCCGAGCACGCGTCGCCGCCGACGACCAGCGTCCGGAACTCCGGCAGCGGCACGTCCGGGACGGTGGCCAGCGCGACCGGCGGGATCAGCGCGTGCGTCACGCGCTGCCCGGCGATCACGTCGGCGAGCTGGTCGCCCAGCAGCGGCCCCTCCGGCGGCACGACGAGCGCGGCACCGGCCGGCAGCGCCATGCACAGTTCGAGCACCGAGGCGTCGAAGCTGGGCGAGGAGAACTGGAGCACCCGGTCACCTGGCCGCACGTCGAGGTGCGCGACCTCGGCGGCGGAGAACGCGGCGATGCCCCGGTGGGACACCACGACGCCCTTGGGCCGGCCGGTCGAGCCCGACGTGTAGATCACGTACGCCGGGTGGTCGGCCAGGACCGGCACGCCGGGGTCGGTGTCGGGCCGGTCGGCCACGTCCACCGGCCCGTCCAGCACCAGCAGGGGCCGCGCGTCGTCGAGCATGAACGCGATGCGCTCCGCCGGGTACGCCGGGTCGACCGGCAGGAACGCCGCGCCGGCCTTCAGCACGGCCAGCTCCGCCACGACCAGCGCGGCGGACCTGGGCAGCGCGACCGCGACGACCCGCTCCGGCCCCGCCCCCTGCGCGATCAGGTGGTGCGCCAACCGGTTGGCGCGGGCGTTGAGCTCCGCGTAGGTCAGCTCCTCGGCCCCGACCAGCGCCGGGGCGTCGGGCGTGCGCGCGACCTGCGCCTCAACCAGGCGGGCGAAGGGCTCGAACGGGGCCGGGGTCCCGCCCGTGCCGAACCGCCGCACCGCCGCGCGCTCCACGGGCGGCAGCACCGGGAGGGTCCACAGCGGGCGGTCGGCGTCCTCGGCGATGCCGTCCAGCAGCACGCCCAGGTGCAGCGCCAGGCGGGTGACCGTCACGGCGTCGAACAGGTCGGTGTTGTACTCGATCGACCCGGCGAGCCCGCCGCCGTCCAGCTCGGTGAACTCGACCGTCACGTCGAACCCGGTGGACACCACCGGCTGGTCGACGTCGGTCGCCACCAGGTCGGCGAACCCGGACGCCCGGGGTGCGTTCTGCAACGCCACCACGGCCTGGAACAGCGGGGTGCGGCTGGTGTCGCGGTCCGGCTGGACGGCGTCCACCACGCGCTCGAACGGCACGTCCTGGTGCGCGAACGCGTCCAGCACGGTGCCGCGCACCTGCCCGAGGAACTCGGGGAAGGACACCAGCGGGTCGATCCGGGCGCGCAGCGTCAGCGTGTTGACGAAGAAGCCGACCACCCGCTCGAACTCGGGCCGCTCCCGCCCGGCCGCGACCGTGCCGATGGCGAAGTCGTCCTGACCCGACCAGCGGTGGAACAACACCTGGCACGCCGCGACCAGCGCCGTGAACAGCGTGCTGTCGTGGCGCCGCGCGATGTCCCGCAGCGCGTCGGCGACCCGACCGGACACCGAGAACTCCAGTTGCGCGCCCGCGTTCGTGTGGACCGGCGGGCGCGGCCGGTCGGTGGGCAGTTCCAGCGCGGGCACACCCGCCAACTGGTCCCGCCAGTACGCGAGGTGCTCGTCCAGCGGCAGTTCCCGCTGCCACGCCGCGAAGTCGACGTACCGCACGGCGGGCTCGGCCGGCTCGCCGCCCGCGTACAGCTCGGCCAGGTCGGTCAGCAGGACACCGCCCGACCAGCCGTCGGTGACGATGTGGTGCATCGTCAGCGCGAGCACGTGCTCGTCCGGCCCGGTCCGCACCAGGGCCGGCCGGAACAGCGGCCCGGCGCCCAAGTCGAACGGCTCGACCTCCGGCAGGGCGTCGAGGACGGGCAACCGCACCTCGTACGGCGGGTGCACCACCTGCACGGGCAGCCCGTCCACGGCGGGGAACGTCGTGCGCAGCGACTCGTGCCGCGCCACCAGGTCCGACAGGGCGCGCTCCAGCCGCGCCACGTCGAGGTCACCGACCAGCCGCACGGCGAACGGCGTGACGTACTCCGTGCCGCCGGGGGAGAACTGGTCGAGGAACCACAGGCGCTGCTGCGCGAACGACAGCGGGAAGTCGCCCGTGGCCCGGGGGATGGGCGCGAGCGCGCCGCCGGTCAGCGCGGCGGCCAGACCCGCCACCGTGGGGTGGTCGAACAGCGCGCGCGGCGAGAGGTCGAACGACTCGCGCAGCCGCGACGCGACCCGGATGCTCAGGATCGAGTCGCCGCCCAGGGCGAAGAAGTTGTCGTCCGCGCCGACCCGGTCGAGACCCAGCACGTCCTCCCACACGGCGGCGACCAGCCGTTCGGCCTCGGTGCGCGGTGCCGCGTACCCGTCGCCGACCGACGCGTCGCGGTCGGGCGCGGGCAGCGCCGCCCGGTCGAGCTTGCCGTTGGCGTTGAGCGGCAACCGGTCCAGCACCACGTACGCGGCGGGCACCATGTGCTCGGGCAGCGACCGCGCCGCGTGCTCCCGCAGCTCCACCACCGGCACGTCGTCGGCGACCACGTAGGCCACCAGGCGTTCGTCGCGCACGACCACGGCGACCTGCCGCACGGACGGGAAGTCCGCCAGCACCGCTTCGACCTCTCCCAGCTCGATCCGGAAGCCCCGGATCTTCACCTGGTGGTCGGCGCGGCCCAGGTAGTGCAGCCGGCCGTCCTCCCAGCGGGCCAGGTCGCCGGTCCGGTACATCCGGGAACCGGGCTCGCCGAAGGGGTTCGCCACGAACCGCGAGGCGGTGAGCCCCGGCCGGTTCAGGTAGCCCCGGGCGAGGCCGGGGCCGGCGACGTGCATCTCCCCGGTCACGCCGGGCGGGACCGGCCGCAGGTCGTCGTCCAGCACGTAGACGCGCAGGTCGGGGATCGGGACGCCGATGCTGCCGTCCGCCTCGGTGTGGGTGACGTGGACGGTGGTCTCGGTGATCCCGTACATGTTGACCAACGTGCCGCTGCCCTGCCACCCCTTGACCTTGGCCAGGTCGAGCGCTTCACCGCCGAAGATGACCAGGCGCGGATCGGGCTGTTCGGGCAGTAGCTGGTAGAACGCCGACGGGGTCTGGTTGAGCACGGTGACGCCTTCGTCGCGCAGGAGGCGCGCGAAGTCGCCGGGCGAGCGCGAGACGTCGTGGGGGACGACGACGAGTCGTCCGCCGTGCAGCAGCGGCCCCCACAGTTCCCAGACGGAGAAGTCGAAGGCGTAGCTGTGGAACAGCGTCCACACGTCGTTCTCGCCGAAGCCGAACCAGTGGTCCGTCGCCGAGAACAGCCGCTCCACGTTGCTGTGCGGGATGATCACGCCCTTGGGCTTGCCGGTCGAGCCGGACGTGTAGATGACGTACGCCGGGTGCTCCGGCCGCAGGCCCGTTTCCGGTGCCACGGCGGGATGTGCGGACACGTCGGGCACTGCGTCGAGCACGGTCACGGGCTGGGCGTCGGCGATGGTGCCCGCGATCCGGTCGGCCGGGTAGGCAGGATCGATGGGCAGGTACGCCGCGCCGGACTTGAGCACTGCGAGCACGGCGACGACGAGGTCGGCGCTGCGGGGCAGCAGGAGCGCCACCAGTTTTTCGGGGCCCGCGCCGAGTTCGATGAGGTGGTGCGCCAACCGGTTCGCGTGCTCGTCCAGCTCGCGGTAGGTCAGGGCGAGACCCTCGAAGGTGACCGCGACGGCGTCCGGCGTGCGCGCGGCCTGGGCGGCGAACAGCCCCGGGATGGTCGAGGTGGGCCGGCTGGTCTCCCGGCCGTTCCACTCCACCAGCACCTGGTGGCGCTCCTCGTCGGACAGCCACGGCAGCTCGCCGACCGTCCGGTCCGGGTCGTCGCCCAGGCCCGCGAGCAACCGGGTCAACCGGTCGCCGAGCCGGCCGACCGTGGAACGGTCGAACAGCCTCGGGTCGTAGGTCAGCTCGACGTGCAACCGGTCGTCCACGTGCGCCCGCACGGTCAGCGGGAACGTCGTCGTGTCCAGCCCGTCGACCTCGCCGACCTGCGGCGCGTCGTCGGTCGCCGCCTCCACCGGGTAGTTCTCGAACGCCAGCAGGCTGTCGAACAGCGGCCCGCCGGCCCAGGACTGCACCTGCGCCAGCGACACGAAGTCGAACCGCCGCGACTCGGTCTGCGCCTCCTGCAACCGGCGCAGCCACGGCAGCACGTCCTCGCCCGGGTCCACCGACACCCTGGTGGGCACGGTGTTGATGAACATGCCGACCATGTCCTCCACGCCGGGCAGCTCGGCGGGACGCCCGGACACCGTGGTGCCGAACACGACGTCGCGCTCACCGGACACCCGGGCCAGCAGCAGCGCCCACGCGCCCTGCACCAGCGTGTTCACCGTCAGCCCGTTGGCGCGGGCGACGTCCGCGAGCCGCGCGGCGGGCAGGTCCAGCACGACCTGCGCGGTCGACTCGGCCCGGTGCGCGTCGGCCGGCGCGCGGTCGTACGGCAGCGGGGTGCGGTCGGTGACCCCGGCGAGCACACCGCGCCAGTGCTCCTCGGCCGCCGCCGGGTCCTGGTCGGCCAGCCACCCCAGGTAGTCCCGGAACGGCCGGCGCGCGACCGGCGTGCCGCCCGCGTACTCGGCCAGCACCTCGCCGAACACCTGCGCGGTGCTCCAGCCGTCCAGCAGCAGGTGGTGCGACGTCCACAGCAGGTCCACCTCGTGGTCGGAGACCCGCCCGACGGTCAGCCGCATCAGCGGTGCCCGGGTCAGGTCGAGGCCCTCCCGCGCGTCCCGGGCCACCAGCTCGTCGGTGACCGGCGCGAACTCCACCGGCACGACGACGTCGCGGTGCACGACCTGCACCGGCTCGTCCACGCCCTCCCACACCACGGCCGTGCGCAGGATCGGCGTGCGGTCGACCACCGCCTGCCACGCCCGCGCCAACCGCTCGGGGGAGTCCACGTTGGACAGGCGGACGCGGAGCTGGTTGAAGTACGCGGTGCTGTCGTCCACCAGGCCGTGGAACAACATGCCGGACTGCAACGGCGTCAGCGGGTAGACGTCCTCGACGTCGGGCCGGGCGATCCGGTCCACCTGGCGCTGGTCGAGCCGCGCCAGCGGGAAGTCGGAAGGCGTGCGGCCCCACGACCCCGGTGACGCGCAGTGCGCCACGATGGCGCGCAGGGCGTCGACCATCCGGTCGGCCAACGCCCGCACGGCCGCCTTGTCGTGCACCTCGGTGGAGTACTCCCAGTCCAGCGCGAGTTCACCGCCCGCCACGGCCGCGGTGATGTCGAGCAGGTGCGGGCGGACCAGCCCGTCCGGCACGTCGCGGCCGTGCTCGCCGTCGCTGATCGACCCGGACTCGAACTGGCCCAGGTAGTTGAAGCACACGTTCGGCAGCCGGCCGGTCAGCCCCCGGTCCGCGTAGCGCAACGCCTCGTAGCTCAGGCCCCGGTCCGGCACGGCGCGCAACTGCTCCTTCACCGCCTTGAGCGCACTGCCCCAGTCGACGGCTCCCCGGTCGGCACCGGGGATCTCCAGCGCCACCGGGAACTGCGCGGTGAACCAGCCGACCGTGCGGGACAGGTCGACGTCGAACAGCTCCTCCCGGCCGTGGCCCTCCAGCGTGACCAGGGCGCGGCCGGCGAACGCCGACGCCAACGCCGTCAGCAGCACGTCGTTGACCTGGGTGCGGTACGCCTCGGGCACCTCGTGCAGCAGCGCGGCGGTGTCGTCCTCGCCCAGCCGCACGGTCACGCTGCGGGCGCTGCCCGCCGTGGTGGGGACGGGCTCGTCGGACGGCGTCGCCAGCCAGTGCGGCAGGGACCGGTCGAACGCTCCTTCCCGGACGTGGGCGTCGAGCCGGTGCGCCCAGTCGGCGAACGCGGTGGACTTCGGCCGGAGCTGCCCGCCCCGGTAAGCGGTGGCGAGGTCGTCCAAGACGATCCGCCACGACACCGCGTCCACCACGAGGTGGTGCGCGGTCAGGAACAGCTTGCCGTCCGGGAACAGGACGGCCTGGAACAGCGGTCCGCTCCGGAGGTCCAGCGCAGCCCGCGCGACGGCGGCTTCCACCTCGTAGTCCACTGTGGACGCCACCCGCAGCACGTCGACCTCCGTGTCGGCGACCTGCTGGCACCACTGCCCGTCGACCTGGGTGAACCGGGTGCGCAGGGCGTCGTGGTGCGCGACGACCGTCGCCAGCGCGGCGCGCAGCGCGGGCTCGTCGACGTGGTCCAGCGCGGTGAGCACGGACATCGTGAAGTGCGCCAGCGGCCCGTGCTCGGCGAAGAACCAGCGCTGGATCGGGGTCAGCGGCACCGGCCCGGTGGGCGTGCGGTGCACGGTCCCGGTGTCCTCGGTGACGGCGAGCGCGAGATCGGCCACCGTCTGGCGCAGGAAGATGTCCTTGGACGTCAGCCGCATCCCCGCCTGCCTGGCCCGTGACACCACCTGCATACTGAGGATGGAGTCGCCGCCCAGCGCGAAGAAGTTGTCCCGCGCGCCGACCCGCTCCACCCCCAGCACGTCCGCCCAGATCGCGGCCAGCTCGGTGGCCGTGCCCTCGGCCGGCGCGACGTACCCGGCGTCGGTGAAGGTCGGGGCGGGCAGCGCGCGGCGGTCCACCTTGCCGCTCGGCGTCATCGGGATCGACTCCAGCGACACGAACGCCGACGGCACCAGGTAGTCCGGCAGGCGGTCCTTGAGCCACCCGGCCAGGTTCGCGGCCGTGCCGACGGTGTACGCGACGAGCCTGTTGTGCCCGTTGTGCTCCCGTGCCACGACGACGGCCTGGGCGACGTCCGGGTGCTGCTGCACGGCGGCCTCGACCTCGCCCAGTTCGATCCGGAAGCCCCGGACCTTCACCTGGTCGTCGTCCCGGCCGAGGTAGTCGAGCTGGTCGCCGACCCAGCGGACCCGGTCGCCGGTGCGGTACATGCGCGTGCCGGGCTCGCCGAAGGGGTCGGCCAGGAACCGGGACGCGGTCAGGCCGGGTCGGTTCAGGTAGCCGCGCGCGACCTGCGCCCCGGCGAGGAACAGGCCGCCCGGCACGCCGGTCGGCGTGGGCTGGAGGTCGTCGTCCAGCACGTAGGCGACCAGGTTGTCCAGCGGGCGGCCGATCACCGGCCGGTCGCCCACCACGGGCGTGGAGACGGCGTCGACCGTCGTCTCCGTGGGGCCGTAGAAGTTGTACGCGCGGGTCGGCGCGTCCGCGAGCTGCTGCCACAGCGAGTCCGGCAGCGCTTCACCGCCGAGCATGAGCACCTTCGGCTTGTGCTCGCCGTCGAGCAGCCCGGCGGGCAGGAGCTGGCGCACGTAGGACGGGGTGAGGTCGAGGAAGTCGATCCGGTGCTCCCGCACGTACTCCACCAGCGCGGTCGGCTCCAGCCGCACGTCGTCGGGCAGCACGTGCAGCTCGTGCCCGTCGGCCATGAGCAGCGGACCCTCCCACGACGTGTCGAAGGAGAACACGGCGGACAGCGCCACCCGCAGCGGCTCGCGGGCGAAGTCGTGGCGGTGGTTGTGCAGGAGGTTCACCAGTTGGCGGTGCTCCACCACGACGCCCTTGGGCGTGCCGGTCGACCCGGAGGTGTAGATCACGTACGCCGCCTGGTTCGGCCGGACCCGCACGTCGGGCCGGGTCTGCGGGCAGGAGGCCAGGTCGGGCACGGCGTCGAGCACCAGCGCCGGGTCGGCGTCGGCCAGCAGGAACTCCACGCGCTCGCGCGGCAGGTCCCGGTCGACGGGCAGGAACACCGCGCCCGCCTTGTGCACGGCCAGGATCGCCACGACCACGTCGGCCGAGCGCGGCAGCGTCACCGCGACCGTGCGCTCCGGGGCCGCGCCCCGCGCCACCAGGTGGTGGGCCAGGCGGTTCGCCCGCGCGTCCACCTCGGCGTAGGTCAGGCGGGTCTCGCCGCACACGAGCGCGGTCGCGTCCGGCGTGCGCACGGCCTGCGCCTCGAACAGCGCCGGGAACGTGGTGTCCGGCACCGGGCGGGTGGTGCCCCGGTGGTCGGGCTCGTCGCCCAGCACCAGCGGGATGGTCGCGGTCGGCCGGTCGGGGTCGGCGACGACCTCGGCGAGCAGGGCCACCAGGTGGCGCGACACCCGGTCGACCGTGCCGGCGTCGAACAGGTCGGTGCTGTACTCGACCGCGCCGTGCAGCTCCCCGTCCGCCTCGCCGAACTCGAAGGTGAGGTCGCAGGTCGCGGTGGACAGCGGCAGCGGCAGCTCGCCCACCCGCAGGCCGGGCAGCGCCGGCACCTCGGTCCCGGTGTTCTGCACCAGCACCATCACGTCGAACAGGGCGTTGCGGCTCGGGTCGCGGTCCGGCCGGACCGCTTCCACCACGCGCTCGAACGGCACGTCCTGGTGGGCGAGGCCGTCCCGCACGGTGGTGCGCACGTCGGCCAGGAACTCGGTGAACGTCCGTCGGGTGTCCACAGTGGACCGGAGGACGACGGTGTTGACGAACAGGCCCACCACGTCGTCCAGCTCGGCCCGGCCCCGGCCGGACACGGCGGTGCCGACCGCGATGTCGTCCTGGCCGGTGTAGCGGGCCAGCAGCACCTTGCAGGCAGCGACGAGCGTGGTGAACAACGTGTCGCCGTGCCGCCGGGCGAGGTCGCGCAACCCGTCCGCGACACCGGACGGCACCGTGAACGAGTGCATCGCCCCCGCCCCGGTGCGCACCGCCAGCCTCGGCCGGTCGGTGGGCAGCTCCAGCGGCGGCACGTCCGCCAGGCGCGACGCCCAGTAGTCCACCGGCGGGTCCTGCCGCCAGGCCGCGTAGTCGACGTACTGCACGGCCAACGGCGGCAGGTCGCCGCCCGCGTACAGGCCGGCCAGGTCGCGCATCAGCACGCCGGTCGACCAGCCGTCGGTGACGATGTGGTGCAGGGTCAGGACGAACACGTGGTCGTCGTCGGCGACGCGCACGAGCCGGGCCCGCACCAGCGGACCGCGCCGCAGGTCGAACGGGGTGCCGGCCTCCTGCCGCAGCACGTCCTCCCACGGGCCGTGCTCCACCGCGAGCGCGACGGCGAACGGCGCGTTGACCACCTGCACGTCCTCGTCGAACGTGGTGCGCAGCGACTCGTGGCGGGCGACCAGCCCGGTCACCGCGTGCCGCAGCGCCTCGACGTCCAGCGGTCCGCGCAGCCGCAGCGCGGTCGGCGTCACGTACTCCGTGCCGCCGGGCTCGAACTGGTCGAGGAACCACAGCCGGCGCTGCGCCGGGGACTGCGGCCACGCGGCGCGGTCGCGCGGCACGGCCGGGATCGCCTCGACCGGCTCTTGCCCGGAGATCGCGCTCGCCAACCCGGCCACCGTGGGGTGCTGGAACAGCGCGCGCGGCGACAGCTGCGAGCCGAACGCGGCGCGCAGCCGCGAGGTCACGTTGATGCTGAGGATCGAGTCGCCGCCCAGCGCGAAGAAGTTGTCGTCCGCGCCGACCGCCGGCAGGCCCAGCACCTCGGCCCACACCGCCGCGACGATCCGCTCCGCCTCGGTGCGCGGCGCGGTGGACACGCCGCCGAACTCGGGCGCGGGCAGCGCCTTGCGGTCCACCTTCCCGCTGGGGGACAGCGGGAACGCGTCCAGCCCGACCACGGCCGAGGGCACCAGGTAGTCCGGCAGCGCCGTGCCCAGCACGGCGCGCGGGTCGTCCTGCGGGGTGCCGGTGACGTACCCGATCAGCCGGTTGTCCCGCACCACCACGACCGCGTCCCGCACCCCGGGCACGGCCCGCAGCGCGGCCTCGACCTCGCCGGGCTCGATCCGGAAGCCCCGGATCTTCACCTGGTCGTCGGCGCGGCCCAGGTACTCCAGCCGCCCGTCCACCCACCGGACGCGGTCACCGGTCCGGTACATGCGCCGGCCGGCCGCGCCGAACGGGTCGGGCAGGAACCGCTGCGCGGTCAGCCCCGGCCGGCCCAGGTAGCCGCGCGCGACCTGCGCGCCGGCCACGAACAGCTCGCCGACCACGCCCGGCGGCACCGGGCGCAGGTCGCCGTCGAGCACGTACGCCCGGACGTTGTGCAGGGGCCGCCCGATCACCGGCCGGTCGCCGAGCACCTCGGTGGACACCGCGTCCACCGTGGTCTCGGTCGGGCCGTAGTAGTTGTAGCCGCGCACCGGCGAGTCGGCGATCCGCCGCCACAGCGCGGCGTCGACCGCCTCGCCGCCGACGAGCACCTGCCGCACCCCGGACTCCAGCAACCCGGCGGCGATCAGCCGGTGGGCGTAGGTCGGCGTCAGGTCGACGGTGCCGATGCCGTGCTCGGTGACGTAGGAGACCAGGGCGGCCGGGTCGAGCCGCAGCTCGTCGTCGATGACGTGCAGCTCGTTGCCGGCGGCCAGGAACAGCAGGCCCTCCCACGACGTGTCGAAGGAGAACGTGGCCGTGACGGCGAACCGGGTCGGCTCGTCCATCAGGTCGTGCCGGTTGGCGTGGAGCAGGTTCGCCAGGTGCCCGTGCTCCACCACGACGCCCTTGGGCCGGCCGGTGGAACCGGACGTGTAGATGGTGTACGCCGCGTGATCCGGGCGGAGGCGCACCGGGGGAGCGGTGTCGGGCAGGCCGGACAGGTCGGGCAGCGCGTCGAGCACCAGCGCGGGCGCGGCGTCGGCCAGCAGGAAGTCGATCCGCTCGGCGGGGAGCTCCGGGTCCACCGGCAGGTACACCGCGCCGGCCTTGAGCACGCCCAGCACGGCCACGACCAGGTCCGAGGTGCGCGGCAGCCGGACGGCCACCGTGCGCTCCGGGCCCGCTCCGCGCGCGACGAGGTGGTGCGCCAGGCGGTTCGCGCGGGCGTCCAGCTCGGCGAACGTGAGCGCGTCGCCCCGGAACACCAGGGCGGTGGCGTCCGGCGTGCGCCGGGCCTGCTCGGCGAAGACCTCCGGGTAGAGCGCGTCCGGGGTGTCGAGCGCCGTCTCGTTCCACGCCACCAGCACCCGGTGCTCGTCCTGCGGCGAGAGCCACGGCAGGTCGGCGATCCGGGCCCCGGTGTCGCGGACCAGCGCCGTGACCAGGTCGCCCAGCCACCCGGCCAGCAGCTCGGCGGTGGCCCGGTCGAACAGCTCCGGGTCGTAGGCCAGCTCCAGGTTCAGCCGGTCGGTGACCGACGCGGTGAGCGTGAGCGGCAGGGTGGTGTTGTCGACGGCGTCGACCTCGACCACCCGGGGGCCGTCGCCCGCCTGGTCGAACGGGTAGTTCTCGAACACCACGACGCTGTCGAACAGCCTGGTCCCGGTCCACGACTGGATCTCGGCCAGGGACGTGTGGTCGTAGCGGCGGGCTTCGCCCTGCGCCGCCTGGAGCTCGCGCAGCCACGTGCCGACGCGCGCGGACGTGTCGACGGAGACCCGGGTCGGCACGGTGTTGATCAACATGCCGACCATGGACTCCACACCGGGCAGCTCGGCCGGGCGGCCGGACACGGTGCTGCCGAACACCACGTCGCGCTCACCGGAGACCCGGGCCAGCAGCAGCGCCCACGCGCCCTGCACGACCGTGTTGACGGTCAGGCCCGCGCGCTGCGGCGCGTCGCCGAGGTCCGCGCCGATCCGCACCGACTCCGACGCCTCGGCCCGGTGCGCCTCGGCGGGCGCCCGGTCGAACGGCAGCGGCGTCGGGCCGTCGACGTCGGACAGGGCGGTGCGCCAGTAGCCCTCGGTGCCCTCCTGGTCGGCCAGCCACCGCAGGTAGTCGCGGAAGGGCCGCCGGGCGGGCAGCCGCGCCGGCTGCCCGGTGGTGATGGCCCGGTAGTGCTCCAGCACCTCGCTGAACACCTGGCCGGTGCTCCAACCGTCCAGGATCACGTGGTGCGAGGACCACACCAGCTCCACGCGGTCCTCCGCCAGCGGCGTGACCCGCACGCGCAGCAGGGGCGCGGAACCGAGGTCCAGCTCGCCGTCCGAGGGCAGCACGACGTCGCGGTGCACCACCTGGACGGGCTCGTCCACGCCGTCCCACACGATGCTGCTGCGCAGGACGGGCGTCCGGTCGACGACCCGCTGCCACGCCTCGGACAGCGCGGCCGGGTCGGTCACGCCGTCGAGCACCAGGCGCATCCGGTCGACGTACGCGCCGGGCTCGACCAGGCTGTGGAACACCATGCCCGCCTGGAGCGGCGTGAGCCGGTAGACGTCCTCGACGTCCGGCCCGGCGATCCGGTCCACCTGCTCCTGGGTGAGCCGCGCCAGCGGGAAGTCCGAGGGGGTGTGGCCGCCGGCGCCGGGGGACGCGCAGTGCGCCACGATCTCCCGCAGCGCCGCCAGCACGCCTTCCGCCAGCCGCCGCACGGTCGCGGCGTCGTGCACGTTCTCCGAGTACTCCCACGTCAGCGTCAGCTCGCCCTGCTCCACCAGGCCGGTGACGTCGAGCAGGTGGCTGCGGTCGCGGTCGGGGGCGACGTCGTCGCCGGGCGCGTCCCGCCGGGCGCGGACGAACCCGCCGCCCGCGACCTCGAACCGGCCGTGGTAGTTGAACGAGATCGCGGGCAGGCCGGTGCCGACGTCCAGCGCCTCGTAGCTCAACCCCTTGTGCGGCACCGCCCGCAGGGCCTCCTTGACGGCCTTGAGCGTGCGGCCCCACTCGTCGCCGGTCGGCAGCACCACGGGGAACTGCGTGGTGAACCAGCCGACCGTGCGGGACAGGTCGGCCTCGAACAGCTCCTCGCGGCCGTGGCCCTCCAGCGCGACGGCCACGGCGTCCCGCCCGGTCCAGTCGGCGAGCACCCGCCCCAGCGCGCTGAGCAGCACGTCGTTGACCTGGGTCCGGTAGACCGGCGGCACCCGGTGCAGCACGGCGTCGGTGGTCTCGCGGTCCAGCTTCACCGACACGGTCCGGGCCGACGCGGTGGTGTTGCGGCCGGCGCGGTCCACCGGCAGCGCCACCGGCTCGGGCAGCGAGCGCCAGTGCGGCAGGGCGTCGTCCAGCGCGCCCGACCGGACGTGCTCGGCCAGCCGGTGCGCCCACTGCGTGAACGGCGTCCCGACCGGCTCCAGCGCGACACCCCGGTACGCCTTTTCGAGGTCTTCCACCAGGATCCGCCACGACACGCCGTCCACCGCGAGGTGGTGCACGGTCAGCAGGAGCTGCGGCTGCTCGCCGGGGAAGAGCACCGCCCGCAGCAGCGGGCCGTCGGCGACGTCGAGGGCTTCGCGCGCCGACGCCGTGTCGGCGTCCACATCGGACCCGACGGTCAGGACGTCGTCCTGGACCGGTGTCACGTCCTGGGTCCACCGCCCGTCGACCTGGCGGAACCGCAGCCGCAAAGCGTCGTGGTGCTCGATGACGGCCCGCAGCGCCGTCCGCAGCGCCGCCTCCTCGACCCCCGGTTCCAGTTCGAGCAGCAGCGTCATCGTGTAGTGCGCCAGCGGCCCGTGCTCGGCGAAGAACCACCGCTGGATGGGTGTCAGGGGAGCGGGACCGGTGAAGACCTTCTCCGGCGCGGCCTCGGGCGCGTTCGCCGACACCTGCGCCAGCTCGGCGACGGTCTGGTGCCGGAACACGTCCCGCGAGGTGAGCCGGAACCCGGCCTGGCGGGCGCGGGACACGAGCTGGATCGACAGGATCGAGTCGCCGCCCAGCGTGAAGAAGTTGTCGTGCGCGCCGACGCGCTCCGCGCCCAGCACCTCGGCCCAGATCCGGGCCAGCTCCGCCTCCGCCGGGGTGGCCGGCGCGACGAAGTCGTCGTCGTCGCCCCGGGTCTGGGGAGCGGGCAGCGCCGCCCGGTCGAGCTTGCCGTTGGCGGTCAGGGGGATGCGGTCCAGCTCCACGAACGCCGCCGGGACCTGGTAGTCCGGCAGCAGCCCGCGCAGGTGCTCGCGCAGCTCGACGGGACCCGTCGTGACGACGTAGCCCACCAGGCGGGTGTGCCCGTTGTCGGTGCGCGCGACGACCGCCGCCTCCGCCACGTCGGGGTGGCTCAGCAGCGCGGCCTCGACCTCGCCCGGCTCGATCCGGAACCCCCGGATCTTGACCTGGTCGTCCGAGCGCCCCAGGTACTCCAGCTGGTCGCCGACCCAGCGGACCCGGTCGCCGGTGCGGTACATGCGCGTGCCGGGCTCGCCGAAGGGGTCGGCCAGGAACCGGGACGCGGTCAGGCCGGGTCGGTTCAGGTAGCCGCGCGCGACCTGCGCGCCGGCGATGAACAGCTCGCCCGGCACGCCCACCGGCTGCGGCTGGAGGTTGGCGTCGAGCACGTAGAGGGTCAGGTTGCGCAGCGGCCGGCCGATCACCGGGCGGTCGCCGGTCACCGGGGTCGACGCCGCGTCGACCGTCGCCTCGGTGGGTCCGTAGAAGTTGTAGGCGCGGGTGGGCGCGTCGGCCAGCTCCCGCCACAGCGACGCCCCGAGCGCTTCACCGCCCAGCATCAGGAACTTCGGCTTGTGCTCGCCGTCGAGCAGCCCGGCGGGCAGGAGCTGGGCGACGTAGGACGGCGTGAGGTCGAGGAAGTCGATCCGGTGGTCCTGGACGTACCCGACCAGCGCGCCGGGCTCCAGGCGGACGTCGTCGGTGAGCACGTGCAGCTCGTGGCCGTCGGCCATGAGCACCAGGCCCTCCCACGACGTGTCGAACGAGAACACGGCGGTCAGCGCGACCCGCAGGTGCCCCGACGCGAAGTCGTCGCGGTGGCTGTGCAGCAGGTTCACCAGGTGGCGGTGCTCGACCACCACGCCCTTGGGCTTGCCGGTGGAACCGGAGGTGTAGATGACGTACGCCGCGTTGTCGGGGCGCAGCGCCACCTCGGGCGGGGTGTCCGGCATCCCGGTGGTGTCCACCGGGCCGTCGATCACCCGCACGGCACCGGAGTCGCCGACCAGGTGGGCCTTGCGCGCCTCGGGCAGCGTCGGGTCCACCGGCAGGTACACCGCGCCGGCCGTCATCACGCCGAGGATCGCCACCACCGCGTCCGCGCTGCGCGGCAACGAGATGGCGACCACCTGCTCCGGCGCGACGCCGTCCGCGACCAGCCGGTGGGCCAGCCGGTTCGCCCCGGCCGCCAGCTCGGCGAAGGTGAGCCGGACGCCGTCGCACACCACGGCGGTGGCGTCGGGCGTGCGGGCGGCCCGGGCGTGGAACAGGGCCGGGAACGTGGTGCGCGGGACGTCCACCCGCACGCCGTGCGCGTCCGGTTCGTCGCCCAGCAGCAGCGACACCTCGGCCAGCGGCCGGCGCGGTTCGGCGACCGCGCGGGCGAGCAGCACGAGCAGGTGGCGGCCGAACCTCTCCACCGTCGCCGGGTCGAACAGGTCGGTCGCGTACTCGACCAGCGCGTGGATGCCGTCGCCGGTCTCGGTGAAGTCGACGCTCAGGTCGAAGTTGGCCCGCCGCCGGGTGAGCGGCTGCTCGGACACGGCCAGGCCGGGCAGCTCGGGCAGCGCGCCGCCCACGTTCTGCATGGCGACCATGACGTCGAACAGCGGGGAGCGGCTCGGGTCGCGGCGCACGGCGACGGCCTCGACCACCCGGTCGAACGGCACGTCGTCGTGCGCGAACGCGTCCATCGCGTCGGCCTTGGTCGAGTCGAGCAGCTCCTCGAACGTGCGTGCGCTGTCCACAGTAGACCGAACGACGACCGTGCCGACGAAGAAGCCGACCAGCCGCTGGAGTTCCGGCCGCCCGCGCCCGCTGGTCACCGTGCCCAGCGCGATGTCGTCCTGCCCGGTGTAGCGGGCCAGCAACGCCTGCGTGGCGGTGAGCAGGGCGGTGAACAGGGTGGTCTCGTGGTCCCGGGCGAGCTGCGCGAGGCGTCCGGCCAGCGGCGCGGGCACGGTGAACTCGTGCGCCGCGCCGGCCGTCGTGCGCTCGGCGGGGCGCGGTCGGTCCGTCGGCAGCTCCAGCGGTTGGACGCCGGTCAGCTTGTCGCGCCAGTAGTCCACGTTCACCGGCTGCTTCTGCTGCCACGCCGCGAAGTCCGCGTACTGCAACGCCGGCGGCGGCAGGGTCTCGTCCCGGTAGAGCGCGCCCAGCTCGTCCCCCAGCACGCCCAGCGACCAGCCGTCGACCACGATGTGGTGAGAGGTCAGCAGGAGCACGTGGTCGTCCGCCGCGAGGCGCAGGACCACCGCGCGGAACAGCGGCCCGTGCGCGAGGTCGAACGGCCGCTCGACCTCGGCGCGCAGCGCGCCGTCGAGGTCGTCGGCCTCCACGACGGGGACGTCCAGCCGCAGGTCGTCGTGCACGACCTGCACCGGCTGCCCGTCGACCTGCGCGAAGGTCGTGCGCAGCGACTCGTGCCGGCGCACCAGTCCCTGCACCGCGCCGGTCAGGCGCGACAGGTCCGGCACGCCCCGCAGCCGCAGCGCCAGCGCGCTGTTGTACTCGGTGTCACCGGGCTGGAACTGGTCGAGGAACCACAGCCGCTGCTGCCCGGCGGACAGCGGCAGCGGCCCGGTGCGCGGCACGGCGGGGATGGCCTCGGCGGGCGCGGCGGTGCCGGCCAGCCGCGAGCGCAGGCGGTCGCGGAGGTGGGCGGGGAGCGCGGAGATGCGGTCTTCCCTGGAGGTGGTCATGGTTCACGCTTCCCGGTCGACGAGGGCTTCGAGGTCGGCCAGCACGAGGTCCTCGACGAGGTCCGCGAGGGACGACACGGTGCGGGCGGTCAGCACGTCCCGGGGCGACAGCTCGACGGCGAAGGCCGCCTTGGTCCGGGACGTGATGCGCAGGCTGCGGATGGAGTCGCCGCCCAGGGCGAAGAAGCTGTCCTCCACGCCGACCCGGTCGACGTCCAGCTCCTCCGCCCAGATGGCCGCGATGGCCTCCTCGGTCTCCGTGCGGGGTGCGACGTAGTGGTCCGAGGTGACCGCGTCGCGCTCGGGCGCGGGGAGCGCGACGCGGTCCAACTTGCCGTTGGCGTTGAGCGGCAGACGATCCAGTGCCACGAACGCCGTCGGAACCATGTGCTCGGGCAGCGCACTCGAAGCGTGACCGCGCAGTTCCGAAACCTGCACGTCCCCGTTCGGCACGTAGTACGCGACCAAACGCTGTTCCTGCTCCAGCACAACGACCTGGGCGACGGCAGGATGCGCACCCAGGACGGTTTCGATTTCCCCGAGTTCGATCCGGAAGCCCCGGATCTTCACCTGCTGGTCCGCCCGGCCCAGGTAGTGCAGCGCCCCGTTGAGCCATTTGCCGAGGTCGCCGGTCCGGTACATGCGAGAACCCGCTGTGCCGTAAGGGTTTGCCAGGAAGCGGGACGCGGTGAGCCCCGGCCGGTTCAGGTAGCCCCGGGCCAGTCCCGGCCCGGCGACGTACAGTTCGCCGGCCACCCCGGGCGGCACGGGTTCGAGGTCGTCGTCCAGCACGTAGACGCGCAGGTCGGGGATCGGGACGCCGATGCTGCCGTCCGCCTCGGTGTAGGTGACGTGGACGGTGGTCTCGGTGATCCCGTACATGTTGACCAACGTGCCGCTGCCTTGCCAATCCTGGACTTTGTGCAGGTCGAGCGCTTCGCCGCCGAAGATGACCAGGCGCGGGTCGGGTTGCTCGGGCAGGAGTTGGTAGAAGGCGGACGGGGTCTGGTTGAGCACGGTGACGCCTTCGTCGCGCATGAGTTGCGCGAAGTCCCGGGGCGACCGGGAGGTCTCGTAGGGGACGACGACGAGTCGTCCGCCGTGCAGAAGGGGGCCCCACAGTTCCCAGACGGAGAAGTCGAAGGCGTAGCTGTGGAACAGCGTCCACACGTCGTTCTCGCCGAAGCCGAACCAGTGGTCCGTCGCCGAGAACAGGCGCACGACGTTGCCGTGCGGGATCACCACGCCCTTGGGCTTGCCGGTCGACCCTGAGGTGTAGATCACATACGCCGCGTTGTCCGGCGTGAGGTGGACATCCGGTGCCACGGTGGAATGTCCGGACACGTCGGGCAGAGCGTCGAGCACCGCGACCGGTCGGGCGTCGGCGATGGTGCCCGCGATCCGGTCGGCCGGGTAGGCAGGATCGATGGGCAGGTACGCCGCGCCGGACTTCAGCACGGCGAGCACCGCGACGACCAGGTCGGCGCTGCGGGGCAGCACGAGCGCCACCAGCTTTTCGGGGCCCGCGCCGAGTCCGACGAGGTGGTGCGCCAACCGGTTCGCCTGCTCGTCCAGCTCGCGGTAGGTCAGCGAGGTGCCCTCGAACCGGACCGCGACGGCATCGGGCGTGCGCGCGGCCTGCGCCGCGAACAGCCCGGGGACGGTCGCGGACGGCTCACCGGACTCGCGGCCGGCGAACCGGACCGCGACGGCATCGGGCGTGCGCGCGGCCTGCGCCGCGAACAGCCCGGGGACGGTCGCGGACGGCTCACCGGACTCGCGGCCGTTCCACTCGACCAGCACCTGGTGCCGCTCGGCGTCGGACAGCCACGGCACCCGGCCCACCGGCCGGTCCGGGTCGGCGACCAGGCCGACCAGCAGGGCCGTCAACCGCTCGCCCAGCCGGACCACGGTGTCCGCGTCGAACACGGCGGGCTCGTAGCCCAGCAGCACGCTCAGCCGGTCCGCCGGGTAGACGGTCGCGGACAGCGGGAAGCTGGTCACCTCGACCGCCTCCAGCTCCCGCAGGCCCATGCCGTCGGCCAGGTCCACCGGGTAGTTCTCGAAGATCACCGCGCTGTCGAACAGGGCGGTGCCCGCCTCGACCCCGCTCCACGCCTGCAACCGGGTCAGCGGCACGTGCTCGAACCGGCGCGACTCCGCCTGGGCGGCCTGGAGCTCGCGCAGCCAGTCCGCGACCGGCCGGGCGCCGTCGACGTCGACCCGCACCGGCAGGGTGTTGATGAAGATGCCGGTGATGGCGTCCACGCCCGGCAGGTCCGCCGGCCGCCCGGACACCGTCGCGCCGAAGCACACGTCGCGCCGCCCGGACGACCTGGCCAGCAGCAGCGCCCACGCGCCCTGCACGACCGCGCTGGGCGTGACCCGGTGCGCGCGGGCGAACTCGTACACCCGCGCCGTCTCCTCGGCGGTCAGCTCCACCGGGTGCCGCGCGGACGACGTGGCCCGGCCGGTCGCCGGGCGGTCGGCCGGCAGGGGCGTGGGGGAGTCGAACGAGCCGAGCACCCCGCGCCAGTGCCGCTCCGCCGCCGCGTCGTCCTGCTCCGCCAACCACGCCACGTAGTCCCGGAACGGCGGCCGGTCGAGCGGTTCGCCCAGCACGTCCGACAGCACCTGGAACACGCTCCAGCCGTCCAGCAGCACGTGGTGGAACGTCCACAGCACCCGCACCGAGTCGGCCGACAGCCGGATGACCGCCACCCGCATCAGCGGCGCGACCCCGAGGTCGAGCCCGGCGGCCTTGTCCTGCTCCAGCAGCGCGGCCAGCCGCACCGCGCGGTCGGGCTCGTCCAGCCCGCTCCAGTCCAGGAAGCTGAACGGCACCTCGGCGCGCGCGTGCACGACCTGCAACGGCTCCCGGACGCCCTCCCACAGCACCGAGCTGCGCAGGACCGGGTTCCGGTCGACGACCCGCTGCCACGCCCGCGCGAACGCCTGCGAGTCCGGCACGCCGTCCACCACGAACGTGGTCTGCTGGAAGTACACCCCGCGCTCGCCCAGGCCGTGGAACACCATGCCGGCCTGCATCGGCGTCAGCGGGTAGGCGTCCTCGCCGGTGATCAGGTCGACCTGGTCCTGGGTGAGCCGCGCCAGCGGGAAGTCCGACGGCGTGCGCCCGCCCGCGCCGGGCTCCCGGCAGTGCGCCAGGATCGCCCGCAGCGCGTGCGCGAACGCGTCGGCCAGCCGCGCCACCGTCGCGTCGTCGTGGACGGCCGAGCTGTAGTACCAGGAGAACTCCAGCCGGTCGTCCTGCACCTTGCCGACGACGTCGAGCAGGTGCGGTCGCGGCATGTCCGGGTCGGCGACCAGGTCGAGGTCGCGCTGACCGGTGAAGCGCCCCAGGTAGTTGAAGCTCACCGCCGGGTCGCACGCCGGGCCGCCGGCCAGGTAGCGCAGCGCGCCGTAGCCGATGCCGCGCCCGGGAACCGCCCGGAGCTGCTCCTTGACCGACTTCAGCGCCGGACCCCACCCGGCCGGCACGTCGAGCGCCACCGGGAACACCGTGGTGAACCAACCGACCGTGCGGGACAGGTCGACGTCCTCGAACAGCTCCTCGCGGCCGTGCCCCTCCAGGTCGACCAGCACCCGGTCGTCGCCGGTCCAGTCCGCGAGCACCCGGCCCAGGGCGGTCAGCAGCACGTCGTTGACCTGCGTCCGGTACACCTCCGGCACGTCCCGCAGCAGCGCGGCGGTCTCCTCCTCGGTGAGCCGCGCGGTCACCTCCCGCGTGGTGGCGAAGGTGTTCGCCCCGTCCCGGTCGGTCGGCACGCCGGGGCCGGCCACCGCCGACCAGTGGGGCAGCTCGGCGGCGAACCCACCCGCCGCCGCGTGGTCGTGCAGCCTGCGCGCCCAGTCCCGGAACGACGTGGTCTTGCGTCCGATGTGGACGGTCTCGCCGGTGACCGCCTGGCGGTAGGCGGTCATCAGGTCCTCGGACAGGATCCGCCACGACACCCCGTCCACGACGAGGTGGTGCGCCACCAGGCGGACCGACCGCGCGCCGACGACCTCCGCGCGCAGCAACGGGTCCGCGCTGCCCACCGGCTGGGTGACCTGCCGGTCGGCGGCGAACCGCATCCGCAGCGCGTCGTGGTGCGCGACCAGCGCGTCCACCGCCGCGCGCAGCGCCGCCGGGTCCACGTCGTGGTCGAAGTCCACCACCAGCGACTGGTCGAACAGCGTCGACCCGGTGCCCAGGAACCACCGCTGGATCGGGGTGAGCGGCGCGTCCCCGGTGACCTCGCCCTGGTCGGTGACCGGCGGGAGGTCGCGGGTGACGTGCGGCGCCAGCGCCGCGATGGTCTGGTGCGCGAAGATGTCCCGCGAGGTCAGGACCAGGCCGGCCTGCCGCGCGCGGGTGACCACCTGGATGCCCAGGATGGAGTCGCCGCCCAGGGCGAAGAAGTTGTCCCGCACGCCGACCCGGGCCGCGCCCAGCACCTCGGCGAACACCCGCGCCAGCTCCGCCTCCACGGGCGTGCGCGGTGCGACGTGGACCTTCGGCTCCTCGGGCGGGGCGGGCAGGTCGTCCCGGTCGAGCCGGTCCAGCCCGACGAACGTGGTCGGCACGCTGTGCGCGGGCAGCACCTGGGCCAGGAAGCCCTGCAAGGCCGCCGGGCTCACCGGCGGTGCCACGTAGGCGACCAGCCGGCGGTCCGTGGCGACCACGGCGGCGTCCTCCACCTCGTGGTGCCGGCGCAACGCCTCCTCGACCGCGCCCGGGTCGACCCGCACGCCGCGCACGCGGACCGCGTCGTCGGGCGGGAAGTCCAGCGCGACGAGCCGGCGCAGCTCCCGGTCCGGGTCCTCGACCACGTTGTGCAGCAACGTCTCCAGGTCGTCGGCCAGCACCTCCACCGTGGACCGGTCGAACAGGTCGGTGTTGTACTCGACGGTCAGCACCAGCCCGTCGGCCCTCGGCCAGAACTCGACGACCAGGTCGAAGCGCGCGTTCGGCCGGGGCAGGTCCTGCTCGGCGACCGCGAGGTCGCCGAAGCGCCCGTCCCGCACCAGCGGCTGCTGCAACGCCACGACCGCCTGGACCAGCGGCGTGCGGCTCGGGTCCGGGTCGGCGCCCAGCTCGGCCACCACCCGGTCGAACGGCACGTCCTCGTGCGCGAACGCCTCCAGCGCGGTGTCGCGGACGTGGTCCAGGAACCCGGTGAACGGCAGCCCGGGGTCGACCCACGACCGCAGCACCAGCGTGCGCACGAAGAACCCGACCGCCCGCTCCAGGTCGGCGTGGTCCCGGCCGGAGGTCACCGTGCCCACTGCGACGTCCCGCTGCCGGCTGCGCGCCGACAGCAGCACCTGCACGGCGGCGGTGAGCGTCATGAACAGCGTCGCGTCGTGCGCCCGCCCGACCCCGGCCAGCCGCTCGACCAGCTCCGCCCGCAGCGGCCGGCGCAGCACCGCGCCCGCCGAGGTGCGCAGCGCCGGGCGCGGCCGGTCGGTGCGCAGGTCCAGCGCCTCCAAGTCGGCCAGCTTCTCCCGCCAGTACGCCACGTCGCCGACCGGGCGGGCCGCGTCCCACGCGGCGAAGTCCGGGTACTGCGCGGTGGCGGCGGGCGGCTCCTCGCCGGCGTAGAGCGCCGCCAGCTCCTCCACCAGCACCCCGACCGACCAGCCGTCGGTCACGATGTGGTGCTGCACCAGCACGAGCACGTGCTCGTCCGGCCCGAGCGGCAGCAGCACCGCCCGCGTCAGCGGCCCCTCCCGCAGGTCGAACGGGATGCCGACCTCGCGCGCGACGCCCTCCGCCGGGTCGGTCTCCTCCCGCACCGCGAGCGGGATCGTGCCGCGCTCGGCCACGACCTGCGCCGGGGCGCCGTCCACCACGTCGAACGTCGTGCGCAGCGCGTCGTGCCGCTGCGCCAGGGCGTCCAGCGCGGAGGCCAGCCGCGTGACGTCCAGCGGACCGGTCAGGCGCAGGCCCACGGCCGTGTTCTGCTCCGCCGTGCCGTCCAGCGAGAACAGCCGGCGCTGCGCCGGGGACAGCGGCAGCGCCTGCCCGCGCGGCACCCGGGGGATGGGCTCCGCCACCGGCAGCGCGCTCGCCAGCGCCTCGACCGTCCGGTGCTCGAACATGGCCCGCACCGGCAACCCGCCGAGCCGGCCCAGCGCCCGCACCGCCAGGATCGAGTCCCCGCCCAGCGCGAAGAAGTCGTCCCGCGCGCCGACGTGCGCGACGCCCAGCACGTCCTCCCACACCCGCGCGACCCGCCGCTCCTCGTCGGTGCGCGGCGCGACGAAGTCCTCCGGCAGTTCGCCGACGACCGGCGCGGGCAGCGCCGCCCGGTCGAGCTTCCCGTTGGGCGTCAACGGGAACGCGTCGAGCGCGACGAACGCGGCCGGCACCATGTAGTCGGGCAGCCGCGCCGCCAACCCCTCGCGCAGGCCGTCCGTCGAGCCCACCACGTAGGCGACCAGCCGCTTGGGCTCGTCGCGCGGCACCACCACGACCTGCCGCACGCCGGGGAACCCGGACAGCACCGCCTCGACCTCGCCCGGCTCCACCCGGAAGCCCCGGATCTTCACCTGGTGGTCGGCCCGGCCGACGAACTCCATCGTCCCGTCGGCGGCCCGGCGCACCACGTCCCCGGTCCGGTACATCCGCGACCCGGGCGGGCCGAACGGGTCGGGCACGAACCGCGACGCCGTCAGGCCCGGCCGCCCCAGGTAGCCGCGCGCCAGCCCGACGCCGGTCACGTACAGCTCGCCCTCGTCGCACGCCGCCAGCTCGGCGTCCAGGACGCGCACCGACGTGCCGGGGATCGGCCGGCCGATCGGCGGCGTGCCGCCGGGCACCAGCGGTTCGCTCCACGAGGTCACCACAGTGGACTCGGTGGGCCCGTAGGCGTTGATCATCCGGCGACCGGGTGCCCACTGCCGCACCAAGTCCGCCGAGCACGCGTCGCCGCCGACGACCAGCGTCCGGAAGCGGGGTAACGCGCGCCGGGGCACGGTGGCCAGCGCGACCGGCGGGATCAGCGCGTGCGTCACGCCGAACTCCTCGATCACGTCCGCGAGCTGGTCGCCCAGCAGCGGCCCCTCCGGCGGCACGACGAGCGCGGCACCGGCCGGCAGGGCCATGCACAGTTCGAGCACCGAGGCGTCGAAGCTGGGCGAGGAGAACTGGAGCACCCGGTCGCCCGGCCGCACGTCGAAGTGCGCCACCTCGGCGGCGGAGAAGGCCGGCAGCCCCCGGTGGGTGACCACGACGCCCTTGGGCCGCCCCGTGGAGCCGGACGTGTAGATCACGTACGCCGGCTGGTCGTCGGCGATCTCCACGTCCGGGTCGGTGTCGGGCCACCCGGAGACGTCCAGCGGCTCGTCCAGCACCAGCAGCGGCTGGGCGTCGTCGATCATGAAGGAGATGCGCTCCGCCGGGTACGCGGGGTCGACCGGCAGGTAGGCCGCGCCGGTTTTGAGCACCGCGAGCCGTGCGATGACGTTGTCCACCGACCGGGGCAGCGCGATGGCGACCACCCGTTCCGCGCGGGCGCCTTTCGCCATCAGCAGGTGGGCGAGCCGGTTGGACCGCGCCTCCAACTGGCGGTAGGTGACCGTCTCCTGCGCGGAGAGGACCGCCGGCGCATCGGGAGCGCACGCGGCGCGCGCGCTCACCACTCTCGGCAGGTTCTGGGCAGACGTCATCGCTAGCAGAGCCTTTCTTGGGGTTTGTCGTGCCCGGGGCCGCGGCCTACCCGCGGTGAAGGACGTTGAAACGTGATTTTCAGACCATTTCCGGGACTTGCCTGCGGGCCAACCGCCCACCGATCTGGATCCACTGGATCCCGCCCCCACGCGGGTCCCGCAGGAAACGCCCGGTCTGGCTCGTGTCGCCCGTGTCGGAATCCCGCATGGCGAACACCAGGCCGTCGAACAACGACAGGTCCGCGAACGGCTCGCCGTCCACCGTGAGCTTGAGCACTTCCCGGCCGGTGGGCTGCACCGAATACTCGGTGTCCCCGTTGACGAAGCTCCCGGTGCAGTCCTCGGGCGGCGCGATGGGGTCCCGCAGGTCGCTCAGACCGTCGTAATCGCCGACCGGCAGGCCGGCCTCGCCGAATTCCGGGACCAAGTCCCGCCACAGCGCGAAGCCGCTGCTGCCGTTGGTGGTCAGCGCCACCACGGTGCCGTCCTCCGGGTTGATCCGCAGGTGGCACGACGTGCCGTCGGCGGTGCCGTCGTGACCCACCCAGACCGCGCCGTCCCGCTCGTAGAGGGCGAGCCCCAGGCCCCAGCCGTCGGCCATCCCGAACGGTTCCGCGTCCCGCACGGGGGTGCGCATGAGCGCCAGGTCCGCACCGTCCACGAGGTGCGGCGGCGCTCCGGCGAGCATCCGCCCGAAGGTCACCAGGTCGGTCGCGCTGGCGGCCAGCGCGCCGGCCGGCGCGTCCACGAGCGCCAGCGACTGGCGCACCGGGACCACCCGGCCCTGCGCCGCGTTGACCGCGTGGCCGGCGACCACGTCGCCGCCCGCCTCGGGGCCGACGGTGAAGTGCGGGCGCAGCCCCAGCGGGCGCAGCAGGACCGCGTCCACCGCCTCCCACCAGGACATCCCGGTCGCCACCTCGATCAGGTGACCCACCAGGACGTAGCCGATGTTCGAGTAGGAGAAGCCCGCGCCGGGGCTGTGCAGCGGCACCAGCGTGCGCCCCGCCTCCAAGGCGTGGCGGCGCAGCGAGGTGGTGCGGACGTCGTCCGGGTCGGACGGCAGGCCGCCGGTGTGGCTGAGCAGGTGGCGCAGGGTCAGCGGGTGCCCGACGTCGGGCAGGGGTGTGTCGAGGTCGAGGTCTCCGTCCGAGACGAGCGTCATGGCGACGGTGGCGGTGAAGGTCTTGGTGATCGAGCCGATCGGCACGGCCGCCGTCGCGGGCAGGCCGATCGAGGTGGTCCAGAGACCGTCCCCGGGTCGGTGGACGGCCAGCTGCGCGCCGGGCACCAGGTGGTCGCGCACGAGTCCGGCTAATCGCCGCGCGAGGTGATCGTAATCCATCGGAGGTCCTTTGCAGGAATGAGCCATTTGGCTTCGAACCAACGTTGACGGCCGTTCCTGGATCGACGCGACCGCCAAACGGAGCATCTGCGGAATATAGATTCCCCGGTTTGTCGAGGCGTAACCACGGGTTCTTGAAAAGATCTCCCCGGTTCACTCGAACGGCCTGGTTTGGACTGGCCGGTTCCGTAATTAGGGGGCTATTGCGAGGACTATTCGCACTCGGGTGGCATGGAAATCTGTCAATGGTCAACCCGGCTCCGGGATGATGTTGTGAAGATTGTTCGTCCCCACTGCGGGGGATTTCCGAAGAATTATCCGGACACCCGTAACCGACGGTCTCCGGTCTCGTTTGCCCCAGTATCGGCCGACATCGCGCGAAGTGACCCGTCGGTAGAACCGGGTTGTCCGCCCCCGGTTACCACAGACCGTCGATCGACATTCCTCCAGGGGTCCGCCGCGGTGCGGCAGGCCGGCCGGCGACCGCTGCAACCCGCGCGAACCGCCCGTCGGACCCTGCGCGTGACGAAGGACACGCAGGGGCCCGGCAGCCACCGTGATTTCGCACACGTGCCGTCCCTGCGGGCGCGACGGCTTGATCGAAGCGGCGTCCGGGGTGGTGAGCATCACGTCGTGGGCGCGGTAGCCGCTCGGCCGGAAGCGCGCGGCAGCGGTCAAGCGGGCGGCACGGCCGGCGGGCGGGACACGGCAGTGGCCAACCCGGCGACGCGCGCCGGGCGCGGTGGTCCGGCGGAGCGCCGGGACTCGGCGGGGTCGTGCTCAGTCGCGCTGGATCTCCAGGTGCAGCGACTCCATCCGGGCGTCCAGCTCGGCCGCGATCGCCGCCGTGCTCGTCAGCTCGTCCACGAACCCGGCCGGCACCTGGTCGTCGTACTTGTAGAACAGCTTGTGCTCCAGCGTGGCCCAGAAGTCCATCGCTATGGTCCGCAGCTGGACCTCGACCTTCACCTGCTCCACCCGGTCGGACAGGAACACCGGGATGCGCACGATGAGGTGCAGGCTGCGGTAGCCGTTGGGCTTGGGCGCGGCGATGTAGTCCTTGGTCTTGAGGATCTCCACGTCGCTCTGCCGCGCCAGCATGTCGCGCACCCGGTACACGTCGGTCACGAACGGGCACACCACGCGCACCCCGGCGACGTCGTCCAGGTGCTCCGCCGCCAGTTCCAGGTCGGCCGGCAACCCCTTGCGCCGCAACTTGTCCAGGATCGCGTCCGGTCGCTTGACCCGCTGCGTCACGTGCTCGATCGGGTCGTGCCGGTGCACGAGGTCGAACTCCTCGCTGAGGATGCGGAGCTTCGTCATGAGCTCCTCGACCGCGAACTTGTAGACCACGAGGGACCGCCGCAGCAGGTCATCCGCGACGATGTCCATGAGCCCGAGAATACCGGCCCACCGCCCGGCTACGATGGAGGCGTGACCACCCACCGGCACGTCGCCCTCCCGCCGCCGGCCGCCTGACGGGCGCACCTGCGGCACCCCGCTCCCCGGCGGCCCCTCGCGGCCCCGGGCGCTCCCGCGCCGGCCCGCGCCGTGCGCCCGTTCGCCGATCTCGCCACTTCCGCGACGTCGTCCCGCGAACGGAGAACCCGTGTCACCCGCTGTCGCACGAGCGCGCCTCGCGCAAGGTCCGCTCCCGATCCTCGCCGCGTGCTTCCTCTGGGGCACCACCGGTACCGCCGCCTCGCTGGCCCCGTCCGCTCCCGCCGGGGCGGTCGGCGCGGCGGGCCTGGTGGTCGGCGGCCTGCTGCTCTTCCTGACCGCGCGGGGCACCCGCGAGGTGCTGCGCACCGCCGACCGGCGGCTGCTCGTGCTCGGCGCGGTCACCGTCGCCGGGTACGCGCTCGCGTTCTACCCGGCGGTCGCCCGCACCGGGGTGGCGGTGGCGACGGCGGTCGCCCTCGCCACCGCGCCGATCGTGCTCGGCACCCGGTCGAGGCCGGTGGTCACGCTCACCGCCGTCGCCGGGTGCGGGATCCTCGTCCTGGGCGGCGGCGACGCGCACGTCGACCTGGTCGGCGTGGCGTTGGCGCTGGTCGCCGGGCTGTCCTACGCCGCGTACTCGGCGGTCTGCGCCCACCTCATCGCGTCGGGCCACCCGTCGCGGGCGGTCGTCGGCACGGTGTTCGGCGGGGCGTCCGCGCTCACCCTGCCGGTCCTGCCCGTGCTGGGCGTGTCGTGGATCGGGACGGTCGGCGGCGCGGCGGTCGTCGGGCACCTGGCGGTGTCCACGACGTTCGTCGCCTACCTGCTGTTCGGCCACGGCCTGCGCCACACCACCGCCGCGGCGGCGACCACGCTCACGCTCGCGGAGCCGGCCGTGGCCGCCGTCCTCGGCGTGCTCGTGCTGCACGAGCGGCTGCCGCCGGTCTCGTGGTGCGGCATGGGGCTGCTCGGCGCGGCCCTGCTCGCGCTCGCCCGGCCCCCGGGTGCGCCGGCGCGGGGCGCGGCGGTCGGGCGGGAACAGCGGTCCACGACGGGGTGAGGTCGTCCGGGCGGCGTTCCGCCCTAGTCGGGACGCCGCTCCGCCGCACCGCCCAGCCCGTACAGGATGCGCTGGATGATCTCGGGGTCGACGTCCGGCTCGTCACCGAGCTTCTCCGCCGCCGGCGAGCGGCGCGGTTCGCGGCGGGGGAGGGGCACCGCCGAGGCGTTCATGCCGGACGGCAGCGTCAGCTCGCACCACGCCAGCCGGCCGCCCGCCGTCAGGTCCACCAGCCCGGCCCGCCCGCCGGCCAGCTCCGGCGGCAGCGCCACCCGGTGGCCCTCGACCTCCACCACCAGGTAGCTGCCGCTCAACCGCAGGCGCACCAGCAGCAGCCCCGGCGCGCGGGGGTCGGCGACGTCGACCGCCGCGCCGACCAGCCGGCGCGCGGTCTGGGCGGCCTCGTCCTGCATCCCGCGCAGCCGCCACTCGCCCAGGGAGAAGCGCACGAACATGTCCGCGACGTTGATCGCTGTGGGCAACGCGACGAGTCGAAGGTCGTCGACCTGTTCGGTCTGGGCGTTCACACCGATCCTCCTCGCCTGCGTCCGGCACGCGCCGCGCCGGGTGCCATGAGTACAGCCCTTGTCACCCACGTGGTCCAGACCCCGTGCGCGGACCGTGTCCGGATCGAGTCGCGTGGTCGCGGACTCGACCGAAAGCGACCTCCGGCTCACGTCCTAGTACGGGGCTCACGGGCTCATGGTTCACGGGTAGTCACGGCGGTGCCCGGAAAAGTACCGAAATGCTCCGCCGAAGGGAATATCGGGGTCCCCCCGATCCGGCGACCCGGCGGTGATCACGACCACGCTGGGTGATCTTCGCCGTTCGGCCCCCTGCCACACCCCCCAGCCACGCCCCCCTGCCATGCCCCGCGCCGTGAGCCGCGTGCTGCCGGTGGCGCGCGGAAGGGGCCCGCCGGCGATCCGGCGAGCCCCTCGGCATCGGGTCCTCCAGTGCCGGGCCGTTCGGCCCGGACGCCCTCAGGACTGGAGGACGGCCTCGATCTCCAGCAGGATCGTGATCTTGTCGCCCACGGCCGCGCCGGCCGGGCCGCCGGTCACGCCGAACTCCTTGCGGCTGATCTCGGTGCTCGCGGAGAAGCCCGCGACCTTCGCGCCCTCGAAGCCGTCGCCGAAGCCGTTGAGCTCCAGCTCCAGCTCCACCGCCTTGGTGACGCCGCGCAGCGACAGCTCGCCCGCGACGAGGAAGCCCTCGCCGTTGGCGCGCACCGAGGACGAGGAGAAGGTCAGCTCGGGGAACTTCTCGACGTCGAGGAAGTCCTCGCCCTTGACGTGCGCGTCGCGGGACTCGTTCTTGGTGTTGATGGACGCGGTGGCGATCTTGGCGTTCACCGTCGACTCCAGCGGGTTCTCCGCCGTGACGATGGTGCCCTCGAAGGTGTCGAAGTGGCCGCGGACCTTGGAGACGCCCAGGTGGCGGACCACGAAGGAGACGTCCGAGTGCACGGGGTCGATGGCCCACGTGCCCACGAGGTAGCCGGGGATCTGCGCAGTCTGCGAGGTCATGATGTCCTTCTCGGTCGGTCTGGTTGAACTCTCAACCGAACATAGCGCATCCTGGTTGAACTCTCAACAAGGCCCGTATGATGGGAGCATGAGCGAAGTGCGGTGGCTGAGCGCCGAGGAACAGCAGGTCTGGCGTGGCTTCAGGACCGCCGTGACCAAGTTCACCGAACACCTGGACCGGCAGTTGCAGCGCGACTCCGGGATGCCCATGGCCTACTACGAGATCCTCGTCGCGCTGTCGGAGGCGCCCGGCCGGGCGCTGCGGATGAGCGAGCTGGCCCTCAACTGCCACTCGTCCCGCAGCAGACTCTCGCACGCCGTCGCCAAGCTGGAGAAGGAGGGCTGGGTCGAGCGCCAGGCGTGCGCCTCGGACCGGCGCGGCTCGATCGCCCGGCTCACCGACCGGGGCTTCGCCGTGCTGGAGACCGCCGCGCCCGGTCACGTCTCCGCCGTGCGCGAGCACCTGTTCGACGTGCTGACCCCGGCCCAGCTCGACTCGCTGCGGGAGATCAGCCGCGCCGTGGAGAACGGCCTGCAGACCGAGTGCGCCCAGGCGCGGGCGGAGCTCGCCGAGTTCTGAGGCGCGGACGCCGCCGGTGAACCGGTGGCCGACCCGCCCGAACGTCCACCGTCTGGGCTGCTCACGGTCTCGGAGGTGACCCGACCGGGGAGGTGGCGGTCCGATGTCGACGCGTCCCACCGGGTGCCGCCGGCGCGGACCGACTCCTCCGAACGGGAGTGGCGGTGCGGGGCCCACCGGCCCAGGCTGGGACGATGAACTTCCGCGAAGCCCGTGACCTGCTCCTGCGCCACGCGACGGACTACGCCGCCGCCCGGGACGCGTTCTCCTGGCCGGAACTGGACGAGTTCAACTGGGCGCTCGACTGGTTCGACGAGATCGCCCGGGACAACGACGGCACCGCGCTGTGGATCGTCGAGGAGGACGGCACCGAGGGGCGCTGGACCTTCGCGGAGCTGGCCCTCCGCTCGAACCGGGTGGCGAACTGGCTGCGCGACAACGGGGTGCGCCGGGGCGACCGGGTGGTGCTGATGCTCGGCAACCAGGTCGAGCTGTGGGAGGTGCTGCTGGCCGCGATGAAGCTCGGCGCGGTGGTCATCCCGGCCACCACCCTGCTCGGCCCCGCCGACCTGCGCGACCGGGTCGGGCGCGGGGGAGCGCGGCACGTGGTGGCGGGCGCGGCGGACACCGCGAAGTTCGCCGAGGTGCCCGGCGCGTACACCCGGGTCGCGGTCGGCGGGCCGGTGCCGGGCTGGCTGGACTACGCGCGGGCGGCCGACGCGCCGGGCGGCTTCACGCCGGACGGGGTCACCCGGGGATCGGACGCGCTGCTGCTCTACTTCACCTCCGGCACGACGGCGCGGCCCAAGCTGGTCGAGCACACGCACGTGTCCTACCCGGTGGGGCACCTGTCCACGATGTACTGGATCGGCCTGGAGCCCGGCGACGTGCACCTCAACATCTCGTCACCGGGGTGGGCGAAGCACGCGTGGAGCAACGTGTTCGCGCCGTGGAACGCCGAGGCGACGGTGTTCGTGCACAACTACACGAGGTTCGACGCGGCCCGCCTGATGGCCGAGATGGACCGCTGCGGCGTGACCAGCTTCTGCGCGCCGCCGACGGTGTGGCGGATGCTGATCCAGTCCGACCTGACCGCGCTGCGCACCCCGCCGCGCAAGGTGGTCGGCGCGGGCGAACCGCTCAACCCCGAGGTCATCGAGCAGGTGCGCGCCGGGTGGGGCGTGACGATCCGGGACGGGTTCGGGCAGACCGAGACCACCGTGCAGATCGCCAACCCGCCGGGCCAGCCGGTGAAGCCGGGCTCGATGGGCCGGCCCGCACCCGGCTACCCGGTGGTGCTGGTCGACCCGGTGACCGGGCGGCCCGGCGCGGAGGGGGAGATCTGCCTGGACCTGGCGCGGCGACCGCTGGGCCTGATGGTCGGCTACCACGGGGACCCGGAGCGGACCGCCGAGGTGATGCGGGACGGCTTCTACCACACCGGCGACGTCGCGTCGGTGGACGAGGACGGGTACCTGACCTACGTGGGCCGCACCGACGACGTGTTCAAGGCGTCGGACTACCGCATCTCGCCGTTCGAGCTGGAGAGCGTGTTGCTGGAGCACGAGGCGGTGGCGGAGGCGGCGGTCGTGCCTGCCCCGGACCCGGTGCGGCTGGCCGTGCCCAAGGCGTACGTGGTGCTCGCCGCCGGGTTCGAGCCGGGGGAGGGCACGGCACTGGCGATCCTGCGGCACGCGCGGGAGAACCTGGCCCCGTACCAGAGGATCCGCCGGCTGGAGTTCGGCGAGCTGCCCAAGACGATCTCGGGCAAGATCCGCCGGGTGGAGCTGCGCGGCCGGGAGACCGGCGACCGCCCGCCGGGCGAGTTCCGCGACGACGACTTCCCGTCGTTGCGCCAGCAGTAGATGCGCCGACCACAGGTGCTGCGAACCGCAGGGCCGCCGGAGACCGGTCACGGAGTTGCCGGGCGGACGCGTGGCACGTCCCGGGGTCCGGTCCGGTCACCGCGCCAGGCGGCCAGGCCCGCTTCGGTGGGGCGGGTGCCGGGGAACGCGTCGGCGAGCACCCGGGCGTAGCGCCGGCCCTCCGGCGTGCCCAGGTCGGGTGGGCGCAGCCACGGTGCCAGGTGGACCCGCTCGCCGGTCGGCGCGCCGCCGACCACCAGGACGTCGGGAGCGTCCGGCACCACCGCCCGGCCGGTGCGGGCGGCCTCGTCGCGGACCGCGCCGGCCGCCGCGGTCGCCCGGGTGGACGCGTCGCCGGCCAGGGCGAAGCGCCGGGGCAGCTCGGCGACCTGCGCGCGCAGGGCCCGCTCGTCGGCCCCGGTGAGGCTCGGCCACGGGGGTTCGGGCTTGCCGGCGAGCACGGCGGCCAGCGCGGCGTCGGCGTACCCGGTCCCGTCCGGGCCCCGGACGTCCGGACCGGTCCACGGCTCGTCGCCGGGATTCACCGGCACGGTCGCGCGGCTCCCGCCCCGGTCCAGCCACAGCGTGCCCCGGCCCGCGTCGAGCCACACCAGCGCCCACCGGCCGGTCGCGCCGGGCCGGTGCTCGGCGGCCACCAGGGCGGTGGGCGCGTTGCCCACCCGCAGCGGGGCGTCCGGCACCCGCACGACGTTCCACCCGGGCCGGTGCGGGGCGATCAGGACGTCCGCCGGTTCGCCGCCGACCGCGACCCTGGTCAGGGTCGGGCCGGGGACCGGGGTGTCCAGGTGGCCCGCCAGCACCACCCGGGCCAGCCCGGTCAGCAGCGCCACGGCCAGGCCCGCGTCGAGCACCCGCACGACGAGCGTGGGCGGGCACAGCGCGGCCCACGCCACCGCCGCGAACCCCACCATCAGCGCGAGGTGGGCCGTGGCCGGCGGCGGGCCGTCGAACCACAGCGCGGACGCCGCCAGGACGAGCACGGCGACCGTTAGCACGGAGGGCGCGAGCCACGGCACCTCCTTGCGCAGCAACGGGGGCGCCACCAGGGCGGCGATCAGCGCGACCGCCGCCGGGCCGGGCAGCCACGACGCGTCGGCCACCAGCAGCGCGGCCACGCCGCCCACCGCCGCGACGGTGGTGACCACGCGCCGGGTCAGCGCGCCGCCGACGGTGAACGGGCGGGCCAGCGCCCAGCCCGCCACGACCGTCACCGCGATGAGCAGCAGCAGCCGCAGGAACGTGAAGCCGAGCGGGAGGGCCACCGATCCGTGGTCGTGCACGGCGCTACACCGCGACCGCGCAGGTGCACCGCATCCGCGCGCGCTCGGCCGGCGTCGGGCGCATGTGCAGCACCATGGCGACCACCATCGGCACGAACACCACGGCGTTGTAGAACAGGTGCAGTTCCACGCGGGGCACGATGAGCTGGATGACGCTGGTCGGCACCGGGCGACCGAGCAGGTTGGCCCCGGTGGACGCCTGCACGATCAGCAGCAGGTGCTCGATGTGGTGCCAGAACTGCAACCCCAGCGCGACACCCCACCACGTGCGGGACCGGCCGGTGAAGCCCTTGCGGAGGGTGACGAGGCCGACCAGCATCACCAGCGCGAAGCCGTAGTGCAGGGCCTCCGAGGTGATCAGCCAGGGGAACGGGATGCCGAGCACGCCCAGCGAGTCGCGCACCGGCCAGCCCAGCACGTAGATCTGGACGGCCTGGGCGATGTGCTCCGCCCAGTGGCCGATGACGACGAGCATGAACGCGTAGAGCGCCGCCTTGTGCCAGCGGGTGTTGAGGGCTTCCATGATGCCGGTCGTGCCGCCCACGGCGTTCGACCGGACTTCGGTGTGGGTCACAGGTCCTCCCGCGAGAAGAGTCGGGTGCGGGTCCGACCTTGACAATAACGGCGTTACGAGTGGATTTCGCGCTGGTCCGGGCTCTGCGGCGGGAGTGAGCACGTCACGAGAAACCGGCCACGGACAGCCATCGGGCGTCACCCACGGTCCGGATCCTCGTCGGCGGGTGACGGGCGAGGCCCGCGCCGCGCGGCGCTCACGCCCGTGGCTCGTGCCGCGAGGAGCTCACACGCCTGTGGTCTGTGCCGCGAGGGCGGCCATCCGCCGCGCGGCGCTGAACGCCGCCCAGCCCGCCAGCTCGACCAGAGCCGCGTCACCGCCGCCGACCGCCGTCACCGCCGCGTCGTCCACCTGGTACGAGGCGAACGCGACGAGCAGCGCGAGCGCCGCGCCCGGCTGCTCGTCCGTGGGCAGCTCGCGCACCGCCTCGCGCACCCAGCCCCGGTCGAGCCCCGGTGGCGTGCCGTCCCACGCGGCGATCCGCGCGGTCACCAGCTCCCGCGCCGGGTCGGACAGCGTCCGCCGGCCACCTGCCTCGAACGCCGCAGCAACCCGGCCGAGCGCGTCCCCGACCGCCGGGGTGGCGGCGGCCCACGCCAGGTCCGGCGGCAGCGGTGCCGCCGGCAGCAGCCGCGCGGTCACGCCGGGCGGGTGCGCGCGCCGCGCGCCGACGACCATGAACCGCCCGAGCAACCCCTCGGCGAACGCGGGTGCGCCGGCGGGCAGGGGGGAGTCCTCCAGGAACACGTTCACCATGCGGTTGAGGTAGTGGAACGCCACCACGACCCCCAGCAGCTCGGCCCCCACCTCCGCGAGCGGCGGTGCGACCTCGACAGGCGGTCGGTCGGACAACCGGTCGAGGGTCGCGGCGTGCACGGTGACGCAGTACGGGCAGTCGTTCTGCCGCGACACGGCGGCGGCCACGGCCTCCTTGGCGGCCCGGGACTCGGCCCCGGAGGCGATCAGCGTCTCGCGCAGCAGCGTCCAGCACGCGCTGAGCGCGGTGGGCGAGGGCGAGTGCAGCGCGACGGGAGCGGCCAGCAGCCCGAAGTCGGCCTCGACCCGGGCGTAGACGGCGGCGACCGCCCCCCGCGCGGCACGCGGCCGGACGGGGGTGACGTGGCGGACCGACCTCAGGGATCGGCGGAGCGCGGTGCGGACGATGCCCATGGAACCTCCCGGGTGCGGGCGCCGGCGGTCGGCTGTGACGAGTGGTCGCGCACCCCGTGGCTACCACGGGCCGCCGCCCGCCGGCACGCCCGCGCGCCGGACTTGCCCGATGACCGCACGGTGGAAGTGGCCGGCGACCGCAACCGGGCTCCCCGGAGCTAGACGCCGAGGGCCTTCTCCGCCAGCTTCGTGCCCTCCACCCGCGCGGTGATCTTGGCGAAGGCGATGTCCCGGGAGGTCGACGTGTCGTCGGCGAACGGCGAGAAACCGCAGTCGTCGCAGGTGCCCAGCGCCTCCGCCGGGACGAACCTGGCCGCCTCCAGCACCTGGTCGCGGACCTGCTCCCGGGTCTCCACCACCGGGTTGATCGGGTCCGTCACGCCGATGAACAGCCGCCGGCCCTCGGGCAGCGAGTCCCGGATGACGCCCAGCGCCCGCTCCCGGTCGGCCTCGCCGGCCAGTTGCACGTAGTACGCGCCCGCGCGCAGCGTGAACAGGTCGGGCAGCAGTTCGGCGTAGTCCACGTCGGCGCTGTGCGTGGCGTCCCAGTCGCCGCCGGGGCAGGTGTGCACGCCGATCCGGGTGCGCTCGGCCTCGGAGAACCGGTCCAGCACCTGGTTGTTCAGCGCGATCAGGTCTTGCAGCAGGCCCTTGGACGGGTCGAGCTTGAGCGACAGCCGGGCTTCGGTGAAGTCGAGCTGGACGCTGTGCGCGCCACCCTCCAGGCAGCCCCGGATGTCGGCCTCGGCCTCGTCGAGCAGGTCGGCCACGAACTGCTCGCGCGGGTAGCCGTCGATCCCGTCCTGCGGGTAGAGCAGGCTCAGCGCGGACGGCGCGATCACCGCCTGCTTGACCGCCGCCGACGTGCGGGCCCGCGCGGCGCGCAGGTGGTCGGCGGCGCGCGCGCGGTAGCGGAACGGGCCGCTGGTCAGGCGGGGGAGCTGCCGGGTGTGGCCGTCGGAGAACGGCACCACCACCCCGTCCGGGGCCAGGTCGGCGATGCCCGCGACCGGGTAGGTCAGGAAGCTCGCCTTGCCCTGCTCGCCGTCGGTGACCACCGGTGAGCCGGTCTCCTCGAACCGGCGGACGGTGTCGGCGACCGCCCGGTCGGTGAGCGCCTGCAACGCCTCCGCGTCGATGGTGCCGGCGGCGAAGTCCTGCTGGCCCCGGATCAGCTCCGGCGGGCGCGGGATGCTGCCGATGGGCTCGGTGGGAATGCTCATGATCTCCCCTGGCACTGGTGGGCTGGCGGGTGCGCTGAGCGCGTCGGGCCGGGCGGCGTGGGGTGGAACAGTAGGGCGGTGATCAGCGCGCTGAGTACCGGTGGAGTGGTGAAGGGCCTCCGCCGATAAGGGGAACTGCGATCCGACACAGCGTTACCCGAGGCCGGCGCGGCACCGGGCGGACAGGCCGGCGAGGTGGCCGGACGGCCGCCGGACGGGGGCGGGTGCACGCGGCGCGGCCGGGTGACGCGGGGCCGCCGGGCGGGGGCCGGGGCGTGCAGCGGTGGGCCCGGCGGGGGTCAGCGGACGCCGCGCGGGCGGAACTGGATGCTGATGCGGGGGCCTGCCGGGCGGGTGGTCTTGGGCACCGCGTGCTCCCACGTCCGCTGGCACGAGCCGCCCATCACCACCAGGTCGCCGTGCCCCAGCGCGTACCGCACGGTCGCCCCGCCGCCGCGTGGCCGCAGCACGAGCGCGCGTGGAGCGCCCACCGACACGATCGCCACCATGGTGTCCTCCGTGCTGCCCCGGCCGACCGTGTCGCCGTGCCACGCGACGCTGTCCCGCCCGTCGCGGTAGTAGCACAGGCCGGCCGTCCGGAACGGTTCGCCCAGCTCGGCCGCGTACCGGTCGCTCAGCGCGTCGCGCGCCTCGGTCAGCACGGGGTGGGGGAGCGGCGCGCGTTCGCCGTAGAAGCACAGCAGGCGGGGCACGTCGACCACGCGCTCGTACATCTGCCGGCGCTCGCCGCGCCACGGCACGTCCGCCGCCAGGTGCCGGAACAGCGCGTCCGCGCCGGTCAGCCAGCCGGGCAGCACGTCGATCCACGCGCCGGCGCCGAGCACCGCGCGGCGCAGCCCGGTCAGCGGGCGCAGGCCGGGCGGCTCCGCGCCCGCGTCGAACAGCGACACCTGCATGGCCGGGAGCCTAGCCGAGGTCGAACACGTGTTCGACCGCAGTCAGGAATATTCCTGATCACTATTCCTTCAGTGCAGACTAAAGATCAGCCCGGTCGGCGGTCCGGCCCGTGGTCACGCGTCCGGTTCGGGCTTGCGCCTCCGGCCGCCGGTCCGCACCGGCTTGGCCGGGTCCTCGGCGGGCTTGGCCGCAGCGGCGGGCGGCTTGGCCTCGGTCTTCACCGGATGGTCGACGAGCAGCCGCGCGGCCAGCTCGTCGTAGATCGGTGTGCTGCTCATGGGCGGTCACGTACCCCTTTCAAGCGAAAGCTACACGCGCGTGCGACCAGGGGTACGGCCAGGGCTGGCAGGCGGATCAACGCCCGCCGGGACTCGCCGGCCCCGGATCGACCAGCGCGGAGGGTAATCGTTCCACAACGGACGGAGCGCTCGGCGCAGTGCCCCCGGTTGGGCTCGGCGTGTCGCACGTTGTCACAGCCCGTCCGGGTGAATTCGCCCGGCGGGAAGTCGGCCGTTGGAGTGATCGGCGGAGTGCCTGGGCGGCCGAGGGGCGCATGTGCCCTGGTGGTGGCACCGGCACCCCGGGCAAGTCGGGGCCGGGTGAGCCGGGCCACAGGACACTTGCACTTCCGATAGACGGATGTCCTAGTAATCTGAGGGCAGTTCCGCGATGCCGAAGGAGCCGTCGTGTCCACCGCTGCCCCGTTGCACACCCCAGAGCACCCGGTCCGCTTCGTCACGGCGGCGAGCCTGTTCGACGGCCACGACGCGGCGATCAACATCATGCGCCGCATCCTCCAGTCGCAGGGTGCCGAGGTCATCCACCTCGGGCATAACCGCTCGGTGCGCGAGGTCGTCGCGGCCGCCGTGCAGGAGGACGTCCAGGGTATCGCGATCAGCGCGTACCAGGGCGGGCACGTCGAGTACTTCAGCTACCTGGTCGAACTGCTCGCCGAACGCGGCGCGGGGCACATCAAGGTGTTCGGCGGCGGTGGCGGCGTGATCGTGCCGGAGGAGATCGAGCTGCTGCACTCGCGCGGCGTGGCGCGGATCTTCTCGCCGGGCGACGGTCAGCAGCTCGGCCTGGCCCGGATGATCAACTCCATGGTCGAGGCGTGCGACCACGAGTTGGCCACCGAGCCCCCGTCGTCCTGGGACGGCCTGTTCACCGGCTCGGACGACGTGCTGGCCCGCGCGATCACCCTGATCGAGGCCGGGAAGCTGCCGGCGGAGCTGAAGGCCCGGCTGGAGCAGGCCGCGCGGCCGGTGCCCGTGCTGGGCATCACCGGCACCGGCGGCTCCGGCAAGTCGTCGCTGACCGACGAGCTGGTCCGCCGGTTCCGGCTGGACCAGGAGGACAAGCTGCGGATCGCCGTGCTGGCGATCGACCCGACCCGGCGGCGCGGCGGCGGCGCGCTGCTGGGCGACCGCATCCGGATGAACTGCCTGGAGGGCGACCGGGTGTTCTTCCGGTCGCTGGCGACCCGGCGCGCGGGCAGCGAGGTGCCCGACGGCCTGTCGGACGCCATCCTGGCGTGCAAGGCGGCCGGTTTCGACCTGGTGGTGGTGGAGACGCCCGGCATCGGCCAGGGCGACGCGGCCATCGTGCCGTTCGTGGACCACTCGCTGTACGTGATGACGCCGGAGTTCGGCGCCGCGTCGCAGCTCGAGAAGATCGACATGCTCGACTTCGCCGACGCGGTGGCGATCAACAAGTTCGAGCGGCGGGGCGCGGAGGACGCGCGCCGGGACGTGGCCCGCCAGTTGGTGCGCAACCGCGAGGCGTTCGGCGCCTCGTGGGAGGACATGCCGGTCTTCGGCACGTCGGCGGCGACGTTCAACGACGACGGCGTCACGGCGCTGTACCTGCACCTGCGCGACGAGCTGGTGGCGCGCGGGCTGGAGGTGTCGCCGGGTGCGCTGCTGCCGGTGGCGGGCAAGGTCTCCACGGCGGCGTCGACGGTCGTGCCGGCCTCGAAGGCCCGGTACCTGGCGGAGATCGCGGAGACCGTGCGGGGCTACCACCGGGCGACCGAGACGCACGTGGACGCGGTGCGCCGGGCCGCGCACCTGCGGGCCGCGCGCGACGAGCTGGCCGCCGCCGGGCACGACACCGGGCCGGTGTCGGAGCTGCTGGCCAAGGCGGAGAAGCACGTGGACGGGGTGTCCTCGGAGCTGCTGGAGGCGTGGCCGGGGGTGGTCGAGGACTACAGCGGCGACGAGCTGGTGGTCCGGGTGCGGGACCGGGAGATCCACACCCGGTTGACGCGGGAGACGTTGTCGGGCAACAAGGTCCGCCGGGTGGCGCTGCCGCGCCACGACGACGACGGCACGCTGCTGCGCTTCCTGCGCAAGGAGAACCTGCCGGGCCACTTCCCGTACACGGCGGGCGTGTTCCCGTTCAAGCGGGACGGCGAGGACCCGGCGCGGATGTTCGCGGGCGAGGGCGACGCGTTCCGCACGAACCGCCGGTTCAAGTACCTGTCCCAGGGGTCGGAGGCGACCCGGCTGTCGACGGCGTTCGACTCGGTGACGCTCTACGGCCGAGACCCGGACACCCCGCCGGACGTCTACGGGAAGATCGGCACGTCCGGGGTGTCCATCGCAACCCTGGACGACATGAAGGCGCTCTACGACGGCTTCGAGCTGACCGCGCCCACCACGTCGGTGTCGATGACCATCAACGGCCCCGCGCCGACCATCCTGGCGTTCTTCCTCAACACGGTGGTCGACCAGCGGGTCGACGCGTTCCGCGCGGCGGAGGGCCGGGAGCCGACGGAGGAGGAGGCGGCGCAGCTCAAGGCGTGGGCGCTGGCGAACGTGCGCGGCACGGTGCAGGCCGACATCCTCAAGGAGGACCAGGGCCAGAACACCTGCATCTTCTCCACCGAGTTCTCGCTGCGGATGATGGCCGACATCCAGGAGTGGTTCATCCGGCAGAAGGTCCGCAACTTCTACTCGGTGTCGATCTCCGGGTACCACATCGCCGAGGCGGGCGCGAACCCCATCAGCCAGCTCGCCTTCACGCTGGCCAACGGGTTCACCTACGTGGAGTCGTACCTGGCGCGCGGGATGGACGTGGACGACTTCGCGCCGAACCTGTCGTTCTTCTTCTCCAACGGGATGGACGCCGAGTACAGCGTGATCGGCCGGGTGGCGCGGCGGATCTGGGCGGTGGCGATGCGCGAGCGCTACGGCGCGAACGAGCGCTCGCAGAAGTTCAAGTACCACGTGCAGACCTCGGGTCGTTCGCTGCACGCGCAGGAGATGGACTTCAACGACATCCGCACCACGCTCCAGGCGCTGTGCGCGTTGTACGACAACTGCAACTCGCTGCACACCAACGCCTACGACGAGGCGATCACCACGCCGACCGAGTCGTCGGTGCGCCGCGCGATGGCCATCCAGCTCATCATCAACAAGGAGTGGGGCCTGTCGTCGAACGAGAACCCGTTGCAGGGCTCGTTCGTCATCGACGAGCTGACCGACCTGGTCGAGGAGGCCGTGCTGGTCGAGTTCGACCGGCTCTCCGAGCGCGGCGGCGTGCTGGGCGCGATGGAGACCGGCTACCAGCGGGGTCGCATCCAGGACGAGTCGATGCTCTACGAGCAGCGCAAGCACGACGGCTCGCTGCCGCTGGTCGGCGTGAACACGTTCCTGCCGGAGAACGGCGAGCGCGAGCACGTGACGATCGAGCTGGCGCGGGCGACCGAGGACGAGAAGCGCTCGCAGGTCGAGCGGACCAGGGCGTTCGCCGCCGCGCACGCTGAGGAGGCCGAGCCCGCGCTGCGCCGGCTCAAGGAGGCCGCGCAGTCCGGCGAGAACGTGTTCGCGGTGCTGATGGACGCGGCCCGGGTGTGCACGCTGGGCCAGGTCACCGAGGCGTTCTTCGAGGTGGGCGGGCAGTACCGGCGCAACGTCTGACCGTTGCCGGGCAGCCCGGGACGGGGCTGCCCGGCATTCGGCGGGTCCCGGGTCGCCGGGGTGCGGGACAGTGGTGGCGTGATGGTCGTGCCGCCCTACGCGCCCGATCCGGGGCCGCGCGCGCTGGCGCTGAGGCTGGCCGCGCTGGCGTCGGCGGGCGTGCCGGTGCGCTGCCCGGTGTGGTTGGGGCTGGGTGCGCCGGACGCCGGGTCGTCCCGGCTGGCCGAGGTGACCCACGCCGTCGCCCGGCACCTCGCGGACGGCACCGGTGGCGTGCTGCCCCGCTTCAACACCAACCCGTACCCGGCGACCAGGGTGTTCGCGGCGGCCAGCCGGGGCAGGCTGGACGCGCTGGGCCCGGACATGGCGGCGTTCCCGCCGGACCTGGCCGCGCCGCTGTGGTGGCGGGTGCTGGACCGGGTGCGCGCCGGGCACGATCCCGTGGTCGCGGCGGACCTGCTGCTGCGGCTGGGCTACCAGCGGCACGCGGCGGACGTGCTCGGGATGGGGGAGCCCTCGGCGGGCGGGTTGGGGGCGGAGGGGTTCACGGCGGGGCGCGCGGTCAAGCAACTGGCCGTGCTGTTCTGGTCGCGGCCTTCGTCGGCCGGGGTGGAGGCGCTGGCCCTGGCCGGGGCGCGGTCCGACCTGCCGGCCGCCGAGCGGCACGCGCTGGCGCTGTTCGTGCTGGTCCGCAACGGCCGCCGGGGCACCGGGACGGCCGCGCTGCACGAGGCCGCCGCGATCGTCCGGGCGACCGCCCCGGACGAGCCGCTGGTGCGCCAGGCGCACTTCCGGGCGCTGGCGTTCGTGCCGTTCCTGGCCGGGGACGTGGCGGGGACCTGGGACCTGCTCGACCGGGCGCTGGCCGAGCAGCGGTCGGTGCGGCCGGGTACCGGGCTGGACCGCCTGGCGTGGGACGACTACGCCTACCCGCTGCACGAGACCATCGCGCGCACCCACCTGCGGACCGGGCAGCCGGACCGGGCGGTGGAGGCGACCGGGGAGCTGGTCGGGCTCAGCCCGGGCGACCCCCGCACGTGGGCGATCCGGGGTGACGCGCTGCTCGCGGCGGACCGCCCGGAGGAGGCCGTGCACGCGTGTGCCCGGGGGGTCGCGCTGGGCGGTCTGCCCGCCGCCCGCGCCGCGTTCTACCGGGGCTGGGCGCTGGCCCGCCTGGGCCGCGCGCGGGAGGCGGCCGAGTCCTACCGCCTGTCCCGGCGGATCGACCCGACCGCGCCCGTGGTGGCCTCGGCCCTGGCCTGACCCGTCGCCGGGCGACCCGACGCCCACCGACCCGGCTCGTGAGCCGGTTCCGCGAGCCAGGCCGGGTGCGGGGGTCCGGGTCAGGCGTGGGCGCGAGCGGCGTTGCGCAGGGCCACGGCGGCCCGTTCGAGGCTGCCCAGGACGCCCGGCGGCAGCTCGTGGTGGCGGCCGACGACCTCCTGGACCATCACCTGCATCGGCGCGGACTCCTCCGCCTCGACCACCGCCAGCACCTTGAACGCGGTGCCCGGCGGGAACACCACCCGCTCCTGCACCAGGCTGCCGAACGAGTCGACCACGTGCACCTGCCGCCCGGTCACCGACCAGACGAGGAACTCGACCCGGCCGTCCACCGGCACCACCGGGCCCGCCACCGTGCTCAGCACCCCGTGCTCGACCAGCACGTCACCGGTCCGGAACGCGCGCGGCTCGCCCCAGCACACCGTCACGCCCTGGTGCGCCGGCAGCCGGCGCAGCCCGGACACGACCCCGGCCGCGTACGGCCACAGCCTGCCCAGCCGGCCCGAGCGCAGCGCCTCGACCATGACCTCCTCGTCCTGCTGGAGGCACGCCGACACCGCCGCCAGGTCGGTCACCACCGCCTCGAACGCCTCCGGGTCCTCCGGGCGCTCCTCGATGTGCCGGCACGCCACGGCCGCGTGCTCGCCGTACCGCTCGCCGAGCATCCGGCGCAGCGCGTCGCGCTCCGGCTCGGTGCTGCGGTGGTCCGGCGGCACGACCTCGTCGCCGGTCTGCTCGCCCCACACCGGGGCGGGCGGGGGCGGCAGCGGGCCGTCGAGGCTTATCGGCACCGGGTCGCCGCCCTCGGCGGCCGGCGCGGGCTCCTCCTCGGCGACCGGCGGCCTCGGCAGCGGCGTCGGGTCGCAGAACACGACCTTGAGCAGCCGGCGCACCTCCGGCTCCAGGCGTTCCACCAGCGACGCGCCCGCCACCGCGACCGCGCCGGCGGTGGTCTTGCCGGGCGTGCCGACGGTCAGCCGGGCCCACTCCGGGTCGACCGGCAGCGCCCGCACCTCCGGCCCGTTGTCCTCCGCGTCGCGCACCCACAGGCCGGACGGCACGACTTCCAGCACCACCCCGCCGCCCAGGTCGAACACGCCGGGCCCGCGCTCCACCAGGCCCGGCACCGGCACCCGGTAGCCGGACACGACCGGCACACCGCCCGCCGTGTACGCCACCTCGGTCACGTAAGGCCGCCACGTCTGCTGGCCGCGCGGGTTGACCGCCACGACCGCCGCGCCGTTGCGCAGCGAGCCCACCGGCAACCCCGTGTAGAGGGCGATCGGCTCGCCGACCTGGTCGGCCACCGCCTGGCCCTGGTGCTCGCCGCCGTACCAGACCAGCCGCACCCGCGACCGGGCCGCCGACGGCAGCCCGCCCAGCAGCCGGCACACCTCGTCGGTCGGGATCTGCGGCTGGCCGGGACCGCCGACCACGACGGTCAGCACGGTGTCCCGGCACGGCAGGCCCACGATCGGCCGGGCGTCCGGCGCGGCCGGGTCGAACGGCACCCGCTGCGCGCGCAGCCACAGCCCCGCCGGGATCGGCTCGGACACGCCCACCTCGCCGGTCGGCCACGGCGAGTTCGGGTCCACCGCCTCCCAGTGCGGCACCGGGAAGCGCCGGCCCATCGGCATCGGCGACCCGCCGGGCACGAACCGCAGCCAGCTCCCGTACCCGCCGGTGCCCACCACGAACGCCGCGCCGGGCACGGTGGTCACCGCGCCGTCCGCCGCGACCACCTCCGCGCCGAGCTGCTCGGCCAGCCACTGGGCGGGCGCGGTCGGCCGCATGGTGCCCGCGTGCGAGGTCATCAGCCGGACCGGGCCGCGCCCCTGGAGCGCCGCCGCCACGGCCGGCCAGAACGCCGCCTCGTCACCGGGCGGGAAGTCCACCACGACCACGGTCCGGCCCCGGTCCACCGGCAGGCCCCGCGCCAGGTTCGCCGCCGCCGCGCCCGGCCCGCCGGGCGGCCCCACGACCAGCGCGGCCCCGGCGAAGGAGGCCGAGAACTGCGCCGGGGCGGGCGCGGGTTCGCGCTCGACCGGGGGCGGTTCGGGTGGTGGGGCTGCCACCACAGGCTCCTTCGGCACGGCTGCGGCACGTCGGAACATCACGGCGTCCGATCACCTCCATGCAGACTGCGCGGAACGCCCGCACTCTACGCGGAACGGGGGTGGGTACGGCCAGGCACGAACTGCGCGACCGGGGGTTACGCCCGCCCCGTGTGGCCCCCGCCACCCCGCACGGGCCGTTCCCGCTCGCAGGTGCCCCCGGTCGGCCCAACGGGCGGGATGCTTCCCCGGCTCGCGCCCGAGGGGGTCACCGACCGGTCGGTGCGCTGCGCTGTCCGCGCGCCGGACGTGCCGGCATCTGCCTCGCGCTCCCGACGCGCCGGCCGGCCTGTGAGGTGCCCTTGGCGTGCCCGCGCCGGCCGACCTGCCCACCGCCTGGCCTACCAGGCGGTGGGGCGCGGTCGACCTGGCGCGCGTCGGCCCCGGCGGGACCGGGGCCGCCGGGGCGAAGCTCCACTCCCGACTCCGGCTGCGGGAACACCGACGGCTCCACGGCCAAGCCCTCGGCGGCGCAGTTGCGGTCCGGCCGCACCCGCCGGTCCACAGTGGACCACCGGGGCCGGGCACCTCCGCGCCCCGACCGGTGGTGCCCGCCCGGCCCGGATCGCCGCCGCTGCGTCACGGGCGGTCACCAGCGCGTGTACGGTCGGGGGCGCGGGACCGGGTCCGCGCCACCTCCGCGACGCGCTCGCGGCGTCGTCTGGTCGGCCGATTGTCGGACCCGGAAGTTACCCTGCACTACCGTGAACCGCTTCGAGCACGCCAAGACCTGGGGAGAACGACCCGGTGACCGCTGAGATCCTTTACGGGGCCGACGACCTGACCCACCTCGAAGGTCTGGAAGCGGTTCGCAAGCGCCCCGGCATGTACATCGGCTCCACCGACAGCCGGGGGATCAACCACCTGTTCACCGAGGTGGTGGACAACTCCACGGACGAGGGCGTGGCCGGCCACGCGACCAAGGTCGTGGTCACCCTGCACACCGACGGCAGCGTCCAGGTCGACGACGACGGCCGGGGCATCCCCACCGGCACGCACGCCAAGTCCGGGCTGTCCGGCGTCGAGCTGGTGCTGACCCGGCTGCACGCCGGCGGCAAGTTCGGCGGTTCCGGCTACAAGACCTCCGGCGGCCTGCACGGCGTCGGCGCGTCCGCCGTCAACGCGCTCTCGCACCGCTTCGACGTGACGGTGCTGCGCGAGGGCAAGAAGCACGAGATGTCCTTCGCGCACGGCGTGCCGGGCACGTTCGCCGGCCCCGGCCCGAAGGCGGCCTTCACCCGCGAGTCGGGCCTGCGCGTGACCGGCCGCACCCGGCGCACCGGCACCTCCATCCGCTACTGGTACGACGCCCGCTACTTCGAGAACGGCGCGAAGCTCGACGTCGAGGCGGTCCGCGCCAAGCTGCGCAACACCGCGTTCCTGGTGCCCGGCGTGACCTACGTGCTGCGCGACGCGACCGGCGGCGCGGTGGTCGAGGAGACCTTCCACTACCCCGGCGGCCTGTCCGACATGGTCGACTTCCTGGCCCCGGCCAACGACAAGCCGGTCTCCGGCACGCTGCTGATCAACGGTGCCGGCGTCTACCACGAGAACGCGGCCGACGAGAACGGCGTGATGCGCTCCAAGGTCGAGCGCCACGCCGAGGTCGAGATCGCGCTGCGCTGGGGCACCGGCTACGAGCGCACGGTGGAGTGCTTCACCAACACGATCCGCAACGTGCACGGCGGCACCCACCGCCGGGGTTTCGAGCGGGCCGTGCTCAAGGCGGTGCAGGAGGCGATCGGCAGGACGCGGGGCCTGCTCAAGCCCAAGGAGGACCCGCCCACCCTGGACGACGTGCTGGAGGGCATGACGGCGGTGGTGCACGTCCGCATCCCGGAGCCGCAGTTCACCTCCCAGACCAAGGACGAGCTGTCCACGGCCGGCATCACCAAGGTCGCGCTCGGCGTGGTCGACAAGCACCTCAAGGCGTGGACCGAGGACCGCCGCACCAAGTCCGAGGCCAAGGTCGTCCTGCAGAAGGTGGTGGACGCCTCCCGCGTCCGCCTGACCCAGAAGCAGCAGAAGGACGCGGCCCGCCGCAAGACCGCCCTCGAAGGCGCGGCCATGCCGCCCAAGCTGGTCGACTGCCGCACCACGGGCGTGGCGCGCAGCGAGCTGTTCCTGGTGGAGGGCGACAGCGCGCTGGGCTGCTTCACCGGGGACACCCGGGTGGCGCTCGCGTCCGGCGGCTCGCTGCCCTTCGCCGAGCTGGCGGCGGACTGGCGGCGCGGCGTCCGCCACCTCGGCTACGCCACCGACCGCGCCGGCCACGCGGTGGTGGTCCCGCTGGTCGAGCCGAGGCTGACCAGGCGCGCCGCGCCGCTGGTCCGGGTGGCGCTGGACGACGGCCGGTCGGTCCGCTGCACCCCGGACCACCTGTTCCGGCTGGGCGACGGCTCCTACCGCCGCGCCGACCTGCTCCAGCCCGGTGACGCGCTGATGTCGCTGCACCACCCGCCGGTCGCCGGCGCGGCGGACGACCACGCCGCCTCCGCGGGGCGGTGGCCGGCCTCGCACCGGGCCGCCGGTCGCGTCCGGGTTGCCGGGTCGGTGGCCCTCGCCGACCGGCCGGACGGCGACCGCACCGTGGCGTCGGTGCAGCCGCTGCCCGGGACGGCCGACGTGTACGACCTGACCGTGGACGGCCACCACAACTTCGCGCTGGCGGCCGGCGTCTTCGTCCACAACAGCGCGCGGATGGCCCGGGTCTCGGAGTACCAGGCGCTGCTGCCGCTGCGCGGCAAGATCCTCAACGTGCAGAAGGCCAGCCTCGCCGACACCCTGCGCAACGCCGAGATCGCGTCCATCGTGCAGGTGCTCGGCGCGGGCACCGGGCGGACGTTCGACCTGGCCACCATGCGCTACGGCCGGGTGATCCTGATGGCCGACGCGGACGTCGACGGCTCGCACATCCGGACCCTGCTGATCACCCTGTTCGCCAAGTACATGCGGCCGGTGATCGAGGACGGCCGGCTGTACGCGGCCATGCCGCCGCTGCACAAGGTGGTCACCAGGGGGCGCAACCCGGAGACGCGCTTCACCTTCACCCAGCGGGAGATGGAGCAGACCGTCGCGCGGCTGGAGAAGGCGGGCAAGACCGTCGTCAAGCCGGTGCCCCGGTTCAAGGGCCTCGGCGAGATGGACGCCGAGGAGCTGTGGGAGACCACGATGAACCCGGCGACCCGGTCCGTCCGGCGCATCACCATGCACGACGCGGAGGCCGCGGAGGCCGCGTTGGAGCTGCTGATGGGCGAGAAGGTGGAGCCGCGCCGGGCGTGGCTCGTCGAGTCGGCCGCCCGGGTCGACCAGTCCGCGATCGACGTCTGAACGCAGGAGAGACTCCAGTGGCACGCCGCAAGACCCCCACGACCAGGGTCGACCCGTCCGCCTTCGACCGGGCGGGCGCGCAGGTGTTCGACAACTCGCTGACCACCGAGATCGAGGACTCCTACCTGGAGTACGCCTACTCGGTGATCCACTCGCGGGCGCTGCCCGACGCGCGGGACGGGCTCAAGCCGGTGCACCGCCGGATCCTGTTCTCGATGAACGAGCAGGGCCACCGGCCGACCAGCCCGTACGTCAAGTCCTCCCGCGTGGTCGGCGACTGCTTCGTGCGCGGCGCGCTGGTGTCCACCCCGGACGGCCTGCGCCCGATCGAGGAGGTCGAGGTCGGCGACCGGGTGCTGGACGGCGCGGGCCTGCCGGTGCCGGTCGTGCAGACCTACCGCAACCCGGTGTCCGAGCTGGTCCGGGTGACCTGGGCCAACGGCGACGCGCTGCGGGTCACGCCCGGTCAGCGCTTCCGCACCGGCCCCGACGAGTGGACCGCCGCGCGGGACCTGGCGGGCAAGCGGACGCTGGCGTTCGGCGCGGACCGGCACGCGACCCTGGTCGCGGCGGGCGGTGACGCGGAGGCGTACGTGCTGGGCCTGGTCGCCGCGGCGGGCGTGGTCGAGGACGGCCGGGTGCGCTTGGCGCTGCCCGTCGCCGAGCCGGTGGACGACGCGCACGGCTGGGCGATCGCCCGGGGCCTGGCGGTCTCCCGCGACAAGTACGAGTCCGCCGGCGTCGACCACCACGTGCTGACCTTCGCGCCGGACCCGGTGCTGTTCGCCGCCACGGCGGGCACCCCGGCCCCGGTGCTGTCCGACCGCTCCCGCTGGACGCCGTTCCTGGCCGGCCTGTTCGACGCCGCCGGGCAGGTGCGCGACGGCCGCGCGATCGGGTTCGCCGACCTCGGTGACGGGGTGGCCGCGCTGCTCGCGGACGCGGGCCTGCGCGGCGAGCGCGCGGCGGACGGCCGGTGGGTTGCGGGCCGGGGCGCGGCGGCGCTGGCGGCGGCGCTGCTGCGCTGGGCGAAGACCCGCCACGAGCAGCTGGTCGAGGTGGTCCGGGCCGGCCGCGAGGCCGATCCGGCCGAGCCGGTGGCCCACTGCGCGGTGGTGTCGGTCGAGCCGGTCGCGCCGGAGGAGACCTTCGACGTCCAGGTCGGCACCGACGAGCACGCGTTCGTCGTGGCCGGCCAGGTCGTGCACAACTGCATGGGCAAGTACCACCCGCACGGCGACACCGCGATCTACGACGCGATGGTGCGCCTGGCCCAGGACTTCTCGCTGAACACCCCGCTGGTCGACGGCCACGGCAACTTCGGCTCCCCGGACGACGGCCCGGCCGCCAGCCGGTACACCGAGGCGCGCATGTCGCCGGCCGCGATGCTGCTGGTGGGCGAGCTGGACGAGGACACGGTCGACTTCCGGCCGAACTACGACGGGTCGCTCCAGGAGCCGTCGGTGCTGCCCGCGTCGTTCCCGAACCTGCTGGTCAACGGCACGTCCGGGATCGCGGTCGGGATGGCGACGAACATGATCCCGCACAACCTCGGCGAGGTCGTCGCGGCGGCGCGGTGGCTGGTGTCGCACCCGGACGCGTCGCTGGACAAGCTGATGGAGTTCGTCCCCGGCCCCGACCTGCCGACCGGCGGGGTGCTGCTCGGGCTGGACGAGGTGCGCAAGGCGTACGAGACCGGGCGCGGCGTGGTGCGGATGCGGGCCAAGGTGGAGACCGGGCTGCTGGAGGGCAGTCGCGGCCGGCAGGCGATCACGATCACCGAGCTGCCCTACGGCGTCGGCCCGGAGAAGATCATCGAGAAGATCACCGACGAGGTGACCAAGTCCAAGCGGCTGACCGGGATCGCGGACGTCAAGGACCTGACCGACCGGGAGAACGGCGTCCGGGTCGTCATCGAGTGCAAGGTGGGCGTGAACCCGCAGGCGCTGCTGGCCGACCTGTACCGGCTGACGCCGATGGAGCAGTCGTTCGGCATCAACAACCTGGTGCTGGTGGACGGGCAGCCCCGGACGCTGGGGCTCAAACCGCTGCTGGAGGTGTTCCTCTCCCACCGGTACGAGGTGGTCACCCGCCGCACGCGCTACCGGCGGCGCAAGCGCGAGGACCGGCTGCACCTGGTGGAGGGCCTGCTCAAGGCGCTGCTCGACATCGACAAGGTGATCAAGCTCATCCGTGGCAGCGAGAACGCGCAGGCCGCGAAGGAGGGCTTGGTGAAGTCGTTCAAGCTCTCCGAGGTCCAGGCCACCTACATCCTGGACACGCCGCTGCGCCGGCTGACCCGCTACGACTCGATCGAGCTGGAGGCCGAGCAGGCCCGGCTGCGCGAGGAGATCGCCGAGCTGTCGAAGATCCTCGACGACGAGCGCGAGCTGAAGAAGGTCGTGTCGGCGGAGCTGGCGAAGGTGGCCAAGGACCTCCGGCAGGAGCGCCGCACGGTGCTGCTCGACGGCGACCTCAAGGAGGTGCTGGCCGCGTCGAAGCCGGCCGGGCCGCTGGAGGTGGCCGACGACCCGTGCCAGGTGGTGCTGTCGGCGACCGGGCTGGTGGCGCGCACGGCCGCCGAGTCGGAGGAGGCTTCGGAGGCCCGCAGGCGCAACGGCCGGGTGAAGCACGACGCGGTGGCCGCGACCGTGCACACGACGGCGCGCGGCCAGGTGCTGCTGGTGACCAACCGGGGCCGGGCGGTGAAGACCGACGTGCTGCCGCTGCCGGTGCTGCCGGAGCAGAGCGGGACGGTGTCGCTCAGCGGCGGCATGGCCGCGAGCGAGCTGGTCGACCTGGCCGGGGGCGAGCGGGTGGTGGGCATCGCGCCGCTGTCGGACACCGGGTCGCCGGGCCTGGCGCTGGGCACCCGGCAGGGCGTGGTGAAGGTGTGCGCGCCGGAGTGGCCGGTGCGGTCGGACGAGTTCGAGGTGATCACCCTCAAGGAGGGTGACGAGGTGGTCGGCGCGACCTGGCTGGGCAGCGCCGACGAGGCGCTGGTGTTCGTGTCGTCGGAGGCGTCGCTGCTGCGCTACGGCGCGTCGCTGGTCCGGCCGCAGGGGCTGCGCGGCGGCGGCATGGCGGGGATCACCCTGCCGGCGGGCGCGCGCGTGGTGTTCTTCGGCGCGGTGCGGACCGACGACGACGAGCACGGCGAGCCGATGGTGGTGACCTCGACCGGGCAGAGCGTGAAGGTGACGCCGTTCGCGGAGTACCCGGCGAAGGGCCGGGCGACCGGTGGGGTGCGCGCGCACCGGTTCCTCAAGGGGGAGAACGGGTTGGTGCTGGCGTGGGTCGGCCCGAGGCCGGCGGGCGCGGCGACCAACGGCTCACCGGTGGAGCTGCCGGAGGTGGACGCCCGGCGGGACGGGTCGGGCCACGCCCACCCGGGCCCGGACGTGGTGGGGCACCTGGTCGAGCGGAGCTGAACCGCACCCGTCCGGCGCGCGGTGCGTCGCCGGACGGGGACCGACCCCGACGGGGACCGACCCCGACGGGGACCGACCCCGACGGGGACCGACCCCGACGGCAACCCGAAGCCGGCACCCGCGCTGTGGGCCGGCGTTGTCGGCCGTGCTGCGAGCCGGAGCCGGTGCCCGCGCTGCCGTTCGAGCCGTCCACCTGACGGGTCCCGGGAACAGCGCTGCCCCGATGAGCCGGTCCGCCCGTCCCTGATCACCGCAACGACGGACACCCCCTCCCACCGAGGGGGTGTCCGTCGTGTCCGCCGGATGGCGGTGCGCCGTCAACCGATCTGGGCTTGATAACGACTCTCATATTCAGTAAGTATGGCACCCTCACCCGCACGAGTGAAGGGCGCCCATGATCACCGCAGGATTGGCCTCGGTCACCTTCCGGGACAGACCGGTCGACCACGTCGCCGGCCTCGCCGCCGACGCCGGGTTGGGGGTGGTCGAGTGGGGCGGTGACGTCCACGTCCCGCCCGGCGACCTGGCTTGCGCCGCCCGCGCCGCCCGGCTGTGCCGCGAACGCGGGCTGGCCGTCGGCACCTACGGCTCGTACTACAAGCCCGGCCACAGCGACCCGGCCGACTTCGGGCCCGTCCTGGACTCCGCCGAGGCCCTGGGCGCACCCCGCGTCCGGGTGTGGGCCGGGGTCGAGGCGTCCGCCGACGTCGGCCCCGGCGAGCGCGCGGCCATCACCGAGGACCTGCGCCGCTGCGCCGACCTCGCCGCCGCGCGCGGCCTCGCGGTCACCGCCGAGCACCACGTCTCCTCGCTCACCGACGAGCTCGGGTCGGCCGTGCGGCTGCTGGAGGAGGTCGACCTGGTGGCGCACTGGCAGCCGCGCGAGTCGCCGGACGTCGCGGTGTGCCTGGCCGAGGTCGCCGCGCTGCTGCCGAGGCTGGCCGCCGTGCACGCGTTCTCGTGGGGCCCCGACGGGTTCACCGAGCGGCTGCCGCTGGCCGCCCGCGACGACCTCTGGCGACCGGTGCTCGCCGTGCTCGCCCAGGACGGGCGCGACCGCGACGTGCTGCTGGAGTTCGTGCCCGACGACTCGCCCGAGGCGTTCCACCGCGACGCCGCCACCCTGCTGTCCTGGCTGGAGGACCCCCGATGACCGAGCCCGCCCGCGCCGCGCTGGTCCCCGTCGCGCTCGCCCTCCTCGCGCTGGCGGGCGCGTGCACGCCCGCACCCTCCGCCGAAGAGGCCCCGAAGGTCACCGAGGTGGTCCGCACCGCCGCGCCGCTGGCCAACGCGCTCAGCGTCACCGACCCGCACGGGCAGCGGATCACGCTCACCAAGCCCGCCGAGCGGATCGTCTGCCTCAACGGCCTGTGCGACGACATCGTGGCCGACCTCGGCCTGACCCCCGTCGGCACCAGCAACCCCGTGCTGGCCGGCCACCCCGCGCTGCTCGGCGACGCCGGCCGGTCCGTCCCGGTCGTGCCCGGTTCGTTCGGCGGCGAGGACGTCGAGGCCATCGCCGGGCTGAAGCCCGACCTGGTGATCGGCCTGCCCGGCGTGCACGACGCGCTGCGGCCCGCCATCGAGAAGTTCGCCCCGCTGTGGACGGCCGAACCCGCCACGTGGGAGGAGTCCGCCGGCTACCTGCGGGCGCTGGGCGCGCTGACCGGTCGCGCCGACCGGGCCGTGCAGGCGGAGGAGCGGTTCCGGGGCAGGCTCGCCGACGCGGTCGCCCGCACCCACGGCAGCGCCCAGGCCGCCCGGAAGGTGCTGCTGATGTACGGCAGCGTCGACTCGATCGGCGTCGACACCACGGCCTCGCTCAAGGGCCACCTGCTCGGTCAGCTGTTCAGCTACCCGTTCCCCGCCAAGGGGACCGACGTCGACACCGCGAGCAACTACAGCGTCGAGGAGCTGCTCGCCAAGCAGCCCGACGTGGTGTTCGTCTACTCGCTGCTGTTCTCCTCCGACGACAGGACCCTGAGCGCCCAACTCGCCGACAACCCCGTCTGGCAGCAGATCCCGGCCGTCCAGCAGCAGCAGGTGCACGAGATGCACGCCAAGCTGTGGGGCTCGGGCCGAGGGCTGCGCAGCCTGGCGGCCGTCGTGGACGAGGCGCTGGCGAAGGTCCCCGCTTGAGGCTGCTCGCGGCCCTCGCCGTGCTGGCCGTCCTCGGCTCGCTGGCGCTCGGGCAGCCGGTCGTGCTGGTCCCGGAGACCGCGTTGGAGCAGGTCGTGGTGTGGCAGCTCCGCGCGCCGAGGCTGGTGCTGGGTGCCGTCGCCGGGGCGTGCCTGGGCGTTGCGGGGCTGCTCCTCCAGGAGTCGCTGCGCAACCCGCTGGCCGTGCCGGAGCTGCTGGGCGTGTCCAGCGGCGCGGCGGCGGCCGTGGGGACCACCGTCGCGTTCGGCGTCGCCGTGCCGTTCGCGCCGCTCACCCCGGCGCTGCTCGGCGCGGCGGTCGGCGGCGGCCTGACGCTGCTGGCGGTGCGCGGTGCCACCGGGCCCGCGTCGGTGCTGCTGATCGGCGCGGCGGTCGGGTCTGCGTGCCAGGCGGTGATGCTGGCCGCCACCGCGGTGACCGACTCGCGCGAGCAGGGCGTGCTGGTGCGCTACCTGCTCGGCTCGCTCACCGGCACCACGTGGCGCACGCTCTGGCCGGTGGCGGTCGGGCTGGTGCTCGCCGTCCCGGCGGTGCTGGCCGTGCTGCCCCGGGTGCGCGTGCTGCGGCTGGGCGACGACGAGGCGATGTCGGCCGGCCTGCGCCCGGGCCGGGTCCGGCCGGCCGTGCTCGGGGTGGCGTCGCTGCTGGTCGCCGTCGTGGTCGGGCCGGCGGGCCCGGTGGCGTGGGTGGGGTTCTTCGCGCCCCGCCTCGCCGCCCGGCTCGGCCGGCCCTCCCCGGCGGTCACCGCCCTGGTCGGCGCGCTCGTGGTGGTCGTCGCGGACCTCGTCGCGCGGACCGCGCTGTACCCGGTGGAGCTGCCGGTGGGCGGGCTCACCGCGCTCGCGGCGGTCGCGGTCGGCCTGCTGGTGCGGAGGCGCGCGTGACCCGGACCTGGTTGCGGTTGGGCGGACTCCTGCTGGTCGTGGTGGTGTGCGCGCTGGCGCAGGTCAGCGTCGGGTCGACGGGGGCGACGCTGGGCGCGCTGCTCGGCGACGACGCGCACGCGCGGATGGTCGTGCTGGAGCTGCGGGCGCCCCGGGTGCTGGTCGGGTTGTGCGCGGGCGCGTGCCTGGGCGTGGCCGGGACGCTGCTCCAGTCGGCGATCCGCAACCAGCTCGCGTCGCCGGAGATCACCGGCGTGGGCTCGGGCGCGGTGCTCGGGGCGGTGCTGGCCACCGTGGTCGGCGCGGCCCAGCCGCTGCCCATGGCCGGTGCCGCGCTGGTCGGCGGCGTGGTCGGCGGTGGCGTGCTGTGGGTGGTGGCCGGCCGGTCGGGCGACGTCGCGGTGCGCGGCGTGGTCGTCTCGGCGGTGCTGGTCGGGACGACGCTGGTGCTGCTGACCGCGCGCCCGCAACTGGCGGGCGCGGTGTCGCGGTGGCTGCTCGGGTCGCTGGTGGGCCGGACGTGGGAGCACCTCGCACCGCTGTGGCCGGTGCTGCTGGTGGTCCTGGTGGCCGCGACGCTGCTGGGCGGGGTGCTCGACGTGCTCGCGGTGGACGACGACCACGCGCACGCGGTCGGCTTGGCGGTCGGGCCGTGGCGCAGCTCGGTGCTGCTGCTGGCGGCGCTGGCCACGTCGGCGGCCGTGGCGGCGATGGGCGCGACGGCGTTCGTCGGCCTGCTCGCCCCGCACCTGGCCCGCCGGCTGGTCGGCGCGGTGCACCGGGACGCGGTGCCGGCGGCGGCGCTGACCGGCGCGGCGGCGGTGGCGGCGGCGGACGCGGTGGGGCAGGTGGCGCACGTGCCCGCCGGGGCGATCACGGCGCTGCTCGGCGCGGGTGTGCTGATCGTGGTGGCGCGGAGGACGGGAGGGATCGGGTGACAGCCCACAACGGGACAGCCCACAACGGGACGGCGCGGGGCGAGACAGCGCGGGACGGGGTTCGACAGGACGTGACCACCCTCGGCGGGATCGCCGAGGACGTGCCCGTCGAGGAACCGCCGAGGCGGGACGTGGCCCCCGTCCGGGCGACGCCGCTGCGCGCGGACGGCGTGCGGGTGCGCTTCGGTGACAACGAGGTGCTCAAGGGCGTCGACGTGGCGGTGGGCGCGGGGGAGTGGCTGAGCCTGCTCGGCGAGAACGGCAGCGGCAAGACGACGTTGCTGCGCGTCCTGGCGGGCCTGCTCGAACCGTCGTCCGGCACCGTGCTGCTCGACGGCGGGCCGCTCGGGGCGCTGTCCCGCCGGGACGTCGCGCGCCGGATCGCGTTGCTGCCGCAGGCGACCCCGTACGTGCAGGGGCTGACCGTGCGCCAGTTCGTGCGCCAAGGCCGTTACGCGGCACGGGGTCCGCTCGGGATGCTCGGCGAGTCCGACGACGGACCGGTGCGCGAGGCGTTGCGGGACACCGGGGTCGCGCAGTGGGCGGACGCGCCGCTGGAGCGCCTGTCCGGCGGCCAGCGGCAGCGCGTCCGGCTGGCGCTCGCGCTGGCCCAGGACGCGCCCGTGCTGCTGCTGGACGAGCCCACGACGTACCTGGACATCCGGCACCAGATCGACGTGCTCGACCTCGTGCGGGCGTTGCAGCGGGAGCGCGGGCTCACCGTGGTGGCCGTGCTGCACGACCTCGGGCAGGCCGCGCGGTACTCGGATCGCGTTGTGGCGCTGCGGAAGGGCGTGGTGCACGCGGACGGTCCACCGTCCGATGTGGTCGATTCGGCGTTCCTGCGCGACGTCTACGGCGTGGCCGGCGAAGTGGTGTGGATCACCACCAACGGGGTATTGAAAATGGTTGTCGTTCCGGATTAGGTTGGTGGAGGTCGATCCGACCGCAGCAACCCACAACGAGAGGAGATGTCCCGTGGACCAGGTCTTCGTGAGCGTCGAGGCCGAGCGCGAGCTGCCCCACAACTCCGCCAGCCACAGCAACGCCCTGGTGGAGAACCCGTTCGACGGCAACGACGACGAGTGACCCGCTCCGGGGCCGCCGCTGCGGCGGCCCCGGACCCTTCCCCGCACCTGGAGGACTGCGTTGGAAACCCTGAAGCCCGGCACGGCGCTGTTCACCGGCCCGTCCGGCGCGGTGCTGCGGGACGCGGCCGGCGAGCTGTTCGCCGTCGCCCTGTCCGACGAGGCGGTCGGCGGGGTCCGCGCGGCGCTCACCAGGGCCGGCGCCCCCGTGCCGCCGGAGCTGGGCGCGTTCGACCACGCCGGGCACCTCGGCCGCCGGGCGGGCTGGCCGACGGCCCGCCGGACCGTCGCCGTGCTGGCCGACCACAGCGCCGACCTGCTCGACGCGCTGCGCCGCGCCGGCGCGAACCCCGTTGCGCTGCAACCGGGGGCGGGCCTGGACGAGGTGCTCGCGCTGCGCCCGGCCGCGCTGTGCGCGTGGCACGACGGCCCCGCGCCCGACCGGTGGCTCGACCTCGACGCGCTGGCCGACCACGGCATCGGCTGGCAGCGGGTCAGCCGCGAGGGCCGGCACGTGCTGCTGGAGCCGATCGGCGTGTCCCACCGGGACGTCCGCGCCCGCCGGCTCGCCGCCGCCGGCTCCGGCCACCGCCACCTGAGCGCGTACTGGGCCGGGGAGGACGTCGTGCTGGGCGACGACACCCCGGACCCGGCCGAACTCCTGCTGGTCGCCGCGCTCGCCGTGAAGGACCTCGCGCGCTGGGCCGCCGACCTGCCCGTCACGGGCAACGCGCTGACCCCCGGCGCGGTCCCGGCGCACCGCCGGCTGCGCGTGCTCGACCTGGACACCGGGGCGCTCGCCGACCACCCGGTGCTGCCGGTGCCCGCCAGTGCCCCGTGACTTCACCGTGGCGGGGCTGGCCCACACCCTCGTCGCGGCCGACCGGGACGCGCCCGTCGTGCTGATCCGCACCCCCTACGGGCGGCACCACCACCTCGCCGAAGCCGAGGCGTGGCGGCGGCGCGGGTTCTCCTGCGTGGTCGGCGACGTGCGCGGCCGGCACGGCTCGGCCGGCCGCTTCCGCCCCTACCGGAACGAGGCCGTGGACGGCGCGACCGTCGTGGACGCGTTGGCACGCCTGGGTTTCCGCCGGGTCATCGCGGCCGGGTCGTCCTACGCGGCCTACTGCGCGGTGACCGCCGCCATCGCCCGTCCGGACGCCGTGGTGGGCGTGCTGGCCGCCGTGCCCGCGCTGGGCCTGGGCGAGACCGCCCGGGAGCCCGGCGGCGCGGCCCGGCTGGCCTGCCGGGTCGGCTGGTGGGGCGAGCACGCGGCGACCGCCGCGTCCGCCGACCTCGCCGCGACCCCGGTGGTCGACCTGGTGACCGGCTGGGACGACCTGTGGGCCGCCCCCGCGCGCACGGCCGACCTGTGGCGGGCGCTGCCCCGCTTGACGATGCCGCTGCTCGCGGTCGGCGGCCTGCACGACCCGTTCGCCGCCGACACCGAACGGCTGGCCCGCTGCTGGGGCGGCCCCACGCGGCTGGTGCTCGGCCCGTGGGCGCACGAGCTGGACGCGGCCGAACCCGGTGCGGCCCTGGCCGGCCGGCGGATCGGCGCGCTGTACCTCGCCTGGGCCAGGGCGTTGCCGGACCTCAGGGGGGACAGGGCTTTCTACGCCGTCGACGGCTGGCGCCGGCACACCGCGTCCGCGCTGCCGGTCGCGCTGGAGGTGGTCCGGGGCGAGTTCCGCGCCGACCCGGACCGCCCGTTCCGGTCGGTCCCGCCGGGAGCGCCGATCACCGACGACCCGAGCGGCGTCCTGCTCACCCCGCCGCTGCCCGGGGGCGAGCTGCGCGGCGGCACGACCGTGCTGCTCGACGCGGTGGCCGACGCGCCGGACGCGGACTGGGTGATCCGCCTGTCCCACAACGGCATCCAGCTCGCGCACGCGATCACCCGGGTCCGGCACCGGCCCGGGGAGCCGACGCGGGTCGCGCTGGAGCTGCCGCCGGTCGGCCACGCCGTGCCGGCGGGCGCGCGGCTGCGGCTGGAGGTCGCCGGGCACCACTGGCCCCGGCACGCCCGCAACCCGCACACCGGGGAGGACCCCGTGCGGGCCACCCGCCTGCACCCCAGCCGCCGGGCCGTGCGGCACGCCGGGGCCCGCCTCCCCTGGCACCCCACCGGGTCCGGCGAGGTCCGGGCCGCCGACCTACCCGAGGAGATCGCATCGTGATCGCGCCGCTGCTGGTGGACCCGCTGACCGGGATCGTGCGCAGGCTGGTGGACGTCGCCGGGGTGCCCGGCGCACCGCGCCGCTACCGGGCCGTCACCGCCGAGGTGGCCGACGCCCGCCGGCTCGGCGCGTGGCCCGCCGACCGGGTCAGCCTGGGCACGACGTTCGGCGACGTGGACTCGGCGCGCGTCGCCGCCGTGGGCGAGGCGGTGGAGCGCTACTGCGGCAACCGGGTCCCGCCCGGTCTGCGCACGGCCACCGCCGGCGAACTGGCAGCGGCCGGAATCCCGCATTTCGGGCCGGCCGACCTGCCGTTCTTCACGCCCGCGCAACACGCCGCACCCGGTTTCCCCTATCGGCCGTTCCACGACGATGTGCCGATCGCGTGGGTGGAGGGCGAGGAATCAGGTGAAATATGCCTCCTTCCCGCTTCCTGGGTGTATCTGAACTACCACTCCGGCGCACGCCGGGGCGAACCGAGGCTGCACCACCTCAACTACGCCGGCATCGCCACCGGGGTCGACGCCGAGGACGCGTTCACCCGCGCCCTGCTCGAACTGGTCGAGCGCGACGCCCTGGAGCGCTGGTGGCACCTGGACGCGCCGACGACGGGCATCGCCGTGGACGCCGTGCCCGGCCTGGCGGCGGAGCTGGCCGGCTGCCCGCTGGAGGTGCACCTGGTGGAGCTGCCCACCGAGCACCCGGTGTCGTGCGTCGGCGCGGTCGTGGTCGACCCGGCCACCGGCATCGTCGCGGGCGGGGGAGCGGCCCGGTTCGACCCGGTCGAGGCGTGCACCAAGGCCGTGCTGGAGGCAGTGCACACCTGGATCTTCACGCAGGGCCTGCTGGAGCCCGGGGGGTGGGTGTTCCGCTCGATCGACGCCGGCATCCTCGCCGAGGGCCTGTACCTGCCACACCGCGCCGACCGGCGCTACCGCGACGACGCCGGCGAGGGGTACGCGAAGGTGCGCGACCTCGGCGCGCAGGTCCAGGTCTGGTTGGACCCGCGCGTCCAGGCCGAGCTGCTGCCCCGCTTCACCCGGCCCGAGCGGATGGCGGAACCGCGCGCCCGGGGGGACCTGGCCGCGCTGCGGCGGAGCCTGGCGGGCAACCGGATCGCCACCGCGGACCTGACCACCGAGGACGTCGCCGAGGCCGGCCTGCGGGTGGTGCGGGTGTGCGCCACCGGGCTCGTGCCCAACGCGCCCGCCGCGTTCCGCTACCTGGGCCTGCCGCGCTGGGGCGAGCCGGGCCGGGTGCTGCCCGACCCGCCGCCGTTCCTGTGATCGCGCTGCCCGAGCCGGAGGAACCGGCGATGACGCTCGTGGAGGCGTTGCTGTCCCGCCGGTCGCGCTACTCCTATGGGCCGTTGAGCCGCCGCAAACTGGGGTCGCTGCTGCGCTACGCCGTGGGCGCGCAGCGCCCCAACACCTCCGGCGCACCGGGCACCCCGCTCGTCCACGGCACGAACCCCACGGCGGGCGGCCTGCCGTCGCTGCGGGTGCACGTCGTGCTGGAGGGGTCGGTCTTCGAGTACCTGCGCGAGCAGCACGCGCTGTGCGCGACCGGGTCGGCCGACCTCGCGGGCGTCTTCGCGCAGGAGGAGTTCGCCCGCCGCGCCCGCGCGGTGATCGTCCTCAGTGGACGGATGGGGCCCGGCCTGGCGAAATACGGTCCTCGCCATTACCGCACCGCACACCTCGACGCGGGCGTCGCGGTGCAGAACCTCTACCTGGTGGCGACCGCGCTGGGGCTCAACGGCTGCGCGGTCGCCGGATTCACCGACGACGCGGTGAAAGCCCTCGTCAGGGGTGGAGAACAGGACGTCCCGCTGGCCCTGTTCGTGGTCGGCGAGTCCACCGCACCGGGCATCCGGACATAGAAAGTGGGCATAAAGCCATTCCCCCGGCACGATCCGCGCAATACCGTTGTACGGGCAGCAAGGGGGAGTTGCCATGGACACAGCGAGAACGGACACATTCGCCGGTGCCTTACGGGCCGCCATCGCGGAGCGCGGGCTGGGGCTCGAACGCATCCGCGAGCACCTCGCGCAGCACGGGGTGAAGGTCAGCCTGGCGACGTTGAGCTACTGGCAGTCGGGCCGCAGCAGGCCCGAACGCCGCTCGTCGCTGGCCGCCATCGGCCACCTGGAGGAGATCCTGGCCCTGCCGACGGGCTACCTGGCCGGCCTGCTCGGTCCACCCCGGCCACGCGGCCGGTGGCTCAAGCGGGTGCCCGACGAGCCGGCCCCGATCGGTGCCCTGTGGTCGGACCCGGACCAGGTGGACTGGGCCATCCGGCAGGTCGACACGAGCTGGGACGCCCGGCTGACCAGGTTGAGCCAGCACGACTTCGTCACCGTCGGCCCGGACCGGGGCGAGCGCGCCACCCGCTCCCGGCACGTGCTGCGGGCCGAGGCGGACGGCGCGGACCGCTGGGTGGTGGTCGTGCACGTCGACGAGCGGGACCGCCCGCTGCCGCTGCTGCGCCCGCTGCGGCACTGCGCGGTGGGCCGGCTGGTCGCCCAGCCGGCGGCCGGGCTGGTGGTCGCCGAGCTGCTGTTCGACCGGGCGCTGCGCCGGGGCGACAGCATCGTCATCGAGCACGAGCTGGTGAACCGGCCGCCGTACCCGGTCGCCACCGACTGCGGGCGCAAATTCCGGCTGCCGGTGCGCGAATACGTGCTGGAGGTCGCATTCGACCCGCTGGCCCGCCCGGTGGAATGCGAATTGTACCGGAATTCGGGCGACGGGGACGAGGACGTGCGCCCGGTGGAAATGGACGCGGGCGGGTCGCTGCTGGGCGTCGCCCTCGATTTCGGACCGGGCGGCTACGGATTCCGCTGGAAATGGCCTAGTCCGCAGCACCGGTCGTAGCCGCGCGGCGCAGGGTCGGGGTCGCCCACGCCAGCGCGACCCCGACCAGCAGCACGGCGGCACCCGACGCGAGGCCGGCGCGCGGACCGGCGACCACCGCCGCCGCGCCCGCGAGCGCCGCGCCGGCGGGCTGCCCGAGGCCCCAGGACAGCATCCGGGCCGTGGTGTTCACCCGGGACTGGAGTTCCGGCGGGCAGATCCGCTGCCGGTAGGTGATCGAGTTGAGCACCACGGTCGAGTGCGCCGCGCCCCAGGCGATCGCGGCCAGGCACGCGGCCACCCAGTGCGTGCTCAGCAGCGCGCAGCCCGCGCACAGCAACGAGACCGGCAGCCCGCCCAGCGCCAGCCGCGCCCCGCCCCACCGCCGGGTGAGCGGTGCCAGCAGCCGGGAGGCGACGAGCGCGCCCACGCCCCAGCAGCTGAACAGGGCGGCCAGCCGGGGATCGCCGGACGGCGCGACGCCCAGCACCTTGTCCGCGTACGGGACGAGCATCGCCACCCACGCGCCGGCCGCCGCCGAGTGCGTCGCGCCGATCAGCGTCAGGGTGCGGATGATGTCGTGCCGCCACAGGAAGCGCAGCCCGGAGCCGATGTCGCCGACCAGGGTGGTGGCGTCGGCGCGCGGGGTGGACAGCGCGCCCCGGATCGCGCGGACGAGCATCGCGGAGCCGGCGGCGGTGACCGCGTTGACCGCGAGCAGGCCGGCCGGCGCGACGGTGGCGACCAGCAGGCCGGCCAGGCCGGGCACCACGAGTTCGACCACGGTGGACCGGCCGAACAGCGTGGCGTAGGCGGCGGTCAGCTTGTCCTTGCCCACCAACGAGGGCAGCGCGCCGAAGTTCGCGGCGTCGAAGAACACGAAGGCGGTCTGCGCGAGGAACGCGACCAGGACCACGTGCGGCGCGGTCAGCACGTCGAGCCACCAGGCGAGCGGCACGGTCACCAGCCCGACCGCCACGACGACGTCCATCGACACCATCAGCCGCCGCCGGTCCACCCGGTCCGCGACGGCACCCGCGAGGAGGCCGAACACCAGGTAGGGCAGCGCTTCGGCCATGGCGACGGCCGACGTCCACCCGGCCGAGCCGGTGAGCTGGTAGACGAGCACGGGCAGCGCGACGACGGAGACCAGGCTGCCCGCGACCGACAGCAGGCGGGCGGTCAGGTAGCGGCTGAAGTCGCGCGCGGGCACGTCGAGGGTGGCGGTCACCCCGTGATGTTAATGAATGCCATGTTCAAGTAACAACCCGGCCCGTGGTGAAGCCCGGGCGTTCCTGCGGGTGCCCGGTGGCACAGCGGTGGTCTGCCGGCAGACCGCACCACCGACCCCTCGCCTGCGGCCACCGACAGGCTGCGCACCGCCCTAAGCCCCACGGGCGCGCAGCGCCTCCGGCTCAGGGGCGACGGCGACGGCGGCTCGAAAGCCGCGCCCTCCGGTCGCGGTCCGCGCACTCCTCGGCACCGCCCCACCGCACCCTCCGGTACCCGGCGGACCCGGTGGGGATCGTGGGCTTCCGGCTCACGGGGTGATGATCTCCAGGACGACCTGGCCGTACAGGCCGGACAAGGTGTCCAGGCCCAGGTTGCACAGCAGGATGTTCGTGCTGGGGTAGACGATGGTGTGCACGAACGTCGCTCCCGCGAACACGCCCGACGTCACCGTGCCGGTCGTGACGACGGTCAGGGTGAGGCCGCTCAGGCTCGACACGTTGTTGCCGGACAGGACGGACGTCTCACCGGTGTTCCAGGTGATCGGGATGGTGAGCGCGTTCGCGCCGACCAGGCTCAGGCAGGTTCTGCCCGAAACCGTGCCGGTGGCCGTCGAGACGCCCGAGGTGATGTCCGGCCGGGTGGCCGAGACGCACGGCCCGTACTGCCGGGACACGGTGAGCGTCATGTCCTGCGGGTGGTTGGTCGCGGGCGGGTCGAACAGCAGGCTCGCACTGCTGGGCGGGGTGCACGTGACGTCGAGACCTGCGGCAGCCGCCGTGCCGGACGTGGCGAACAGGACAGACGCCGCAGTCATCAGGACTGCGGCGAAGAAGGAGACGATCCGGGACATGGTGGTTCTCCTTTTTGGACACGGTTTCCGCACAAATGCGGATTCGGTGGTGCCGGTATCGTTCTATCGCACACCGAAGGTCTTCGTTACCCCCCGGTGTCAGGTCTGCAATGTCGCCGGTGAAGCAGGTCAACGCTGCGGCAAGAATGAGGGGCCGCAATAGTTTTCGGCATGGCGGCCAAGATGCAGACGGTCAACGTGAGCCCGGCGCGGTCGGGACGGTGAGGATCTTCGAACTCGGCCTACCGGAGTCGATCGGATTCGGGCCGGTCGGATCGCCCCTTCTTCGCCCAGCACGGCCTGATGCAGGCGACGCCACAACGCGGCCGTGAACAACTTCGGGATCAACGGCTGCGCCGATGCCCGCAGCTCACCGGCCACCTATCGCAGCGACAACCGTCATGCGTCCGGCGAGATCCGGAATGGCAGCCACGGCAGGTGTTGTGATGGTCCCCTCCACGTCTGCGGTGCCAGTCACGTCGTGCTCGCATGGCGGGCGGGGGCCACCCCCGCCGCGCGGGGAAGACGACAAGCGCATCACCCAGGTCGTCACCGTCGAGGGGCCACCCCGCTCGCGCGGAAAAACGCTTGCGGACTTGGGGGTCTATCGCTGGGTATGCCGGTTTACATTCGGTTCGTCCTGGTTCCCTTATGGGATCCGGTCGGGTTGCGGCATGGTTCGGCGAGGTCGATGCGGGTTGCCCGTAGCCGGTTTGCAACACCAGTGGTGTGTGAGTCCGGTCGGATCGGTTCGACGGCAGGGGTGTCCAGGCGACCGGCTGCCGCACCACGTCGACGGTGGGCTGGTGCGGACTGCAAGCGCCCGGAGCCGCGCCTGCGATGCCGATGGCGACCGCGGCTCGGAGGTCATGGCCCGGGGCGTGGCCCGCGCCACCCGGTGGCGACGGAATAGGCGCGGTCGGGGTACGGTTGGACCGAGTAGTTGAACTCGCAACTACTTGGATCGAGGAGCGGCTATGCAGTTCGGGGTCTTCACCGTCGGGGACGTCACGCCCGACCCCACCACGGGGCGGACGCCGACCGAGGCCGAGCGCATCAAGGCCATGGTCGCCATCGCGCTCAAGGCCGAGGAGGTCGGCTTGGACGTGTTCGCCACCGGCGAGCACCACAACCCGCCGTTCGTGCCGTCCTCGCCCACCACGATGCTCGGCTACGTCGCCGCCCGCACCGAGCGGCTGATCCTGTCCACCGCCACCACCCTGATCACCACGAACGACCCGGTGAAGATCGCCGAGGACTACGCGATGCTCCAGCACCTGGCCGACGGCCGGGTGGACCTGATCATGGGACGGGGGAACACGGGACCCGTGTACCCCTGGTTCGGCAAGGACATCCGCGACGGCATCGACCTGGCGATCGAGAACTACCACCTGCTGCACCGGTTGTGGCGCGAGGACGTCGTGACGTGGGAGGGCAGGCACCGCACGCCGTTGCAGTCCTTCACCTCCACCCCGCGCCCGCTCGACGGCGTGCCGCCGTTCGTGTGGCACGGCTCCATCCGCAGCCCGGAGATCGCCGAACAGGCGGCCTACTACGGCGACGGCTTCTTCGCCAACCACATCTTCTGGCCCAAGGAGCACTTCATGCGGCTGATCACCCTCTACCGCGAGCGCTTCGAGCACTACGGGCACGGCACGGCGAGCCAGGCGATCGTCGGCCTGGGCGGGCAGGCGTTCATCCGCCCCAACTCCCAGGACGCGGTGCGCGAGTTCCGGCCGTACTTCGACAACGCCCCCGTCTACGGCCACGGCCCGTCGCTGGAGCAGTTCACCGAGCAGACCCCGCTCACCGTGGGCAGCCCGCAGGAGGTCATCGACAAGACGCTGACCTTCCGCGAGCACTTCGGCGACTACCAGCGGCAGCTGTTCCTGGTGGACCACGCCGGCCTGCCGCTCAAGACCGTGCTGGAGCAGCTCGACCACCTCGGCGAGATCGTGCCCGTGCTGCGCGCCGAGTTCGCCTCGGGCCGCCCGGCCGACGTGCCGGACGCGCCCACCCACGGGTCGCTGCGGACGGCGGCGGTCCGATGACGACCCTCGCCGTGGTCTCCGCCGGGCTCGGCGAGCCGTCGTCCAGCCACCTGCTGGCCGACCGGCTCGCCGCCTCGGTCGGCACGCGCACCCCGGTCACCGTCCGGTCGGCGCACCTGCGCGACGTCGCCCGCGACATCGCCGACAACCTGGTCACCGGGTTCCCGAGCCCCCGGTTGGCGGCCGTCGTGGACGACGTGGTCGGCGCGGACGCGCTGATCGCCGTGACGCCGACGTTCAACGCGTCCTACAGCGGCCTGTTCAAGTCGTTCTTCGACGTGCTGGACCCGGAGTCGCTGGTCGGCAAGCCGGTGCTGATCGGCGCGACCGGCGGCACCGAGCGGCACTCGCTGGTGCTGGACTTCGCGCTGCGCCCGCTGTTCGCCTACCTGCGCGCGGACGTCGTGCCGACCGCCGTGTACGCGGCGTCCGGCGACTGGGGCTCGCCGCAGGGCCTGTCCGACCGGATCGACCGCGCGGCGGCCGAACTCGTCGGCGCGCTGGCGGGCCGGGTGCACGCCGACGGGTCCGCCGACCGCGCTCCGGCAGGCCGGGCACCCGCCGAGGTGCTGCGGGCACCGGCCGGGCCCGCCGACGGGTTCGCCGACCTGGTGCCGTTCGAGCGGCTGCTCAACCGGTCCTGACCCGCCGCCCCGGCCGGGGCGACCGCCCGCCTACAGTCGGATCATGACCACCTCCGCCTCCGACGCGCTCGACCTCGCCACGGGCAACGCCCGGTACCTGCTGGCCGCGCTGGCCCGGACCCGGGGCCACGGCCTGGTCGAGCGCCCCGGCTTCACCGCGATGACCGGCCCGGCCCTGGTGCGCGTCCTCGTCCTGCGGCCGGAGCCCGACGCCGACGACCTGGCCGCCATCGCCCGGCTGATCACCACCGCGCCCGGCGAGGCCATGGTCGAGGACCCGTACGGCACCGTCGACGCGGGCGCGTGGGGCCTGGTCCCGCAGCAGCTCCCAGTCATGTTCCGCCCGCCCTCGCCGCTGCCGGAACCGCACCTGGAGGTGACGCCGGTCGGCACGCCCGACCAGCTCGCGGTCGCCGAACGGGTGGTCGTGGACGGGTTCCCGCTGCCCGGGTTCGCGTACGGGGAGGCGTTCACCCCGGCACTGCTCGACCACGACGGGATGCGGCTGTTCCTGGTGCGCCGGGACGGCGAGGTCGCCGGGGCGTGCCTGTCGGTCGTGGACAACGGCATCGGTGGCCTCTACTGGGTCACGACCCTGCCCGCGCACCGCTCGCAGGGCGTCGGGAGAGCGCTGATGCACGGCGTGCTCAACAGCGAGGGCGTGCCCTGCACCCTGTCGTCGGCGCAGGCCGGCAAAGCGCTCTACGACTCCCTGGGCTTCGAGACGGTGGCCTCCGCCACCTGGTGGCTCCGCCCGGATTCCTGAGACCGTTCACAACGGGCGGGGAACGGTCCCCAGGAGGACTGCCGTACTCCCTCCGGGTGAATTCCGGAAATACCGGACTTCTTTCGCCGATACCGCCGGTCCGGACGCCCGGGAATTGTCGGAAAGGCCGCCCGGAGTCGGTCGGCGGATGTCGCCGCACGTCCGGGCCCGAGCCGCTCGCGCCACCCCGGCCGACCGGCGGTGCGCGTCGGCGCGCGGCGGGCACCGGCCCGGTTCCATTCCCTGGGACAGGACGCCGGCCCCAGGTCAGGGCAACCCGGCGTGTGTGGGAGACTGCGCGCCATGGCTCCTCTTCGCTTCGCCCTGCCCAACAAGGGCTCCCTGAGTGCTCCCGCGGCGCAAATGCTGGCCGAGGCGGGGTACCGGGTCCATCGGTCCGGGCGTGAGCTGATCGTGGCCGACCCGGCGAATGACGTGCAGTTCTTTTTCCTGCGGCCGAGGGACATCGCGGTCTACGTCGGCGAGGGGTCGCTGGACGTCGGCATCACCGGCCGGGACCTGCTGCTCGATTCGACGGTGAAAGCCAAGGAAATCCTGCCGCTGGGCTTCGGCAAGGCGTCGTTCTACTTCGCTTCCCGGCCCGGCACCATTTCCGACTCGGCCGGGCTGGAGGGCAAGCGGATCGCCACCAGCTACCCCCACCTGGTGGACGACCACCTCGCCGAGCACGGCATCAAGGCCAAGCTGGTCCGGCTGGACGGCGCGGTGGAGACCGCCGTCGAACTCGGCGTCGCGGACGCCATCGCGGACGTCGTGGAAACCGGCATCACGCTCAAGACCTCCGGCCTGGAGACGTTCGGCAAGCCGATACTGAAGTCGGAGGCGGTGCTCATCCAGGGCGACACCGTCGAGGACGTGCCGGAGTCGGTGCGCTCGGTGGAGATCCTGCACCGCCGGCTCCAGGGCGTGCTGATCGCCCGCCGGTACGTGATCCTGGACTTCGACTGCCCGGTCAGCACCCAGGAAGAGGCGTTCAAGCTGGTGCCCGGCATCGAGTCGCCGACGGTGTCGCCGCTGGCCCGCGAGGGCTGGGTGGCCGTGCGCTCGCTCGTGCCGCGCGACGACGCCCCGTTCATCATGGACGAGCTGTGGCGGGTCGGTGCGCGCGCGATCCTGGTCAGCTCGCTGGACACCTGTCGCATCTGATCGGTCGGCACTCCTCGGAAGGGCGGTCCTCACGGGCCGCCCTTCCTGCTTTTCCGGGCCGGACGAGCACTCCACCCGCCGCGCACCGTCCGCCGGCCCGCTCCTCAGCGCCTGGCAGAGGTGCCAGATCCGAGCTGGCGGGCCGTCTCGCGCCTTCAGGGTGTGAGGAGGTGCCGGATGCAGCCGCTGCACATCGCCGTGATCATCGGCAGCACGCGCCAGGGCCGGGCCGGGGAGGCGATCGGGCGCTGGGCCGCCGAGGTCGTGGGCCTGCGGTCCGACGTGGAGTGCGGCGTGGTCGACCTGGCCGACTACGAGTTCCCCGCGTCCTACCCGGACCACCCCACGCCGGCGATGCGCCGGTTCGTGGACCGGGTCGCGTGGGCCGACGGGTTCGTCGTCGTCACCCCCGAGTACAACCGCAGCTTCCCCGCGTCGCTCAAGCAGGCCATCGACTACGCCTACGACGAGTGGCACGCCAAACCCGCCGCCTTCGTCTCCTACGGGCACCGGTCCGAGGGCGTGTACGCGGTGGAGCACCTGCGCACCGTCTTCACCGAGCTGCACGTCGTGACCATGCGCAACGGCGTCGGCGTCAACCTGCTCGACGACGAGCCGCTGGACTCCGAGCACCGCCACCGGGCGGCCACCACGATGCTCGACCAGCTCACCTGGTGGGCGGCGGCGCTGCGCGGCGCGCGGCACGCCCACCCCTACGTCTCATGAGGAAGGAAGAAACCGTGAACGCGATCGAAACCTCGGGGTTGGTGAAGGTCTTCGGCGACACCCGTGCGGTGGACGGGGTCGACCTGACCGTGCCCACCGGCACCGTCTACGGCCTGCTCGGCCCCAACGGGGCGGGCAAGACCACGACCGTGCGGATGCTGGCCACCCTGCTCCGCCCCGACGGCGGGGAGGCGCGGGTGTTCGGACACGACGTGCGCGCCGACCCCGACGCCGTGCGCAGGCTGGTCAGCCTCACCGGCCAGTACGCGTCCGTCGACGAGGACCTGACCGGCACCGAGAACCTGGTCCTGCTCGGCAGGCTCATCGGGCACGGCCGCCGGCACGCCGGGGACCGCGCCGCACAGCTGCTGGACGCGTTCGGGCTCACCGAGGCCGCCGGCAAGCAGGTCAAGCACTACTCGGGCGGGATGCGGCGGCGGCTGGACATCGCCGCGAGCATCCTGAACACCCCGCGCCTGCTGTTCCTGGACGAGCCGACGACGGGCCTCGACCCGCGCAGCCGCAACCAGGTGTGGGACATCGTGCGCGCGGTCGTCGCGCACGGCACCACCGTCCTGCTGACCACCCAGTACCTGGACGAGGCCGACCAGCTCGCGTCCCGGATCGCGGTCGTGGACCGGGGCCGGGTGATCGCCGAGGGCACCAAGGGCGAGCTCAAGGCGTCCGTCGGCGAGGGCGCGGTGCACGTCCGGCTGCGCGACGCCGACCGGCGGGCCGACGCGCGGGCGCTGCTGGCCCGCGTGCTCGACGCCGAGGTGCTGCTCGACACCGACCCGGTCGCGCTGACCGCCCGGCTGTCCGGCCGGGCCACCGAGCAGGCCGCGCGGGCGCTGGCGGAACTGGCCCGCGCGGACATCACCGTGGACAACTTCTCCCTCGGCCAGCCCAGCCTGGACGAGGTCTTCCTCGCCCTGACCGACAAGAAGGAGGCGGCGGCGTGACCGTCACCGAGAACACCGGCGCACTCGCCGCGCCCAAGGTGGACGACCTGGCCGGCGTGCTGCTGGACCGGGCCGCGCCGAAGCGCCCCGGACCGCTGTCCGCGTCGCTCACCTTCGGGTGGCGGGCGGTGCTCAAGATCAAGCACGTGCCGGAGCAGCTGTTCGACGTGACGGCGTTCCCGGTCATGATGATCCTGATGTTCACCTACCTGTTCGGCGGGGCGCTGGCCGGGTCGCCGGGGGAGTACCTCCAGTACCTGCTGCCCGGCATCACGGTGACCAGCGTCGTCATGATCACCATGTACACCGGGGTGGCGGTGAACACCGACATCTCGAAGGGCGTGTTCGACCGGTTCCGCACGCTCGCGGTGTGGCGGCCCGCGCCGCTGGTCGGCTCCATCCTGGGCGACCTGCTGCGGTACCTGCTGGCGTCGTTCACCATCGTCGTGGTGGGGCTCGTGCTCGGCTTCCGGCCGGGCGGCGGGTTCGTCGGCGTGGTGCTGGGCGTGGCTGTGCTGGTGGCGTTCTCGTTCGCGTTCTCCTGGGTGTGGACGATGTTCGGGCTGCTGATGCGCAGCGAGAAGTCCGTGATGGGCGTCAGCATGATGGTGATGATGCCGTTGACGTTCCTGTCGAACGTCTACGTCGAGCCGGCCACCATGCCGGGGTGGCTCCAGGCGTTCGTGGAGGTCAACCCGATCACGCAACTGGTGCAGGCGGTGCGCTCGCTGATGGCGGGCGCGGCCGACGGCTCGGCGCTGCTGTGGACGCTGGCCTACGGCGTGGGGTTCGTCGTGGTGTTCGGCGCGCTGACCATCCGGCTGTACAACCGCAAGTGACCATGCGCCGGAGGCCGTGCCCCGTCACGGGGCACGGCCTCCGGTGTGTGCACGGGTTTCAGCGCTCACCGGGTTTTGCGCGCGCCGTGCGGCGTCACAGCCGAAAGCGCGCGGCACCGGAGTAGAGGCACGTCGAGCCGGTCGAGACGTGCTCGCGCAGGTGCTCCGCCAGTTCCGGGTGGCGGTCGGCGAGCTTGCGCAGCGCGTCGCGGATGCGCGCGGTCACCGTCTTGCGGGCGCGCTCGGCCTCGTCGCCCAGTCGGCGGGTCCGGCCGCCCAGCCCCGCCGCCGCGCGCAGCTCCTCCAGCAGCGCGGCCCGCTCCCGGTCCAGCGCCGCCGCGCGGGCGTCGTCGTGGGCGTTGTCGATCTCCTCATCCAGCCGCTCCAGCCGCCGCCGGTAGGCCGCCTTCGCCTCGTCGTCCAGCACCGGGTCGCCGCCCAGCCGCGCCGCAGCCACGGCCTCCGGCGCGAGCAGGCTCACCGCCGCCACGGGCACGCCCGGACTGCCCAGCAGCACGTGCAGGTCGCGCAAGCCCTTCGAGTCCGGCATCCGCGCGATCGTGCCCCGGTAGGACAGCGACCACACGTCGCCGTCCCGCCGGAACTCGTCGACCGGCTCGCGGCCGGGCGACGGTCGCGCCGACGCCGTGCCACGGGCGTCCGCCCCGGCCGGGGAACCGTTGGCGCGCAACGCCACCGCCAGGTACCGCTGCACCTCCTCGGCCCACGGGCGGGACTGCATCACCTCCGCCGACCGCCGCGCGGCGGTCAGCTCCGCGACCGCGTCCCCGTGCCGACCCAGCACCAGGTCCACCAGGCCCAGCCACAGGTCGACCGGGCCGCTGAGGTCGCACCCGTACAGCGACACCAGCCACTGGCCCCGGTGGTCGGCGAGTTCGGCGCGCACCGACCCGGCCAGCGCGCGGTCGCCCGTCGCGTAGGCCAGGTGCGCCCGGAACCGCGTCCACAGCGGCTCGAACATGCGCAGGAACCGGTCGTCGCGCGGGTCGTACGCGGCCAGCACGGCGCGCGCGGTGTCGAGGTCGCCCCGGTTCACGGCGGTGAGGCCGCGCAGCAGGTCGGGGTACGGGTAGCCCTCCAGGTCCAGCCGGTCCAGCTCGTCGTACCGGCCCTGCAACTGGTACAGCGCCCAGCGCAGGTGCACGTGCATCATCCGGAAGCCGCTCGCGTCGTCACCGCCGAGCGCGTCCGCCCGCGCCAGCAGGGACTCCGCTTCGCCGAACCGGCCCCGGAAGGCGGCGATGATGCTCCGGTCGATCGCGGACGAGAACTGGAACCGGGGCATCGCCCAGCGGTCGGCCTTCGCCGTGAACGCCCGCAACTGGTCCAGGTAGCGGGGGTCGCCCAGCTCCAGCAGCACGACCCAGCGAAGCGACGCGGCGAAGCCCTCCGACGCGTGGTCGGCGGTGCGCCGGGCCAGGTCGGCTAGCTCGCCGACCAGCTCCAGCCGGGCCGAGGCGGTGCCCAGCCCCCACGTGGTGTCGTGCGCCGCCCACAGGCCGTCGGTCAGCGCCACGTCGTCCTGGCCGTCGCGGGCGAGGTCGGCGACCCGCACGCTCAGGGCGCGCGCGAGCACGTCCGCCTGCTCGTCGGGCGCGGGCCCGATCAGCCGGTCGTGGGCCTCGCGGAGCAGGGCCAGACCTTCCTCGCCCACGTCCACGAACCGGTACCGGGCCAGCGCCACGCGGGCCAGGACGTCCGGCGCGTCGTGCTCGCGGGCCAGCTCGACGGCGTGGTCGAAGTGGGCGGCGGACTGCTCGGACGGGGCGCAGAAGAACAACTGCTGCGCGAGCGCGATCTCCAGCCCGATGCGGCGGTGCGGAGAGGTCGTCCGCTCCAGCGCGCGGCGGTAGTGGCGGGTGGCCTCGTCCACGGCCATCCGCGAGTCGGCGTCGCGCGCCGCCTCGACCAGCAGGTCGACCACCCGCTCCTCGGGGAGCCGGTGGCCCGCCAGGAAGGCGTGCCGCGCCAGCTCGGCCGGGGTCGCCTGGTCGGGCGAGGCGTCGGCGAGCGCGGCCACCACGGCGGCGTGCCGGTCGGCCACGTCCTCCAGCGCGTCGTACAGGGTCTCCCGCACCAGGTCGTGGGCGAAGGTGAACCGGCCCGCGCCCAGCGCCCGGACGAGCCGGGCCTGCGCAGCCTGGTCGAGCAGCCGGTCCACGTGCGGCACGGGCAGCCCGGCGGTCGCGGCGAGCACTTGGCGGTGGAATTCCCGGCCGAGCACGGCGGCGCGGCCGAGCAGCCCGCCGACCGGCTCGGGCAGCAGGGACAGCCGGTGCCGCAACGCGTCCCGCACGCCGGGCGGGATGGCGGTCACCGGGTTGCCGCCCTGCCACAGCCGCGCGGTCTGCTCGACGAAGAACGGGTTGCCGCCGGTCCGCCGGTGCACCTCGGCGACCAGCGCGGCGTCCGGCGCGCGCCCGGCGGTCTCCGCCACCAGTTCGCCGACCTCGGCCTCCGACAGCCCGGTCAGCGTCACCGACGTCGCCCGGCTGACCAGCGGGGACATCAGCGGGCGCAGCGGGTGGCCGTCCGCCTCGACCTCGGCGTCGCGGTAGGTGCCGACCAGCAGCACCCGCTCGAACCAGGTGTGCCGCGCGGCGAACTCCAGCAGCCGCACCGATGCCACGTCCGCCCAGTGCAGGTCCTCCAGCACCACCACGACCGGCCGCCGCTGCGAGGCCACCACGAGCGCGGAGGTCACCGCGTCGTAGAGCGGGAAGCTCTCCGGGGCCTGGTCGGCGGGCGCCTCGCCGAGCAGCACGTCCAGCCGCTCGCGGTCGACCTCGGCCCACTGCGCCGGGTCGGCGGCCCGGCGCAGCGCCCGCACCACCTGCACCCACGGCCAGTAGCCGGGCGCGGAACCGGAGTCCCAGCACGAGCCGGCGAGCACCAGCGCGCCGCGCTCGCGGGCCAGGTCGGCCACGCCGGTCACCAGAGCGGTCTTGCCGATGCCGGGTTCGCCCGCGACCAGGACCAGGCCGCCGTGGCTGCGCGCGGCGCGGTCGATCTCGGTGCGCAGCACCTCGGTGGCGCGGTCCCGTCCGATGAGTCGCATGACGGGACGAACCTAGTCCATCCGGGTGGCCGATCAGGGCGGGAAGGGCGCTTTTCCGGAGGTGAACTCGGACAGCTGTTCGAACGCCGCGTCCACCGCGCCGGGCAGCGCGGCGGGGTCGACCCCGGCGGTGTGCCGGCCGGTGCGGTAGCAGGCCAGGGCGACCTGCGGCGCGAGCGTCGCGGCCGGCTCGGGCACGCCGCGCCCGCGCAGCTCCTCGCTCATCGCGGCGACCAGCCGCTGGAGCTTGCGCATCGAGCGGTCGTGCAGCTCGGGGTTGTCGGCGAGCAGCGTCTCGTGCAGCACGTAGTGCGCGGGGTCGGCGGTCATCTCGCGGCACAGCGCGACGGTGAACTCCCGCAGCCGGACCATCGCGTCCGGGACGTCGGCGGTGTGCGGGAGGGCGCGGTAGCGGGCGGTCCAGTCGTCGATTATCCGCTGCTCGTCGGAGAACACGACCTCCTGCTTGTCGCCGAAGTAGCGGAAGAACGTGGTCCGGCCGACCTCCGCGCGCTCGGCGATGTCGGCGACCGTGACGTCGGTGAACCCGCGTTCGGCGAACAGCGCGAACGCCGCGTCCACGATCTGTTCGCGGGCCCGCTGCTGCTTGCGCTGCCGGAGGGACATGGCGGTCAGCATAGCGCGGCGGTACGTCGTCCATTATGGTACTGAGTACCAGTTAGTACTACGTACCAGGAGCGCTCATGGGAACGACTCTGATGACCGGCGGCACGCGCGGCCTCGGCCGGCACGCCGCCGCCCACCTGCTGCGCACCCGCCCGGACGACCACCTCGTGCTGCTCGTGCGCGGCAGCGCGGACGTCGCCCGGCGGCTCACCCGGGAGACCGGCAACCCGAACGTCACGACCGTGCGGTGCGACCTGGCGTCCCTGGCCGACATCCGCCGGGCGGCGGCCGAGGTGCGCGCCCTGCTCGCCGACCGCCCGCCGCTGACCGGGTTCCTCGGCAACGCCGGGCTCCAGATGACCTCGACCGACGCCACCACCGCCGACGGGTTCGAGATGACCTTCGGCGTCAACGTGCTGGCGTACCACCTGCTGCTGACCCTGCTGCTCGACGCGTTCGCCGCCCCGGCGCGGATCGTCGTGGTGGGCAGCGAGGTGCACTTCGGCGGCGACGAGCGCAGCCTCGCCGTGGTCCCGGCACCGCGCTGGGGCGACCCCGCCGCGCTGGCGACCCCGCGACCCGGCGGCACCCGCGCGGGCCGCGAGGCGTACGCCACCAGCAAGCTCGGCGTGGTGTACCTGGTGCACGCGCTGCGGCGCAGGCTGCCGCGCGGGGTCGACGTGTACAGCTACAACCCCGGCTTCGTGCCGGGCACCGGCCTGATCCGCGACGCCGGCCCGGTCAGCCGCCTCCTGGTGGCCACGGTCGGCCAGCTCCTGCGGGCCACGCCCGCCGGCACCGGCCCGGCCAAGGCCGGGCGCACCCTGGCCGAGGCGCTGACCGGCCCGCGCCCCGGCGACAGCGGCGCGTACGTCGACCGGGGCACGGCCGTCCGGTCGTCGGCGGAGTCGTACGACGAGGCGCGCGAGGAGGAGCTGTGGTCGGTGGCCGACCGCCTCTGCGGCCTGACCCCGACCCACCCCGCCGCATGACCGGAGCCGTGCCTTCGCGGAGCGCCCGCTCGGCGGGGTGACGGGGCTGCCGCGTGAGCGGTGCCGCCCGTCGGCCCGCCTCGGGAGTCACCCGGCCCGGCGGGTGGCCGGGCTGCCCGCCCGCCGCGTGGGCGGTGCCACCTCGCCCGGCGGCCGGTCTCGCGGACAGCCCGGCCGGGCGAGTGCCGGAGGCCGCGCGGGCCGCCCGCCCGGCGCGGGGCGGGCGGTGGCGCTACTCGACGATCGCGTCCGGTGGGCCGGCGGGGGCGAACAGGGGACCGGACGCGGTCTCCGCCCCGGCCTCCCGCCACCACCGGGCCTGGGCCGGCGTCGACACGCCCGACACCGACACCGCCACCCCGGCGTCCCGGACCACGCCCAGCATGTGCGCCAGCAGCCGCGCCACGACCGGCGCGGGCTGGTCGGTCAGCGGGCGGCACATGCGGACCGCGCGGGCCGGGAAGTCCGCCACCCGCAGCAGGTCCGCCGGCGCGGCGGTGAAGCCGTCCACCTCCACGCCCACCCCGCTCTCCGCCAGGATGCGCAGGTCGTCGGCCGGCTCCTCCTCGCCCAGCACGACGTCGGCGGGAGCGCCCAGCCACAGCGAACCCGGGCTCAGGCCGGCGTCGGACAGCGACTCCCGCACCGTGCCGACCAGCTCCGGGTCGGTCGCCTGGCTGCGGGTCAGCGACAGCCGCACCGGCACGTCCCGACCGAGCTGCCGCCGCCACGCGCCGGCCTGCTCGGTGGCCACCCGCAGCATCCAGGACCCCAGCGGCACCACCAGCCCGGTGTCCTCGGCCAGCGCCAGGCACTGGTCGTGCGGCACCGCGCCCAGCTTCGGGTGGTCCCAGCGCAGCAGCACCTCGGCGGCCACTATCCGCCGGTCCGACAGCCGGACCACGGGTTGGTACTCGACCCGCAGCTCCCCGTTCTCCCACGCGCCGTGCATGGTCGCGGCCATGCTGAACATCCGCCGGTCCAGGCCGTCGCGGGTCGGGTCGGCCAGCTCCCACTGCCGCCGGCCGTTGCCCTTGGCCCGGCGCAGGGTCAGGTCCGCCGAGTCGAGCAGGTCGTGCGGCGAGGCGTCGCGCGGCGGCCGGTGCACCACGCCGATGGTGGCGGTGCAGGCGATCCGGTGGCCGTCCGACTCGAACGGCACGGACAGCTTGTCGTTGATCAGCCGCACCAGCGTCACCACGTCCGGCGTGGTGCCGGTGTTCTCCACCAGGATGGCGAACTCGTCGTAGCCGAACCGCGCCACCATCGCGGTCTCCTCGGCCACCACCTCCTCCAGCCGCGCGGCGACCACCTTGAGCAGGTGGTCGCCGACCTCGCGGCCCAGGCCGCCGGTGATCAGCGAGAAGCCGTCGAGGTCCAGGTGGAACACGGTGACGCCGGTCGCCGGGTCGGCGGTGCGCAGCGCCTGCTCCAGCCGGCTGGTGAAGAACTGCCGGTTGGGCAGCCGGGTCAGCACGTCGTGCAGCGACTGGTGGTTGAGCTGGCCCTGCAGCAGGTTCACGTCCGTCGCGTCCTCGGCGAGCACGATCACCTGGTTGCCGCCCTCGAAGCGGCGCAGCGGCGACAGCGTGAGCGTCACCCAGGCGATCTCGCCGTCCGCGCGCAGCAGCTTGCGCGGCTGGGTGATCGACGTGGTGCCGCCATCGGTGAGCTGCGCGAAGTCCTTGCGCAGCCCGTCCTGCTCGTCCGGGTGCACGAGGTCGAACAGCGCCCGGCCGGTCAGCTCCGCCTGCGGGTGGTCCACGATCCGGGCCAGCGCGCCGTTGACCCGCAGCAGGGTCGCCTGCAGGTCCGTGGTGGCGACCCCGGTCGAGGTGAAGCCCTCGATCAGCTCGTTGCGGGTGGTGCTGACCTCCAGGTCGAGCTGGGCCTGGCGCATCGCCTTGTACAGCGAGCGGCCGAGCTGCTCCTGCTGCTCCAGGGTCGACACCCGGACGCGCTCCACGAACCCGGCGGCGAGCGCGGCGATCACGTCCACCACGCGGTCGCGCAGCCGGTCCGGCGCACCCAGCCCGGTCATGCCGAGCAGGCCCTTGCTGACCACCTCGACCGAGACCTGGAGGCCCTCCGGCGCGGTGCAGTTCAGGTCCACCAGCGCCGCGCCGACCTCGCGGCCGACCTTCTGGGTGAGCGGTTCGCTGCCGACACCCGCGCACAGCCGCTCGACCAGGCCGAGCAGGTGCCGTTCGAGTTCGGTGGTGCTCAGCGGGATGAACGTGCGCGAGCTGAGCAGGTAGGTCCACTTCTTGGCGAGCTTCGCGCGGGCGCGCAGTCCTTCCGCGTCCTGGGGAAGCGCAGCGGTCATGTCAGCGGCTCCCGCTCGCGGGCTTGCGGCCGAGGCCGGCGTAGATCAGGGTGTTCTCCTCGGCGTTGTCGGAGATGTCGCCGCGCCCCTGGGGCCGCCACAGGCCGCAGCCGACCAGTCCGGGCTCCTCCAGCTCGAAGCCCTCGAAGAACTCCAGCACCTCGGGGTGCGAGCGGTTGTTCAGGCTGTCCCGGCTCTGCGCGGCGGTGCGCGCGACCCCGCGCCACGCGGCGCTCTGCCGGTCGTCGGTGACGTGCGAGACGGCCAGGTAGCTGCCGGGCGCGAGGTGGTCGCGGTAGCGGGCGACGAGCTGCCACGGCTCGTCCGCGTCCGGCACGAAGTGCAGCACCATCAGCATCAGCACGGCGACCGGGCGGTCGAAGTCCAGCAGGCGCAGCACCTGCGGGTGGGAGAGGAGGCCGTCCGGGTCGCGCAGGTCGCCCTGCACGACGGTCGCGTTCTCGTTGCCGAACAGCAGCAGCTCGCTGTGCGCGACGGCGACCGGGTCCTTGTCGACGTAGACGACCTTGGCGTCGGGCGCGACCTCGTGCACGTTGCCGACGGTCGGGATGCCGGAGCCGATGTCCAGGAACTGGTCGATCCCGGATTCCACCAGGTGGGTGACGACTCTCCGGAGGTACGCGCGGTTCATCCGCACCAGGCGCGGGGTGCTGGGCAGCAGCCGCGCGGCCTCGGTCGCCATCGCGCGGTCGACGGCCAGGTTGTGCGCGCCGCCCAGCATGTAGTCGTATGCCCTGGCCACGCTGGGAATGGTGGTGTCGACGCCCTCGGGCACCCAGTCGAAGTCGGTCATGGCGCACTCCAGTCCCTCAGTAACCCGAACATCCAACAGCGTCGTGCGCGCGGGCACCAGCCGATCCAGCAACTTAACTCGAATGCGCGATCCCCACGGCGTCTGAACGGAGCATAGAGTGCTCGCGGTCAATCCCGGCTGGAGGCTTACGTCGATGACCGCCGGAATCGTGGAACATGAGGCTCGCACAGTTGTCGGACGCCGTCCGGCGGCTCGTGCCGTGCCCCGTGCCGCCCCGGTCGAGCTGCGGGAACAGCTCGCGGCAACCGCGAAAATGCGGTTCCGGAACCCGGTGGTATTCGCGCGCGCCGAAGTCGGTCCGGCGGGCCGGGAACGCGATTCCGGCTGGTCGGATTCGGCTCACCAGGCGTTTTCCGCAACCCGCCGCGAGCCGGCGGCGGACCGCGCCCCGGTGCGCCGGGGGAGTGGCCCTACTTCCGCGAGTCGGCGGGAGTCTGGTAAGGCGCGAACCGGTGGCAGCGGGCACTTCCGGGAAGACGTGCGCAATTCCCGGCGGTGTGGACGAGTTCACGCGGACATCCGACCCGGATGCCGTTCCGCAGCGCCGTCCGGGCCGCTCCACCGGGCCGTCCCGCCGGGGCCGCTCCGCACACCCCCTGAGGTCACCGGGCGCGTTCCCGATCGCGCCCGGTGACCACCCGGTCCCAACCCGTCCCCTGAACCTCGGAGGTCATCCCCACCTTGCGCCCCTCACTCGTCGTCGGCGCGGCGGCGCTGCTCGTCGCCTCGTCCCTCCTCACCGCCTCACCGGCCGCCGCCGCGTCCTCGTGCCGCGACGTCTACGCCCCCGTCACGGTGCTCGGCCAGCGCGAGACCGTGCACGGGGAGCTGTGCTCGCCCGCCGGCGGCGCGACCACCGTCCAGGTCCTGATCCCGGGATCGACCTACAACAGCTCGTACTGGCACTACGACGACGGCGCGCACTCGTTCCGCGACGCGCAGAACGCGGCCGGGTTCGCCACGCTCGCCGTGGACCGGTTGGGCACCGGGTCCAGCTCCAAGCCGCTGGGCCTGACGCTGACCAGCTTCGTCCAGGCCGACGCCGTGCACCAGGTGGTGCGGGGCCTGCGGTCCGGGGCCTACGGGCCGTCCTACGACAAGGTGATCGTCGGCGGGCACTCGCTGGGCTCGTCGATCGCGATCCTGGAGGCCGGCACGTACCACGACGTGGACGGCGTGCTGGTCACCGGCCTGACCCACCGGGCCAACCCGGCGGGCGTGGTCACCGTGCTGGGCAGCATGATCCCGGCCAACCTCGACCCCAAGTTCGGCCTGGCCTACCCGCTGGGCTACCTCACCACCTCACCCGGCACCCGCTACAACGACTTCCACGCGCCGGGCTTCCTGCCCGCTCCGCTCAAGGCGCTGGACGAGCGGACCAAGGACGTCTTCGCGCCGACCGAGGCGGTCGACGGGCTCGGCGTCGCGGTGCTGCTGCCCTACAGCAAGCTGATCGACGTGCCGGTGCTGGTCGTGACCGGCCAGTACGACGGCACGGTGTGCGGGTTGCTGGCCAGCAACTGCTCCAGCGCCGCCACGCTGCACGCCGACGAGTCGCCCTACTACAACGACCTCCGGACCTACGTGCTGGAGGGCTACGGGCACTCGATCAACCTGGCCCCGAACGCGGGCCAGTACTACTCGGCGGTCGCTTCCTGGGCGCGGGAAGTGGTGCGCTGACACGGCTGTGCGGGGTCCGCACGCGCACGCGGACCCCGCACACCGCCCGTCGCGGACCGGCGGCAGTACGGGTCAGGAAGTCTGCTCCGCCAACGCTTCCGCGGCTTCGCCGGCGGTCGGTGCGTCGCGGCGGACCAGTTCGGCCAGCGCCTCGCGGTGCGCGGTGGCGAGCGCGTCGGCGGCCGGCACCGGGATCGTCGGGACGACGCCGACCAGCTCCCAGTTCGTCCCCGAGACCGGGTTGATCGCCCGCGCGGTCGGGATGGTCGCCTCCAGGTGCGGGTGGACGGTGAAACCCCGGCGCGGGTGCGCGCCGCCGCCGGTCCGCTCGCCGACGACCGTGGCGCGGCCGAGCTGCTGGAGGTCGTAGGCCAGCTCCTCCGCGCCGGAGAAGGTCCGGCCGCTGGTGAGCACGTAGACCGGCTTGTCCGCGCCGAACACCCGGCCCGGCACGTACGGCAGGCTCCAGAACTGCTGGTAACTCTCGTCCTCGCGGTGGTACATGGTGTTGAGGTGGGTCGGCTCGGCCAGCAGGTAACTGCACACCAGCGCCACCGTGCGCGGGTCGCCGCCCCGGTTCGCGCGCAGGTCGAGGATCAGCGCCCCGGCCCGCGACACCAGGGTGAACGCCGCCGCGACCACCTCGCCGACCCACTCGACCGGGGCCAGCAGCGGGGCCAGTTCGAGCACGGCCACCCCGCCGGGCAGGCGCTCGACCCGGGGCACGCCGCCCATCGACCCGGCGAACAGCCGGGCGTCGCCCTGCTCGACCGCCGCGTCGTCGGCCTCCGGGATCTCCTCCTCGTGGTGCTTCAGCCGCAGGTGGCGGTCGCCGTTGACGGACTGGAGGTCGGCGGTGACCAGGCCGGCCAGCTCGACCGGGGTGGTCGCGGCGGCGTAGTCGGGGGTGCGCTCGGCGAGCAGCCGGTCCAGCGCGGCGGCCACGTCGGGGAAGACGTAGTGCTCGCGCAGCAGGTCACGGGTCCGGTCGACGATCTTCGCGGTGTCCACGGCGGGAGTAGAGCAGCGCGGTTGTAAAAGCGTCAAGAGAATTGGACACTTGGCCGGTGGACGAGACCGTGGACATCGGCACGCCGGAGCAGTTCAAGGCGCTGGCACACCCCCTGCGGCAGCGCCTGCTGTTCGCGCTGGGCCGCGAGCCCGCGACGACCAGCGGGCTCGCCGTGGCGCTGAAGGCCGCGAAGGGCAGCATCGGCCACCACCTGAAGGTGTTGCGGGAAGCCGGTCTGGTGCGGGTCGTGGAGACCCGGCAGGTCCGGGGCGGCACCGAGCAGTACTACCAGCGGACGGCCCGCCGGCTGTCGTTCGCCGCACCCGGCGCGGAGCACACGAACGCGATGTTCGGCGCGGTCGCGGAGGAAGCGGGCCAGGACCCGACCGCGCTGGTCGCGCTCCGGCACGTCCGGCTCACGCCCGCCGCCGCCGAGGAACTCGGCCGGGCGTTGCAGGACCTGGTGGACCGGACCCCCGACGCCGGCGCGGGCGAGCCCGTCCACGGCGTGCTGGTGGCGGTCTACCGGCAGCCCACCGGAGCCCCGTGACGGCCGACCGCCCGGTCCCGGCGGGACGCCGTCCGCCGGCGTGGGGCCGCCCTGACCGGCGGTTACCGGCGGATGTCATCCGGACGCACCTGTACGCCGGCCGCCGTCCCGCCGGACAATGGAGGCCGGCGCGCTTCCCCCGTTGCCGTGAGGCGGAGGGGGCCGACCATGGGCGGGGAGCGGGCGAGGCTGGCGGCGGCGGTCGCGGCGGTCGAACGGGGCTGGCCGGTGATCCCGTTGCGGCCCTACGGGAAGGTGCCCGCGCTGCGGGACTGGGACCGGCGGGCGACGCTCGACCCGGACCAGGTGCTGGCGTGGTGGGAGCACCGGCCCTACAACGTCGGGATCTCCTGCCGGGCGGCGGGTCTGCTCGTGGTGGACCTCGACCAGGGCGTGCCGCACGGGCGGGACGTGCTGGCCGACCTCGCGCGCGCCCACGGGGCCGACGACCCCCGCGACACCTACACCGTCGCCACGCCCAGCGGGGGAGAGCACCGCTACTTCCGCGCGCCGGACGCGCCGCTGCGCAACACGGCGGGCAAGCTCGGCCGGCACGTCGACACCCGCGCGGCAGGCGGGTACGTGGCCGCGCAGGGCTCGATCAGGCACACGACGAGCGGGCTGCGGCTCTACAAGGTGGTCCGGGACCTGCCGGTCGCGCCCGCCCCGGACTGGCTGGTCGCGGCGCTGAGCCCGCCGGACGCCGACCCCCGGGCCGACTCGCCGGACCGAGGGGGCCGGCCGGCCGCCGACCCGCCCGCGCCGCGCCGGGTGCGCGCCTACCGCGCGGCCGTGGTCGACGGCGAGGTGGCGCGGGTCCGGTCGGCCCTGCCCGGCACCCGGGCGCACGTGCTGTTCACCGCCGCGTGCCGGCTCGGCGAACTGGTCGGCGCGGGCTTCCTGGACGAGGGCGCGGCGCGGGAGGTGCTGCTGGACGCGGCAGCGGGACACCTCGGCGTGGACGGCTGGACCCGGCGCGAGGCCCGGCACCACGTCGTCAACGGCATCGCCACCGGGCGGCGACGCCCGCGCGCCATCCCCGAACGCCGCTCGCCCGACGACGCCGTCTTCGTGCCGCACCAGCGCTGACGGCCCGGTCAGTGGTGGCTGAACAGGGCCGACTCCACGCGGTCCGCGTCCTCGGCGCGGTGGTGCCGGCGGTACAGCTCCACCGCCCGCTGCCACAGCAGCCGGGCCTCGTCGGGCGAGCCGAGGGCGGCGTGCGCGTGGCCCGCCCGGTCCAGGACCTCCGCCTCGGCCAGCGTCCGGCCCAGGCGGCGGCACAGCGCCAGCGCCTCCCGGTAGTACCGCAGGGACTCCGCGTGCCAGCCCGCCTCGTGCGCGGTGTGGCCGAGGCTGTCCAGCGCCGCCGACTCGCCCTCCTCGTCGCCGTGCTCCCGGTACAGCGCGAGCGCCTGCTCGCAGTGCGCGCGGGCCGGTTCGTGCCGGCCCAGGCGGGTTTCCAGCCAGCCCACGATGTTCAGCCCCTCGGCCACGTCCAGCGGCTCGCCGTGCACCCGGTAGAGGTCCAGCGCCGTGGTGGCGTGCCGCAGGGCGCGGGAGTGCAGGCCCTGCCGCGTCCACGCCTGGGCCAGCGAGTAGTGGGTGTGCGCGCGGGGCACCTCGGCGCCCGGCCGGTCGGCCAGCCCGAGCGCCCGGTGCAGGTGCCGGACGGCGTCGTCGTGCTCCCCCAGCCAGAAGTGCGCGTAGCCCAGCCTGCGGTGGGCCAGCACCTGGACGTCCCGGTCCGCCGACCGCCGCGCCGAGGTCAGCGCGATGCCCCAGGCGTCGCGCATGTCGCGGTGCAGGCCCTGCCGCTGGTGGACCGTCTCCAGCGTCCACGCCACCTGCCACGCCCGGTCGTGCAGCCCCGCCTCGGCCGCCACCCGCTGGACGGCGAGCAGGCAGCGGTACTCCTCCTGGAACCACTCCCACGCGGCGGTCTCGTCGGCGGGCGGCACCACCGCGCAGCCCGACGCGGCCGGGCCCAGGTCGATCGGGAACCGCGCCGGGTACAGGAGGCGCTCGGCGGCGAACGCGCTGTGCACGTAGTGGTCCACCAGCCGGCGCACCGCCTCCTCGTCCGCGCCCGCCCGGTCGGCCGCGTACAGCCGCACCAGGTCGTGCATCCGGTAGCGGCGCTGGCGCACCACCAGGTTCGCCGCCTCCAGCGCGCCGAGCAGCAGCCGGGTCCGGTGCACCGGGAGCCCGGCCAGCGACGCGGCGGCGGGCAGCCCGAGGTCCGGTCCGGGCGCGAGGCCCAGCAACCCGAACAACCGCGCTGGGTCGGGGTCCAGCGCCTGGTAGGAGGCGTCGAACAGGGCGCGCAGGCTCAGCGCCGGGTCGCCGGTGTCGAACGCGTCGAGCCGGTCGACCTCGTCGCGCAGCTCGTCCGCCAGCGCCCGCAGCGGCAGCTCCGGGCTCGTCGCCGCGCGCGCCGCCACGATGCCCAGCGCCAGCGGGAGCCCGGCGCAGGGCCGCAGCAGGCCGTCGACGGCGGCGGGCTCGGCGTCGACCCGGGCCGCGCCCACCTGCCGCACCAGCAGCTCCCGCGCCTCGTCGGCGTTCAGCAGGTCCAGCGGGACGGGCCGCGCGCCGCTGGTGGCCACCAGGCCGGTCAGCGCGTTGCGGCTGGTGATCACGACCGCGCACCGCGCGCCGCCCGGGATCAGCGCGGTCACCTGCCGCACGTCGCGGGCGTTGTCCAGCACGACCAGCAGCCGCCGGTCGGCGACCAGGCTGCGGTACAGGCCCACGGCGGCGTCCGGGTCGGCCGGGATCGCGTCGCGCTCGACGCCCAGCGCGTCGAGGAACCCGCGCACCGCCGCCGCCGGCTCCAGCGGCGCGCGGTCGGCGCTGTACCCGCGCAGGTCGACGAACAGCTGGCCGTCCGGGAAGCGGTCCAGGTTGCGGTGCGCCCAGTGCAGCGCGAGCCACGTCTTGCCGACGCCGCCCGGCCCGGTGATCGCGGAGACCCCCGAGCCCGGTCCGCCCAGCCGGTCCAGCTCGGTGCGCCGGCCGACGAACGAACCCGGCGCGGCCGGCAGCTGGCGCGGCACCGCGGCCCGCTCGGCGCGCGGTGCCGGGTCCAGCGCCGGGTCGGCGTTGAGGATGCGGTGGTGCAGCTGCCGCAGCGCCGGGCCGGGGTCGGCGCCGAGCCGCTCGACCAGCAGGGCGCGCACCCGCCGGTAGTGCTCCAGCGCGTCGGCGGTCCGGCCCGAGCGGTAGAGCGCGAGCAGGTACTGCCCGGCGACCCGCTCGTCCTGCGGGTGCTCGGCGGCCCGCGCGGACAGCTCGGCCACGAGCTGCTCGCCCTGGCCCAGCCGCAGCCGCGCGTCCACCCGGTCGGACTCCGCGTCCAGCCGCTCGCGCCCCAGCCGCGCCCGCTGCTCGTCGGCCCAGTCGCCGTCCAGGCCGGTCAGGGCCGCGCCGCGCCACAGCCCCAGCGCCTCGGTCAGCAGCTCCTCGGCGGCGTGGTCGTCGGCGGTCCGCGCGAGGTCGCGCAGCTCCCGGAACCGGTGCAGGTCCACCGACTCCGGCGCGGCCTGCAACAGGTACCCGCCGGAGCGCAGCACGATCGGCGCACCGCCGCCCAGCGCCTGGCGCAGCCGGGACACGTAGCTGGACAGCGTGGCCCGCGCGCGGGGCGGCGGGTCGGCACCCCACACCCGCGTGATCAGCTCGCCGACCGCCAGCACCCGGTTGACGTCCACGGCGAGCGCGGCCAGCACGCAGCGCCGGCGTGCCGGACCGAGGTCGACCGACTTCCCCCGTGCCCGCGCGGAGACTTCTCCGAGCAGGCTGAACTCCATGGACATGGTTTCCCCCCTGGTTCCCCCGACACAGGGATAGCGAGGGATGCGGGTACCGGCCAGGCGCTTCGGCGAGTTTCACACGAACGGCGGTAGGCGGACGGCCCCGGATCCGTTCCACCTCCCGCTCATCGCCCCGCCGGAACAAACGCGCTCCTGCGGCGGTTGATCGGGTTCGGAAATCGACCACGGGGGTCACTCGATGAAGAAGATCGCGGCAGTCCTGCTCGCCGCCGTGCTCGGGGCGGTGCTGACGCCGGTCGCGTCCGCGCACCCCGGCTGGGCGGCGACCTGGACCGCGTCACCGCAGGAGCTCACCGACGCGTTCGGCCCGAACTGGGGTTCGCAGGGCTTCGACAACCACACCGTGCGCCAGGTGGTGCGGATCTCCGGCGGCGGGCCGGCGGTGCGCGTCCGCCTGTCCAACGCCCACGGGTCCACGCCGCTGCGGGTCGCCGGCGCGACGGTCGCCCGGTCCGCCGAGGGTGCGGCCGTGCGGCCGGGCTCGGTGCGGCACCTGACGTTCGGCGGCCACCGCTCCACCACCGTGCGGACCGGCGGCGAGCTGGTCAGCGACGTGGCGTTCCTGCCGGTGGAACCGTTGCAGCGCGTCACGGTCACGCTCTACCTGGCCGGGAAGACCGGCCCGGCGACCGGTCACCTGTTCGCCGACGCGACCAGCTACCGGGCGTCCGGCGACCACCGGGCCGACACCTCGGCCGCCGCGTTCGGCGAGCAGTCGGAGTCCTGGTTCTACCTCAGCGGGGTCGAGACCGTCGACCGCACGCCGCGCCGGGACGTGGTGGTGGCGTTCGGCGACTCCATCACCGAGGGCGCGGGGTCCACAGTGGACGGTGACAACCGGTACCCGGACGAGCTGGCGGAGCGGTTGCGCGGCACGAAGAACGTCGTCAACGCGGGGATCGGCGGCAACCGGGTGCTCAACGACTCGGCGTGCTTCGGCGAGAAGGGCACCGCGCGGTTCGCCCGGGACGCGCTCGGGCAGCCCGACGTGCGCACGGTGATCCTGCTGGAGGGCATCAACGACATCGGGTTCAGCAACTTCCCGATCGACTGCGCCAAGCCCGACCCGGTGGTGACGGCGGCCGAGCTGGTCGCCGGCTACCGCACCCTGATCCGGCAGGCGCACGCGAAGGGCGTCCGGGTCGTCGGCGCGACCCTGCTGCCGTACAAGGGCGCGTTGTACTACACCGAGGCGGGCGAGGCGGTGCGCGACGAGGTCAACACCTGGATCCGCACCTCCGGCGAGTTCGACGCGGTGGTGGACTTCGACCGCGCCACCGCCGACCCGGCCGACCCGGACGCACTGCTGCCCGCCTACGACAGCGGCGACAAGCTGCACCCCAACGACGCGGGCTACCGCGCGATGGCGCACGCGATCGACCTGTCGGTCCTCTGATCCGGACAAGCCTGTCGAGCGCTTGCTGCGGAACATGAGGGGGTCTCCGGCGGGCGGGTCCGTTCGCCGGAAACCCCCTTACCGGCACGAGCACGCCGCTGGTCTCCGTCGCCCGGACGGTGGGACGGGATCACCGCCGAGCGGGTCGACCCGCTGGGGCTGCCGGTCGCGTTCGACGGGCTGGCCGACGTCCTCGCGGTGGTCGACAGCGCCGACGAGGACCAGTGGATCACCGACCTCGCGGTGGGGACGGACCTGGCACTGTGGCGGGTGGACACCGACCTGTTCGACCGGTACGTGGCGACCCTCGCCGAGACCGGCGCGCCGGCCACCTTCCTGGACATCAGCAGCGCCCACTACGAGACCGGGTACTCGGACCCGGGCCTGTTCTCCGACCTAAAGCACGCGGTCGAGTTCTTCCTGCTGACGAGCCACGTGCTGCGCCGAGAGCTGCTGGAGAGCCGCAACCGGGACCAGGAGGCCACGCTCGAACGCCTGGCGAGGACCGCCTTCACGGCGGGGGCTTTCGACAACGCCAAGGAGTGGGCGAACCGGCAGGTCGGTGGCCTGGCCGACTTCTTCGGGCTCGCCGTCGCCGGTGAGAACCTGGCGCAGAAGCAGCGCGCCATGGAGGACGTCGCCCTGACGTTCTACTGCCAGGAGGTCGCGGACCGGCTGTCCGTCCCCTACGCGCCGCACCCGCTGCGCGCGCCGTTCGCGGTGCTTTGGGCGATCGGGCCCGACGATCGCGTCGCGCCGGACGAGGGCAGCCTGTCGGCGTCGCTGGAGTACCTGCGGGCGTGCCGGGCGCGCAAGGCCAACGAGGTGCCGGCGCACGGCGATCCGGTGTCGGGCCTGCACGTCGACGTGCGGACCAGGCCACCGCGCAGCCTGCGGTTCGTCCAGGACCTCGCCCAGGTCAGCGACGCGACGCCGCGCCTCGCGCCGTTGGTGTCCCGGGTGTTCGGGCCGGAGCGGGCACGGGCGTGGAACGCGGGCCGGGCGACCTTCGACGCCATCACCGGCATCGGGCGGTCGTCCACCCTGCTGACACCCGTCCGGGAGGCCAGACCCTGAGCACCGCCCACCGGACCCGGTGCCGGGCTCTGCGACCCACCGCACCGCGACCCGGCACGAAAAAGAGAGCGGGCCGGTCGGCCCCGAGCGGCCCGCTCCCGTCCGAGGGGGGAACTCCCCGGGAGGAGCGGGCCGCCCCGCCGAGAGCGGCCCGCTCCCGTCTCAGGACTCCGCGCCCACGATCAGCGCGGTGTCGGCGACCTGCTCGAAACTGGTGACCCGGCCGTCCGCCACCCGCCAGATGTGGGTGAAGCGGGCGGTCATGCCCTTGCCGGTGGCGCGGTGCACGCCGGTGTAGCTGCCCAGCGCGACGACCGTGTCGCCCGCGTCCAGCAACTCGGACACGGAGACGCCGAACGACGCCCAGTCCGCGCCGATCCGCTCGAACACGTTGGCGACGATGGCGTCCCGGCCGGTGTACGTGCCGCCGTAGGTGGAGCCGGCGGCCTCGGTCCAGGTGGCGCCGGGGGCGAGGGGGGCCAGCATCCCGTCCAGGTCGCCCCGGTCGGAGGCTGCGTAGTGGGCCCGGACGACTTCCAGTGCGGTCATGTTCTTCCTTCTCAGACGGGCTGTTCGTCGGGGTAGGACACCCGGCCGAGCGGGAGGATGTGCGCGCCGCCGGGAGCGCTGCGGATCTCGCCTTCGCCGTTGAGCCCGAAGAACGTGCCCGTGGTGCGCATGGCGTCCATGTCGTAGAGCCACGTCGTGGCGACCGGGATGCGGAACTCCCGGAAGGTGAACACGTACCGGTTCTCCGCGATCTTGTACGCGGTCGCCAGGTCCACGTCGCCGTGCCCGTGCTGCTCGCCCACCAGGCACTGCCAGGCGTAGCGCTCCGAGCTGAGGTAGACGTGCTCGTAGAGGTGGTTGGGGCTGTACCGGTAGAGCGCGCGGAACCCGATCAGCTCGCGCGTCTCGGCGGCCGGCTCGCCCTTCGGGCCCACGCCGTCGCCGGTGTCCAGCACGCCCGGCTTGAACACCTGCGACACCTGCGGGACGCCGTCGACCTTCTCCTCGGCGATGGTCGACTCGACGCTCAGCGTCCGCCGGTTCTCGACGTCGGCGATCAGCACCGCGCACTCGCGCGGGGTGTTGGTGTCGATCAGCGACACGAAGTAGATGCCCGGCGCACCCTCCACCGCCTCGTAGCGGTCGGTGCCGGACGCCTCGCCGGCGGTCCACGCGGCGTGCGAGGAGTCGGTGAAGGTCAGCGTGACCTCGCCGCCCTCGTCGTGCCGGACGGTCCAGGTCAGGCCGACCAGGGCGTCGGTGCGCGGCAGCCGGTTCCCGTCGATGCCCTTGGCGAAGTCGTCGACGGTCTTCCAATCCGACATCAGGTGTCCTCTCAGGCCAGTTCGATGGTGGGCAGGTCCACGGCGCTCGCACCCGCGTCGGCGGTGACGACGGCGCCGCTCACGATCGAGGCGTCCGAGGAGGCCAGGAACGCGATCACGGACGCCACCTCCTCCGCGTCGGCGGGACGGCGCAGCGGCGTGTTCTCGGTGAGCAGGGCGTAGGCGTCGTCCCGGCTGATGCCCCGCGACTCGCCGAAGCGGTCCATCTGCTCGTCGGCCATGGCGGTGCGCACCCAGCCGGGGCACACCACGTTCGCGCGCACGCCGTGCTTGCCGTAGTCGCGGGCGACGGACCGGCTCAGGCCCACCAGCGCGTGCTTGGTGGCGGTGTAGCCCGCCACGGCCGGCCCGGCGAACAGGCCCGCGAGCGAGGACACCAGCACGACCGAGCCGCCGCCGTCCACCAGGCCGGGCAGCGCGGCCCGGATGGTGACGAACGCGCTGGTCAGGTTGGCGTCCAGGGCGAGCTGCCAGCCCTCGTCGGTGGTCTCCCCGGCCGTGCCGAGGCCGTGGCCGCCCGCGTTGGCGACGACCACGTCGACCCGGCCGAGGCGCTCGGTGGCCTCGGCGACGACGGCGGCCATCGCCGCGCCGTCGGCCGCGTCGGCGGGCAGCGCCAGCGCGGCGTCGCCCAGCGGCCCGGCGACCTCGGCCAGCGGCGCGGGTCGGCGGCCGGTCAGCACGACCTTGCCGCCCTCGGCCACGACCAGCCGCGCGGTGGCCGCGCCGATGCCGGTGCCCGCGCCGGTGATCAGGGCGACCCGGCCGGTGAATCGAGAGCCCATGTCGGTCCTCCAGTGGTGACGGCGAGGTCGGCGACGGTGTCCGCGACCTCGACGGGATCGGGGGTGCAGCGGGCGGTGACGGAGCGGACCAGCACGCCGGCGGGTGCGGCGTCCTCGGCGACGGCGCGGACCAGCCCGCGCACGCCCGCCGCCGAGGCCGACTGGTGGGGCAGGTGCGGGCAGGTGACCGCCACCGCCACGATCACCCCGGCGCGCATGGCCCGCAACGCGGCCCGGGTGGTGTAGAACGCGGCGTCGAGCTGGGTGGCCAGCACCGAGTGCCAGGTCTCGTCGTCCAGGGCGAGCGTGGTGAGGCCGCCGAGCCGGCGCGGCCCGGGGCACGGCACCGGGGGCGTGGTCACGACCAGCAGGTCGAGCCGGCCGAAGTGGTCGACCACGGTGCTCACCGCCGACTCGGCCTGGGCCGGGTCGGCGGCCTCGGCGCGCACCGCCATGCCGCACCACAGCGCGCCGCCCACCAGCTCCACCGCCGTGGAGTCGGCGTCCAGCGCCGCCACCCGCACCCCGGCGGCGTCCAGCTTGCGCGCCACCGCCGCGCCGATCCCGGAGCCCGCCCCGGTCACCAGCGCGACCCTGCCCTCCATGCCCATGATCGGACGTTATCCGCGCGACACCCGCCTGCCCCATAGCCGGCACAGGCGGGTGCGCCCGAAATCAACGACCGTTCACGGTCGGGCAACTCCGAACCTCGGCGGGGTCAGGTCGCCGACGGCCACGTGCACCGCGCGCAGGTCGCTGTAGAAGTCGATGCTGTGCGCACCGCCCTCCCGGCCGACGCCGCTGGCCTTGATGCCGCCGAACGGCGTGCGCAGGTCGCGGACGTTGTGCGAGTTGATCCACACCATGCCGGACTGCACGGCGCGGGCCACCCGGTGGCCGCGCTTGAGGTCCGAGGTCCACACGTAGCCCGCCAGGCCGTACTTGGTGGCGTTGGCCAGCGCGACGGCCTCCTCCTCGGTGTCGAACGGCGTCACGCAGACCACCGGCCCGAAGATCTCCTCCTGGAACACCCGGGCGTCCGGCGCGACGTCGGCGAACACCGTCGGGGACAGGAAGTTGCCGGAGTCCAGGTGGTCGGGGCGGCTGCCGCCGGCGACCAGCCGGGCTTCCTTCTTGCCGATCTCGACGTACTCCAGCACCCGCGCGTAGTGCTCGGGGTGGATCAGCGCGCCGACCTCGGTGGCGGGGTCGGAGGGCAGGCCCACCCGCACGGCCGACGCGCGGGCGGCCAGGGCCTCCACGAACGCGTCGTAGATCTCCCGCTGCACCAGCACCCGCGAGGAGGCCGTGCAGCGCTCGCCGTTGAGCGAGAACACGCCGAACACGGCGGCGTCGACGGCCTTGTCGAAGTCGGCGTCGGCGAAGACCACGCACGGCGACTTGCCGCCCAGCTCCATCGACACCTCCTTCAGGTTCTCCGCCGCGGTGCGCATGATGATCTGGCCGGTGCCGCTCTCGCCGGTGAACGACAGGCGCGGCACGTCCGGGTGCGCCACCAGGGCCGCGCCCGCCGACTCGCCGATGCCGTGCACCAGGTTGAACACGCCGTCCGGCACGCCCGCCTCGGCCATGATCCCGGGCAGCAGGCTGGCCGACAGCGGCGACCACTCGGCGGGCTTGAGCACCACCGTGCAGCCCGAGGCCAGCGACGGCGCGAGCTTCCAGGTCTCCAGCATGAACGGCGTGTTCCACGGCGTGATCAGGCCCGCGACGCCCGCCGGCTGGCGGATCGCGTAGTTGACCTGCTTGTCGCCGACGAGGTACGCGTCCTCGTGCTGCGCGACGATCACGTCGGCGAAGTAGCGGAAGTTCTCCGCCGCGCGGTGCGCCTGGCCCTTGGCCTGGGTCACCGGCAGGCCGGTGTCGAAGGTCTCCAGCTCGGCCAGCCGGTCGGCGCGCGACTCGATGGCGTCGGCGATCCGGTTGAGCACCTTGGCGCGCTCGCGGTCCGACATCCGGGGCCACGGGCCCTCTTCGAACGCCTTGCGGGCGGCGGCGACGGCGTTGTCGATGTCGGCGGGACCGCCGGCGGCGACGGTGCCGTACTCGGTGTCGGTGACCGGGTCGGCGACCGGGAACGTGGCGCCGTCGACGGACGGGACGTCCTTGCCGTCGATGTGGTGCAGCAGTTCGGTGGGCAGGTCCGCCGGCTTCTTCACGGTGGTCATGCGTTCACTCCAGACGGGATGAGCAGGTCGGCGGCTTCGGCGCGCAGCTTGTTGATCTTCTCCAGGCCGGCCGGGGTCGGCTCGATCAGCGGCGGGCGGACGTGGCCGCTGGAGATGCGGCCGAGGTCGGCCAGGACGTGCTTGGCCGGCGCGGGGTTGGTCTCGACGAACAGCAGCTCCACCAGCGGTGCCAGCCGGTAGTGGAGGTCGATGGCGCCCTGGTGGTCGCCGGAGACGTACAGCTCGTACATCTTCGCCACGGCGGCGGGGGCGATGTTGGCCAGCGCGCTGACGAACCCGACGCCGCCGATCGCCAGCAGCGGCAGGCACAGCAGCTCGATGCCCGACCACATCAGGAAGTCGCGCCCGCACTTGTGCAGCACGTGCGAGAAGTGCTCGAAGTCCTTGGTGGTCTCCTTGATGCCCACGATGTTGTCGTGGGCGTGGCGGAGCTTGGCCACGGTGTCCGGCGCGATGTCCACGGCCGTGCGCGAGGGCACGTTGTAGATCACGATCGGCATGTCCGGGAACTCGCGGGCCACCGCGCCGTACCACGCGACGAGGCCCTCCTGGGTGGGCCGGCTGTAGTACGGCGTGATGACCAGCGCGAGGTCCGCGCCGAGCTTCTGCGCCTGGTCGGTGAGCTCCAGCGTGTGGTCGAGGGTGACCGCGCCGGTGCCGGGCAGGAACGGCACGCGGTCGCCGAGCTCCTCGGCCACCACGCGCATCGCGGTGATCCGCTCCTCGATCGTCTGCGCGCTGGGCTCGCCGGTCGAACCGCCGATGGACACGCCGTGCGAGCCGGACTCCAGCTGCCAGCGCACGAGCGCGCGCAGGCTGTCCGTGTCGAGGGCGCCCTCGGCGGTGAACGGCGTGACGACGGGCGCGATGGACCCTCGGATCTGCGCCGGGTCGGAACGGAACCTCATGACGGGAACTCCCCTGAGAGCGGGGCCGGGGACCTCGTGTCCACGGCCCGGAGGGTGTTGAGCTTGTGCTCGCGGGCGAAGCGCTCCACGACCTCGGCGGGTGCCTCGGCGCGCAGGAGGCGCAGCAGTTCGGCGTGCTCGGCGACCGACTCCCGGGCCCGGCCGGGCACCAGGCTGAACGTCGTGCGCCGGGTCATGTCCAACCGCGACCACTCCTTGTCGACCAGCTCGCGCAACCGGGGGTTGGGCGTCGCGCCGCACAGCAGGAGGTGGAACTCGCGGTTGAGGCGGGTGAACCCGAGCGGGTCGAACTCCACGAGGGAGGCGGCCATCAGGTCGTTGAGGTGGGCGGCCCGGTCCAGCAGCGCCCCGGTGACCCGCGCCGTGGCGACCGCGTGGCCCTCCAGCAGCGCGAGGGCCTCCATGGTGTGGCGGTAGCCGTCCGGGTCGAACTCGGCGACCTGCGCGCCGACGTTCTGCTCGAACACCACCCAGCCCTCGGCCTGCAACCGGCGCACGGCCTCCCGCACGGGGACCGGGCTGATGCCCAGCTCCCGCGCGATCCGGTCGAACACCAGCCGCACGCCGGGCCCGTACCGGCCCTCCGCGATCCGGTCGCGCAACGTCTCGTACGCGTACTGGGTCTTGGATCGGACTGGGGCGGCGGTCACCCCGACCACTCCTCGTACTCGGCGCGCTTGGCCGCGCCCAGCGGGTACAGGCCGTCGATGCCCTCGCCGGCGGCGACGCGTTCGAGGATGAACCGCTCCTCGCGCTCCATCTTCACCGCGTCCGAGGCGACCTCGTCGACCAGCGCCGGCGGGATCAGGATGACGCCCTCGGCGTCGCCCACCAGCACGTCGCCCGGCCGCACCAGGACGCCCGCGCACGCAACGTCCACGCCGACCTCCCACGGCACGTGCTTGCGGCCCAGCACGGCCGCGTGCGGCCCCGCGCTGTAGGCGGGCAGGTCGACGTCGCCGAACGACGGGCTGTCGCGCAGGCAGCCGTCGGTCACCACGCCGGCCGCGCCCCGCTTGAGCGCGCGCAGCGCCAGGATGTCGCCGAGGGTGCCCGCGCCGTGGTCCTCGCGGGCGTCGATGACCAGGACCTGGCCGTCCCCGATGGACTCCACGGCCCGCTTCTGGGCGTTCATGCCGTTGCCGCGCTCGGCGAACTGGTCCTCGCGCAGCGGCAGGAACCGCAGCGTGTGGGCGGTGCCCACCATCCGCAGGTCCGGCCGGGACGGCTTGAGCCCGGTGAGGAACGTGTGGTGCAGGCCGCGCTTGCGCAGCTGGCTGGACAGCGTGGCGGTGGACACCGACCGCAGCGCCGCCTCGGTCTCCGGCTTGATCGCCGGGACGCTGCCGCCCACGGCCGCCGCCCGGTCCTCGCGGGTCACCTTCGGCCGCGCGCCGGGCTTGGCCAGCGTTCCGGCCTCCCGGACGGTGTTGCGCAGCCGCTCGGTGTCGCCGACCGCGACCTCGACGACGTCGCCGGGGGAGACCACGGTCGCGCCGGTCGGCGTGCCGGTGAGGATGACGTCGCCCGGCTCCAGCGTGATGGTGCGGCTCAGGTCCGCGATCAGGTACGCGAAGTCGAACAGCAGGTCGCCGGTGTTGTCGTCCTGCATCAGCTCGCCGTTGACCCACGTGCGCAGGCGCAGGTCGCGCAGGTCGACCGCGCGCGGGTCCAGCAGCACGGGGCCGATCGGCGTGTAGCCGTCCGCGCCCTTGGACCGCAGGTTGGAGCCCCGGTCCGCGTACCGCAGGTCGTGCACGCCGAAGTCGTTCGCGGCGGCGATGCCGCCGATGTACTCGGCGGCCTCCTCCCGGGCGACCCGGGACGCCTGCTTGCCGATCACGACGGCGATCTCGCCCTCGAAGGCGGACAGCTCGGTGCCCTCGGGGCGGACCAGGTCGCGGCCCGACCAGGACAGCGAGGACGGCGGCTTGAGGAAGTACGAGGGCTCCTCGGGGAAGCGCCCGCGCTCCGCAGCGCGGCTGCGGAAGTTCAGGTGCACCGCGATGATCTTGGACGGCGCCAGGCCGAGCGGGTGCGTCACGACTTCAGCCCGTCCGGGATCGGGAAGTCCACGATCACCTGTCCCGTGCCGCTGCTGGGGAAGTAGTCGCACAGCTGCTCGCCGTGGCCGTTGTACTTGTCCCAGCCGAGGATGCCGAACAACATGCCGGTGTCGGCCATGGCGGCCTCGCCGGTGAACCGCTCGTTGTAGGCGGGCAGCGCGGCCAGGAACTCCGGGATCTTGCCCGTGGTCCACTGGTCGAGCACCAGCCGGTCGGCCTGCTCGTTGATCGGGTTGCTGATCTTGTCCAGGTACTGCGACGAGACCTCGTTCGGCGGGAACTGGTGCGACAGCGAGCCGCTGGCCAGGAACGCCACCTTGCGGTCGCTGCGCAGCACGGCGCGCGCGATGGCCTCGCCGACCCGCCGGTTCTCGTCGATGGACGAGTAGATGTTGCACCCGACCGGGACGACCTCCAGGGGGTCGCCGTCGCGGTTCATGAAGTGCATCGGCACCAGCGTCGCGTACTCCAGGCCGAGGTCCTTCACGTCGTGCACCAGGGACTTCTGGCCGCCGGCGTTGATCTCCTCGCCGATGAGGCGGGCGAGCTCCTGGTTGCCGGGGTAGTCGTACTCCAGGTCCTGGATGAAGTGCGGCAGCTCGTGGGACGCGTAGCTGCCCTGGTGCCGAGCCTTCCCGTTGATGTGGAAGCTCATGCTGTTCATCCAGTGCGAGTCGGCCACCACGAAGGTGTCCGCGCCGCGCTCCCTCGCTCGGCGGCCGACCTCGGCCAGGCCGACCTCGGCGGGCCTGCGGATGCCGTGGTGCTTGCCGGGGTGGATGGACAGCCAGATCGACGGCACATGCGTGATCTTCGCGGCCAGCACGACCTCACCCATGGTCACCTCCGCATCGGGGATCGTGTAGCGGATCGAATACGATCCGTCTCCGGCACGGGCTGTCGTGCCGGCTATCCAGGTGTAACAGTCCGCCGGGGGAGTAGGGTTGACCACGGATGCACGGCATTTGACTCCGCGTGCACCGGGCGGTCGGGCCATTCACGCTTCGGCAACGACCCCTTGACGAACGGGTGAATGAAGACGACTGTGCCTGTCACGCAGTGTTACGCAGAACACTGTGCACCACGAGGTCCGGGAGGGCAACGATGTCCTACGTGCTGACCACCGCCGGCGTGCCGGCGACGCAGCAGTTCGATCTCTGGCAGTCGGCGGTCTCGCAGACGTTCGTGCCGCTGGAGGCCACGGCGGGCGAGCACGCGGCTTTCCGGGGCCGGTTGCGCGGTCAGAACCTGGGCAGCGTCGCCGTGTACGAGGCGTCGGCGGACGCGCACACCGTGCGACGGACCTCCCGCACGATCTCCCGCGCCGCACCGGACTACTACAAGCTCTCCCTCCAGCTGCACGGCACCGCGAAGCTCACCCAGGACGGCCGCCAGGCCGCGCTGCGCCCGGGTGACTTCGCCATCTACGACACCACGCGCCCGTACGCGCTGGCCTTCGACGACGTGTCGTCCACCATGGTCCTGATGTTCCCGAGGTCGATGCTGTGCCTGCCCTCCGGCCAGGTCGAGCAGCTCACCGCCATCCGGTTCGCGGGCGGGCAGGGCGTGAGCGGGATCGTCAGCACCACCCTGGTCCAGCTCGCGCGCAACATCGACGACCCCCAGGTGCACGGCAGCGTCCGGCTCGCGCGCAACGTGGTCGACCTGCTGGGCACCGCGCTGGCCGACCAGGTCGACTACGCCGACGTGCCCGCCGAGACCTCCCGCGCGGCCATGCTGGTCAAGATCAAGTCCTACGTGGAGGCGCACCTGGAGGACCCGGAGCTCTCGCCCGGCGACATCGCCGCCGCCCACCACATCTCGACCCGGTACCTGCACAAGCTGTTCAGCGAGGCGGGCACCACGGTGTCCGGCTGGATCCGGCACCGCCGGCTGGAGCGCTGCGGCCAGGACCTGGCCGACCCGGGCAAGAACCAGCTCGCCATCGGCGTGATCGGGGCCCGCTGGGGCCTCGTGGACGCCTCCTACCTCAGCCGCGCCTTCAAGACCGAGTACGGCCTGTCGCCCTCGGAGTACCGCCGTCGCAGCGTGGAGCACCGGGCGCGCTGACGGTCAAACGCCGTGCGCCCGCGAGCAAGCGCTGCGGGAACGGCGCACCCCACACTTGCCGCGTTGAGCCAGTGGGAGGGAGTCGACATGCGCGCGACAGGTCTGTACATCGGCGGCCAGTGGACCGCCGGGGCGGGGGAGTTCACCACCACCGACCCCGCGACCGGTGAGCAGCTGGCGGTGGTCGCCGACGCGAGCGGCACGGACGTGGACGACGCCGTGGCGGCTGCCCGCGAAGCCCTGCCCGGCTGGACCGCCACCCCGGCCACCGAGCGCGCCGCGCTGCTGTGGCGGCTCGCGGACCTGATCGAGGCCGACGCCGAGAAGCTCGCCGAGCTGGAGACCCGCGACCAGGGCCAGCCGCTGGGCGTGGCCCGCGCGGTGAGCGTGACCGGCGCGGCCGAGCACTTCCGCTACTTCGCCGGCTGGGCGACCAAGCTGGACGGCGCGGTGCGCAACGTGTCCTTCCCGGACACGCTCCAGTTCGACCGCCGCGTGCCGGTCGGCGTGTGCGCCCTGATCGCGCCGTGGAACTTCCCGCTGATGATCATGGCGTGGAAGCTCGCCCCGGCCCTGGCCTGCGGCAACACCACCGTCATCAAGCCCGCCGAGCAGACCCCGCTGACCACGGTCCGGCTGGTCGAGCTGTGCGTCGAGGCCGGGTTCCCGCCCGGCGTGGTCAACCTGGTGACCGGCGGCCCGGAGACCGGCAAGGCGCTGGTCCGCCACCCCGGCGTGGACAAGGTGTCGTTCACCGGCTCCACGTCGGTCGGCCGCGACATCGTCGCCGCGTCCGCGACCGACCTCAAGCGGATCACCCTGGAGCTGGGCGGCAAGACGCCCACCGTCATCGCCCGCGACGCCGACATCGACGCCGCCGTGGCCGGCACCATCGCGGGCGGGCTGCTCAACAGCGGCCAGGTCTGCGCCGCCTACGCCCGCCTGTACGTCGACCGGGCCCGGCAGGACGAGTTCACCACCAAGCTCGCCGACGCGGCGGGCAACCTGCGGCTGGGCGCGGGCCTGCACCCCGACACCGACCTGGGTCCGCTGGTCAGCGCCGAGCACCGGGACCGGGTCGAGTCCTTCGTGCGCGGCGCGGTCTCCGAGGGCGCCGACCTGGTCACCGGCGGCGAGCGCGGCGACGGCCCCGGCCACTTCTTCCGCCCGACGGTGTTCGGCGGCGTCCAGGACCGGATGACCATCGCCCGCGAAGAGGTCTTCGGGCCCGTGCTGGCGGTCCTCGACTACGACGACGAGGACGAGCTGCTGCACCGCGTGAACGACTCGCCCTACGGCCTGGCGGCGTCGGTGTGGAGCAACGACCTGCGCGTCGCCCACCGGCTCGCCGACGGCATCCGCGCGGGCGCGGTGTTCGTGAACATGCCGTGCGTCCCGGACGCGGCGGCCCCGTGGGGCGGCTTCCGCTCCAGCGGCTGGGGCCGCGAGATGGGGCCTTACGCGATCGACGCGTACACGGAGATCAAGGGCGTCTGGATCCACCACGGCTGAGCGCCCCTGCCCGATCCCGGCGGCCCGACGTGCGAGCGCACGTCGGGCCGCTGTCGTCCCGGCGTCCCGGATCCGCCGGCCGCGCCGACGCCGGGCCGTCGTGTCGCTCGTTCGGCGGGTGGCATCTCCCACGGTGTGACGGACAGTCAAACCTGTTGACAGCCCGGGAACCTCGGTTGACCCGTAGCGCACCCCGTCGTGTGCCTGGGGTGACCCGGTATTGTCGTGATCACGTCACAGACCGTAGGTTGTGCGCCTACCGAGGAGACAGGATGGACACCACGAAAGTGGCCTCGGCGGTGCGCATCGGCTCCGCCCTGGGCAGCGGTGCCGCCGTGGAGTGGGACGAGGTGTTCGCCGCCCTCCGCGTGGCGGTGCCCGACATCTGCGCGGTGCAGGTGACCGGCTGGGACCCGGTCTCCCGGGGCTTCGTGGTGATGGGCGAGGACGGCTACCACCGGGCGATCAGCCAGGAGCTCGCGCACGAGCTGCCCCGGTCGCGGTGGGGTGGCCAGCTCTTCGACTCTCCGGTGCCGCTGCTCATGGACGACATGCCGCACAACTTCCGCGACTCGCCGCACTACCAGGAGCGCCTGCGCCCGGCCGGCTTCGAGGACGGCCTCTCCGCGACCCTCCGGCTGGGCGGCACCCGCCAGGTGGTCGGCGTGCTGCACGCCAACGCGCCCGTGCGCGGCGCGTTCGACGAGGAGGCGCGGCGCTTCGTGGCCCAGGTCGGCTCCGCGCTGGCCCGTCGGGTGGACCCGTTGTACTGCCCCACTTTCGACGCCCTGTTCGAGCCCGAGTGGACGGCGAGCTGGGTGTCCCCGGCGCACGGCGCGGTCACCGGCCGCGCCCCCGCCCCGGTCGCCGACGACCCGGCGCTGCGCGCGCTGGCCGAGTCCTTCGCGGCGCTGGGCGTGCGCACCGTGCCGTTCCTGTGGCCCGCGCGCGACGGCTGGTACCGGGTGCGGCTGCTGCGCGTGGCGGACGGCCCCCGCAACGGCGTGGTGGCGGCGTGCGCGCCGTTCGAGAACCCGTCCGGGCTGACCGCGCGCGAGCTGGACATCGCCACCGGGCTGGTCGCGGGGCTGTCCAACCAGGCCATCGCGGAGAGCCTGGTGGTCAGCCGGCGGACCGTGGAGACCTACGTCGAGCGCCTGCTGACCAAGCTCGACTGCTCGTCGCGGGGCGAGGCGGCCGGGATCGCGGCCCGCGCGGGCTTCGTGCGGCCGTCCTCGGACGCGGCCGGCGTCGGCTCCCTGGCCAGGCTGACCAGGGGGGCCGACCCGTACTGGGTGTGACGGCCCGGCTCGGTGCCGTCGAGCCGGGTGCCGTCGTCAGGTGGAGAGCCGGTCGGTGAGCGCCTGGGCGAACATCTCCACCGAAGGGCTCTCCATGCCCCGCCGGTCGCCCTTGCCGTCCACGGTGAGGCGCACGACCTCGTCGCCCTTCGCCAGGATTCCGGTGCACACGCTGTGCTCGCGGACCCGGTTGGTCACGCAGTAGGCGTACCGGTCGTCCACCGCCGGGGTCGTGGCGGGCAGCGCGGTGTTGAGGTGGAAGTACTCGTCGGTGTCGAGGTCGGCGCGGAGCCGGCCGCTCTCCTCGGCCCGGTGGCAGTTCGACGCGGTGCGGGCCTGCTCGACCACGTCCCGGCCGGGCACCCGGTACACCGCGTTGTACTGCGTCAGGGTGACCTCGCGGCCGTCCCGCGACCACGTCCAAGTCGCCGTCACCCCCGCCTCGGCCTGGTCCGCCGACGCCAGGTCCGGGCACTCCACCAGCTCGCGCACGCCGGCCACCGGCTCGCCCGCGCGCACCAGGCCGTGGGGCGCGGTGACGTCGTCCGGCAGCACCAGCTCCCGCAGCGCCCCGGACCGGTCGGGCTTCGCGGGCCCGGCCTCGGCGGAGCACCCCGCCACGGCCAGTGCGGCGCACACCACGACGACGAACTCTCGCACGAGGACTCTCCCCTGGAACGGATGCGGGCCGGACTGCGCGGCCGGCCCTCGAGATCGGATGTGCGGGAGATCGTACGGCCCGGCCGGAAACCCCGTTGCCCGCCGACGCCCCCGCCGACACCATCGGGCGATGACCGATCTGATCCGGCACTACACCGCCGAGTTCGACGAGGACGACCGCCTGCACCGGACGCCGCACGGCCGGCTGGAACTCCTGCGCACGCAGGAGCTCGTGCGCCGGCACCTGACCGCGCCCGCGCGGGTGCTCGACGTCGGCGGCGGGACGGGCGTGCACGCGCGGTGGCTCGCGTCGGACGGCCACGCCGTGCACCTGGTGGACGTCGTGCCGGCGCACGTCGACAGCGCGTCGAGGCTGCCCGGTGTCACCGCTGCGGTGGGCGACGCCCGCGACCTGCCGGTGGCGGACGGCAGCGCGGACGTCGTCATGCTCATGGGCCCGCTCTACCACCTGGTGTCGGCGGAGGACCGGGCGCGGGCGCTGGCCGAGGCGCGGCGGGCGCTGCGCCCGGGAGGGGTGCTCGTGGCGGCGGCCATCAGCCGCTACCTGTCGGTGCTGGAGACCGGTTCGTCGGGCACGCTGACCCCGGAGTTGGTCGGCCGGGTCGGCGAGGTGCTGGCCACCGGGCGGTACGACGGGCACGTGGGGTTCACCGAGACGCACTGGCACACGGCCGCCGGGCTGCGCGACGAGCTGACCGCCGCCGGCTTCCGGGACGTGGTGGTGCACGGGGTGGAGGGACCGGCGTGGCCGGCGCTGGACGTGCTCGGGACGGACGGTTCCGCCGACCGGCTGGACGCGGCGCTGCGCTGCGCCCGCCTGGTGGAGACCGACCCGCTGCTGATCAACGCGAGCGCGCACTTCCTGGCCTTCGCCCGGAGCTGATGCGGACGGGGGCGCGGCGGCGGTGCGGTGCGCCGCCCGGGGTGGACGGCGCGGCCGGTCACACCTGGGCGAGCAGGTACTGCGTCGAGATCGCCGGGCTGAAGGCGCAGTTGTAGTTCTGCCGCGTCGCGGTGTAGGTGAAGCCGGCCGGGACGTGGCACGCCCACAGCCCGGTCTCCGGCAGGGTCACCAGGAACAGCGGCGTGCACCCCTGGTCGGCCCGGATCATGGTGTAGGTGTGGCCCGCCGGCACGTAGCGGCACTCCCAGCGGGACGGCCCCGCCTGGGCCGGCGCGGCCAACGCCGCCGCCGACAGCACCGCCGCGACCAGGACGCCGACCGTCTTGCCGATCGTTGCGCCGAACGTCTTGCCGATCATCGCAATTCCGCCTTCCGCCGCACTTCAGCCCCCGGGTGTGAGGCCCGCTCAAGCACAGCAGGTGCGACGCCGCCGATCATCAGCCGAGTGGTTGAACCAATCTGGACCCAGTGGATCGTCGGCACTGGGCCGTGTGGACCGCCCACCACCACGACCGGTCCGCTCGACGCCCCGTCGAGCCACCCCGACCACCCGGCCCGCGACGTCGACCCGGCACCACGCGAGCCCGACCGCCGACCGCGCCGCGCCCGGAGCCACCGACCGGCTGCCGCCCGGTCCCGTGTGCCGTCCCCGGCCGCAGATCCGCGGGTCGGCCGGCCCGGCAGGCACGGCGGTGGCAGGCGCGGAAGACTGCGGTGACTCGGCCGGTGGGTCAGTGGAGTGCCTCCTGGGCGAACGCGGCGCGCAGGGCGGCGGCAGCGCGCGCGTGCGCGGTCGCCGAGATGCTGAGCTGGTCCACCAGCAGCCCGAAGAAGCCGTGGATCTGGCCCTCGTAGCGGATCAGGGTGACCGGGACGCCCGCGTCCAGCAGCCGGTGCGCGTACTCCTCGCCCTCGTCGCGCAGCGGGTCGAACTCGGCGGTCATCACCAGGGCCGGGGGCAGCCCGCCCAGGTGCGAGGCGGCGAGCGGGGCCAGGTACGGGTCGTCGAGGTCGGACGGGTCGCGCGGGTACTGGCTGAAGAACCACTCCATGCTCTCGCGGTCCAGGAAGTGGCCCTCGCCGTAGTCCACGTAGGACGGCCGGTCGCTGGGCGGCGCGGTGACCGGGGCGGCCAGCAGTTGCAGCGACAGGGGCGGGCCGTCGTGGTCGCGGGCCATCAGCGAGACCACGGCGGCCAGGTTGCCGCCCGCGCTCTCCCCGCCGACCGCGATCCGGCCGTCCGCGCCGATCTCCGCGCCGTGGTCGGAAACCCAGAGCAGCGCGGCGTAGGCGTCCTCGGCGGCGGCCGGGTAGCGGTGCTCGGGGGCCAGCCGGTAGTCCACCGACACCACGACCATGCCCACCGCGTTGCACAGCACCCGGCAGGTGGAGTCGTTCTCGTCCAGCGACCCGATCACCCAGCCGCCGCCGTGGAACCACACCAGCGCCGGGAACGGGCCGTCGCCGTGCGGCCGGTAGATCCGCACCGGGATGTCGCCGGCGGGGCCGGGGATGGTCCGGTCCACGACCTCGTCGACCTGCTCCACGTGCGGCGGGGGCTGCCACGCCTTGGCGAACGCGGCGCGCATCTCGGCGGGCGACGACCCGTCGAGCGGCAGCAGGCCGCCCTGGGCGTCGGTCGCGTCGATCACCGCTCGTGCTTCAGGGTGCAGCGGCATCGGGGTCGTCCTCCGTGTCCGGTCCCGCGCCGAACCGCCGCAGGACGGCGGCGGTCAGCCGGGAGACGTCGTTGTCGTCCTCGTCGTGGGACAGCGCGCCGCACCACCCGATCGACCCGGTGGCGAACACCGCGCCGCCGCCCGGGGTGTCGAGCAGGGTGAGGTCGGAGCGCCGGCGGTCCAGCGGGTCGCCGAGCGGGTGCGGGGTGGTCGGGCCGGTGTCCGCCTGCTCGTAGCCCTCGCCGAGCCCGGCGCGGCCCAGCAGCACGATGTTCGGCGGGCTGCCCAGCAGCGGGTCGATGCCGTCGGTCTCGAACGAGGCCGCGTGGCCCTGCACCGCGCCGAAGCCGCCCAGCGGCGACGCCAGCCCGTCCAGCAGCGGGTGCGGACCCGCCAGCTCGTACGCGCCGCCGCCCACCAGGCCGGCGGCGGTGGTGCCGATGCCGAACAGCCGGTGCGGCGCGCGTCCGCGCTCCTGCCACAGGCCGCCCGGCTCGCCGGTCGAGGACAGGTGCAGCTCGCCCGGCTCGGACTCCCACATCCGCACGCCCGCGTAGCCGCGCCGCAGCTCCGCCAGGTGCGGTTTGCGCGGGTGGATCGAGGTGACCCAGTACGCGCCGTTGCCGCCCAGGTAGGCGAGGTTGCCGCCGCCGTCGAGGTGGCGCTGCGCGGCGTCGAGCATCGCCCCGGTCCAGTACTCGGGGTGGCTGCCGGTGACCACCGCCCGGTAGGGCTCCAGCGCGGCGGCCCCCTCGGCGTGCAGGTCGTGGTCGGTCAGCACGTCGAACGCGAAGCCCTGCCGGCGCAGCCAGCCGACCAGGTGCAGGTCCTCGCTGTACTGGTGCGGTCCTCCCGCGTGCCGGAACACGTGGTCGTCGCGCACGCCCAGCAGCGGCCGGCGCAGCGACGCGGTGGCCGCGCCGCTGCCGTCCCGGTGCCGGTCGTACAGGCTGTGCAGGTGGTTGTCGCGGGCGAACGGCGCCGCCACCTCCGCCGGGTCCTCCGGCAGGAACGGCAGGTGCACGTGCTCCAGCGCGTACGCCAGGTAGCTCAGCGTCGGCACCAGGAACGCCAGCCGGGCCGCGGGGCGCGTCGGCCGCACGAACAGCGGCAGCCGGTCCACGCCCTCGGCCGTCGCCAGCTCGACCGCGTAGCAGCCGCCGGGCAGGTCGTCGGGCAGGGTGAGTTCCAGGACCGGGTCCCAGCCGCAGTCGGCCAGGTCGTCGGAGTGGAAGTGCACCGCCGAGTAGCCCCGGTCGGCGAACCGCCAGTCCAGCACCTCCCCGGTCCAGTCGTGCCCGGTGACCCCGCGCAGCGGCTGGTTGCGCAGCGCCCCGTGCCGCCCGTCGACCAGCTCCAGCAGCGTGTCGCCGCCGATGTCGTGCGACAGCTCCCAGTGCGCCCGCGCGCCCAGGTGCCACGCCGAGCGCGTGTCGGCGACCAGCCAGTCGAGTTCGGTGCGCAGCTCGGCGAACACGGTGGGCCCGTCGAGCTTGCCGTCGAAGTGCCCGCCGACCCGGTCGCCGACCCGGCGCGCGGCGAACAGCAGCGGTGCCGTGCCCGGCACCAGCGGTCCGGTCGGGGCGGCGGTGACCACGACGCCGGCCTCGTCGGCGAGCCGGTCGCGGGGCCGCACCTCGATCCGCGCGCCGGCCTCGCCGTAGCCGCCGACGACCAGGTACCAGCGCCGCAGGCGCAGCACCGGGCCGCCGACCCGGACGACGCCGCCGGCCGTGCGCACGGCGAACTCCGGCGTGCCGTCCGCGCGCAGCGCCAGCTCGGCGAACGGCTCGTCCGCCTCGTCGCCCTGGCTCATCAGGCCCGCCCGCCCGTCCGGGAACGCGGTCGGCCACACCCACACCGCGAACGACACCGCCGCGCCCAGCGTGGGCGGGCGCGGCACCAGCCCGTACGAGCCGTGGTCGAGGTCCTGGTGCGGCACCGCCACCCGGGACGGGAGGTCGAGGTCCACGGGCGCCCGGACGGGCGCGGTGCCGTCGTGGTCCACCCGGAGCACCCGCACCCGCGCGTCCGGCGTGGACGCGCTGGCGTGCACGGTGACGCGGTCGCCCGGCCGGTAGCCCAACCGGTCGGTGTAGCCGACGACGGGGGCTCGGGTGTGGTCCACGGGTGCCATCTCAGCCCCTCAGCAGCTGGCCGCCGTCGATCGGCAGCACGGTGCCGGTGATGTGCCGCGCCTCCAGCGACGCCAGCAGCAGCACGGTCGGCACCAGGTCGTCGGTGTTCGCGAGCCGGCCCAGCGGGATGCGCTCCACCCACGGCGCGCGGGCCGCCGGGTCGGCCATGGCCGAGGCGGTCAGCGGGGTCTCCACCGGGCCGGGCGCGACCGCGTTGACCCGGATGCCGTGCGGCGCGAGTTCCAGCGCGGCCGAGCGGGTCAGCGCGTTCATCGCGGCCTTCGTGGCCTCGTAGTGCCCCAGGCCCACGGTCGGCTGCAACGAGCCCGCCGAGCTGATGTGCACGATGGACCCGCCGCGCCTGGCGGTGATCATCGCCTCGCCGACCACCCGGGTGACCAGGAACGTGCCGCGCACGTTCACCGCGAGCACCGCGTCCATCGCCTCCACGGGCAGCGACATCAGCGGCGCCGCGCCGCCGACCACGCCCGCCGCGTGCACCAGCACGTCGATCGGGCCCAGTTCGGCGACGGTGGCGGCGACGCCCGCGCGCACCGAGTACTCGTCGCGCACGTCCATCGGCACGGGGAACCCGCCGAACTCCTCCGAGGTCCGGGCCAGGCCCACCGGGTCCACGTCCGCGATCGCCACCCGGTGCCCGCGCCCGGCCAGCGCCGCCGCGATCGCACCGCCGATACCGCCCGCCCCACCCGTCACCAGCGCGACCATCACACGGCCTCGGCGATCACGAGGGCCGGGCAGCCCGGCAGCGGCCGTGTCTCCCGCACCCGCCAGCCGGTGGCCCGCACCTCGGCGACCGTCGACCACCGGTCCGGGGCGTGCGGCGACGGGTCCGGCAGCAGCAGCACCGCGCCGGGGTCGACCGCGCCGCGCGCCACCCGGAGGAGGGCCCCGGTGCGCGTGGCGTGGAAGCGGTGGGGCAGGTGCGCCAGCACGGCGTCGTACCGGCCGGGCACCACGTCGAGTCCCGCGTCGATCCGCGTGTCGATCTGCGCGTCGGCCGCGTGCAGCGTGATCCGCCCGGCCAGGTCGGCGTCGACGACGGTGCGGGCCGCCGGCTCCCCGGTGCCCACCAGCACCCCGGTGAGCCCGGGGTTGCGCTTCACGGCCTCGGCGAGGAACGCGGCGGACCGGGCACCCAGGTGCAGCACGTGCCGGTGCCGCGAGAAGTCGTAGTGCTCGGCCAGCACGACCGCGTGCAGGGCGGTGCGGGGCCGGGCGGTCCGGGTCCGGCCGCCGCCGGTCGGCACGGCAGTCACGGTCGGCACGGCTGTCACGGTCGGCACGGCTGTCACGGCGAGCGGGTCGTGCGCGCGGGTGCCGCTCCTCGGCGTGCCGGTCGCGGTGGCCCGTAAGGGGGCGAGCCGGGTCGAGGAGGCGCAGGGCCACCGGCGCGGGTGGCCCGAGCCGGCCGGCGGGCCGATCCCGCACCGCGCGGCGAGGTGCGCCTCGGCGGCCGGGGTGTTGGCGTACCCGCCGTCGCGGCGCTCCAGCAGGCCCAGGCCCACCATCGCGTCGCCGAGCGAGCGCGCGGTGCGCTCGGGCAGTTCGGCGCGTTCGGCCAGTTGCAGGCTGGTCGCGGGTCCCAGGGCCAGTGCGCTGTACACGCCGAGCTCGCTCGTGACGAGCAGGTCCTCGGCGGCCGTGCACCCGGCCGCGACGGTCACCGGTGCGGTGGTATCGGTCATCGCGGTCTTCTCCTAGTCCAGTCCGGGGTCGACGACGGCCTTCACCGAGGCCATCGACTCCGTGTCTCGGATCGCCTGCCCCGCACCCGCCAGCCCGACGGCGGGGGAGAACATGGCGTCCCACTCGAAGCGGTCGGCGAACGCCGACAGGAAGCGCAGCGCGCGGGCCAGGTCGCCCACGTCGCCGTTGAGCGAGCCCACGACGGTGATCTCGCGGCCCAGCACCACGTCCATGGGCACCGGCGCGGCCCGGGGCCCGGCGATGCCGACCACCACGTGCGTGCCGCGCTTGCCGCACATCAGCACGCCCTCGCGGTTGGCGGTCGGCGCACCGGCGAAGTCCAGCACCAGGTCCGCGCCCAGCGCCCCGGTCAGCTCCTCGACCTGGGCGACCCGCTCGTCGGGGTCGGTCACGTCGGTGACGTCGATGGTGGCGTCCGCGCCGAACCCGGCGGCCAGGGCCAGCCGGTTCGGCGGCCCGCCCAGGGTGATCACCTGGCCCGCGCCCGCCGCGCGGGCGAACGCCGTGGCGACCAGGCCCAGCGGACCCGCGCCCTGTACGGCCACGGTCGAGCCGGGCCGCACGCCGCCCGCGTTGGCGAACGCCCGGACCACGGTCTTGACCGCGCACCCGGCGGCGGCGGCCCACGTGTCCGGCAGGTCCTGCGGCACGACGATCCGGTGCGCGCCCGGCGCGAGGTAGACGTACTCGGAGAGCCCGCCGATCGCGTAGGGCCAGCGGTCGGAGCGCTGGCCGAAGCCGTAGCCCCGGTTGTCGCACAGCACCGGCTCGCGCAGCACCGTGCAGCCCTCGCAGTGCCCGCACACCGACTCGGACCAGACGACCCGGCTGCCGATCTCGACCGGCTTGCCGTAGGCGTCGCGGCCGGAGTTCGCGCCGAGCGCGACGACCTCGCCGGTCATCTCGTGGCCGAGGATGATCGGCAGCGACACCGACGGCATCGCGCCCGCCCACAGGTGGGCGTCGGTGCCGCACAGCGTGGTGCAGGTGATCCGGACGAGCGCCGAGCCGGGCGGCAGCTCCTTGGGCAGCGGCACCGAGGTGAGTTCGAGCGGCGCGTTGAAGTCGCGCAGCACCGCCGCGCGGGTCGCGGTGGGACGCATCTACGCCTCCGGGCTGGTCGGGTCGGTGCGGGCGGGACCGCGCCCGGCCCGCTCGGCGAGCGCGCGGGCGAGGAACGGGTGCGGGCCCGGCGCGGGGAACGCGGCACGCGCGGCGGGCAGCCCGGCCACGAACCACCCGTCACCCGCCCCCGACCCGGTACCCGACGCCCCGCCGGCCGCCGACGATCCCGCCGCCGGCGGCGCTTCCTGCCACGGCCCGTGCGCCGGCCCCACGACATCAAGGAGCCCGGCCACCGACAGCTCGTCGGCCGTCGATGCCGGCGACTCGGCCAGGAGCGGCCCGGCGCTCACCTGCCCCGGTGGTCCGGCGGTCGGCGGGCCGGCGGTGCACACCGCTCCGGCGACGGCGCGGGACCGGGACCCGGCGGGGGACGCGGTCGGCGGGCGGGGGACCCCGGCGTCGAACCACCCGTCCCGCGCGCCGGAGGGCCCGCCGGCCCCGGGGGGCGTCGGCGGGCGCTGGTCGTCGGCTCGGGTCATGCGAACCCCCTTCGGTCCGGTCAGGCCATGGAGTCCCAGCGGTCCCGGCGGCGCGTCCACAGCAGGACGACGAGGATCACCAGGAACGGCAGGACTCCGCGGTACTGCTGGAGGGCGACGACGGTGCTGGCGAGGCCCTGGAGCACGCCCAGCGCCACACCGCCCGCGAACGTCCAGGCGAAGCTGCGGAAACCGCCCACCAGGGCGGCGGCCAGCGCGGGCGTGATCAGCAGGGCCTGCGAGCCGAAGTCGCTGGCGAGCTGGGGCGCGACGATCATGATCGCCAGGGCGCTGGCCGCGCCGGCGGTGCCCCAGACCACCATCGACAGCCGGGGCACCCGGATGCCGATCAGCTCGGCCGTGGTCGGCCGCTCGGACAGCGCGCGCAGCAGCAGGCCGACGCGGGTCCGCTTGAGCAGCACGGTGGGCAGCACGGCGAACAGCACCGCGAGGGCCATCGTGACCACCGCCGTCCACGTCACCACCACGCCGCCCGCCGTGAACGCCGGGCTGTCGAACGGGCTGGGGAACCGGTGCGGGTGCTGCGCGCCGAACAGCCGCAGGCCCACCGCGACGAGCCCGGTGAAGGTGGCGATGGTGACCGCCGCCTTCACCCCCTCGCCCGCCTCGGAGAACCAGCGCACCATGACCGCGCCGAGCCCCATGTGCAGCGCGGCGGCCGTGACCAGGCCGCACGCGATGGCGAGGACCAGGGGCAGGCCCTCCTCGTGCAGGACCACCATGGTGAACGCCCCGAAGGCGCCCACGGCGGCCTGCGCGAAGTTGACCACGGCGACGAGGCGGTAGGTGAGCAGCGTGGACAGGCCCATCAGGGCGTAGGCCCCTCCGGTGACCAGTCCCGCGATCGCCGCGGACACGTGCAGCACGGCAGCCTCCGGGTCAGGCGTTGGGCACGGTGATGAAGGTGTCGTCCACCACGACCCACCGCAGGCCGGTCAGGCGGACGATCTTGGACGCCTGGTTGGGCGCGTGCGCCTCGCCGGGGCCGAACTCCCACGGGGTGCCCAGCATCGGGTCCTCGATGGGCGTCATGTCGCGCAGCGCGGCGCCGACCGACTCGCGGGTGATCTCGCCCTTGATGGACTTGAGCACCTCGACCGTGAACTTCGCGGCCAGGTAGCCGCCCTGGGAGAACGCGGTCGGCTGGGCGTCGCCCCGGGTCACCGCGCTGCGCCAGCCCTTGTTGGCCAGGCTGTCGGAGGTGAACGGCTCGAACTCGCTGCCCGCGTAGACGTTGAGGCCGAGGCCGCCGACGGCCTTGGCGACGCTGTCGGTGTAGGCGGGTGCCAGCAGCAGGAAGTCGACGTCGTCCATGCCCTGGGTCTTCGCGGCCTGCAACCACGGCACGACGAGCTGCTCGGCCGGGTTGAACAGGATCGCGTCGCAGCGCTCCTGCTTGGCCTTGAGCAGGTACGGCGTGAGGTCGCCGCTCTGCTGCACGGTCTGGTCGTCGATCACGAGCTTCTGGCCGCTGAGGCTCTCCCAGCGCGACAGGGCTTCCTTCACCGCGTCCTCGGAGCCGGGCAGCACCACGGTGAAGTTGCAGACCCGCTTGTCGTTGAGCTTCTGCGTGGCGTGCAGCAGCACGGCGGTCATCAGCGTGAACGGGCCGACGTTGACCGGGGCGATGTTGGGGCTCTGGAAGCACTTCGGGGTGGCCGCGACGGCCATCACGGAGCTGAGCTTCGCCTGCCGGTAGAAGCCGTCGTTGACGTCGCAGTCGGTGAAGCTGGCCGAACCCGCCATGGCGACGACGCCCGCGTCGGCGAGTTCGCGGGCGACCTGGGCGGTGCGCTGGGCGTTGCCCGCATCGTCCTTGACGATGTACTCGATCTTCTTGCCGTTGATGCCGCCGGCCTCGTTGGCGTCGTCGAAGACGCGCTGGGCGGTCTTGGGCACCTCGGCGGTGATGAACTGGCCGGTGAGGCCGGCGACGGCACCGATCTTGATGGTGTCGCCACCGCCCCCGACGCCACATCCGGTCAGGGCAGACGCCGTCAGGGCGGCCACGGCGAACACCGCTCCCGCCTTGAGGTGCTTGCTGGTCAAGGTGATTCTCCTCGGTTGTGCGTGTGTCAGCGGGCTGCGGAACCCAGGTAGGCGGCGATGACCGCCGGGTCGGCCAGGACCTCGTCCGGCGGACCGGAGGCGATGACCCGCCCGAAGTCCACGACCACGACGGTGTCGCAGGTGGACCGGACGAGTTCGATGTCGTGCTCGACCAGCAGCACGGCGGTGTCGAAGCGCTCGGGGATCTCGGCGAGCCGGCGCTGGAGCAGCTCGGTCTCGGTACCGGAGTGCCCGGCGGCGGGCTCGTCGAGCAGCAGCACCGGCGGCCGGCCGGCGGCCAGCCCGGCGACCTCCAGCAGCCGGCGGGTGGCGACGTCCACGGTGTCGATGGGCACGTCGGCGGCGGGGCACTCGAACAGCGCCAACTGCTCGTCCAGCTCCTCGGGTGGCAGCGACCGGCCGGCCGCGACCTGGACGAACATGCCCACGGTGAGCTGTTCGGGCACCCGGAGCTGCTGGAAGCTGCGGCGCAGCCCGAGGCGGGCGCGGCGGTGCGCGGCGAGGCCGTCCACGGCCCGACCGTTGAGCAGCACCTGGCCGCTGTAGTCGGCGGTGAACCCGGTGACGGCGTTGATCAGGGTCGACTTGCCCGCGCCGTTCGGGCCGACCAGGCCCACCACGTGGCCCCGGGGCACGGTCAGGCTGACGCCGTCGACGGCGGTCAGCGCGCCGAACCGGACCCGCAGGTCGCGCACCTCCAGCGCGGGCGTGGCGTCGGCCGTGTCGCGCGGGGCGCGCAGCCGCAGCGGCACGATCGGCTTGGGGTTGGCGTGCGGGATGGGCAGCGACCCCCGGCGCGCGGCGAGCTTGCGCCGCCGCTTCGCGCGCAGCAGGTCGGTCTGGCTGCCGCCCAGCCGCAGCACCTGCACCGCGCCGACCGCGAAGAACAGCACGGCGAGGTCCTGCGGGATGCCCAGCGCGTCGAGCAGCACGGGGAACAGCGCGCCCATCAGGCCGCCCGCGATCGCGCCCTCGACGTTGTTGGTGCCGATGAACAGGGCGATGGCGAAGAACGACACGGACGCGAGGGCGGCGAAGTTGCCCGCCGTCACGATGCCGAGCTGGCCCGCCATCAGCCCGCCGCCGACGCCGGCCACGAACGCGCTGAGCGCGAACGCGGTGAGCTTGCCCCGGGCGACGCTGATGCCGTGCGCGGCGGCGGCCCGCTCGGAGTGGCGGATCTCGACCAGCGCGCCGCCGGTGCGGGTGCGGTCCAGGTACCGCAGGCCGACGAAGATCGCCGTCACGACGACGACGGTGAACACGAAGTAGCCGCTGTCGGTGGTGAAGCCGGCGGGCCGCTGCACGAAGTCGTAGTTGCCCTGGCCGGGGTAGGGGATGCCGGTGAACACGACGTCGAGGGCCATGGCGAAGGCGAACGTGGCGACCGCCAGGTTCACCCCGCGCAGGCGCAGCGCGGGCAGCCCGATCAGCACGCCCGCCGCCGTGGCGGCCAGGCCGCCCAGCAGCAGCCAGGCGTAGAACCCGCCGGGCAGGTCGGCGACGTTGGCCCAGCCGACCACCCACGCGCCGATGGCCGCGAAGCTGAGCTGGCACAGCGAGATCACGCCCGCCCGGCCGGTGATCAGGCCGTAGCTCTGCATGAAGACCGCGGACACGGCCGCGCCGGTCAGCAGGAAGGTGACGTTGCTGTTGGCGAGGGTGGCCCCGGCCACCGCGACGGCGGCGGCGAGCAGCAGGCCCGGCACCACGGGGTGCGGTCGGCGGCGCAGGAGGTGCACGGTCAGACTCCGCTCCGGTTGTGCGCGTCGCCCAGGTAGAGCGCCCGCAGGTAGCCCTCGTCGGCGCGCAGCCGGCGGCCGTCGCCGGAGTGCACGATCGAGCCCCGGGCCATCACGTAGGCCCGGTCGGCGATGTCGAGGGCGAGGGCCGCGAACTGCTCGACCAGCAGCACGCCGACGCCCCGGTCGGCGAGCCTGCGCACGGCGGTGGCCAGCCGCTGCACCACGATCGGCGCGAGGCCGAGCGACATCTCGTCGATGACCAGCACCTTGGGCCTGCCCAGCAGCGCCCGGCCGACCACCAGCATCTGCTGCTCGCCGCCGGAGAGCAGCCCGGCCGGGGCGTGCAGCTGCTTGCGCAGCTCGGGGAACAGGTCGAGCACCCGGTCCGGGGTGTCGCCGGACCGGCCGGCGGCGCGGAGGTTGTCCAGCACGGACATCTCGCGGAACACCGCGCGGTTCTGCTCGACGTGCGCGAGCCCGGCCCGCGCGCGCCGCCACGCCCGCAGCCGCTCGACCCGCTCACCGGCCAGCCGGATGCGGCCGGAGGCGATCGGGATGGCCCCGGAGACGCCCTCCAGCAGGGTCGTCTTGCCCGCGCCGTTCGCGCCCAGCAGCGCGGTCACCGAGCCCGGGTCCACCCGCAGCGACACGCCCCGCACGATGGTCAGCCCGGACCTCTGGACCGTCACGTCCTCCAGGGACAGCACACTCACCGAACCCACCGTCCTGTCGACACTTCCGGGGTGGTCGGGTCAGAGTGGTCCCGGAGGACTCGATCACCGGTCCGTAGAAATACTGAAGCGCCCGCCGGGGAAAGGCGGGGGAGGTCCCGGGAAGATCACGGCCCCCGGCGCCCGGCCGGCGGCACCGGGTGCTTTTCGCCGGTCAGGGGCCGGGTCGACAGGTATTCACCGGAAAGCGTTCGGACAATGGCGGAGCGTGTCCGCTGTGCACGATTTGGTAACGCCGGAGTCACTCTCCGGACATGCCCGTGCATATGCACCGTCGCCGGCCGTTCACAGGCGCGGCGACTTGGCCCGGACCGGCGTCCGGCGCAACCGCCGCCGGACCCGGTCGGCCGCAATGGTCTGGACCTGCGGGAGCAGTCCGGGCGGGCGTTCCGCCGCCCCGGTACCCGCGAACGCCGACCCCGCCCGCCGGCCGGGCGGCCCGGAAAACCCGGAGCCCCCGGTGCCTGCGCGGCGCATCGGGGGCTCCGGGGCCGGTTCGCCGACCGGTCCGTGGGGGATTTCAGTGGGCGCAGTGGCATTCACCCGGCGGGCAGTGCGAGCACGCCGCGAAATCCGGCAGGTCGAGCGTGGGATTCCGGTCCAGGAATCCCAGCGGCTTGAACATGAATCCGCTGTAATCCACCGGCATGACCGGCCAGTCCTCCGGGCGCGGCAGGTGCGTCGGGCCGAACACGTGCCAGAGCACCACGTCCTCGTCCACCAGCGGCCGGTCCTGCGCGGCCCACCGGGGCAGCCCCGCGCCGCCCGGGTGCTGGTCGGGGTACTCGCCCGCCGGGTAGCGCTCGTCCTCGTGGAAGCGGGTCACCCACAGGTGCTTCGACGCGAACCCGGCGCGGGCCGCGATCGACGAGTCCGGCTGGGCGAGCAGCGTCGGGCCGGGCTTGGGCACGAGCTGGTAGGCGCGCGGCTTGCCCAGCCGGTTGACCGCGTCGGAGCTGCTGACCACCCACGTCCGGCCGCGCAGCGGGTCCGCGAGGCGGGCCGCCGCCGACTCCCGGTCGAGCACGGTCGTCGTGGTGGTGAACGCGTTGCCGCGCGGGTTGTCCGGCCCCGACGGCACGCCGACGAAGTCGACCTCCTCCACGGTGTTCGCCTGGCCCGCCACCTCGGTGTCCAGCCGCGCGCAGAACAGGTGCTGGTGCACCGGGGCCATCAGGCCGGGGGCGATCTCCGCGCCGTGCGGGTTGTCGCCGCCCGCGCCGCAGAACACCACGCCGGTCGCCTTGGCCTCCAGCTCGATCGTGCCGTCGAGGTAGAAGTACCAGAAGAAGCCGTAGTCGTAGTTGCCGATGGTGCTGAACGACGACACCACCAGCCGCCGCGAGCGCCGCACGTCCGACGCCCCGGTCAGGATGTTGGTGTGCTTCCACTGCACCCCGTAGTCCTCTTCGTGCATACAGATCGCCTGGGGGATCGCCACCGGGTGCCCGTGGTCGTCGGCGAGGACCGCGTCGAAGTAGTGGATGACGCCCAGGCAGTCGCAGCCCAGCCGCAGCGAGTTCGCGTTCTTGCCCAGCAGGTACTCGCCCGCGTCGAAGTAGCTGATCCAGTTCCGCCACGGCGCGGGGTCGCCGTAGGGCACCACCATCTCGGCCATCGACGCCCGGTGCAGCACCGGGTCGCCGCCGAACGAGATCCGGTGCAGGGTCAGGCCCTCGCGGGCGTTGAAGCCGACCCGCAGCCGCCAGCCCTCCCAGGTGACCTCGCTGCCCTCGACGGTGAAGCTCACGCCCTCGGGCTGGGTGATGGAGATCGGCTTGAGCGTGGTGCGGGCCGGCTCGCCGGTGTAGTTGCCGTGCTCGACCGGCGTCGGCACGTCACCCTCGTCGGTCACCGCCAGCACCTCGTTGGCGATCAGGTCCACCTCGCACAGCAGGCCCTCGACCGGGTGCGCCCACGGGCTGTCGTCCACGTGGTCGCGCAGGAACGTCAGCGCCCGCAGCACCCGGCGCTCGCGCAGCAGCGGTTCGTCGAAGAAACCGGGGGACAGCGGGCCGATGAAGGTCAGCGAGAAGTCCTCGACGCCGCGCCGGCGCATCGCCGCCTGCCAGCGCGGGTCGGCCTTGACCAGCTCGGCGCTGCGGTCGTACTCCTCGAACAGGATCGCGGGCTGGCCGTCCTTGGCCGGCTCCAGCTCGCGGTAGGACTCGACCGCGCCCTCGGTCGCGTTCACCACCGCCTCGGCCGCGACCCCGGTCGCGGTGTCCAGCAGCACGACCCGCGCCCGCCGGGTGACCGCGTCCCCCGCGCGGTGCGACCGCACCGCCTCCTTGGCCGGCTCCACCGGCAGGACGCTGGGGAACCGGGTGGTCCCACCGACCTTCCCCGCGCGCACGAGCGCTTCCCTGACCTGGGAGATCTCGTCGGCGGTGAACGGGTCGAGCGGGTGGGGGCTGTGGGTCATGCCCCGAGTATTCGTCCCGCGCGCGGGAAATTCTTGGCGTGCGGCGTACCGGACTTGGTCGCCGGCGCACGTTCGCGGGCAGTCAACCCCCGGGCGCTGGAGGACAAGACGGCCCGCCTCCGGCGCGAGGACCATCGACGGAATGTCGACGGGTTACGTGTACCACGAGCTCTACGGCTGGCACGACACCGGAACCCACGCGAGCCTCGTGCCCGCGGACCCGCGTCGCGGGATCCAGCCGTTCCGACACCTGGAAAACCCCGAAGCCAAGCGGCGGGTGCACGAGCTGGTCGTGGCGACCGGTCTCATCGACCGGCTCACCCGCCTCGCCCCGCGCCCCGCCACCGACGACGAGATCCTCCTCGTGCACACGCCCGGCCACCTGGCCCGGCTCACCTCGGCCAACGACACCGGCGGCGACGGGGGTGACGGCGGCACCCCGTTCGGCCGGGGCGGGCTGGACATCGCCCGGCTGGCGACCGGCGGCGCGATCCGCGCCGTCGAGGCCGTCCTCGACGGCGAGGTGGACAACGCCTACGCCCTGGTCCGACCACCCGGCCACCACGCCGTGCCCGACTCGGGCATGGGCTTCTGCATGTTGGCCAACATCGCCATCGCCATCCGGGCGGCGCGGCGCTCGCGCGGCGTCGAGCGGGTGGCCGTCGTGGACGTCGACGTGCACCACGGCAACGGCACCCAGACCGTTTTCTGGGAGGACCCGACGGTCCTCGCGCTGTCGCTGCACCAGGACCGGATGTTCCCGCCGGACTCCGGGCACCTGACCGAACGCGGCGAGGGCGCGGGCTTCGGCTACACGCTCAACCTGCCGCTGCCGCCCGGCACCGGCAACGGCGGCTACCTGGAGGCGGCCCGCCGGGTCGTGCTGCCGGCCCTGCGCCGGTTCCGGCCCGACCTGGTGATCATCGCGGCCGGGTTCGACGCCAACGCGCTCGACCCGCTGGGCCGGATGATGGTCACCCCGCGCGGGTACCGGGAGATCACCCGGGTGGTGCTCGACGCGGCGGCCGACCTGTGCGAAGGCCGGGTGGTGGCCGTGCACGAGGGCGGGTACGCCCCCGCGTACGTGCCGTTCTGCGCCAACGCCGTGATCGAGGTGCTGGCGGGCGTGACCGAGCCGCTCAAGGAACCGTTCTCGTTCGACAACCTGGGGCAGCAGGAGCTCCAACCGCACCAGGACGCCGCCATCAAGGCCGCCGAGGAGCTGCTCGGCGACATCTGACTCCGGTCCGGCCGCCGCGCCCCGGCGGCCGGCCCGGGTTCCACCCCGCGCGACCCGCCGGCGTCACGCGGTGAAGGCCGCGCGGAACTCGCCGGGCGAGCAGCCGGCGCGGTGGCGGAAGTACTTGAAGAAGTTCGCCGGGTCCGGGAAGCCGAGCCGGGTGCCGATCGCGGCGGCGGGCAGGTCGGTGTGGGCGAGCAGCCGGCGGGCCTCCAGCACGACCCGGCGGTCCAGGAACTCCTTCGCGCCCATCCCCACGGCGTCCTGCGCGGCACGGGTCAGCGTGCGCGGCGAGTAGCCCAGGGCGTGCGCGTAGTCGGCCACCCGGTGCCGGGTGGCGAAGTCCCGCTCCACGGCCTCCCGGAACCGCAGGAACGCGTCGTTGTACACCGGCCCCCGGGTGTCCGAGGCGAGCGAGAGCCGGTGCAGCAGCGCCGCCAGCAGGTGGGCCAGCAGCCGCCCGGCGGCGGCGACGGGCGCGTGCGCCAGCGCGGCGTACTCGGTCGCCAGGTGCTGCGCGGCGGTCGCGGCGAGCAGCCGGTCCTGGGTGGTGAGCTGCCAGTGCGCCGGCCCGAACGGGCTCGCCGAGCCGGGCGGCGGGAAGTCGGGCCGGAACAGCAGCAGCGGGCCCTCCACCCGTGACCGGTCCTGGAACTGCTGCACCTGGCCGGGGCGCACCCACACCACGCTGCCCGGCCGCAGCCGGTAGGGCGTGAAGTCCACGGTGTGGGTGCCGGTGCCGGCGGTGATCAGCATGAGCAGGTGGAAGTCGGGCCGTTGGGGGCGGGTCAGGTCGTGCCCGTCGCCCGCGCGCGAGCGCAGCCCGCCCAGCGTGAGCACCTCCACACCCAGCTCGGTGCCGGTCGGGTTCCGGTAGGTCACCTCCGGGATGTGTCGCTTTTTCACCATGACGTGTCCTTCTCCCACCTCGCCGGTCCGCCGGAGCGTGGCTTGAATATGCACTACGGGCGTGACACGGCGCCCACCGTCCACAGTGGAGATGCAGTCCAGCCATGGCACACATCGCGCTCATCGGCGCCACCGGCACCATCGGCACCCGGATCCTCGACGAGGCGCTGCGCCGGGGCCACACCGTCACCGCCGTCGTCCGCGACCCGGCGAAGCTCGACCGCACCGACGCCGGCCTGACGGCCGTGGCGGGCGACGTCCTCGACACCCAGTCCCTGCCCGCCCTGCTGGCCGGGCACGACGTGGTGGTCAGCGCGGTCGGCGGCGGCGACGGCCCCGGCCACCAGGCCACCATCGCACCGGCGGCGAAGTCGCTGGTGGAGGCGCTGCGCGCGGTCGACGGCAGGCCGCGCCTGATCGTCGTCAACGGCGCAGGCAGCCTGCGCGCGCCCGGCGGCGGGCAGGTCTGGGACAAGCCGGGCCTGCCGGACTGGCTGCTGCAGATCATGCACGCGCACGGCGACGCGCTGGACTACCTGCGCGGCGTCGAGGACGTGACCTGGACCGCCCTGAGCCCGGCCGCCACCATCGAGCCCGGCGAGCGCACCGGCCGGTACCGCACCGGTGAGGACGACCTGGTCGGCGACGCCGAGGGCGTGAGCTGGATCAGCGCGGAGGACTACGCCGTCGCCCTGGTCGACGAGATCGAGCAGCCGAAGTTCGAGAACCGCCGCTTCACCGTCGCCCGCTGACCCACCAGCCGGTCCGCCACCCACCGGGTCCGGCCGCTGTTCGGTAACGACCCTTCCGGGCGAACCGGACACCGGGGGAGGATGCGCCCGTCACGCCGCAGCGTCGCGGCTCGACGGGGAGGTGGTGGCCCGTGGGCACCGCGTTGACGAGCGTCGGGCTTCCGGTCGCGCTGGCGGTCGTGATGTTCGGGCTGGGCCTGTCGCTGACCGTCGCCGACTTCGCGCGGGTGGTGCGCGAGCCCCGCGCCGTCGCGGTCGCGCTGGCCACCCAGCTCGTGCTGCTGCCGCTGGTCTGCGTCGGCCTGGTGACCGCGTTCGGGCTGGACCCGGTGCTCGCGGTGGGCATGGTGCTGCTCGCGGCCTCGCCCGGCGGCACCACGGCGAACCTGTTCAGCCACCTGTTCCGGGGCGACGTGGCGCTCAACGTGACGCTGACGGCGGTCAACTCGGTGCTCGCCGTGGTGACCCTGCCGGTGGTGGTGAACCTGGCGCTGGACCACTTCCGCCCGGCGGTCGGGGACGGGGCCGTGGGCCTGGAGTTCGGCAAGGTCGCCCAGGTGTTCGCCGTCGTGCTGGTGCCGGTGGTGCTGGGCATGGCCGTGCGGCGGTGGTCGGCCGCGTTCGCCGACCGCGCCGACAAGCCGGTGCGGATCGTGTCGGCGGTCGTGCTGGTGGCCGTGATCGCGGGCGCGCTGCTCGCCGAGCGGGAGAACCTGGGCGGCTACCTGGCCGACACGGGCGTGGTCGCCGCGCTGTTCTGCGCGTGCAGCCTGGCCGCCGGGTACCTGCTGCCCCGGCTGTTCCGGGTCGGGCGGCGGCAGGCCGTGGCGGCGGCGTTCGAGGTCGGCATCCACAACAGCACGCTCGCCATCGCCGTCGCCGTCACGGTGATGGGCAGCGAGCGGCTGGCCGTCCCGGCGGCGGTCTACGGCGTCATCATGTTCCCGATCGCGGCACTGGCGGGCTTCCTGCTCACCCGGACCCGCGCGGCGGCGGAGCGGCCCGCCGCCTGATCCGGCCGCCCAGCCGCGCCGCGACCGCGCCGCACGTGCCGGCGAACACCGCCGGGACGATCACGTAGAGCTGGTGGCAGCCGATCGCCCAGTCGTGGCGGACCAGCCGCCACAGGGCCAGGCCCAGTCGCCACAGCGCGAAGGCGACCAGGACCGCGCCCAGCGCCTGGATGACCTCGCCGAGCCGTCTCCGCCGGGCCAGGGCGGGATCGGCCGCCGCGTCCCCGTCGTCGGGCGTCGCGCGCACCGGTTCGAGCGCGGGGTGCGCCGTCGCCGTCCGGACCGCGCCGCACGCGACCACCTCGCGCGGCCGTCCCGGCGCGCGTGAAGGGTGTTCTCGGCCGCGTGCCCGGGTCCGCTCGCCGCCGCGCGAGGGATGCCCCCGGCCGCGTGCCCGGGTGCGCTCGCCGCCGTGCACCAGCGCCGCGCCGGCGGGCAGCGCCGCCAGGTGCCACCAGTCCAGCGCGCCGGAGCCGACCAGCCAGCCCACCCCCAGCGGCAGGGCCAGGCCCACCACCGAGGACGTCCACCCGGCGGCGACGAGTGCCGAGCCGCCCGGCCGTGCCGTGCCGTCCATACCGAACTCCCCACGCGCGTGCGTTCGGGCCCACGGTAGGGCCGGCGGGCGGAGCAACGCGCGCGATCCGCTCGGGCGCAAGCGGAATTGCTCCGACCCAGTGAAGACGAAAGATGCGGGTCGGCCGCAGCGGTGGCAGATTTGCGGTCACCAGAGGGAAAGGATTCCAGGTGGCGAAGTCGGTCGCGGTGCTGGGCACCGGGATGATGGGTGCGGGGATGGCGCGGAGCCTGCTGCGGGCGGGGTTCTCCGTGGCGGTGTGGAACCGGAGCGCGGACAAGGCCCGGCCGCTGGCCGAGGACGGCGCGGTGGTGGCCGACGACCCGGCGGTCGCGGTCGAGGGCGCGGACGTCGTGCTGACCGTCCTGTTCGACGCGGACTCCACGGCCGAGGTCGTGGGCGGGCTGGACCTCGGCGACGACGTGGTGTGGGTGCAGAGCGGCACGGTCGGCCTGACCGGCGCGCAGCGCTTGGCCGGGCTGGCGGGCGGGGCCGGGTACGTCGACGCCCCCGTGCTCGGCACCCGCAAACCCGCCGAGGAGGGCAAACTGACCGTGCTGGCGTCCGGTCCGAGCGCGCTGCGCGAGCGGGTGGCCCCGGTGTTCGACGCGATCGGCGCGCGCACGGTGTGGGCGGGCGAGAAGCCGGGGGACGGCCAGCGGCTCAAGCTGGCGGCCAACTCGTGGGTGCTGTCGATCACCGCCGCCACCGCGCAGGCGGTCGCGCTGAGCCGGGGCCTCGGCGTCGAGCCGGAGGCGTTCCTGGACGCGATCTCCGGCGGGCCGGCGGACAGCGCCTACGCCCAGGCGAAGGGGCGGGCGATGATCGCGGGCGACTTCGCGCCGTCGTTCGGCATCGACGGCGCGGTGAAGGACGCCGAGCTGATCCTCGACGCGATGCGCGAGGCGGGCACCGAGGACCGCGTGATGCGCGCGCTGCACGAGCAGTACCGGGTGGCCGCCGACCACGGCGGCACCGAGGACATGGCGGCCGTGGTCCGGGCTTTCGGGACCTGAGCACGGGGGCCGGCTACCCTTCGCGCGTGACGCAGACCCACGACCGCACGTTCCCGCCCGCGCTGGCCGCCGTGGCCGAGGTGGAGTTCGAGCACGACACCGGGATGGACTTCGAGCCGCGCCGGGAGTTCCTGTCCGCCGAGGACACCGCCGACTGGATCCGGGCGTGGACCGACAACCCGGTGGCGTCCGGCGACGACTACCTGGTGTTCGGCCAGGACGGCACGGGCGGGTACGCGGCGGTCTGGCTGGTGCGGCCGGGCGCGGAGGTGGTCGACCAGCCCGTGGTGTTCCTCGGTTCGGAGGGCGAGCTGGGGGTCGTGGCGGGAGACCTGGCCGGGTTCCTCTGGGTGCTGGCCGGCGGCGTCGGACCGTACGAGGCGACCGAGTACCCGGAGGAGCCCGGGAAGCCGCACGCGCAGTTGCGGGCCGTCGCCGAGCGCTTCGCCCCGGGCCGGGAGCGGCCCGCCGTGGACGTCGTCGCCGACGCGCGCCGCGAGTTCCCGGACTTCGCGGACCGCATCACCGCCCTCGTCCGCCAATCCTGACCCGCCTGTCGTCCCACGACTCCGGCCGGCGGGCGTCAGGGCACGAGGACGACCTTGCCGGCGACCGTGCCGGACTCGGCCAGCCGGACCGCCCGCGCGACCTCTTCGAGCGGGATCCGGGCGGCGACCTGGGCGGTCAGCTCGCCCCGGGCCAGCAGGGCGAACACCGAGCCCAGGTCCTCGGCGAGGCGGGCCTGGAACGCGGCGCGGCGGCGCTTGCCGGCCCAGATGTTGTAGAACGTGGCGCGACGGCCGTTGGGCAGCGCGTTCCACCACATCAGCCGGGCGAACAGGCGCAGCACCGGCAGCCGCGAGGAGCCCTGTTCGTCCTTAGTGGACGCGGTGCCGTACGAGACGAGCGTGCCGCGCGGGGCGAGCAGCCGGTAGGAGTCGACGATCCCGGGCCCGCCGACGTGGTCGAAGACGGCGTCCACACCGGACGGTGCCAGGCTGCGGACCGTTCGGGGGAGCGCGGGGTCGCGGTAGTCGACGGGGGTCGCGCCGAGCGCGCGCACGGCGTCGTGGTGGCGCGGCGAGGCGGTGCCGATCACGGTCGCCCCGGCGAGCCGGGCGAGCTGCACGAGCGTGGAGCCGACGCCGCCGTTGGCCCCGTGCACGAGCACGGTCTGCCCGGCCCGCACCCGCGCGACGCGGTGCAGCATCTGCCAGGCGGTGATCCCGTTGACCACGAACGACTCCGCCTCCGCCGGGTCGACGCCCGCCGGGACGGGCACGAGGTCGGCGGCCGGCAGCAGGACGTGGTCGGCCCACCCGCCGGTCTTGGTCAGCGCGGCGAACCGCCGGCCGACCAGGTCGGCCGGGACGCCGGGCCCGACCTCGGCGACCGTGCCGACGAGGTCGTAGCCGGGCACGAACGGGAACGGCGGCTGGTCGTAGTACTTGGCCCGGCGCATCTGCTGCTCGGCGAACGACACCCCGCCCGCTTCCACCCGGACCACGACCTGCCCGACGGCGGGGGAGGGCAGCTCGCGGTGCCGCAGGCGCAGCCCCTCGGGTTCCACGATCCCCGGCAGGACGACTTCCCGTGCCCGCATGACGTACCTCCATGTGTGGTTGACCATTCACACCCTGGCCCGGCCTCGCTCTGTTTTCGGACCTCGGGACAAGAGTGATTAAACACTCACACTTGTGCACGGTCAAGCGCGGGTCGTCGTGAGCGGTGCTTGACGAGCACCGCGACGGTCGCGGCGAGGAACACCACCTGCATGATCGTGCGGGGGAGCAGTTGGTCGCCGAAGGCGCGGGACAGGCCGTTGGCCGCCGCGTGGACGTTCGCCGGGAACATCGCCAGGAGCAGCACCGCCAGGCCGAGCGCGGCAGGGCGGGCGGTGCGGTCCACCAGGAGCCCGATAGCGCCCGCCAACTCCAGCACCCCGGTGACGGTGACCAGCAGTTCGGGTGCCGGGAGGCTCGGCGGCACCATGGCGACCAGCTCGCCGCGCAGTCCGACGAAGTGCGCGATCCCGGTCGCCGTGAACATCCCGGCCAACCCGATCCGCACCGCGAACGGCCACGGCGGAACCCGCGTCAGCCCGAGGGCGCGCGCGACGACCAGGGTCAGCGCGACGGAGACGAGAATGATCAACGGTTCCACGGCGGGCTCTCCCGGAGTGCGGCAACTAGACAGTGACAAGATGCGCCTGCGGACCCGAACTTGTCAACGCCTAGATCGCGGCTAGGCTGGTGGGGTGACACCCGAGCGCCCGTACCACCACGGCGACCTGCGCCGCGCCGTGCTCACCGCCGCAGTGGACGTGATCACCGAACACGGCCCGTCCGCCGTGAGCCTGCGCGACCTGGCCAGGAGGGTGGGCGTCTCGCACGCCGGCCCCGTGCACCACTTCCGCGACAAGGCGGGCCTGCTGACCGCGCTGGCCACCGAGGGCTTCGACACCCTCGCGGAGACCTTGGCGGCGGCCGGGGACGGGGGAGGGACGTACGTGGACGTGGGAGCGGCCTACGTGGCCTTCGCGGTGGACCACCGAGCCCACTTCGAGGTGATGTTCCGCCCCGACCTGTACCACTCGGACGACCCGGACCTCCGAGCCGCTCAACGGCGCGCCGCCGCCCTGCTCCAAGGAGGCGTGACCGACGAGCCCGACCCGAGGCTGGCAGCGGTGGCGGCGTGGTCGATCGTGCACGGCTTCGCAACCCTGTGGAACACCGGAGCCCTGTCCCGAGACCTGGGCGACGATCCCCGTTCGGTGGGCCGAGAAGTCGCCGCGTTCCTGTTTCGCGGTGACGCGGGGGCGCGCGGCGGTGACGACCGCTGACCGTCCCTTGAGGAAGCGGCGCACCTCTTGGGGGCGGTGACAGGCGTGGCGGCAAGATCCACCATGCGTGTCATTCGCTCCCACTTTCGTTGTCTCCGGCGAGCGCGAAGCCCGGTCGTTGCGTCTACTCGACGGTGCACTTCGGATGTCGAACCGGAAGGAACCCGAATGAAGTTCGGACGAGCTCTCGCTGCCGTTGCCGTGGCTGCTTCGGCGCTGCTCATCGCACCGACCTCCAACGCCGTCGAAGTCGATGCGCCCCAGGACGAGTGGGTGATCGAGAGCGTGACCCGGCCGGGCGACGTGTGGGACCAGTCCAACTGGGCGTGGGACCCGGATTTCCCGGTCGTCGCCCACCCCTCCCACGGCGAGGACAACCAGCGGTGGTACATCTCCGATGACGGCTCCATCAGGGACAAGAAGTACGGGTGGTGCGCGACGGAGGTCGACGGAGCGGTCGCGGGCCGCGAGTGCGACGGGTCCGAGAGCCAGCGCTGGGTCGGCCACTCGTACGACGGCTACCACTCGTGGCAGTTCGAACTCGGCACCAGCGACCAGTGCATCACGCACAACGGCGTCTACAAGGAGTTGAGGCTCGCTTCGTGCGAGTCTCGGCGGACCGACCAGCGCTGGATCATCAAGAAGGCGTGATCGGGGGCGGGGGGGGGGGGGCGGGGCCCCGGCCCCCCGACCCCCCCCCCCCCCCCCGCC